>FLQS01000026.1 GCA_900078375.1 uncultured Mycobacterium sp. | reverse complement strand
GGAGTCGATGCTGTAGCCGACGATCCGGTTGGAGAACACGTCCTTAATCGCACAGAGGTAGAGCTTGCCCTCACCGGTGCGGTGCTCAGTGATGTCACTGAGCCACAACTGATTTGGCCCTTCAGCGGTGAAGTCACGCTCGACAAGATCGTCGTGCACCGGCGGCCCGACTTTGCCGTTCTTGCCGCGTTTCTTACCAAACACGCTCCACAGTCGATTCTGCGAGCAGATCCGCCATGCGGTGCGCTCGGCCATCGGCTCGCCGGCATCGCGCGCCTCCTCCACGAGGTAGCGGTAGCCGAACTCCGGATCGTCTGCGTGCGCGTCGAACAGCGCATTGGCGCGGTAGGCCTCGATGAGTTCGGCCTCGGTGATGGGGTCGGCCAGCCAGCGGTAATACGGTTGGCGGGAGAGCTTGAGTACCCGGCACGTCACCGCGACGGGGATCCCGTCGGCGGCGAGCTCTTTCACGAGCGGGTAGACCCTTTTCCCGGCAGATTGGCCTGCGATAAATACGCTGCGGCCCGGCGCAGCACCTCGTTCTCTTGCTCTAGCAGTTTGATCCGCCGTCGGGCTTCGCGCAGCTCACCGGACTCGCTGGCGCTCTTGCCGGGCTTGGTGCCTTCGTCGATGTCGGCCTGACGGAGCCATTTCTGCAGCGTCATCGGGTGCACTCCGAAATCGGTGGCGATCTGCTCGATCGTTACACCGTCATCGCGGTTGCGAGCGACCCGGACGACGTCGTCGCGGAACTCGCGGGGGTAGGGCCTTGCCATGGGGACATCCTTCCAGCCCGCCCATGCTGGGCAAGCCAACTCAGATGTCACCTATTCGTGCAGCAGACCCATTCGTCATTGAGGGATTCGGCTACATCGCACCGCACATCGACGAAATCGACTCGTGGTGCTCGATGGGCGTCCGACTCGCCCACAACGACGCCGCCGGATGGGTCATCGAACTCGGCCCCTACGACCTCGACGCCACAGACATCCACGCACTACGGCAAGCCATCCACGCCTACGACCACGCCACCGGAAAGGCACAACCATGACTGAGAACTACGCCGACCAACCCAACGCCGCCGACGCCCGACGCGCCTCCGCAATCACCATTCACCACCGCCGAGGCAACCGCGACGGCATCAAGGCCATCCTCGACGCCGTCGGCGACGACATTCCCGTCCAGATCGGCGTCGAGGATGGCCTTGATGGGCGCGTCGTTCTTGGGCTTGCCCGCCACGGCGCGCCCATCAAGGCCATCCTCGACGAAACCGGTGAGGCCAACCGCGTCACCGAACTGTTCCTGGCCATCCTCGGCATCCACTCCAATGCCTTGCTCGAACTGCGCAGTGAGACGGGGCTCAAGTACATCGAGGGATTCGTCAAGGAGATCGGAGAACTGGCCGAGGCCACTGACCCCCAGACCCTCGGCGGCGATGTCAACCGCGTCTCCCGCCTGCTCGACGCCCACGCCCGCCATGACATCCCCGAGCTGAACCGGGCACTGCGTGATGCCTTCGCCCACCGCCGCACGGTAGAGCTGACCATCGGCCTGCTCGACATCTTCGAGCTTGTCCTGCCTGAGCTGACATCGACTGCCGGCATTCGGTGGCTCGAGGTTTGCATCACCCAGTTCGGCACCGAGGAGAACGGATGACGTTGAAACCATGCCTCGATTGCGGCCGACCTACGGGCTCGACCCGCTGCCCCGAGCATCGCGGATACGACTCAGCATGGGAGCGACTCAGCCAGCGCGCCCGCAAGCTGCAGCCCTGGTGCTCAGACTGCGGCAGCGCTGAGAACCTGCAGGCCGACCACTCACCCGAGGCATGGGCACGACGAGCAGCAGGTAAAGCCATACGCCTCAAGGACATTGACGTGACCTGCGGACCATGCAACAACGCACGAGGCCAAGCACGCCCAGATACCCTGCAGCACAACAGTATTCGCAGGTCAGAAGGTGGGGGGACGCCCCGAGCAAACGCCCACGTCGGACCGCCCAGCCGAGAAGCCGATTACACACCCTTGGGGGGTATGAGGTGAAGGCAGGCCCGAAGGCCGCAGTTGATGACAGTCCGTTGCCGTTCCGCCCCAGCTCAGAGGTGGAATCTGAGCGTTTTCTTGCGTTCGCCGACAAGTTCATTCGGGTGCCGAAGGGTACGAACTCCCGCGGGAAGCTCAACCCTCGCCCGTGGCAGATGGACATCGTGCGGGACGTGCTGGACTCCGGTGCTCGCACGGTAGGGCTGATGCTGCCGAGGGGGTCGGGCAAAACGACGTTGAACGCGGCCATCGGGCTGTACGTGTTCTTCTGCTGGGGCGACGGTGCGAACGTGGTGGTGTTCGCGGTCGATGAGAAACAGGCGAATCTGGCGTTCTCGGCGGCCCGACGCATGGTCGAGTTGTCACCCGAGCTTGCCAACAGGTGCCAGGTGTTCAAAGAGCGCTTGTATCTGCCCTCCTCAGACTCGTCGTTCGCCGTGTACGCGGCGTCACCGGCTGGGGCGGAAGGGCTCGATTATGTGCTGGCAATCTGCGACGAGGCCGGTGTCATCAACCGCGACCTTTTCGAGGTTGTGCAGCTCGCCCAGGGCAAGAGGAAACGCTCAGTGGTGGTGGCCATCGGGACGCCCGGACCGAGGCTCGACGATCAGGTCCTCCTGGATCTGCGGGCCTATGCAGCCGAGCATCCCGAGGACCGGTCGCAGGTGTGGCGGGAGTTCAGCGCAGCGGGTTTCGAGGATCACCCGCCGGACTGCGAACACTGCTGGAAGCTGGCCAACCCGGCGTTGGATGACTTTCTGCACCGCGACGCCTTGCACGCCTTGCTGCCACCGAAGGTGCGAGAGAGCACGTTCCGGCGGGCTCGGCTGTGTCAGCTCGCCAGCGCGACTGACAATGCGTTCCTGCCCAGTGGGGTCTGGGACGGACTCAGTACCGGCGTCGGCATTCCCGCGGGCCGGGAGGTGGTCGTCGCTCTCGATGGCTCGTTCAGCGATGACACCACGGCGCTGTTGGCGGCGACTGTCTCGCCCACGCCGCATTTCGAGACGATCAAGGTGTGGGAGCGGCTGCGCGGTGATGACGATTACCGGGTGCCGGTCGTCGAGGTGGAGGACGAGATCCGCGCGGCATGCCGACGCTGGCAGGTATCCGAGATCATCGCCGACCCGTTCCGCTGGACTCGCACCCTGCAGGTGCTGGAATCCGAGAAGCTGCCCATCGTCGAGTTCCCGCACTCACCGTCACGTCTGACGGCCGCGACCGGCGATCTCTACAGCGCCGCGGTGAACGGCCGGCTGACCCACAGCGGGGACGCGAAGCTGGCCGCCCACGTGGCCGCTGCGGTGATTCGTGAGGACTCGCGAGGGATGCGGTTGGACAAGGCGTCACGGTCCCGTACAGCGCCCAAGATCGACCTGGCCGCATGTTTGGTCATGGCCCACAGTCGCGCCACCTGGCGCGCAACCCACAAGAATCGCAAGAAAGCAAGGAGCTTCGTCGCATGAATGATGTACTGCTGCAACTAATCCAACGACTCAATGAGCCGGCCGCCCGCTACGCCGAGCTGGACCGCTACTACACCGGCCGCCAGCCGTTGGCGTTCCTGAGCCCGGAGGCCAAGGTGGCGCTGGGCAACCGCTTCGGAGTCATGGCGTCCAACATCCCGCGCCTGGCCGTCACCGCACTGAGTGAGAGGTTGCGTATCACCGGCTTCTCTGATGCCAGCCTGTGGCCCGATTGGCTGCGCAACGACCTCGATCAAACCAGCGGTGTCGCGCACCGCGAGGCCTTGCTGATGGGCGATAGTTTCGTGATCGTCTGGGCGGATCGGTTCGGCCGGCCTAACGTCACGGTGGAGTCCGCTAAGCAGGTCGCGGTACTCACCGACCCCGGAACCCGGCAGATCGTCGCGGCACTGAAACGCTGGGAGGAGAAGCCCGCCAACAGGACTCATGCCGTTGTCTACCTACCTGACCGGATCGTGCGGCTACTCGCCGAGCAGGTCGGCACCGTGACCCCGACAGCGTTCAAGGTGGTCGATGAGATCGCCAACCCGCTGGGCGTGGTCCCGGTCGCCAACTTGCGCAACACTGATCGCATCCTCGGTGACTTCGGTTGCAGCGAGCTAGACGATCTGAAATGCCTGGTGGACGCACTCAATAAATCCCTGGCCGATATGATGGTCAGTTCCGAAACATCGGCTAGGCCAAGGCGATTCGCAACCGGAATCGAACTGGCCGAGGAACCTGTGCTCGACGACGACGGTAACCCGGTGCTCGACGAGGATGGCCAGCCGGTGATGGTCGAAACCAACCCGATCCCCGAGGGTCACCGGGCGATGATCTCGGAGAATGAGAATGCGAAGTTCGGCCAATTGCCAGCCGCGGATCTGGCAGCCTACGAGGCCAGCGTTCGGGTCATCCTCGGCCAGATCATGGCGGTATCCACACTGCCCGCTCATTACGTCGGAGTGTTCACCGACAACCCGGCCTCGGCCGATGCTCTCCGTGCCGCTGAGGCATCGCTCACGGCCCGCGCGGAGGCCCGTCAGCAGACGTTCGGCCGGTCCTGGGAACTCGTCGGCAAGCTGATGATCGCTGTGCGGGATGGCCGCGACCCCAACAGCATTGACAACGTCAGGGTCCAATGGGCTGATGCCGCCACCCGCTCGGTCGCCCAGGAGGCCGACGCGGTCACGAAACTGTTCCAGGCTGGTCTGCTGCCAAGGGACTACGCACTGGCCAAGCTGGGCTTCTCCGACGATGAGATAGCCAAGGTGCAAGCGTCGGGAACCACTGCACCGCAAGGTGGTTCCAATGCGGCTTAGCGGGCGGGACTTCGCCTACAACGTGCGGCTGGCCCCGATATCCGGGCGGCCGATCCGGCTGCGCATCGGTGGCATGACGTACTGCATGGACACCGACGAGACCATCGAGCTGGCCAACGCCCTTGCTGATGCTGTCGACGACCTCAACAGCCTCCCACCCGTCAACACCGAAAGGACCGAACCATGAGCGAGACCACCGACGAGACAACCACACTCGACACCGAGGGCGACATCCCAGATGCAACCCCCGACGCCAGCGAAGGAACAACGACTTCAGAAGACGTTGTTGCCACCGAGGACTCGGAGACGTTCCCGCGTCAGGTTGTCGAGGATCTGCGCCAGGAGAACGGCCGCTACCGCCAGCGTGCCCAGCGGGCCGACGATCTCGCCCAACGGCTGCACACCGAAATGGTCAAGGCCACCGGCAGACTGGCAGATCCGACCGACCTGGCGTTCGACGAGACCCACCTCGACGACCCTGACGCCCTGACGGCCGCCGTGGACGATCTGCTTGCCCGCAAGCCGCATCTGGCCACCCGCAAGCCCACGGGGGACATCGGTCAGGGTCACCGTGGCGGCGCATCGCAACCGGTGAGCCTGCTGCAAATCCTCAAAGATGTGACCTGAGCGCGCTACACTCAACCCTGTAGGGCCTGGCGCCCTCGCCCGATTGACGTCCTGGCGACGTGTCGATTCCCCCACCGACACCATCGTTAGGACTCAATCGTGACCATCGAACTCACCAGTGCCAACACCACGCTTCTGCAATCGCAGGTCGCCTCCCTGCTCGTGCAGCCGCTAGAACAGGCGTCCACATTCCTGGCCTCCGGTCCCGTCATCATCGACAGCTCCGACAGTGTGCGGGTGCCGCGCATCGTCAACGGCGTTACGGCCGGATTCGTCGCCGAGGGTGCCCAGATCACTGACGGCGACGTGGCATTCGATGAGGTGACCCTGCTGCCCTCAACGCTGAAGAGCCTCAAGGTGCTTGTCCGGGTGTCCAACGAGCTGATCCGTCAGTCCGTCGTCGGCCTCGATGCAGTGCTACAGCAGCGGCTCGTTACAGACGTTGGCAACGCACTCGACGCGGCCCTCTGGGACGGTGCTGGCACCTCGAACACCATCAAGGGCATCCTCCGAGCCACCGGCATCGCCACCGGCACACTGGACCTCACCGACGCCGACAGCCTCATCGACGGCATCGCCACCGCCCAGGGCAACAAGGTCAACCCGACACACATGGTCATGACCAGCGCCTCGTTTGCAGCCCTACGCAAGCTCAAGATCGCCAACGCCGGGGAAACGTCCGACCAGGACTTCCGCCAATACCTGTTCGACCCCAGCGGCATTCAGGGCGGCACCGCGTTCCGACTGTTCGGGCTGCCCGTCATCATCACCGACAACATCCCCAAGGTGTCCACCAAGGCCCGCGTGGCCCTGGTCGACTTCTCCAAGGTCGTCGTCGCGCGTG
This sequence comes from uncultured Mycobacterium sp., assembly GCA_900078375.1. Lineage (GTDB taxonomy): Bacteria > Actinomycetota > Actinomycetes > Mycobacteriales > Mycobacteriaceae > Mycobacterium. Next base: position 73,299 of record FLQS01000026.1, on the reverse strand, counting down.
ACGTTGACGCCCAGGTGAAGATCCTCGATCAGACCTGGGGCGATTACGACTCGGTCGGTATCCGCGTCGTGACGCGCTACGACACCGCATTGCTGCAACCGCACGCGGTCACCCTGCTGACCGAGGCCTAAATGGTCACCGGACAAGACGTGGCTGATTTCCTCGGTTTAGGAAGCGACGCAACAGTTGTCGCCCTAGCCGGGGAAGTCGCGCCCGTCATCAGCGCAATGGTGCGCAGCTACGTCAGGGGCCGAGGCTTCGACGCGGGCGAGCCCAACGACGAGCTGGCCGCCGTCATCACCACCGCCTCCGCGCGCATGGTGGCCAACCCCGAGCAGATCCAGAGCAAGGTTGGTTCCGTCGAGATCCGGGGCGGCTTCCAAGGCTGGACCCTGGCCGAGACGTTCGTGCTCAACCGCTACCGCAGGACCGCGCTGTGATCCTCCACGATGAGGTCACCGTGCAGTTCCAGGTGCCCTACGACCCACCGGTCTATGACGACTTCGGCGTCGAGCAACTCGACACCGTAGACGAGACCGTGCGGGCCGAGGTGTTCCCGCTCGGCACCGAGGTCGTCGTGCGGGATGCCGCCGTGTCCAGCCGCTACCGGGTCATCCTGGCCCCGACAGTGAGCATTCCTCCGATGGTGGGCGACGCACTGCGCCTCGGTTGGGGACCGTTCGCCATCGACCCCGACGACAGCGCCACCGGCCTGCGGGTCGACGGCACCGTCGAGCGGCACACCGTCCGCGGCCGGCTGCACCACTACGAGCTGATCACCAAGACAGTGGAGTAGTTGGCTTTCTGGACCGCCCAGCTTCGCGGCGACGTCAGTTGCTCACGCTGTCACGACGCTGTCACAACTTGCGCGGTTCACCCGTGAACGGTGACGAACGTCCGCGAGCGAAACGGCTGGTAGCGCTGGGTGACGTGAACACCCGCGGACACTAGCGGACGTGCTTCAGCGGACTCATAATCCGTAGGTCGCGGGTTCGAGTCCCGCCCGCCCTACTTCAGAGCTGTATGACCTCGGTTGATGGTTGACGATTTGTCTTCGGGTGATGGGCGACAGTGTTTCGGCTGATGCTTTACACCTGCGTCGGTTGATCCTTGACACTCCCTAGATGAGGGAGTTGAGCGTGGCTGAGCAGCGGTATCAGGCCGTGTTGGCCGTCATTAGTGACGGGCTGTCGATTTCGCAGGTGGCGTCGAAGGGACTGCCCCCGGTTTGGTTGACTCGTTGACCTGTGAGGATTCGTCCTCGCTGGAAGGATCAATCTCGTGCCGAAACCGTTTCCTGCCGAGTTCCGAGCCGACGTCATCGCTGTGGCCCGCAAGGGTGAGGCGCCGCTGCGCCAGATCGCGAAGGACTTCGGCATCTCGGAAGCCTGCCTGCACCGCTGGCTCAAGATCGCCGACCGCCAAGAAGGGGGCGACCGGCCCAGCGCGCCATCTGGCGCCGCTGACGATGTAGCCGCGCAGCTGCGCGAAGCCCACAAGCGAATCAAGCTCCCCGGGCAGGAAGCTGAGGTGATGCGCCGCGTAGATCGGTATTCCTGCCGAAAGTTTGGGGTGGCGAATGTCCGCCCAGGTGGTCGCGACCTCGGGCGAGGCGAAGGCACGCCCGTTGGTCAGCACGCGAATCGCAGTGTTGGGGAGCAGATCCCGCGTCAACTCGACTAGGCCGATGAATCGGCGCCAGTCGGTGAGCGGCTCACCGCCAGCGAATGTCAGGGCGGGTGTCGCCGGATCGACCAGCGGAATAGTCTGCGCGATCTCGTCGATTAGCCAGCCGTCATCAACTTTCTTGGGTGGTTGCGAGCACATCAGGCAGTAGTTGTTGCAACGTTCGGTGACGAGAAAGAAGTTGTGTCGCGATGCTCGGCGGTAGAGCACTCGCACCCGACGAGATTGTGGGGCGACGCCCAGCACGTCACCCTCGCCAAGCACCGTGAATCCGGCCGGTAACCGGACGTAGTCCAATACAGCCCCAGCCGGGCGTGCATCGCGGGCAATGCCAAGTAGGTAACGGTGGGTGTGCGCCAGCTCCCAGTCGTTGTCGTCGGCGATCAACGCGGCGTCGCGCCGAAGGTGGGGGGTGTGAGAACTTTTTACTGCTATCAATCGACGCACGGGGAGAGGCGATATCGCTCAATGCGGGGTGCTCAGACCACGTTCAAGTGTCGGAGGACTCCGACGGCGGTGGGGTTGATGGTGTCGGGGGGCCGAGGGTGAGTTGGCGATTATGGAAGTCGAAGTGCCGGCCGGGATAGCGGTAGACGTCTTCCAGTGTCATGTAGTCCTTGAAGAACGGGTCCCACCGTGTCGGGAAATGCATACCGCGGCTGAAAGCGTCGTCGCTCTCCCGGCCTAGTTTGCCTTGCAGCGAAGCAATTACTCGGTCCATCTTCGCGGCCATTCGCTGCCGGTTATAGACGCGCGCAGCTGCACAGGAGCCGTGGTAGTTGATGTCGTGGAACCAGATGGTTGCGCTGTTCAGGATCTTGGCATAGACGGCGCTGATCGGGTCGGGCAGCCTGCCGAATGCACGCACCAACACGAGCAGGCGCTGCACGACCATGTAGCCAAACACCATGTGAAACAACAACTGCTCGTTGGTCCACCGGGTGCCGCGTGTCGGTTTGGCCCATGCGTCGTAGTGGTCGGCCTCACCGAGCAGTCTGTGGAATTGGACCCGGGCCATTTCCAGGTCTCGAGCGATGCCTGCCCGATCGACCGAGCGGCCGGAGTTGGCCATCGTTGCGCTAACTCGTCCGGGTGAACGCACTAACGACGCCGATCGGCCGAGGCGTACTGGATGTTGGTCGAATCCAGTTCATCGTGCCGCCTGGTACTGACCGCAGAGCTGGGACACAGCATGCTGGTCCATCAGCGTCGTGAGCTCGACGGAAGTTGCTCGGCTGCAGCCTTAATGCGTGGTAAGGATGTCTGGATCCCATGGCGTAGTTGTTTGTCTCGGGGGATGGGCAGTTCGGCGATGCGGTTGGCGATCGGGCACCACAGAAATTGGTAGGACTCGATCAGCTCTGTGCCACTGCCGAAAGGATGGAATTTGTAGTGCCACAACGTTTCTGTGCGACCGTCCTTGTGCAGGGTCGTGAAGGCGAACTCTTGTCCGGGGTCGGCTGCGGTGACAATGGCGTCAGTGGTCCAGCGGACTTTGCCAAGGTGGTTGTGTCCCCGGAACTTAGCGCCGGCCGTGGCGGTCGGTGCGCCGTGCCATTCGCATCGATAGCATTCCGGGCTCCATTCACCCATGCGGGTGATGTCGCTGACGAGTGCGTACACGGTCAGCGGCGCGGCGTCGATCTCGATGCGTGCCTCACCCGTGGTAGCGGTTGGCATCTGGGGCCCTCCTACGGGTTCAATGATGCTCGTCTTCGTCTTGCTGCGCAGTCAGATCGGGTGGATCGAGTCGTCCGAGTCCCGAAACTGCCACGGGCGTGATCACGTATGGATCGGTCCGTCCGGCCCGTCGCTACTGGGTCGTCGGTGGGTCTCGTACATCCGTACCGCGACGATGAGCCCGGATATCGCGGTGAGGGCGGCGATGGTCCAGATTGCGGCTCGTATTCCCAGGGCGTCGGCGACGACACCGGCGAGCAGGGCGCCGACTGCGAACCCGCCGTCTCGCCACAGCCGGTAGGTCCCGACCGCCCGGGCTCGCCAGGCTGGGTGAGCGACGTCTCCGATCGCAGCGAGCAACGTTGGGTACACCATTGCGGTCCCGGCGCCGAGCATCACCGCGGCGAGCACCCAGATCGCGAACGCGTCACCGAGTGCGATCAGGCCCAGAGCGATTGCCTGCAGCCACATTCCGGATGAGATCATCCATTTTCGGCCCCATCGGTCGGAGAGCGCGCCGGTGATCAGCTGCCCGAAACCCCAGACCGCCGGGTACGTCGCGGCCAGCACACCGATCTTTCCGACTGAGAGTCCGCCGGCGGCGAATAGGATCGGGAACAGGCCCCAGGCCAGCCCGTCGTTGAGGTTGTTGACCAGTCCGGCTTGGCTGGCCGAGGACAATGCCGGCTCGCGGAAACTGGTCTGTAGGAACACGTCCCGGTTGGACAATTCACTGTGCAGGTGGTCGTGGCGCCCGTCGGCGCGGGTGACGTGGGTGGCGGCCTCGAGGCGGGCGTGTTCGCGGGTTTCCTTCACCGCAACGGTGGACAACCCCAGCCCCAGTGCGGCGAAGGTGACGCCGAGAAGGAATGGTGCTGGGCGCAGTCCATGAGCCTGTGCGAGGTAACCGGTGGCCAGGGCGGTGACCGCGACCGCGATGTACCCGGCGGCCTCATTGAGGCCCATCGCCAGGCCGCGCCGGGACGGGCCGACTAGGTCGATCTTCATCACGACGGTGGTGGACCAGGTTAGGCCCTGGCTGATGCCAAGCAGCACGTTGGCGACGATGACCCACGACCACGACGGTGCCCAGATCAGCAAAAGCGGCACGGGAACCGCAACCAGCCAGCCCGCGACCAATACCGGTTTGCGCCCGAAGCGGTCGGACAGTGTGCCGGCAAAGTAGTTGGTGGCGGCCTTGGCCAGCCCGAAAACGAGAATGAACGACAGCCCGGCGGTGTAGGCGCGGATGCCGAACACCTGCTCGCCCAGCAGCGGCAGCACGGTTCGTTCCTGGCCGAGCATCCCGCCGACCAAGGCGTTGACGGCGACCAACAGGCAAAACTGGGCGAGGTTGGCCCGCAGCCCGAGTTGGGGTTGGTGGTCGCCGGTCGTCATGCGCCGGTGACCAGTTCGCGTCGGCTCATCGGATAGGTGCTGGGATGCCTCGCCGACGTCGTCGAGATCGATGTTGATCGCTTCGTGCAGATGCCCGGCCGGATACTCGGGACGTTGGCGGATGTCGAGGACGCGGCGTCCGTCGAGTTGGTCGGCGCGGATGAGGGCGATTGAAGCGACGTCATGGCCGCCCGCCGTCCACCCACGAATTCCGCCGTGAAGCTCACCGAGAAGGTTGTCGTAGCCGATTTTTGTTGCCTGCCAGGCGATCTCGTGGACATCCTGGTCGGGGTCACGCAGGACAATGATCGGCCGGTCGGGCGGGACGAGCCCGTCACGTTGTGCGGCCCCGGCTGTCGTCACGAATATTGGCCGCACCTCGACGAGGGGTTGATCTGCACATAGCGTAAGTCTACGCTTACGGTTCGTGTCGACTTACCGAGCGGATGATGCGTGGCTGGTCCTTGCCGACGGGACACGACGCGCGATCGTTGAACGCCTCGCGCATGGTCCGCTGGCGGTGGGTGAGCTGGCTCGCGGTCTGCCGGTGAGTCGGCCAGCGGTGTCACAGCATCTTCGGGTGTTGAAGTCGGCGGGGCTGGTGTGCGATCGCGCCGCGGGTACTCGCCGGCTGTATCAGCTCGACCCGGAGGGGATCGCGGCACTTCGTGCCACTGTCGACCGATTCTGGTCGCAAGCATTGGACACCTTCAAGCAGTTGGCCGACGAGACTGGGGACGACATTTCATGACAGAACCACGGGCGGACAGTGTCCGGCGCAGCATCGTGGTCAATGCGTCGATCGACGTTGCTTTCGCGTTGTTCACGGGCCGATTCGACGACATCAAACCGCGTGAGCACAACTTGCTGGCCGTACCCATCGCCGAGACAGTCTTCGAGCCGTGGGTGGGCGGCGCCATCTACGACCGCGGCGTCGATGGCAGTCAGTGCCGGTGGGCCCGCGTGCTGGTCTGTGACCCTCCGAATCGGGTTGTTTTCACCTGGGACATCGGTCCGACGTGGCAGATCGAGACGGATCTCGCGAAGACCAGCGAGGTCGAAGTGCGGTTCACCGCCCAATCCGCCGACCGCACCCGCGTGGAGCTGGAACACCGCCACTTCGAGCGCCACGGTCCGGGCTGGGAGGCGGTGACCGGTGGAGTCGACGGCGATGCCGGGTGGTCTTTGTATCTTCAGCGCTTCACCGGACTCGTCGACGAGGCAGTGCAGTGATGACCGACCATGAGGACCACGACGCCACACCCACGTTGATGGGCATGGCCTGTGCCGAGCGTGCCGATCTCGCCGAGTTCCTCGCGACCTTGACCACGCAACAGTGGCAGGCGCCCAGCCTGTGTGAGGGGTGGAGCGTCAAAGACGTTGTGGCGCATATGATCAGTTACGACGATCTCAGTGCTGCGGGGTTGATGAAACGGATGGCACGTGGTCGCATCGTGCACGCCAACCAGGTGGGGGTCGACGAGTTGGCCGCGCTGAGTCCAGACCAATTACTCAAGGTGTTCAATGATCGTCTCCGACCCCGAGGGCTGACCGCCGGGTTCGGCGGGATGATCGCTCTAGTCGATGGCACCATTCACCACCAGGACATCCGCCGACCGTTGGGGCGCCCGCGTGACGTGCCCATGCAGCGATTGCGCCGCATCCTCCCGCTGGTGCCGGCCAACCCGCGGCTGGGTGCGTGGCGGCGCATCCGTGGGCTGCGGTTGTCGGCCACTGATCTGGATTGGGCCCACGGCAAGGGGCCTGAAGTCACCGGAACAGGCGAGGCGCTGCTATTGGCGATGGCCGGGCGATCTTCGGTCCTGACCGAGCTCGGCGGACCGGGACAGGCGGTCCTCGCCAGACGGTTGTAGCGCCCGTAAGGAGGTAGGCCCTAGCCGACGACAGGCGCAGATCGGTAGGTGCCGCTGAACGTCTAGCCTGGTTTCGGATTCGGCGGCGGGTGGTCTTGCTGGTGCGTAGCCATAGGACTGAGTGCCGGTTTCGAAGATGTGGGCGTTGAAGTGACGCTGAAGGGCAGGTTGGTGGCGATCGGGATAGATCAACCGAAACAGATCAGTCGACGATCAACCGGCGAGCCCGCAGTGGGCGGGAAATCAACGCCAGTTCCGGAATGCATCAAGGAGGCGGTCGCGGTAGACGGGGTCGAGCGCTTCGTCGCCGACGCGGCCAATCGTCTTGATGGTGCTCCGAAATTGCTCGAGGTAGTTCTCGCAGCCGTCACACTCCAGAAGGTGCACGTCGAAGCGCGCTCGTGTGTCCAGGTCGAGGGCGCCGTCCAGGTAGGCCGTGACGAGTTCGACCAGCTCGTTGCAGTCCATCGGTCCGGTACTCATGACGCGTCTGCCAGGTAGTCTTCGAGCGCTTGGCGCACCGCCGCGCGCCCGCGGTGCAACAGCACCCGCTGGTTGGCCACACTGATGTCGAGCAGAGCGCACACCTCACCTGAGTCGAATCCGAGCATGTCGCGCAGGGTGACGACGACACGTTGCCGTTCGGGCAGTTTATCCAGTTCGGCGCGGGCGATCGCGACGAACTCCGCGCCGAGCACGGATCCTTCCGGAGTGTCGGGGAAGGCCGACGGTGCCTCGCTGTCCTTCCAGTGTCCGGGCCACTGGTCGCCGGTCTCTCGGAAGCGGGCCGGGTCAACGGTGCCCCCTGTGTAGGCCGCGATTGCAGTATCGGCGTCGCGGCGTTCGCGGATTCCTCGGGTCTTGGCGATGTTGGTCATTACCGTGAAAAGCCATGTGCGCAGCGAGGACCGGCCTTCGAACTTGGCGATGCCCTTGACGAGCGCGATCCAGGTCTCCTGGACCACTTCCTCGGCGATCTCGCGGCTGGGCACGTATCCTCGCGCCACCCGCAGCAGTGAGGGGGTGTGCTCATCGACGAGCCGGGCAAATACGACCTCGTCCCCGTCGCGCAACGCAGCGATGAGCGCCGTCTCGTCCGCGGTCTCCGTCATCGGAACCCGATATTAGCCGCTCAGCGGTACTCCGGATTGGCGAAATCGTAACGACACCCTGCGTCCCATCCCGATCGGAGGTTTCCATACGCCGGAACGCCGCCTGCCGCGCGCAGCAGCTGGGCCAGATGCATCAGGTTCCAGGTCATGAAGGTGGTGTTGCGGTTGGTGAAGTCATTGTCCGGCCCGCCCGACCCCGGGTCCAGGTAGGACGGGCCCGGACCTGCCTCGCCGATCCAGCCGGCGTCGGCTTGCGGTGGGATGGTGTAGCCGACGTGCTGCAAGGTGTAGAGCACGTTCTGTGCGCAATGCTTGACGCCATCCTCGTTGCCGGTGATCAGACAGCCACCGACGCGCCCGTAGTACAGGTACTGGCCGGCGTCGTTGAGAAGATGGGAGCCGCCGTAGAGCCGCTCATGGACCTGCTTCATCACAGAGCTGTTGTCACCCAGCCAGATCGGGCCCGCCAACACCAGGATGTCGGCCGCCAGAACCTTCTCGAATATCGCCGGCCAGTCGTCAGTCGTCCAGCCGTGCTCGGTCATGTCCGGCCAAACCCCGGTGGCGATGTCGTGGTCGATCGCACGGATCACCTCGACGGCCACGCCGTGCTTCTTCATGATGGCGGTGCTGATATCGATCAGGCCCTGCGTGTTGCTGGGCTCGGGCGAGCGTTTGAGCGTGCAGTTGATGAACAGCGCACGCAGTCCGGCGAAATCGTCCGGCGCAACGATCATGGTGTGCTCCTCGAGGAAGGTCGGCGATGTGATCAGCGACGTTGTTGCGACTACGTGCGCCCAGACGCCTGCACCGTTACAACGCCAGAGCGCGCACGGCGGCTGGACCGGGATGTCAAGTCCGCCAAACCGACTGGAATCTGGGACGTAGACGCACACGCTACGCCCGCGAGCGGGTCCCGTCGGGCGGCGTCAGTCGACTTCGCACCGCAACGCGTAACGCCGGGGCCGCAGCTCGTTGCGCTACCTGCCACGATGCGGCGTAACGGTACGGCGATTTCGGACCACTGAGCTCAGGGAAGCGTTTGTCTTGTTGGCGGGCCACCCCAATCGCGGCTGCCGACTGTTGCGACGTGGCGCTCACCTCGGGGCTTTGGCACCGACAAGGGAGGTCACATGAACAGTACGAATAGTCAGGGGGGGTGGCGTCGGGCCGTGGAAGTATTCCGACGGCGCACTCGTGTGTTAAGCGCATGGGCAACCGGCACGCGCAGGCTGCGATGCCAGGAAATGGTCGAGCTGGTCACCTTGTATTTAGACGGAGCGATGGATGCCGCCACGCGAGCCCGGTTCGAGCAGCACCTCCAGCAATGCGACGGTTGCGCAGGCTATCTCAAGCAATTTCGGGTCACCGTACATACCATCGGCGCGATCCGCGAGGAGCAGATCGACCCAGTCTTCCGTGCACGTCTGCTCGATGCGTTCGCCGAAACGGCCGGCTCGTGGTAACCCGGAGCACCGACGAGTCGGCGCTGATCGCGGCGCTACAGGCGGGCGACCAGAACGCATTCGCCCTGCTGGTCGACGAGCACACCCCGACGCTGCTGCGGGCGGCCCGCGGCTATGTAGCCACCCACGCGATCGCCGAGGAGGTCGTCCAGGACACGTGGATAGCCTTGGTGAGAGGTGTCTCGAAGTTTGAAGGCCGATCATCCTTGCGAACATGGCTTTTCGCTGTGATGACCAACATCGCCAAGACTCGCGGGCTCCGTGAGCGCCGCGACAGGGATGCCGCCGCAAGCTTCATGGAAGCAACCGTCGATCCGGCACGGTTTCACGCTAGGGGAGACACGCACGCCGGCTCGTGGAAGGAGCCGCCAACCGCGTTTCCCGACAGCCCGGAAGGTTCGGTACTCAGTCGGGAATTGCGCAGCATCGCCCACCGCGAGCTCGACAGATTGCCTGAGCGCCAACGCATCGTGGTCACGCTGCGCGACATGCTGGGCTTTGATTCCGCAGAGGTGTGTGAACTGCTCGACATCACCGCCGGTAACCAACGGATCCTGCTACATCGGGGGCGAGCCGCGATACGCCAGGTGCTCGAAGACTACGTCAGGGACGATTCCCCGGTGCCGACCGACCCGTAACCGTCGGGCTTGCACGGCTGTTGAGCCCTGACACGTCGATGTCGCTTGGAGCCGAAAGGTCGCTATTGCCAGCGTTGTTCGACTGAGATGGCTCGCCGTGCACGCCGGGACGCGACGTGCACGGCGAGTCGATGCCCGTTGGCATCGGGTGGAGTCGATCCGGTGTTACCGGCTTTCGGCCTCGGTGAGCACCGGTTGCGCTACCGATCGACGGATGGCCCGGACCGAGTCTGCGAGTGTCCATGCCGATAGGCCGATTAGGGCAACATCCTTGATGAGGAACTGCCCCGTCGAGGAGAGCGCCGGAAATCCGCCGGCGGATGCCTCGCCGATGCCCGGCGTGGTGAAGAGAAAGCTGATGGTGCCCAGGAATAACCCGATTGCCCCAATGCTGCCGGCGACAGAGAGCTTGGGTGCCAACGGCTTGATGGCGATGAGCACAGCCACCGCGATCTCGACGACACCCAGCAATGCAGAGAACGTACCGACATCGAAAATGTTGTACAGCCAGCTCATGAGCGGGCTGTTGGCGACGAGCGGTTCAATCCCGTGTGCCTCGTAGGAGGCGAACTTCAGTGCGCCAATCCAGCCAATGACGACGACGAGGCCGTATCGGGCCAGCACGCTGGCGGCGATCTCGATCGTGGCATCGACCTTGGGGACGGTGCCGAGCGAGCGGGTTTGGATTGTGGTCATGGTGGTGAGCCTTCCCAGAGTGAATGTGCTGTCGGTATTTGGTGCCCATAACAGAGTTGAGCGTTACAGCGCACCCCCGTCACGATCCTCTGACAGGAGTGGAGTGCCCAAAGGTATTGGCGCACAGAGGCGACCGACGAAGATCCTGGCGACTGCAGGGCTTGAATTGCGCAACGCGGAGGTGTGACGAACTAGTTGTTGCTTGGCGGGCAAGACACGTCGACGAACACCGTATCGGACTCTGCTATTGCCGCCTGGTGGTGAGCATTGGACCCCCGCGCGTTACACGCAAAGCATGAGTGTGGCTGCGCGCGAGTGTTTTTCGGCGAGGTAGTATGGCCCAATTCGCGCGACTTCCCGGGTGAGGCGTATCGCGTCACGACTCAGGATCGTTCGTCGACACCGTACGGTCGCACGTGGCCAGCAGGGGGGCCAGCTTGGTGCAAACGGTGCGGACGTGCTTGATGACCATGTCTTCGGGCATGCCGGCGAGCGAGGCGAAGATCAACACGGTATCCACCGGCGCAGCCGCCGTGTAGTCGCAGATCTTGGCGGCCACCGTCTGCGGTCGGTCGCACCAGAAGTAGCCCAGAAGCGAGTCAGGAGTTCCACCTCGAATCCGATCAGGGTCGATCGGCCGCGGCGCGGACTGTCCGGTCCCTTCCGCGCCGTGCATCGCATAGGTGTCGAACTGATGGACCATGTGCACCCGCACGGTCGGCCAGTCCGCCTCCGGATCGTCGCTGACCCACGCATTGACCCAGCCGGCCATTCGCCCGCGGCTGACGTCGTGGCCGCCGTCGCGCAGCCCGTCACGATAGGGGGCCCAATTCCTGGCATCAGCAGAGAGCAGGCGTTCACCGAGCAGCCCCGCCCGTCGCGCACCTTGCGGGCCCTGATAGCCCATCCAAATGGGAACGTGCGCTTGCACCGGTTGCGGCAGTACACCTCCCGGCGACAACAGGCTCCGGATCTGTTGCGCTCGCGCGTCGGTCTGCGCGTAACGCCTTCGCGAGTCAGCGCCGAACAATTCGTATTCCGGGATGCGATAGCCGCTGCCCAACCCCAGGTCCAGACGCCCCCCGGAGATGAGGTCGACCATCGCCGCCTGCTCGGCGATGTCTACGGCGTGGTGCAGTGGCGCGAGCACGACCGCGGTCCCGAGTCGTATCCGTGACGTCCGTGCTGCCGCCGCAGCCAGGAACGTCAGCGGCGCGGCAACGTAGTCGTCGGAAAAGAGGTGATGCTCGGACAGCCAGATCGAGTCGGCTCCGAGGTGCTCGGCCTCCTCGATCACCTCAAGTGTGAACGCGTGCAACCGCGCTGGATCCTGTCGCCAAGCATGGGGGTTGCGCAGGTCGAAATACAGCCCCACCTTCATCGCGGGCCCGACATGCCGTCGCAGTCATGTCTCACCGAGGTCTCCTTCTGGCGCTACTGCGCGTCGACGTAGTCAGGTGATCAGAACGCGGGCTGCTGGGATGGCCCGGGGGGAGCGACAGGCACTGAGGTCGCTGGGATCCCGGTCGGACGGGGCCTCGGGGCATACGGGTCGCGCTGCGCTTGGGCTGGTCGCGCCACCGGAGCCGACGGCGATTGGTGCGGCGCGGGAGCAGCGGGGGCGGGCGCGGTTTGTGCCGGCCGCGTCTTCGTAGTGGGATGCCAGACAGGGTGCGGAATCTTGTGCAGGCCAACAGTGTGGGCGGCGGCGGGGTTTCCCGAAGCGGTGGCATCGGGATGGGCGGTGTGCGCAAACGCCGGAGGGGCAACGGTCAGCGCGAGCGCTACGCCCAGACCGGCCAGAAGTTGTGCCGCCGCTACTCGGGTCGGTTTCATCAGTGTGTCCTTACGGTTGGTGGTTGCAGTTGACTTGCCTGACTGCACTTATGAAGCGGTGTGTTCTCGGGTTGGTGAAGCGTTACATCCCCGTTTCGATGGCATTGCAGACAGCATCTGTTGTATGGCTTCGCAGCGTTTTCACAGGAAGTAGCTGGCCAACGAAGTCCCGCAAAGCGAGTCGCGCGAACCGAGTGCGGCCGGTGTGCTTGGCGATCCCGCAGTTTGGGAGAACCAGACAGCAGCCGCTCGGGGTATCGGGCAACGGAGTGGGCTCGTCGTACGCTTGTGGCACAACGTGATTAGGTTCAGCGGGACCGATCTTTGACCGTACATATTCTGGTTTTCGTTCGGGTCCGGCACGTCATGTTGAGCGCATCTGGTGCCCGTTCCTACCAAGCGTTTTCTCTCCGCGGATTTCCGGCCGGGCTACTTCGCCGCCGGTGGGTCGGCGAGTGATGACACCGCGGTGACCGGGGTTTGTAGGGCTGGCGGCGCGCCCGGCATCGGGATGGCTGGCACCGCGGGGGTTCTCAGCTGGCCTGCCAGCCACGGCAGCGCAGCGTTGAACGCCTGTGCAGCGAACGGCCAGTCGTGGCGCCCGGGCAGCTCTAGCACCGAGCACTCGATGCCATGTGCCGCGGCCATCCTGCACAACGTTTGGGCGGCCTGGTCTTGGCCTTCGGGGTTGGCGAGATCGGGACCGCCGCCGCCGCGCGGCTCGTCTTTGGCGGCCACGGCGAACAGCCCCGATACTGCGCTGTAGTGGCCGTGACGGGTGATCACTGTGGTCGGGTCGAATGCGGCCCAGGCGTCGGAGTCACCGCCGAACAATCGCTCGATGGTCTGCGCTTTGGTGCCGGAGTTCGGGCTCAGGTCCCCGGCGATGTCGACGAACGTGCTGAACAGTTCCGGACGGCGTACGGCCAGTTCGACGGCGCACGTGCCACCCATCGACCAGCCAACGACACCCCAGTTGCGACGATCAGCGCTGACACCGAAGTTGGAGAACATATAGGGCACAACATCTTTGGTGAGGTGGAACGAGGCGTTCCCGCGGATTCCGTTGACACATTCGGTGTCGTTGTCGAACGCCCCGGTGGCATCGACGAAAACGAACACCGGCGCGTTGCCGCCGTGTGCGGTCGCGAAGTCGTCGATCGCATGTACCGCACCTCCGGCACGCAGCCAGTCGGCCGGGGTGTTGAACTGCGCGCCGATCATCATCACCACCGGCAGCCGCGGTGGCGGGTTGGCGGCGAACCACGCCGGCGGCAGATAGACCAGCTCGTCGCGATGCCGGAACCGCGATGCCGCGGCGCTGATTGTTACGGGTACGACCACGCCACGGCTTGGGCGGGTACCGGCGAGCTGCATCGCGGTGACAGTCATCCGGTCGGTCTGATCGGGAAGAGGGCTCACCGTTAACTGGCTCCACGCGGAGTGCACAGTCGGGAAGTAGCCGACCCACTGGTTGACCACCAACGCCGCACACAGGGCGCAGGCCGGCACGCACGCCAGCCCCAGGCCGCGTCGCCACCACCGTGCGTCGCGCCATCCGGCCGCGGCGGTGACGAGTGTGAGCCCGGTCAGCCCGACCCACCACCACAGCCGACGCGGTGCGGGGTCGCCAGCCACGCCGACCGAACCGAGATAGACGTTGACCGCCAGCGCGAGTGCGCCGCCAAGGACCGCTGCCGCCGGCAGCCACCACGTGCGCCATCGCCGCGACCGCCATCCCACTGCCATCGCGACACCGGTGAGGGTGATGAGTTGGATGAGCGCGGGCAGCCAGCCAGATGTCAGTGACTGTTGCCCGATGAGGTGCTGCACCCCGATCAGGCCTCTCGCGCTGCGGCCCGATGCCTGGGTGACAAACGCTGGGGCCGTTGTGCCGTCGGCCGGCCGAGATGTTCCGCACGGCGAGCTGTCGACGCCACTGACACTCCTTCACAGATGGGAATCACCTCCAATTTACGTGCGGAGTGCAGGGCATGCAAAATGCACGCGCCTATCCGGGCCGCACGGCTACCAGCGTTCGGCACGGTATTCTCCGGCCAGACACGAAAGGACCCCATGGCTGTATCGAAGAAGCGCAGGGGCAGGCCCGCGGCTTCCAGCGCCGTCGCCGACGACTTCCTGATACAACTTGAGCAGGCCACCCGAGGGCTGCTCGCGTTGAACGTTTCAGTGCTCGAGCGCATGGAAAAGCGGATCGGACTGGCGCCCTTGCGCGCATTGCAATCCTTGGAGCGCCTAGGGCCCAGCATGGTCACCCAACTCGGCGACGACCTTGATCTGTTGTCGTCGACAGCGAGCCGCCTCAGCGACCGCCTTGCCGACGCCGGCTACATCACCCGCAGCGTGTCGCCGACCAATCGGCGCGCGACCCTGCTGGAACTCACCGATGCCGGTCGCGCCGTGCTCGACGACCTCGAGACGTTGCGGGTGCAGGCCTTCGGTGAGGTTGCTGCGCTCATGAGCGATGTCGACCGAGCGGCGCTGGTCCAGGGCACCCAGGCGTTCACTGACGCCCATCGGGAGCTGTCCGACCGCGCGCGACAGGACCGCACGGGTCCGGTGTCGAAACCGCGCTGAGGACGCACGCGGATCGGCCCGGCCGAAAGCTGCGGGGCGAGGTCATCACCGAGGCAACAGTGTTGCGCGACGTTTCCGCAACGGGCGCTACAGATCTGGCTGCGCGACAGGGGAATCCGTCCCGCTATGCCGGAGGGCGTCGCTCAACTACGGGTCTCACAGCGGGCGTTGGAGCGACGATGTGGGCAGATCGACGGTGAGGTGTGACGGCACCTCGGTTGCGGTCAATCATATTGCGTAGTCCGGCAATTCGAAATGATCGACGAGGGTGTGTGCGAGCAGCAGATCCGCCACCGGGGGGATGTTCATCGCCCGCATTGCCAGGTTGCGCATACTGATACCCAGTGAGGTCCGTGGTGTGAAGAATGAGACGAATTTGCGCGCACCGACCTGTTTACCCTCGATGAAGGCGCGCATACGCGACTCGTAGACCGCAAAGGCTCGGCGATAATCGTTGTTGGCGCGGGCGAGTTCGCCGGCCAGGACGTAGGCCTCGGTGATGGCCAGACCCGTGCCCTCGCCGGCCAGCAGCGACACGCAGGCAGCCGCATCCCCGATGAGCAGTACGCGTCCTCGTGACCAGTGATCCATCTTGATTTGGCTGACGACGTCGAAATACAGATCATCGACATCGTCGAGTGCGGCGAGTATCTGCGGGCATTCCCAGCGCGCGTCGGCGAACTCGCGTCGCAACCGCGCCTTGGCGCTGGTGACGTCGCCGACGTCGCATACACGCTCGGATCGGAACACGAATAAGAACAAGGTGCGGTTGCCGCGCAGAGAGAATCGACCCACGTGACGGCCGGGCAGATTGTAGGTCACATAGATCAGGTCGTCGTGCAGCGCATAGCCGTCGATGACGAATGCCGCGACCGCGCAACCGAGGTAGTGCTCGAATTGCGACTCGGGCCCGAACGTCAAATCGCGCACGGTGGAGTGCAATCCGTCGGCGCCGATCACGAGATCAAACTCGCGTCCCGGTGTCGTGTCGAATTCCACCCGCACGCCGTGAGGGTGTTCCTCGATGGCGGTGATGCTGGTTCCGAAGATCGCCTCGACGTCGTCCTCGATTGTCCCGTAGATGGCCGCGGCCAGGTCGCCGCGAGCGAGGCTTGTGTAATTTCCGTTGGTGGCGCGCCGGAGGGCGTCGACGTCGGCGCGGGCTTCGATCCGACCTTCGTGGTCGACCAAGCGCAATTCGCGCATCTGGTAGCCGGCATCTTGGATGGCCGTTTCGATGCCCATCCGCTGCGCGACGCGGTAGCCGAGCCCCCAGAAATCGATCACGTATCCGCCGGTTCGGAACTGCGGCGCCCGTTCGATCAGGGTGAGCGTATGACCCGTCCGATGCAGCCAATACGCGAGCGCTGGGCCAGCCACTCCGGCGCCGCTGATCGCGATCTTCATCCCGCCGAAATCCTCCTTGCCGGGCCGCCGTGAGACGGTCGTCGTGTCGTTCGCTCCGCCGCTGCCGGAAACCGACCGAGTCCCTGCCGGACCGAGATTGAGAAGCTGGTGCCCTGAGACGGTGCGGTGATCGGCAACTACCGGCGGCGGGCCCGTGCTCTAGACTCGCATGGCCAAACTGCCAGGCGCACAACTACGTTCGGGCGACGAACCGAATAAAGGGCAATCGGTGTCCGACCTCCCTGAAGTCGGCGTGGGAACCGTCAACCGAGAAACCCAGTACCCGGGGCAGCAGCAGTTTGGCCGCTATGCGGTGTCGTGCGGCGTAACGGGCGAAGACTTCGGCGCCCTCTTCCTCGCTGAGCGGTAACGCGACCGAGGGCATCGTTTTCCGCCCGACCTGGATGCTGACCTCTGGAGTCTGCAGCACATTGCGATACCAGGCGGCGGCTGGTCCCCACCCCGACGCGACGATGTAGCTGCCGTCGGTCCGATCGTGCTCGACGACCTCCAAGACGGTTTGCCGCCGCTTGCCGGAGACTCGGCCGGTGTGATTGAGCAGCATGAGCCGCGCGCCGAACAGCCAGCCGAGGCCGAGCCGATAGACATAAATCGGCAGCCGGTAGACGAAGCGGCTCGACGCCGACGGTGGTTGCGGCGTCTTGACGATCTTCATCGATCAATTTCCTCTCTCGCGCGAACTTCACTTGTAGTTGCCCTTGTGGCGGCGCAGTCTGGGTCGTCAGCTTTCCCGGGATCGGGCCGGGTGGGCCGGGGGGCAGGCCGGCCGAAGCGGCAGATTGCGGCGGAGCGACGCCAGCGGACGATGGCAACGGCACCTGAAGCCATCGCCCAACACGGAAGTGCTTTGGGTTCAGACTGATCCGCCGTAGCCGGGGCGTCGTCGCGGGGCCCGTGCTCGCATCGGTCGTCACCGGTGGCCCCTCCTCACGTGGACCGAAGTGCACGGCAGCACGCCGCTCACCACGACTTCCAGACTAACCACATTGCATGCTGCTCGCATGATCTGCCTAAAACAGGCCATGTGATGTGCATGTAATTTGGTTGAGCGGGTAGACGGACGCGGCATCCACGACCCGGCAGTTCCCGCACGGCGGGATCGGCTTCCTTCGCGAGGGGGCAGCCTCCGATACCTTGCGTCACCAGCGCCGCGGGCTCGCCGAGCTTTCGTCGACGCGCCAGAAGTGCTGCCGTGGCGAACTGTGCGCGGTGTAACGCCACGCCCGCTTTGGATCACTACGACAAGGTTGAGACTGTTCGTCAAGCGTGAAAGGCACACATCTGATGTCGGATGCTCTGGTCGCTTCGCGACTTCGCGCCCAATTGCCGGCGTTGCTAACCACCGCCGGTGAAATCGTGAGCCGCTACGGCCTCGTCGTTGTGCTGGCGTGGATCGGGTTCGGAAAGTACGCGAAAATGGAGGCCCGGGTGCTCATCGAGCACAGCCCGCTGATGTCGTGGCTCTATGACTTCCTCAGTGTCGGCGCCTTGGCGAGGGCGTTGGGCACGGTCGAGATCGTTGCCGCGGTTCTTATCGCGCTCCGACCGTTGTGGCCTAAGGCGTCGGCGGTCGGCAGCGCGATGGCGGTGGTCCTGTTTCTCGGGACATTGAGCTTCCTTTTCACGACTCCCGGACTTGTGGCTACGCACTACGACGGCGTTCCTGTGCTTGGAGCCCAACCGGGGCAGTTTCTGTTGAAGGATCTGGTGCTCATCGGTGTGGCGCTGTGGACGCTTGGAGATGCGCTCGGCGCCCACTCAAGGGCTGACAGGCAGACCGCTCATTCGACTCCGGCGTGAAAATTTCGCCTTCGGCAGCGAATTGCCCGGCTTGGAGGCCGCCTTATCATTCGGGAAGTTTCGTCCGGCGCCATCCGTTCCAATGGTTTAAGCATCAACCGCAACCAGGAACGAGGCACCAACCATGGCCGGAGATCTGCCGGACAAAGCGCTCGAGTTGCGTTCGTTGGTGACGTCCGCTGGCGAGCTTGAACTCTCGTTACACGAAGTCGAGGTGCCGACCCCGCGTGACAACGAGGTGCTCGTAAGGGTCGAGGCATCACCGATCAACCCGTCAGACCTGGGCCTCCTGGTCGCAGGTGCGGACATGAGCAAAGCGACGGTGACAGGCACTCAGAAGCGGCCGGTCGTCACCGCTCCGCTTGGCGACGGTGCCCTCAAGGCGTTTGCGGCCCGACTCGACCAGTCACTTCCGGTCGGCAACGAGGGCGCTGGCACGGTGGTGGCGGCGGGATCATCCGAAGCAGCCCAGGCCCTGATCGGAAAAACCGTGGGGATTGCGGGCGGCGCGATGTACTCGCAGTACCGAGCGTGTGACGCGTCAATGTGCTTGGTGCTGCCGGAGGGCGCCACAGCTCGAGACGGGGCGTCGTCGTTCGTCAATCCGCTGACGGCGCTCGGCATGACCGAAACCATGCGCCGCGAGGGACATTCAGCCCTGGTGCACACCGCCGCCGCGTCGAACCTCGGCCAGATGCTGGTCAAGCTCTGCCAGAAGGACGGAATACCGCTGGTCAACATCGTCCGCAAGCCCGAGCAAGAGGAAATCCTCAAATCCCTCGGGGCGGCGCATGTCCTCAACTCGACGTCTCCATCGTTCGCCACCGACCTCGTCGACGCTCTGCAAGAGACCAAAGCGACGCTGGCGTTCGACGCCATCGGCGGTGGAACGCTGGCCAGCCAGATCCTCAACGGCATGGAAGAGGCCGCCAGCGCAACCGCATCGGAGTACTCGCGTTACGGGTCGACCGTGCACAAACAGGTGTATATCTACGGCGCCCTCGACACTTCGCCGACCGTTCTCACCAGGAATTTCGGCATGGCGTGGGGCATCGGCGGCTGGCTGCTGACCCCATTTCTGGCCGGCGCCGGAGCCGAGACCATCGGCCGGTTGCGTGCTCGGGTGGCCGCGGAGCTCACTACGACCTTCGCGAGCAGCTACACCCGAGAGGTGTCGCTGGCCGGCATGCTTCAACCGGGTGCGTTCAACGAGTACGTCAAGCGGGCGACGGGGGAGAAATTCCTCGTGACGCCGCAGGCGCTTCCCTAACCAGTCATCCCCGGTAGATGGCAGGTTTGCAACGAATCTGTGAAACAACGCGAGTTGGCCACCTTGTCGTTTACGCTGCACCTGGCACTCCAGCGGGGGGTGGCCAGAATGGAGCGCGCCGTTATGGATCCTGTACGCACGCGAGGAATCGTCCGAGTCACTGCGGCGGCCGTCGCCCTGGGATTGGTCGTGGCCGGCTGCGGCAAGGATGAGGAAAAGTCGTCCTCAACGTCGACGACGACCTCGACCACGACGTCGACCACGACGTCGACCACCACCAGCGCTGTTGCGGCGCCCGCGGGCGAGCACAACTACGAGACGCTGCTGATCAAGGCCTCAGCCATTCCTGAGATCGGGGCACCGTGGGTCGGCGATACGCCGAAGACCACCCTTGATCCCGCGCCGCCGGACGTCACCCAGACCTTCACGTCCGGGACCAACGCCATCAACGTGTCGATCATCATCGCCGACGACGCCGCGCAGGCCGCCACGGCACTGACCGGCGCCGCGAACAGCGTTCCGTCGCAGGTGACCGGCACCCCGGTGCCGCTGCCTGCGGTCAGCCCCGACGCGACCGTCACCATCGGAACGTCGCCGGACGGTAAGTCGGCGATGGCGGCCATGCTGTTCACGGTGGACCGCACCGTCACGGTCATCGTCTTCGGTAGCGGACCCGGCGACCTCAGCCCGGTCCCGCAGGACTACACCGAGACCGTCGGCAAGGCTCAGGTCGCGGCAATCCAGGCAGCCCTGCCCGGCCTGAAGTAATCGCTTGCGCTGAGGCCGGGGGTGTTGTGCCCCCGGCCTTTTCGCGTCTACAGCCCCGATTTGGACGGCCCGCGGAACTTGCGGAATCGCGCATTCAGGCTGGGCGGCAAACTCTGGCTCAACGGGGCATGCGGCGTCACCGGAATCGGCATGGTCCGGTCGCACGCCCGAACCACGACCGGCACGTCGAGCATGTTGCCGAGCACGCGGATCTCCCGCTTTGCCTGCTCGCGGGCGATGAACAACAAGTCGAGTGGGTACCACAGCCCGACCCACGCCACGACGAGGAACACCCCGTTTCCGAGCAGGCCCTCTACCACCTCGCCCATGATCGGCCGGGTGAACGCGTAGGACAGCGCGATGCCGATGAAGAACAGCAGCGAACCGCTGAATAGCGATCGCTTCCCCTGACGCCAGATCAGGTTGTGTTCGCGGATGGCCCGGCGCATTCGCAGCTGACAGTAGCGACGCACGGCCAGCACCACGGTGGCGGCCATTTCGTCGGAGCACTCGGCGGCGATGTTCAGCACGATGCGCTGCTCGGGAGTGATGGTCTTCTGCGCCAAGAACCGCTCCACCAGTTCGTCCATGCCGCTGTCGATGCGGTGCGCGCCGGACAGCAGATCGCGCGGATCCACGGAGAACAGCTCGTCCACATTGTCGAGCTCGATCACCACATCCGTCGGCGGGAGCCGCTTGACCGGCATTGGCGAATATTACGTACGAAGGCTCCCGCGCCGCAGTCGAAGTCGGAAGGCGATCGAGCGCGACCTGCTGCACCCGGCCACCTGAGTCACACCCCCGCAGGCACTCGCTCCCGCGCCGCCGTGCTGCGCATCTCGGCCCGCAAGGACGTGAAGTCCGAGATCGTCTTGGCTGCCACGGTGGCCACCGGGCGCGCGTTGCGGCTGGTGGCTTCCGTCTTCGACACCATGATCACACTGTCGATATAGGGCTGAATCGTGGTGGCGTTCTGCACGGTGGCCACGATGACGAGCTGGAAGCCGAACTTCCGGAAGGCCTGCAGCGCCTGCTGGGCGAACTGCGGATCCGACTTGGAGAACGCCTCGTCGAGCATCAACTGCGCGAAAACCGGCTTGTTGTCTGAACTCTCGGGGTTGGCCAGGTTGAAGCTCAAGGCACCGGCGAGGCAGAACGCCATCAACTTCTCCTGCTCGCCACCGGAGTTGTCACCGGCATTGCTGTGCGTGCGGATGAGTTCCTCGGTGCGGATGTCCCATTCGGCGCAGTCGAAGGTGAAGCGGTTGCGCACATCCAGCGCGTCACGCGTCCACGCCTTGTCCTCCGGCGCGGTTGACGCCAGCCGGTTGCGCAACCGGAGAATGTCGGCGTACTGATCCAGGATCGCCTGCTTGTCGCCGAGGCCGACCTCGGCGATGCGCCGGGAGATGGCCCGGACGATTTCGGTCAATTCGGCGACCGCGGTCAGGTTGCGGGGAGTGGCGCGCAGCGTCAACCGGGTGCCGTTGTTGAACTCGACCGCACCCAGCCCGGTGTTGACCCGGTCGATCTGCTCGCTGATCCGCCGTGTCTCCTGCTCGGCCACCCGGTGCAGCGTCAGGATGGCGTCGGGCGCCTGCTCGGTGACCAGGCGCATCATCCGCTCATAGGCCTCGGGCAGCTCGCGTTCGTCGATGTGCCGGCACAGCGCGACGTAGTCGTGCACCCGCTCGTCGAACACATCGCTGTCGTTGGGGATCGCGTCGGGGAACGCGGTGTCGAACGTGTTGAGGATGCGGGCCAGCTCATCGTAAGAGCGCCTGCGGCTTTCCCGCAGCTGCTCGCGTTCCCGGCGGATGGCGTTGAACACCGCTTCGCGGTGCGGCTCGGGATTGAGCACCTCCAATGACACCGGAACGTCGGCTGCATAGCGGTTCAGCAACTCGGTCAGCGGCTCCGACACGAACGCGGGGGCCAGGCGGTCCTGCAGTTCGAGCAGTTGCGTGCGCCGGCCGTCCAGATCGTCACGGCGCGTCTGGATGGCGCCGCGTCGTGTCATGAGCGTCTGGATTTCCTCCCACACCTCGTCGGCGCGGGCGTTGAGCGCCTCAATGTCGGGATTGTCGGCCAGTAGCAGTTCGTACTGCTCGCGCAGCCGGTCGGCGTGACCGTCGGCGGTGTCGATGTCGATCTGATTCCACTGCGGGAACTGATCGCAGATCGCCTTACACGCCGCAGAGCGATCCCGCCACTGTTGCCGTTGCGCCGCAATGTCATCGGCGGCACGCCGTGCCTGCTGGAAGGCCTCTTCGGCATTGGCGAGGTCGACGGTCAGCGCGTCGATCTTCGCGGCGACCTCACCCTGGTAGATGTAGTCGGACTGTCGCAGCGGACGCCGGTCGTCCTTGATGGCCAGCCGATCGGAATCCTTGTACAGGCCGGCATCGGTGACCGCACGGCGGAAGCGGGAGAACACATCCGGGGTATCCACGCAGATGTGGTCGCCTGCCGCGGCGATGACGTCGGCGGCTTCGGCGGCGCACGGGTGGGTCGGGTCGACGACGAACAGCTTGCCGGCCAACGTATTCGGCTCGGCCTCTTTCACCTCGGCGCCGACCAGCGAGGCGCGGACGTGATGCAACTGCAGCCGTCCACCCATGTTGGTCTCGTTGACGAACCGCAGCACCGCCGAATACTGCTCATCGGGCACCAGCAGTCGCAAGCCCACGCCGCGTAGCACCTTCTCCACCGCCACCCGCCAACGGCCCTGGTCGGGCCGCAGGTCCATCAGCTCCGCGATATATGGCAGCTCGCTGGGGTCGACACCGACTGCGGCACAGATGTGTTCGCGCATGGTGATGGCGAATTCGGGTAACGCCGAGCCGACGTGCTCGACGCGCTTGAGTTCCTTGGCGGCGTCGTCGCGCGCGATCCGCGCCGCCTTCTGCGCGTACTCGGCGTCGGTGGACGCCTCGCGGCCCCGGTCCAGCTTGGCCAGCAGTTCGGTGACTCCGGTGGCGAGTTCCTCACGCAGGTTCCAGAAGTCGTCGGCGCTATTGGGGATGTCGATGTCCTGCGCGTTGAGCATTGTTTCGTAGGCAGCGCGCCGGCGGGATATCTGCTCGGCCTGAGCCTCGGCGCCGGCCACCTGCGACTGCAGCGGTCCCAGGTTGGCGCTGGATCCGCTGATCTGCGCGTTGAGTGAATCCCCTTCGGCCTTAGCGAGATTGAGCTGACGAGTGACGTCCTCGTACTCGTTGCCGAGCTGGTCGATGGTGGCGTCCAGCGACGTGATCTGCGGTGCGCACTGCG
The DNA here is from genome assembly GCA_900078375.1 of uncultured Mycobacterium sp. Taxonomy (GTDB): domain Bacteria; phylum Actinomycetota; class Actinomycetes; order Mycobacteriales; family Mycobacteriaceae; genus Mycobacterium. Next base: position 49,776 of record FLQS01000026.1, on the reverse strand, counting down.
CGAGCCGGACATGGTCGGTGTAGGCCCGCACCATCGGCGGGTCGACCAGGTCGATGATGCCCAGGTCGGAGGACTCCGAGGCGTAGCGCTGCTGAATCTTCTCGATATCGCCGAGGATCTTGCGCTTGCGTTGCGCGACGGCGAGTAGCTCGCGGGCCTCCACCAGCGGATCGATCTGCTTGAGTGCATCGGGCAGCCGGGTCAGGCTGCTCGGCTCGTCGAGCATGAACTCCCGGACGAACTGTTCCAGTCCGCCAACACTTTTCAGCGACTTGGCCTTGCCGAGCAGCTGCTGGGCGGCGTCGGAGGCGCGGATGCCGATGGTGGCGTAGAGCTGGGCCAGGTACTGCGATTCGACCTTGGTGGAGAACCGCCACTCATCGTCCTTGAACACCCCGGAGTCGAACCGCGCTGCTGCCCAGCGGTTGCAGACATCCTCGATATCGCGGTCGCCGTCGGCCAGCACGAACCGGCTCGACGAATCCGAGCGGGACTCGCCGGTCAGCCATTTCAGCACCAGGCCGGTGACCGTCCGTCCGGTGTTGCTGGTGTAGCTGACAGCGATGGCCGACCAGGCGGTGCCTTCCCCTCGCAGGTACATCACCTTGCTGGTGCCGCCGTCGCTGCGCTGCCCCCACGCCCCGCGCACGTACTTGTCGACGGTGCGCCGGCCCGCGCTGGACCCGGCGGCGGTGTTGTCACCGGAGGCGTTGAAGTTACGCCGGTTGAACGGCAGGAAGCAGAGCGAAATCGCGTCGAGCAGTGAGGATTTGCCGCTGCCAGAGGCGCCGGCGATCAGTGCACCGCCGTCGCTGAACGGGATGTCGTGATACCCGTCGAAAACCCCCCAGTTGATGACCTGCAGCCGCGACAAGTGGAACTGTTCAGCCATCCTGGCCGGCCTCCTGATCGTCGCGCTCCGGTGTGGCGCCCCCGCTGAGCAGCAGTTCGAACTGCTGCTGCAACTCGGCGATCACCGATGCGGTCATCACGGCGTTGATCACCGGGCTGACGGTGTAGCTGTCTTCGTCGTCGCGCGTCTTGCGCAGGATCTCCAACCCGGTCAGGCGCGCGATGGCCGCATCGATGCGGGCGGTGAAGGTGACGGTGTCGCGGTCGACATCGTTGAGCACCCCGGAGAACAGCCCGTGCACCTCCTCGCGGCTGATCAGGACGGCCTGCCCGCCGGTGGCACGCGTCATCTGCGCCAGGTGCAGCGCCAGGATGGAGTCGTAGGTGCCCAGCGGCTCGCGGCGCAAAAGCTTGACGCCTCGGGCGGATTCGTAGCGGGCCTGCTCGATGAACGCGATGTCGGTGCCGTCGACGATGCGCAGCATCAGGTCGAGTTCCGAGAGCCGCACCGATAACTGCGCGCGGTATTCGAGCACCCAGCTGTAGAGGTCTTGGTCGGCTTCGGCGCTGATGTAGCGGCGAGTCAGCAGCTGCTGCAAAGCCCAGCAGGCCCGGTCGGGCAGCTCGCTGACATCGCCGTCGAAGCGCGGGCGGCGCTGATGCGGCGTGCGGGCGGTCTGGTCGACCTGGGGCAGTGAACTGAAGTCGATGTCGGCGTCGGTGCTCATGCGCTGGCTCCCAACAGGCTGGAGATCGGTTCGGTGAACACTAGGTGTGGAACCTCCATCTCGCGGTCGCGTCCGTCCAGCGACTGGAACCGCACGGTGACCGACTTAGCGCCCTGTGTGGTAGCGGGTTGTTTGAGCGCCCAGGACCACAACACGATGACATGACCCAGATACGCCGCATCGAGCATCTCCACAGCCTCAGGCAGAGACAGCCGCCCACCGGCGTCGATAGCGCTGTTGATCATCTCCGACATCGCGGGCGCGTCGACCTGGGTGGTCAGCGCTGCGAAGCTGGACAGGTCGAGCTCGCCCTCAGCAGCCTGGGCGGGCTTAGGGTTGGACAAGTCGCCGATCCGGAAGCTCAGTGCGCCAACCGAACTGATGGTGTGGCGGGCCAGGGGCAGTTCGATGTCGAGGCGCGAGTCGGTGAGCGAGCTCTTGAGTAGGGTTCGGGCGGCGCCGATCGCGTCGCTCAGCTGACGGGCCACCCCGCGGCTCTGCTCCAGGGTCCCGAACGCGGTGAAGCGCTTGACCCGCTGGGCGCAGCGCTGCTGGATGCGCTCGACCTCATCGATCTGCTCGCCGACGAGCTCGAAGAAGCCCGCCATCACTTTGCGCAGCGCCGGGTCCAGGGCGGGCAGCGCGTGGGCGACCGCGGCGACGTCGGCTTCGAACTCGGCCCGCTGGTCGGGATCATTGATCATCCGCATAAATGCGCGGTGGCTGTCGCGACCCTGGGAATCCCACGCGGTCTGGTAATCGGCGTACATCTGACGCTGCCGGTCGCGGTATTCCAGGTTGCTGTCGATCGGCTCGTCCAAGGCGGCGGTGGCCCGCTCGATCATGGTGCCGTACTGGCCGATGTCGGTGATCAGCCGTTCCATCTGCAAGGCGATGGCGTGGGCTTCGTCGTACATGTCGGTCATGTCGACGTCGCCGGAGCGGTCGGCGAGGTCCTCGCCCCGTTCCAGCGCGTCGAGTTCGGCCTGCAGCGCCGCGATCTCGGCCTGGATGCCGGCGCGGATCCGGACGGGGTCGTTGCCCACGCGCAGAGCGATCTGCTTGAGGCGGGCGGCGATGCCGTTGATCGACCCGCCGGTGGCGATGGTGTCCTGGCGGCGCAGTCCCCGCAGGAAGTCCAGGGCACGGCGGGCGTCCTGCGTCAGATAGCAGAGGTTGCGCTCGACGCCGGTGCGTTGGTCGGCCACCCGGTGTAGCCAGCCCTGGCTGGCCCAGCTCTTGATCAAGCCCAGGCCGGACTGTTCGCCGCCGGGCCGGCCGAGCTCGTCGAGGTCGCGTTCGAGGCGCACCACGAGGTCGGTTTCACCGATCACGCCGTCGCTGAGGTGACGTTCCATCAGGGTGGCGTAACCGCCCAGGTTGAGCGTGGCCAGCAGCCGGATCGTGGGGGAGGCCTGGATGTCGCGATTGATTTCGAGAAGGTCAGCGGCCGACAAGGTGGTGTCGTCGTCCACGCCGTTTCCCCCTCGATGTAGTTGGTCGGACGCTCCAAGATAGGCCACCGCGCCGTCATCGGACGGCGCCGTCGACGGGTGTCGGGGGTGTGTTGAAAAAGGTCCGCCACAGGGGTCCCAGAAGTCCGTCTGCGCCTCTTTGGTCACACGCGGGGCGGGCGGCCGAAGGGCGCTGCTACGTGCGCGTGGTCGTCGGGACAGCAGCCTCGGGTCGTTTGCTGCGGTTGCTGAATCCGCAAAGACCTGGCGACGCCCAAAAGTCCGTAATCGCCACTCGCGCCGGTCATTCGATTCTTAAACCACCAATTTGTGCGCCACGCTCTACAGGGTTTGCCAGTAGATTTCTATGTGACAGTTGACACACCTGTGGGCGAGGCCCTAGGGTTGGCATTAATCAGATTTTTGACGATGGAATTAGAGCGGCTGTCGCGACAAAATTCGAAACAGCTCACAAAGGATCTCCAATGGCGGCCCAAAAGCCATCACGCGAATTCGGGCCTTTCGCGCCCACTGCCAGCCCGCGGCAGTGGTGGTCGCAGCTCTAGTCTCGTTCCCCGCTGGATGTCGGTTGTGAGTATGCCAACCGTATCTGCAGCATAACGCCGGTGATCGGCTCCATTGCGCCCTGCCTTAGCACCTTGTGCGCACCGCGCGATCGAAAACTATCCCAACAGTAATTTGGGTCAGCTGGGAGCTGGCCTATTCAAACTTTGCGTTTGAAATTCATTTCAATGCGTGAAGAACGTCCAATGGTTGGTGTTCTTCCGGGGGGAGCGCGCCCGAGAACAATTTGGAACTGGGAATTCCAAATCCACGATCGATCAAATTATCTGGCCGGATACACGGCTCAACAATCATTAACTCGAATCAGGGGCAAGACAATGAGAAATTACACCCTTCCTTGTGCAACGGGCATCGCGATGGCCGGTGCGGGCGTCGCGTTGGCGTTCGGAGCCGGTGCCGCGCAGGCCGCGCCTGCGTTCGCCCCACCTCTGTCACCAGCGGTTAGCGCTGAGTCAACGACTGGCCTTCAGTGCCTGATGGTGGGATCAGGATGTTCGGCCGTTAGTGGCCTCGAGGCCAACGCCTCCGCGTTCGCCCTGAACACCCCGACCCCGAACATGCTGGCCGCTGCGGTATTCAGCCCCGGTGCTGTGAACCAACCGCTGTACGGCCTCATCGGCATTGCCGGACAGATCCCGATTGTGAACATTTTCATCGCCAACGGCACTAATGGTGCTGCGGGGTCGGGCGTCAAAGGTGGCAATGCCGGTCTGCTGATCGGCTACGGCGGTGTCGGTGGTACCGGGACAGCGGGACTGACCGGCGGCAACGGCGGTAACGGCGGCCTGTTCTTCGGCAGTGGTGGTGGCGGCGGTGCCGGCGGAACCAGTGCGGCTGGTGGCAACGGCGGAAATGCCGGGTCCCTGGCCCTCTTCGGCCACGGCGGTAGCGGCGGGACCGGCGGCAACGGCACGCTCGGCACCGCTGGCGGCGCAGGTAGCGGCACGGCTGCTAACGGCGTGACAGGCACTGCGGGCACGACGACGGGCGCGACCGGGCAGAACGGTGTGAACCCGACCCCCAGTGGTGATCCGGGCGTCGAGGGCCAGGCTGGCGCAACCAACCCTGTTACCGGCGGCAATGGCTTGCCCGGTACCGATGGCAATGGTGGCGGCGCCGGTGGCGCCGGTGGCGCCGCGGACGGCGCGGCACCCGTAACGACCGGTGGGAGCGGCGCTGCGGGCGGCAATGGCACTGCCGGCGCCAACGGTGGCGCCGGTGGCGCCGGTGGCGAAACGACGAACACGCAGGCCGGGGGATTGGCCAACGGTGGCAACGGTGCCAACGGTGGCAACGGCGGAACCGGTAACACCAACGGTGGTGCCGGTGGTGCCGGTGGTGCCGCGAGCAGTACCACGGGGGTCGGTACTGGCGGAACCGGTGGTAATGGCGGCAACGGTGGAACCGGTGCTGCAGGCCAGGCTGGCGGAAGCGGAAGTGCCGGCGGAGCCGGCACCAACGGAGCCGACGCCACGAACGCCGGCGGCAACGGCACTGCGGGTGGACCCGCGGGCGCCGGTGGCAACGGTGGCATAGGCGGTCTCCTCGGTACTGGCGGTGCGGCCGGCAACGGTGGCACTGGCGGTACCGGCGGAACCGGTGGTGCAGGCCAGGCCGGCGGTAACGGCGGCGCGGGCGGCACGGGTGCTGCAGGCGGGACCGGCGGAGCCGGTGACGCCGGCGGTAACGGCGGCGTCGGTGGTGACGGCGGAGCCGGCACAGGCGCCGGTGGAACTGGCGTCGGTGGCGTAGGTGGAACCGGCGGTTCGGGCGCTACAGGCGGTCCGGGTGGCACTGGTGGCACCGGTGGCACAGGCGGGACCGGGGGCACCGGTGGAACCGGCGCTGCAGGCGGGACCGGCGGAACCGGCGGGACCGGCGCTGTAGCCGGAACTCCCGGTCGCGGCGGGCTATTCGGCCGCCCCGGACGTACCGGCACAACGGGTAGCACTGGCACCGCCGGCAACACCGGTGCAACCGGAGCAACCGGAACCAATGGTGCGACCGGCAACACCGGTGCAACCGGCGCTACCGGCGGCAGTGGGGCCAACGGCACCAACGGGGCCGACGGCGCTCACGGCGCATCGTCATAACCGGCTCGGCAGGGCCCCGATAAGAGGCCATTGCTGATCGGACGCTCGGGGCGTCGGCTACCGCCGGCGCCCCGAGTGCGATGTCAAGCAATGAAGGAGGCTGAGACACATGGTGTTTCGGAACGGTGTGCAGGCGCCAGTCAATGGTGGGCATCCCCTGGTGGTTGCGGGGGCGTTGCCGAAACAGGATGTCGGCCGGTTGCTGCTGCACTGTGCTGATCGGCCCGGATTGGTGGCGGCCAACATCGTGTCGCTGGATCAGCATTCGGCCCAGCAGTCCGGTGGAATATTCTGCAGCGCACGATCTTTCACCTGCCCGACTTGTCCACTGCGCGCGACGCTTTGGAACGTGACTTCGCTGAGCGGGTGGCCTCACGGTTCAACATGGACTTCACGCTCACCGAGGCCGATCGGCCCAAACGGGTGGCGATCATGGCATCGACGGCTGACCACTGTCTTCTGGACCTGCTGTGGCGCAACCGCCGTGGCGAGCTGGACATGTCGGTTGCCATGGTGATTTCCAATCATCCGGACCTGGCCGATCAGGTGCGCCCGTTCGGCATCCCGTTCGTGCACGTGGCCGCTTCCAAAGACATTCGGGCACAAGCGGGACAACGTCAACTCGAGATGTTGCGCGGCAACGTTGATCTGGTGGTGCTTGCCCGCTACATGCAGATCCTCACGCCGCATTTCCTCGCCGAGATCGGCTGTCCTCTTATCAACATTCATCACTCGTTCCTGCCCGCGTTCGTTGGTGCCGTACCGTACCGACGGGCGAAGGAGCGCGGCGTCAAGCTCGTCGGGGCGACCGCGCATTACGCGACCGAATCACTCGAGGAAGGACCCATCATCGAACAAGACGTCGTGCGAGTGGACCACCGCCATGACGTCGACGATCTGACCCGCCTCGGTGCTGACGTCGAGCGCGACGTGCTGTCACGTGCGGTCCTCTGGCACTGCCAGGACCGCATCATCCGATACGACAATCAGACGATCGTCTTCTAGGGTGGCGTAACCGCCCAGGTTGAGCGTGGCCAGCGGCCGGATCGTGGGGGAGGCCTGGATGTCGCGATTGATTTCGAACCAGTGGGACTTCGACGATGCGGTCTAGCGGCGCACTCTGCAAGCAACGTGCTAGCAGAATGCATGCGACCTGGCTTACGCTCGATCGTGTGCGAACTCTGCATCTGCGCAACGTCCCCGACGACGTCATGGATCGACTCGAACGAATGGCGCGGGCGGCGAGTACATCGGTGACGGCCGTCGCGATCCGCGAACTCGACGCTGCGACTCGCCGGGTCGACAACGCCGCGTTGATCGCCACCCTGCCCGATCTGGACCTGCCGACCGAAACCTTTGTCGAGCAGTTGGATTCCGAACGAAGGTGATCGTCGTCGACGCGTCGGCGGCAGTCGCCGCGCTGCTGAATGACGGTCAGGCGCGCCGAATACTCGCTGTCGAATCTATTCATGCGCCACACCTGGTGGATGCGGAAGTGGTCAGCGTTTTGCGCCGGCAGGTCATCGCCGGCGTGCTGGCTCCAGACGCGGCACGCTTGGCCCTAAATGTCTGGAAAAGACTCGGTCTGATTCGTTACGCCGCTTCACCTCTCCTGGAACGTATCTGGGAACTTCGGTCCTCTTTCACCGCGTATGACGCGATGTATGTTGCTCTCTCGGAGAAGTTGGACTGCGCTCTCGTTACGGCCGACGCGCGGCTGTCCGGGGCGAACGGACCTCGGTGCGCCATCACCGTCGTCCCGCGGTGAGCGCTAGAGCCGGCGCTCGCACGCTCAGTGTCAGTCCACGAAGTCGATGCGGACGCTGATCGGATCGGACTGCAGCGCCTTGAAGGTGGCGGCCACGAGGGGCGACAGCAGCGGCGACGTCGCAAAGGTTCGCACTCGCGCCAGCGGGTCGTCGTCGGGGACGAAATGCGCAGTACCGCTTCGCCATCGATTTCCCTGCCGGATCCGAATTTTCGGGTCGGCGGCAACATTGAGTGCCCACCCGGACCGATGCCCGTGCTGGGAGATCACCCAAGCGCCGGTCGCGTCGAAACCGGCCGAAACGGGCACCGAGCGCCAGCCGCCCGATTTGCGGCCCATCGTCTGCAACTCTGTGGCGAATGTGGTGCGGACACCGAGGCGCCGCAGCAATGCGACCGCCGGGTTGGCGACGTACCGGCCGACGATGCGTTCCCGGCGGAATTTTCGTAGTGCCTGATTGGGCGTAGTCATGGCGGCTGCCTTTCCCCGATCAAGTAGACCGATCGATCTACCACCGCTCACCATAGTAGACTGATCGGTATAGTGCAATGGACGGAGGTGGCGATGTCTGCTCGGCAACGCTTGATCGACACCACGATCGCGCTCGTGCGGCGGCGTGGAGTGGGCAGCGCGAGCATTTCGCAGATCCTCGAACAGAGTGGCCTGGCGCGCCGCACCCTCTACCTGAATTTTCCGGACGGCAAGCCCGAATTAATCGCCGCGGCAACCGAATCCGCTGCTACAGGGTTCGCGTCCATGCTCGAAGGAATCGTCATAGAAGGCGACCCGGTCGCATCCGTCGAGGCGTTCGTGCGAGCCTGGGAGATAGCGCTGGCGGACAGCGACTACGGCGCCGGTTGTCCGATTGTGGCCGCCACGTTGGGCAGTTCGGAGGCGCCGGCCGCGGCCCAGGCGGCCGCCGACGCGTTCACGCAGTGGGTGCGACTCATTGCGCGGCCCGTCGAGCAAGCCGGGCTGGACCCCAGCTCTGCGGAGGATCTTGCGACCACCGTGGTCGCGACAATCGAAGGGGCCGTGATCATGTCGATGGCGGCTCGTTCCTCAGTCCCGCTGCAGCGGGCTGGGCGCGAGCTGGCGGTGCTGATCCGCGCGAAACTGGCCGCTATCTGAGCAACTGGCCGTGCGGCCGCGTGGACAGCGGCTTGGGCCGCACGATTTGCGGCCACCAGAACCACGGCCCCATCAGCGCGGCGATCGCCGGCGTCATGAACGCTCGCACCACCAGGGTGTCGAACAGCAGGCCGAGCCCGATCGTCGTTCCGACTTGGGCGACCACAACCATGGCGCTGACCGACATCGAGATCATCGTGAACGCGAACACCATGCCGGCCGCGGTCACCACCGAACCGCTACCGCCCATCGCGCGGATGATGCCGGTGTTGATGCCGGCCGGTATCTCCTCTTTCATCCGGGCGACCAGTAGCAGGTTGTAGTCGGCACCCACCGCCAACAAAATGATGACCGCCATCGCCATCACCATGAACTGCAGTTCGATACCCAAGATGTGTTGCCAGAGCAGCACCGACAGCCCGAACGACGCCCCGAGTGACAGCACCACGGTGCCGACGATCACGGCGGCGGCGACGATGGCCCGGGTGATGATCAGCATGATGATGAAGATCAGCGACAACGCGGCCACACCGGCGATGAGCAGGTCGTACTTGTTGCCTTCCTGCATGTCCTTGAAGGCCGAGGCGGTGCCGCCTAGGTAGACTTTCGACCCTTCCAGCGGCGTGCCCTTGATCGCTTCGAAGACCGCGGCCTTGATCGCATCGATGCGATTGATGCCGTCGGCCGACAGTGGGTCTTCCTCGTGGGAGATGATGAAGCGGATCGCGTGGCCGTTAGGGGAGATGAAATTCTTTATGCCGCGCTTGAATTCGTCGTTGTCGAAGATCTCCGGCGGCAAGTAGAACGTGTCGTCGTTGAGCGAATCGTTGAACGCCGCGCCCATTGCGGCCTGATTCTCGCTGAGCGCAGCCTGCTGATCCTGCTGGCCGGCCTGGGTGGCCTGCTGGGTCAGCATCATGATCCGCATCCGCTTCATCGACTCGATTGTCGGGCGCATCAGCGAAACCATTTGCGGCATCATGGCATCCAGCCGATGCATGTCCGGCAACAGTTCCTGAATGTCGTCGACCATGGTGTCGACCCCGTCGATCGTGTCGAACACCGACCGCGTCGACCAGCACAGCGGAATGTCGTAGCAGTGCGGTTCCCAGTACAGGTAATTGCGGATCGGGCGGAGGAAGTCGTCGAAATCAGCGATGTGGTTGCGCAGGTCGGCGATGTCCACATACATCTCGTCCATCTTGCCCACCATGTCGTGCATGGTGCCGCTCATTCTCTCCATCAAGTTGATCATCTGCGTCATCGTGTTGATGGTCTTCTGCATGTCTTCGCCCTGAACCAGCATGTCAGCCATGCGGTCCTGCAGGTAGGAGCGGTTCATCGTCTGCCCGGTGCCGCCCATGCTGATCTGGGCCGGAATCGAGCTGTACTTCAACGGCTTTCCCGCGGGACGGGTGATCGACTGCACCCTTCCAATACCGGGAACCTTGGCGATGGCCTTGCTGATCCGCTCGATCACCAGGAAGTCCGCCGAATTGCGCACGTCCTGATCGGTTTCGACCAACACCATCTCGGGGTTCATCCGGGCGATGGGGAAGTGTCGCTCGGCCGCCGCGAAACCCTCGTTGGCCGGTAGGTCGGCGGGCAGGTACTTGCGGTCGTTGTAGTTCGCTTGATAGCCCGGCAGGGTGATCAGGCCGACCAAGGCGACCAGGATCGTCGCGAGCAGAATGCCGGCCGGCCAGCGCACCACCAGCGCGCCCAGCTTCCGCCAGAACCGAATCCGCATCGCGCGCTTGGGTTCCAGCAGCCCGAAGCGACTGGCTACCGTGACGATCGCGGCGCCCAGCGTCAACGCGGAGATCACCGCGACCACCATGCCGACGGCGAGCGGGACTCCCAGCGACTTGAAATACGGCAACCGGGTGAACGAGAGGCAGAACGTCGCCCCGGCGATCGTCATACCCGAGGCCAGCACCACGTGAGCGGTGCCGTGATACATCGTGTAGTACGCCGATTCCCGGTCTTGCCCGATTGATCGGGCCTCCTGATATCGCCCGATCAGGAAGATCGCATAGTCCGTCGTCGCGGCGATCGCCAATGTCACGAGTAGTTGGGTCGCGAACGGTGACAGGCCGATCAGGTTGTGATAGCCCAGGAACGCCACTGCGCCGCGGGTCACCGATAGACCCAAGATCAGCATCACCAGGACCAGTCCGACCGTCACGACCGACCGGTAGAAGAACAACAGCATGATGAGGATGACGCCGATGGTGGTGAGCTCGATGATCCGGATGCTCTTGTCGCCGGCAATCTGCTGGTCGGCCTGCAGTGCCGGACCACCGGTCACGAAGACCTTGACGCCCGGCGGCGGTGACAGGCCTCTGACGATCTTCTGGACCGCTTCGACCGAATCGTTGCCGAGCGTCTCACCCATGTTCCCGGCCAGTGCCACCTGCACGTAGACGGCTTTGGCGTCGGCGCTCAGCGCACCGGCTTCGGTGAGCGGATCACCCCAGAAATCCTGGATGTGCTGCACGTGCGTGGTGTCGGCACGCAGCTTGGCGATCATGTCGTTGTAGAAGTGGTGCGCGGCATCGCCCAGGGGCTGGTCGCCCTCCAAAACGATCATGGCCGAGCTGTCCGAGTCGGATTCCTCGAAGACCTTGCCCGAACGCATCATCGCGATCACCGACGGCGCGTCCTTGGGGGACATCGAGACTGCGCGCAGCCTGCCGACTTCGTCCAGCTGCGGGACGACCGTGTTCAAGACGACGATCAGTCCGACCCAGCCAAGAATGATCGGCACGGCCAGTCGGCGGATCCACTTAGCCAAACCCGGCCGATGCGGCTGTTCAGCGGAGACCACGCGCTCTTCGGTCGGGGCGCTCACCAGGCCCAAGTCCTCCCCGTTACGGCAATTTACTTAGACAGTCATACCAGACGTCGGGGGCTGCGTGTGAGGTAGGTAACCTGGTTCTCCTCTAACCGCTGTTCGCGCCACCTTCGGCGATCCGGCGCACCGCGTCGAGGAAGACGTCGATTTCGTCGAAGGTGTTGTAGAAGGCGAACGACGGGCGAACCGTGGTCTCCACGCCCATCCGGCGCAGGATCGGCTGGGCGCAGTGGTGCCCGGCCCGGACTGCGATGCCTTCGGCGTTGAGCGCTTTGCCGACCTCGAGCGGTTCGTGACCGGCCAGCACGAAGGACAGCACGCTGGCTTTCTCGTCGGCGGTGCCGATCAGCCGCACCCCGTCGATGGCTGCCAGCCGCGGCGTGGCGTACTCCAGCAGCGCATGCTCGTAGGCCGCGATCCGGTCGATGCCCACCCGCTCGACGTAGCGCAGGGCCTCACCGAGGCCGACGGCGTCGGCGATGTTGCCGGTGCCGGCCTCGAATTTGTTCGGCGGACCCTGATACAGCGAGCGCTCGATGGTGACGTCGGCGATCATGTTGCCGCCGCCCTGCCACGGCGGGGTCTCGGCCAGCGCCTCCTCGGTGCCGTACAGCACCCCGATCCCGGTGGGGCCGAAGACCTTGTGCCCGGAGAACACGAAGAAATCCGCGCCGGTCTTGCTGACGTCGATCGGGATGTGGGGGATGGACTGGGCGCCGTCGATGAGCACTCGCGCGCCGTAGCGATGGCCGAGCTCGATAATCTTCTCCACCGGCGTGACCGTGCCCAGCGCATTGGAAACCTGGGTTGCGGCAACCAGTTTGGTTCGCGGGCCGAGCAGGTCCTCGAACTCGCTGAGCAACAGATTGCCTGCGTCGTCGACCGGTGCCACCTTGAGGACGGCGCCGGTCTTCTGTGAAATAATCTGCCACGGAACGATATTGGCGTGGTGCTCCAGGTTGGTGATGACGATCTCGTCGCCGGGACCCAGATGTTTGCCACCCCACGAGTAGGCCACCAGGTTGATCGCCTCGGTGGTACCGCGGACGAAGATGATCTCCTCGGTCTTGGCCGCGCCGATGAACCGCCGGACCGCTTCGCGGGCCTCTTCGTAGGCATCGGTGGCCCGGGCGGCCAATTCGTGTGCGGCACGGTGGATGTTGGAGTTCTCGTGCGCGTAGAAGTGCGCCAGCCGATCGATCACCGCCTGCGGCTTCTGAGTGGTGGCGGCGTTGTCGAACCAGATCAGCGGTTTGCCGTTGACGGTCTCGCGCAGGATCGGGAAATCGGCACGGATCGCGTTGACGTCGAAGATCTCGTGACGGTCCGGGATCTGCGGTACCGGCTCGGACAGCGCCGGTGCGCCGGAGGCGAAGTAGTAGTTCGCCTCGTCGCCGCCCGGCGGGAGAACGCTGCGCGGAATGTCCGGGATGACAGGAACTTCCGTCGGCCACCCCGGTACCGAACCGCGCGGTGCCACCGGCGCGTTGGGCGCCGAGCCGGCCAAGACCCCGGGGACCGTCGGGACGATCCCGCTGGGCACGGCGAATTCCTCGAGGTGCGGCGGGGCGAAGACATCGACCGCCCCGGCCCCGGCATGTCCCGCCGACGGGGCGGTGGTGACATCGGGTGCGTTGCCACGCGGGGCCACCGGCACCGCTTGCGGTGGAATTGGTTCGGGCCCAGGCGAACTCGGTGGTGGCAGCCTGACCCCAGGGGCTTCGGTCAGCACCGCGGGCGGACCCAGCGGTGGACCGCCCCCGGCGGCCGTGCCGTAGGACGCGGCAGCCGTCTTGTCGGGGATGTTGCCACGCGGTGCCGGCTGAGCCGTCTGCGGTGGACTGTCGTTACCGGGCCGGAAGCTGGCGGCAAACAGCTGGTTGGCCAGCACCGCCAGTTCGGCCTCGCTGATCGGAAGCTCGCCCTCGGCGTCTACCGACCGGTACTCACTTGTACTCATGGAACTGGTCCACCGCAGCACCGTCGAGCACGGCCAGCGCATCATCGGTCAGCACGGCCAGTGACGAGTACTGGGTCACCAGGTAGGAAGCGATGCCGGAGCGGTCGATGCCGGTGAACCGGACGGACAGCCCGGGGGCCTGCTCGCCGACCAGGCCGGGCTGGAACAAGCCGACCACGCCTTGGCGCTCTTCGCCGGTACGCACCAGGATGAACTTGGTCTTGCCGTCCTCGACCGGCACCTTGTCGCTCGGCACGATCGGGATGCCGCGCCAGGTGATGAACTGGGCGCCGAACAGGTTCACCACCACCGGCGGAACGCCGCGGTAGGTGGCCTCCCGACCGAACGCGGCCACCCCGAGCGGGTGGGTCAGGAAGAACGCCGGTGTCTTCCACACCTTGGTGATCAGCGCATCCAGGTCGTCCGGGGTCGGGGCGCCACCGAGGGTCTCGATGGTCTGCTCCGGGGTCACCTGCGACAGCAAGCCGTACTCGGCGTTGTTGATCAGCTCGGATTCCTGGCGTTCTTTGATCGTCTCGATCGTCAGCCGCAGCTGTTGGGCGATCTGGTCGTGCGGGCTGGAGTACAGATCCGACACCCGGGTGTGCACGTCGAGCAGCGTCGAGATGGCGCGCAGCGTGAGCTCACGCGGGCTGGTCTGGTAGTCGACGTAGGTCTGGGGAAGCGGGTCTTCGACGTTCTCGCCGCCGACCTCGGCGTGGATAGCCACCCGCTCGGGGTTGACCACCCGGTTGACCCGATAGATGCCCGCTTCGACCGGCACCCAGCTCAGCAGGTGCAGCAGAAACCGCGGGGTGATGGTCTCCAGCTGCGGGACGGTTTTGGTGGCATTCGCGAGCTGCCGTGCAGCGGCCGCGCCAAGTGCCTGCGATTCGTTCTGAGCCGACGTCATCGAGTCCTCCACTTCTCTCCGGTGGGGCCAATCATCGTTCCTTTTCCAGTGGCCTGCACAGGTTTGAACGTCAGCGTGATGCGAACTCCGTTGCGAGTTTGACGGGGGCGTGCCGTATGGTATTGGGATGCAACAGCCCGCATCGCCGCGCTTCGGTTACACGCGCTGCTTTGATGTGTGCTTCTGTTGTTGTTGATCTTCTGACGCCGTAATTCCCTGCGCTCAGCCCACCGTCTTCTCGGTGTGATCGTCTGCGCGCTTCGACGTACTCAGAGAGATCAATCCGATGTCATCCCTGTCTTTGTTTGCACCCGCTCCCGCGCGAGTCGCCGTCCGAGGTCGGACGGGGCCGGCCCCGGCCAATCTGTCGCGAATGACCCGGTACCGCGGTGGTACGTATTCGCACACTGTGGACACCATCGTGTTCACCGATGGCACGTCCGCGCGCACCGACCTGATCCGCCTCAACCCGAATATCGAGGCGTACTCCCTGGACTTCGGCGGGGTCGCGCCCACAAGGCCGTCGCGCTACCGCGCCGACACCTGGTCGGCCGTGCCGCATCTGCAGGCCCGCGCCTACGAGGCCGAAGTCGCCTGGATCCTGCGCAATTCCTACCCGGCGCTGTCGACCACCCAACTCAGCGCTGACCTGCGGGCGGCCGGGTACGCGCTGGGGTCCCGCAATATCAGCGAGCATGAGGCGATCGCCGGCACGCAGGCCGCGATCTGGTATCTGACCAACGGACTGGAGCTGGACAACCGGCCGCTCAACGTCCCGGCCCGCACCACCGAGCGCACCGGCGAGGTTCGCGTCGAGTTCGAGGGGGAGCGCCAGCTCGCCGGGTACGCGGCCGATGTCGTCAGCGCTGAGGGTGCGGTGCTAACCCTGCAGAAGTCCCGCGACGGCAGCGTGTGGGACGACGTCGCGGCCTCCCGGGTGAGACTGCCGGCCGGCGGCGGCCGGATCAGCAAGTCGCTGGGCGTCGGTGCGACGGTCGCCCACCACCGCTACGGACGTCCCGGCGGGGGTTACCGGCACTACCGGCTGCTCGTCGAGGGCGATGCCACCCTCACCGACTTGACCTTCCGGCTCGCGGGCTCGGGCCTGTACCGCAACGCCGCACCGGTCGTCCATCTGTACGACTACCTACTCGCCGGTGCCCGCGCGGCACACCGGGCAGCCGTCGTCCCGTCACTGGTCGCCTCTGACGCGGTTGCCGAGGCTGGGTTGGTCGGCCCGTTCCAGTTGGTCACCGCCGATGCCGCCACGGTGACGGTTGGTGACGGGCACAGCCTCGTCGACGCCGACGGCGCCGCCATCACCAAACCTGTTGCACCGCATCAGCAATTCTTCCTGCGGGTGGCATCCGATGCCGGGGCGACCACGTTGACCATCGAGATCCCCGGAGATCCACGGGGTTTCGGGGGGCGAGTGGTGACCGGTGTGGCCCGTGACGAGATCGCGGGCACCTTCACCCCGCTGGCCCTGGCGGTCCCGGTCCAGCAGATCGTTGAGTTCGAGATCGAGTGGGCCGGCTCAGATAGCTGAGTGCAGAGTGGCTATGCCGCGGCGGCCTTGACGGCCCGGCTGACCTCCTGGCGCAACCGCACGTACTCCGAACTGCGCCGCAGTTCGTCGGGGTCGACGCCGGTGCGGGGCAGGTCCACCGAAAGGTCAAGGGCGACCTGACCAGGACGGTGGGTCAGCACCACGATGCGCGACCCCAGAAACGCCGCCTCGTCCGCACTATGGGTGACGAACACGGTGGTCCGTCCCGAGGCCGCACTCACTTCGCGGATGTCCTCCTGCAAGCGCTCCCTGGTCAGGGCGTCCAACGCGGCGAACGGCTCGTCGAGCAGCAGCAGCGAGGTCTCCGGCCGCTCGGATGCCAGCGCCCGCGCGATCGCGACGCGCTGTTGCTGACCGCCGCTGATCTCCCATATCTTGCGGTGCGCGATCTCTTCCAACCCGACCCGGTGCAGAAGTTCGTCGCGTCGCGAAGCCCGGCGCTCGCGCGGGGTGCCGGCGTACTTCAGCGCCAGCTCCACGTTGCCGCCGACGCTACGCCACGGGAACAGCCGGGGCTGCTGGAACACGACTCCCGCGGTCTGCCCCGGCACCGGTCGCCGCCCGGACACCGTGATCTCACCGTCGCCCGGTGACTCGAATCCCGCGATCAGGCGCAGCAGTGTGCTCTTGCCGCAGCCCGATGCGCCGACCAGGACCAGGAACGAACCGGGCTCCACGTCGAGATTCACCGGGCCCAGCGCCGTCGTCGTGCCGTAGCGGTGCTCGACATTCCGGATCTGGATACCGCCGTCCTCGTGCGCCGCGGATACTGTGGCCGCCGGGTCCGTCTCCGCCTTACTGGGTGATGACATCAGGCAAACCCTGGGTGTAGATGGCGTCCTGGAACGTCTTGAGCGGGGCGGGCGCCGGGATCTGCTTCTGGTC
The DNA here is from genome assembly GCA_900078375.1 of uncultured Mycobacterium sp. GTDB lineage: Bacteria > Actinomycetota > Actinomycetes > Mycobacteriales > Mycobacteriaceae > Mycobacterium. The sequence continues at coordinate 32,980 of FLQS01000026.1, read as the reverse complement.
GGCGAGGAACTGCGACGCGTTCTGCAGGTTGACGGCGATATTGCCGGGGTTGCCCGCACTGCCCAGCCACTGCGGTGAGGCCACCTCTTGCGGGCTCAGGTACACACCCTGCTTGAGCTGTCCCTCGACATCGGCTGGCGACAAACCGATTTCGGCGGCGATCGCCTTGGCCGCCGCGGCGGGATCGCTGTGGATGACGGTCAGTGCCCTGGCCTGCTGCTTGCGCCAGACATCGACGACCTCGGGGTGGTCCTTGGCGAACGAGTTCGCCACCGCGGCCAGATCCAGGGTCGGCTTGCCGTCCTTGGCCAGTTGCCGGCTGGTGATCAGGTCCTTACCGGTCTTGCGCAGCTGGTCCAGCGTCGGCAGCCAGGTGTAGGCGGCCTCGATGTCACCGCGTTCCCATGCCGCCAGGATCGCCTGCGGCTGCAGGTCGATCAGCTGAACGTCGCTGGGCGACAACCCGTTCTGGGCCAGCGCGGCGAGCAGGCTGTAGTGCGCGGTCGAGGCGAACGGGGTGGCCACCCGCTTGCCCTTCAGGTCGGCGATGGAGTTGATGCCGCTGCCGTTGCGGGCGACCAGCGCCTCGTTGTCACCGGCGACGTCCAGCACGAACGCGACGCTGTAGGGAATGTTCAGCGGGGCCGAGAGTCCACGGGCAACAGGGCTGGAACCGAGGCTGCCGAAGTCGAGTTCCTTGGCGATGAACGCGGTGTTGACGTCGGCGCCGGAGTCGAACTTGACCCACTTGATGTTGTAGTCCGGCAACGCGTCTTCCAGCCACCGGTTGTTCTTGACGATCAGGTCGCCGCTGGGGAAGGTCTGGTACCCGATGCGCAGCGTCGGCTTGCCCGCCTGCGAGTTCGAGTGATCGACCGAGCAACCGGCCATGCCGATCATGGTGATGGCGGCGGCAGCGACGGCGATGAGCTTGTGAAAGTTCATACCTTTCCTCTCCAAGGGACGGCGCGACGCTCGACAGCGCGCAGTAGACCCGTCGATCACGAGCCCCGAAATGCCGATCGCGAAGATGCCGACAAGCACGACGGGGGTGTTGTTGTAATTGCTCGCGTCCTTGACCAGGCCGCCGATACCGGGAATGCCGTTGAACAACTCGGCGGCGACCACCGAGGAGTAGGCCATGCCGACGGCCAGCCGGATACCGGTGAACGTCTCCGGGAGGGCCGAGGGAATGACGATGTCGCGCACGACATCACGTCGCGAGGCGCCCAGCGCCCTGGCCGCCTCGACCAGGCTGACCGGCACGGCTACGACGGCCGCGGTCGTGGCCACCGCGGCGGGCGGCAGTGCTGCCAGCGCCAGCAGGGTGACCTTCGGTGCCTCGTCGATGCCGAGCCAGATGACCAGCAGGAAGAAGTACGCCAGCGGCGGCAGGGCCCGCAGGAACGTCAGCCACGGTTCCAGCACGCTGCGGACCCAGGGAACCGAGCCCATCACCAAGCCGAGCACGAGGCCGCCGGCCACACCGATGACGACACCGGCGAACACCCGCCGCAACGTCATGTACAGGTGCTCCCACAACAGATAGCCCGCATAGCCGCGGACACCGTCATGCGTGGTCGACACGTCGACGAAGGCCCGCCACGCCGTGCTCGGGTAGGGGACGAACGTCTGGTTCCAGACCCCGCTCGCCGCGGCCAGTTGCCAGACAATGAAGAACACCAGCAGTGAGAGCAGGGGAAGTGCGACGCGGGTGAGCCAGCCCGGAAACCTGCTACCGCTGCGGGGGCGGGTGGCGTCGGGTGGTGCGACGTCGACGAATACGGACACCGCAACACCTTTGCGTGAGCGTGAACCCGCTGTGAATGTCTATGCTCAGCGCGAATCAAACTCTGCCCAGGTAATTGCGCTCACGCCGACGCTAAACCTTTCTCTCCTGCCGGCTCACGGGAAAGGGTGATGGCCACCCGTCTTGATTTCTCACGTCCGAGGAGGCCCCTACCGTGACGCAGGTGCACGATGCTGAGTCCGAGCTGCTGAGGCGCCTGCATGACGGCTCGCTGACCGAGATCGAGGTGGCCTGGAGTGACCCCTTCGGCCACGCCGCCGGAAAACGGATCCCGGCAAAGCAATTCATCGACCGCGCCAAGCACGGATTCGCGTTCTGCGAGGCGGCACTCGGGTGGAACACCGACGGTACCGTGATCGACGGCCTGCGGCTGACCAACTGGGACGACGGGTATCCCGACGTTCACGCCATCCCCGATTTCTCGACGTACAAACCACTGCCGTGGCGTGCCGGTGTGGGCCATGTCATTTCGGATATCGTCCGCCCGGACGGCACGCCGTCGCTGCTCGACCCGCGTGGGGTGTTGCGCCGGGTGATCGCGCGGCTGGGCTCGCTGGGTTACACCGCAAAGGTGGGCGTCGAGTTCGAGTTCTATCTGCTGCAGCCCGACGGCTCGCCGATCCAGAACGACATCCACGCCTACTCGTTGGAGAACGCCAACGGCTTGGATCCGTTGATCTCCGACCTGCACGACACCCTCGGCGCGTTCACCCGCCTGGAGGGCGTGCAGACCGAATACGGGCCGGGTCAGGTGGAGACGAACCTGGTGTACACCGACGCGCTGGCCGCCGCCGACGACGGCGCGCGACTGAAGTACGCCACCAAGGAAGTCGCCCGTAAGCACGGCAAGGTGGCCAGCTTCATGCCCAAGCCGTTCTCCGAGCACTCGGGAAGCTCGGCGCACCTTCACATCTCGCTGTGGCGCGGCGACGAACCCGCGTTCGCCCCGGCCGACGGCCACGAGGGCGAACTGACCCTGCTCGCGATCGCCGGCTTGCTCGACCACCTTCCGGCGATCACCGTGTTCGGCGCGCACTCGGTCAACGCCTACCGGCGCTACACGCCGGACTCGTTCGCCCCCGACACCGTGAACTGGAGCCGGGACAACCGCAGCGCGGCCATCCGCTCACTGGTGGAGGAGTCGCCGGGCGCGTCCCGTATCGAATTGCGTTCGGGCGCTTCCGATGCCAACCCCTACTGGCTGATCGCCTCGGCACTGGCCGCGGTGGTAGCGGGCCTGGAAGCCGGCCGCCCGCCTGCGCCGGCCGGAACGGGCAACCTGTACGGCAAGGGCTCACCGCTGCCCGACTCGCTGGGCACCGCGCTGGCCCTGACCGAACAGGACGACACGATCCTGGAGATCCTCGGCAGGGACTCGGTGCTCGACTTCGTCTCAATCGCTCGAAGCGAATGGCAGGCCTACACCAGTCATGTCAGTGACTGGGAGCGGCACCGCTACTTGACCACGTCATGAGCGGCCCACGGTTCGGGGTGTGGGCGCCGGTCTACGGTAACCACGGTGCCCGCCTGCACCCCGACGATCTGCCGGATGCCAGCTATCGGCGCACTCGCGATCTGCTTGTGCACGCCGAAGATCGCGGCTATGACGCGACATTGGTGGCCCAGCACGTCATCCATCCCAGCGACACCGAGAACGACGTCCTGGAAACCTGGTCCACCCTTGCGGGGTTGGCCGAGGCGACGGAGCGGATCGAACTGATCGGGGCGATCAAGCCGCTGTTGTTCAATCCGCTGGTCTTCGCCAAGATTGCCGCCAACATCGCCGACATCTCCGGCGGCAGGTTGTCGATCAATGTGGTCAGCGGCTGGTTCTTGCCCGAACTCGAGGCGTTGGGTATCGATCCGCTGGCTCACGACGACCGCTACGCCTACACCCAGGAGTGGTTGCAGACGGTCCTGGATCTGTGGAGCGGTAAGCATGTCGACATCGGTGGCGGTGGGGGACCGAAGGGTGGACAGCAGGCCTTGGTGCGGCCCGTTCCCAAGCACGTCCCACCGGTGTACGTCGGCGGCGAATCGGAACCGGGCCGGGCGCTGGGCGCCTCGCACGGCGACGTGTACTTCATCAACGGCAGGCCCCTTGCCGACACGACCGCACTGATCGAGGATCTGCGGGCTCGGCCCCGCGACCGCGGACCGCTGCGATTCGGGTTGTCGGCCTTCGTGATTGCGCGCCCCACCGAAGCCGAGGCCAAGGCCGAGGAGGAGCACCTGCAGGCCCTGATCGATGCCGAATCGCGTCCGGAGATCTCCAGTGGCACCGATCCGAACACCGCCATGTACAAGGTGCTCGCCGGCACCCAGCGCATCGGTTCCAACGGCGGCACGCTAGCCGGCCTGGTCGGTAGCTATGAGCGGGTGATCGAGCGGATCGACGCCTTCCACGCGGCCGGCATCGAGTTGTTCATGCTCCAGTTCCAGCCGATCGAATCCGAGTTGGACCGCTTTGCCGACCACATCATCAGCCATTACCGCTGAAAGGCTGCCAAAACGCCCATGACCGCACAGACTTCTGAAGCATCCAGCCCGGTGGCGCCACGCCCGAGGTTCACCAGCAAGCCGCTGGACGGGACGCCGGCCGAGCGACTGGACCGGCTCACCGCGGTGGTCGAGGACCTGCGTTCGACCGATGCCACCGCCGAGCGCCAGCGGGTGCTGCAGTACGACGCCGTCGAGGCGATCCGCCGCACCGGTGCGCTGACCCTTCGAGTGCCGACCCGTTACGGGGGACCGGGTGGTTCGGTGCGGGACGTGCTGGCCGCGGTCATCCGGATCGCGCGCGGCAGTTCCAATGTCGCTCAAGCACTTCGGCCGCACTTCGGTTTCGCCGAGCGCCTTCTCAGTAACCGCGCCACCGAAGCCGAACGCGAGGAGTGGTTCCCGCGGGTCAACGCCGGAGTGATCGTCGGTAACGCGATCACCGACGCGAAAGGCAAGACACCCGCTGGGGCCGACACCACGCTGCTGGCCGACGGCGACGGTATCCTGCGGCTCAACGGCTACAAGTTCTATTCCACCGGAACACTTTTCGCCGACCTGATCGCGGTCTCGGCGAGCGATGCCGAGGGCCGGGACCTGCAGGCAATCGTGCCGGCCGACCGCGCCGGGGTCGAATTGTTCGACGACTGGGAGGGTTTCGGTCAGCGCACCACCGCCAGCGGCGGCACCCGGTTCACCAATGTCGAGGTCCGCCCGCACGAGGTGACCACCGTGTCCGACGGCAAGCACCTGGGACACAGCACCGCGTTCCTGCAGCTGTATCTGGCCGCCGTCGCCGCGGGTATCGCGGCGGCGGCCCGTGACGACGCCGTCTGGTACGTGCAGAACAAGGCGCGTCCGGCGTCGCATTCGCTGGCTGACACCGCCGCCGCTGACCCGTTCACCCTGCACGCGGTCGGTGAGATCGCCGCGAATGCGTCCGCCGCCGAGGCGCTCGTGCTCAACGCCGCCGACGCGCTCGACGTGCTGGTGGACTCCGGTCGCATCGGCGACGCCGACGAACTGGCCCGGGTGGCGATCGTCGTTGCCGAGGCACAGCTCATCGCCGAGCGGCTCACCCTGGCCGCGGCCGAACGGCTCTTCGACACCGGCGGGGCGTCGGCCACCGCACGCGCACTCAACCTCGACCGGCACTGGCGCAATGTCCGCACGGTCGCGACCCACAATCCGCTGGCCTACAAGGCCCACGCGGCAGGCAACTACGTCGTCAACGGCGTGTGGCCGCCGGCCAACGGTTACTTCTGATCACAGGCTGCCGATGTCGTCGGGCACATCGACGGCATACTCCTGCAACGTCTCCAGCGGGACCACGTCCAGGGTCCGTTCGTGAGTGCAAGCCAGCACCACCGGTGCGGCATGGCCGTCGGTGTGGGCGCGCAGCCAGTTCAGCGCTGTGACACACCAGCGGTCGCCGGGGGTCAGGCCGGGGAATCGGTACTGCGGCATCGGGGTCGACAGGTCGTTGCCGATTGAGCGCTGGTGCTCGAGGAACTCGGCGGTCACCACCGCGCAGATGGTGTGCCGGCCGGCATCCTCCGGGCCCGTCGAACAGCAGCCATCGCGATAGAACCCCGTCATCGGGTCGGTTCCGCACGGTTCAAGGGGACCGCCCAGCACATTGCGATCAGCCATCGTGCAAGTATCCCGTGACGCGGGAAGCGATGAGGCACGTCAGCCGTTATTAACGGCGATGGTTGACGTGCTGAGGGGCCGAGATGGCGAATTGGCCGCCGTGGCGAGATTGCTCCGGCGGGCCGGCGGTGGGGGCCAGGGCGCGGTGATCTGCCTGCGCGGTGAAGCGGGCATCGGCAAAACGGCCCTGGTGCAAGCCATCGCCGTGCAGGCGGCCGACACCGGTTTTGCCGTCGGAGTCGGCAAGGCCGAGGAACTCCATCAGATCGCGGCGGGTGCGCCGCTGCTGGTCGCGCTGCGTTCGGGATCGAACCCACTGCTGGACGCCGATAGCTTCGCCGTGCTCGCGCCACTGCATCACCAGCCGTTGTGGCTCGTCGACCGCATCGCCTCGCTGCTCGCTGATGTCGCGGCCCGAACCCCCGTACTGATCGTGATCGACGACGCCCAGTGGGCGGATCCGGTCACCCGCTTCGCCCTCGACACACTGCCGAGCAGGCTAGCCGGATCCCCGGTGGTGTGGCTTGTCGTGAGCCGTGACGTTGCCGACACCAGGTCCGACACGAGGGCCGACGGCGCCGACGGCGTGGAACGGCATCGACTGGTGCTGGGCCCGCTGAGCGATGTCGCCCTCGACGTGCTCGCGTGCGACTACCTCGGTGGCCCGGCCGAAGGTGTGACCCGCAGGCGCTTGCACGCCGTGGGCGGTAACCCGTTTCTGGCGGTACAGCTGTTGGCGGGAGTGGCCGCGGCGCGCAGTGCCGGGTTGGCGGCCGACGACATTCCAGCCTCCTTCGCCGCCGCGATCGACGCTCGCCTGCGATCGCTCGGTGCGCGCACTGGTGAGTTGGTGGAGCTCGCCGCGGTCTGGGGCCGGCCGCTCGACCTCTCCGACGCGGCCGAATTGCTCGGCGAACCCGCCGTCATGATGATCGCTGCCTTGCGCAGGGAGGCGCACGCACGCGGATTGCTGGCCGACGATCGCGACCACATCGTCTTCGCGCACGACCTGATTCGCGAAGCGGCCTACCAGAATGTGCCCGCCGCGGCGCGGCGCGAGCTTCATCTGCGATGCGCGAAGTATCTGGTGGCATCGGGCAAGGGCGTTGTCGCCGCCGCACCGCACGCCCGGGCCGGGGCCAGGTTCGGCGACCTCGAGGTGGTCGAGATCCTCCGCGGTGCCGCCGCCCAGACTTCGCTCACCATGCCCGCGGTGGCCGCACCGCTGATCGTCGAGGCCTTCGGCTTGCTAGGCCCCGACGACAGCCAGCGGATGGAGATCGGTGAGCAGTGCGCCGAGATCCTGATCCGTGCCCAGCGTGGCAATGATGCCGTCGCCGTCATCGACACCCTGCTCGCCGCGACGTCGGACATCGATGCCCGGGCCCACCTGCAATCGCTTGCCGCCCAAGCGCTTTGGTTGACAGGTCAGCTCGGCGAGATCGACCGGCGCCTCGTCAACGCGCGGACCCGGCCCGCGTTGTCTCCGCGTCTTCAGGCGCGCCTGGCGGCGGTCGAGGCCCTGGTGCTCACCAAGGCAGGCACCGCCCAGGAGGCCAACGCGGTCGCCGAGGCGGCGCTGTCGCGGGGACGTGCGCTCGGTGACGAACGCACGCAACTGCTGGCCTTACAGGCGCTGGCCGAGGCGGGCACCGCCGAAGGCAGGCACGCTTCGGCACGCGGGCACTACCGGGCGCTCCGTGCGCTGGGCGGCACCACGTATCTGGCCGGGGAGATCTTGGCGCTGCAACAGCTGGACCGCTTCGCGGAAGCCGAAGAGCTGCTGGCGCGGGCCGATCACGGCGAGAAGGGGAGGCCGGGCGAACACGGCCTGCCGTCGCTGGTGTTCGCCCAACTGCTGCAGGACTTCAAGCTTGGGCGTTTGGCGGAAGCCGAGGCCGGTGCCCTGACGGTGATCCGCCTGTGCGACGAGATCGGCACCTACGTCCACAAGTTCGAGGCGTGGCTGATCGCGGGCGTCGTCGCGGTGATCCGCGGCGATCTGGCACTGGCGCGGGAACGTCTGAAGTCGGCCGAGGAGACCGGCCTCGCCGACGACGCGGTGCGCCAGCCGCCGATGTTGTTGATCAAGGGCCGAATCGCCGGTGCGGAAGGCCGGTTCGAGGACAGCGTGCGAATCTTCAAGCCGCTGATGGCCTCACTGGCGCAATCCCGATCGTGGTGGCCGAGGAACCCCGAGCTGCTACGCGTGCAGGCCGGTATCGCCGTCGCCGCCGGTGACGACGAATTCGCCCGCGAGACAGTCGAACGCGCCAAGCTCGCGGCCGAGCGCAACTCCGGCGTCGCCAGTTTCGAGGGGGTGGCGCTGCAGGTCGAAGGCTTCGTCTCGCGCGACCCGGCCACCCTGCGCAGTGCGGTCAAGATTCTGCGCGAGTCACCGCGGCCCCTGCTGTTGGCCGGAGCACTGGCCGACTACGGTGCCGTGCTGGTGGATAAGGGTGACCGGCACACCGCAGTGGCGGTGCTGTCGGAGGCACACGATGTGTTCGCCGGGCTCGGTGCGAACCACTACCTGCGCCGGGTGGAACGGGATCTGAACCGGGCGGGCGCACCCGCCGACCAGCGCGAGGCCCTGACCAAGGCGGAAGAGCGGGTGGCGCAGCTGGTAAGCGAGGGCCACACCAACCAATCCGTCGCGTCCGCACTCGGCGTATCGGTCCATACCGTCAACACCCATCTACGTGCGGTTTTCCGCAAAATGGGGGTTCGGTCGCGGGTTCAGCTCGCCAACGCGATGAGTGCCAAGACCGCCCGAGGCCACTGATTCCGTAGCCGCAGCCGGGCTGGGCAACGCTGACGATCTCATCAATTTGTGCGATGGTCACGAAAACTTACTCGGCAGTAGGTTCTGCGATTGTCAGTACAAACCTCAACATTTCGGGACCCCTCATGCAACGTGCTGTTCGTTCCTCCGTCACGGCTGGCGTGGCGCTCCTCGGTGTCGGCGTCATCGCCGCCTCGCCGATTGCGCCTCCGGTGCCTGACATCCACCTGCCGGCGATCCACGTCGACGCGACCACGCTCGCTGCGGCGGTCAGCCCGATCGACACCTACAAGCAGGTCTTCGAGACCGCGGCGGCCAATTTCCAGGCCCTGGTCGATTCGGCCGACCCCGGCGTGGTGCTCAAGCAGATCGCTGCGAACCAGGTGGCCAGCCTGACCGGCCTTGGGACGGCTCTGGGCACCGCAGGCTCGGAGCTGTTCACGGCGCTGACCACCACGAGCCCCGAGCTGGTGAAGACGGTGTTCACCTCGCTTGCGGCGGGCAACGTGGAGGCGGCCACCAACGCGCTGCTGCTGGCTCCGCTGGTCTTGGCGCAGCCGATCATCAACCTGCTGCCGGCGATCCAGCAGTTCGTCACCCAGCCCGTCCAGAACCTGATCAACGTCGCCCATATCTTCAACGACCCGGTGTACGACTCTATGGTCGCCGTCGGCCTGCTCGGCCCCGTGATCAATGCACTCGGCGCTACGGGTACCGCGATGCAGAACGTTATCGACGCGGCCCGTGCCGGCGACCCACAGCAGGTTGTCAACGCCCTCCTCACCGGCCCGGCAACGATCATCAACGGCGTGCTCAACGGTGGGTACGGTCCTGACCTCGGCGGGCTGATTCCCGGTGGCCTGACCGTGATCGCGGGCGGACTGTTCACCAAGTCCGGGCTGGTCTTCGACCCCAACACCGGGGCCATCACCATCAACGTCGGCGGTCCGATCGACACCCTGCAGACGCTGGCCAAGCAGATCGCCAACGCGCTCAAGCCACCCGCGGCCGTCAGCGCGGCGGCGGTCCACACGAAGGCCCTCACACCCAAGGCCGACGAGGACACTGCGGCGACACCGAGCGCCACACCCAAGGCGGCGGCAAAGCCGGTGCGGCACGCGCCGGCGGCGACCTCGACTGCCAAGGGCGGCAACGACAAGGGGAACTCGGCCACCGGTCCGAAGCACCCGCACAAGGCCGAAGGCCGCGGCCACAGCGCCCGCTAGTCGGCAGCGGGTCCCTCCTCACTCGGTGGGGAGGGACCCGTCTTCTTGGCGGTCACGCCGACGCCATCCGCGATACCCGCGGTGGGCCGCGAACGCCCCGATGACGGCGGTGACGCACCAGATACCGACCGCGACGTAGGCCAGCGGCGAGGACAGATCCGAGATCGACGCCCCAAGCGCGGTGTACACGAACGCACGGGGGGCGGATCCGATGAAAGCCCCGATCGCCATCTGCCACAACGGCATTCCGAAGGCGCCGAACGCGTAGGACGCCATGGCGTCGGAGATACCCGGCACGAACCGCTGACCCACGACCGCCCACAATCCGCGGCGCTGGATCTGGGCCTCGATGCGCGCCGACCAGTCCGGCCCCAGTAGAACCCGGGCGCTGTCCCGGCCGGCTCGCCGGCCGAGCAGGGCGGCGATCACCGCCGTCGTGACCGTCGAGCCCAGGGTCACGAACGTGCCGAGCAGCGGTCCGAACAACACGCCACTGCCGGCGGCCAGCAGCGGGCCCGGCACGAAAACCGCGGCCAGTACCGCCGAAACCGCCAGATAGACCAGGGGAGCCAGCGGTCCGGTTGCGGCCACCGCATCACGAACCTGCCCCACGTCGATCACCCGGGACACCGCCACCAGATAGAACAGCCCCAGCAGGAAACCGACGAACAGCCCGAGCCGCAGGATATGAGGCCACCGGCGGGCTACCGGCGGGTCGGTGTTGTCGGCCATTCAGTCTTTGTAGTAGACGATCTGGTGACTGGTGGCCAGCAGGGCCGCGTCGCGGCCCCAGATCTGTGCGGTCTGGTCGAAATAACCGCGCGCGAAGCGCTGGGCGTGCGCACTGGCCAGGACGTAGTCGGTGCCCTGGCGGGCCAGCTCAGCACCGTCGGCATGGAAGTAGGTCGTCAGTGAGATCGTGCCGGCCGGCAGCATGCGCCCGCGGCGCAGAAACACCCTCGGGTAAAACACATCGCTGAGCGCGCTGAGTGCGGCGAAGTCGAGCACGCGAGCCGGACGTTGGCGCACCCACAACGTCGTCGTGGACGATGCGCTTTCGGCCGGCTCGGTGGGCACCGCGCCGTCCGCGTAGTGCATGTCGTAATTGCGCATCCACGGAACCGGACCGGGAAGCGTTGTATGCGTAGTACTTTCGGGATCCGGCACCGTCGGCATCGTGGCTTCGGTATCGGACCAGGCGTCGCGGCGGACGCCGAAGACAGCGGTCGCGGTGGTGGTCAGCCCGTGTTCGGAAGCCACCTCGGCGGTCCAGTGCTGGTTGGTCCGGTTGGTGCGGGCGGCGCGCACGGTGATATCGAAACTGCCATCGGTGACCGGAGCCAGATAGTTGACGGTCAACGCGACGGGTTCACCGATTCGGTCCGGGTGGCGCTCGATCGCGCGGATGATCGCCGCCGCCGTCACGCCACCGAACGGCCCGACCATATTCGCGTACTCCGGGGTGGTGTGGCCGACGTACTGTCCGATCCCGTTGTTCGCCAGGTCGATTGCAGAGTCGAACGAATGAAGGATGGTGGTCATCGGATCGTCTTTCCGGTGGTGGCGGATCGTGCGCCGGGGCCGGGCCGCGGCTCGGTGTCAAAGGCGGTCAGGGGAGTCTGGTCACCGGTGCATCGCAGTGTCAGTTCGACGGCATGTCCGCAGCCCCGGTGGACGACCTCGACCGGGGGGCCGGCCGGGTCGGCCTCCCACTTGTCGCCCCACCGCATCAGTGCGATGACTGCGGGCAACAGATCGCGGCCCTTCTCGGTCAGCCGGTATTCGTGGCGTTCCCGTTGGCCCGGGTCCTGATACGGCACCCGCCGCAGCACGCCGGCGGCGACCAGCGTGCTCAGCCGGTCGGTCAAGACCTGGCGGGGACAGCCGATGCGGGCTTGGAATCGCTCGAAGCGCCGCGCGCCGTAGAACGCCTCACGCAGCACCAGAAGCGTCCACTTTTCGCCGACGACGTCCAGTGCCCGCTTGACCGAACAGTTTTCGGCGCTGATCTGGTCGCGGACGGCGGACATGATGGCCAGCCTAGCAGAGTCTAAATTCTGGACTCAGATGGCGGCGAACGTCACCCGGGGCGTTCGGGGTAGGTCTAGACCAGCGTGGACTTCAGCGAAGACAGGTCGGTCTTCATCAGGACGACGTTGTAGTTGCCCCACAGCGACATGTTCCAGTACAGGGTGCTGTCGTCGGGATTGCCGTTGTTGTCGACCAGCTTTCCGGTGCCGGACCACGGGTGGATCATCGGCGCGTACAGCCCCGGGTACGTGGCCGAGGTCGCCACCGTGATCGGCGCCGACCACTGGCCGTTGGGCTCATCGGCATAGCGGAGCTTGACGTTGTTATTGCCGTCGGCGTACATCATCACGTACTTGCCGAGATAGTCGTTGTACTGCACCGACATTTCGCTGACGTTGCCACCCGTCTTGGCGCCGAACAGGCCGCCGAGTATCCCGCCCAGCACCTTCGGGTTGTTGGCCCAGTCGACGATGGGTCCGAAAAGGCCTGCGGAGCGGGTGGAATCGCCGATGATCGGGGTGGCCGCGACGGGTTTGCCAGTCACCCAGTCGTTTCCGTTCCAGTACTGGTACTTGGCGAGATTGTCGACGTCGTCGACGGCCACCCTGGACAGGTAGGCCGAGCCGGCACGTCCCGACGGTGTGCCGAATGCGTACAGGTACTGGGTGTCGCCTTCGGCGACCTGGTCGGCGGGCTCCAGGACGTAGGCCGCCTGCTGGAAGTTCTGGTTGCCGGGGACGTACGGCCTCGACGAGCCGAACCAACTCGCCGAGCGGATCGTCGAGGGCAACAGCACCCACTTGTCGGTGGCCTCGTTGTACATCGAGATCGCCGAGTAGTTGGTGGTCCATCGTCCGGGGGTGTCCCAGGACTTGACCGACATGTAGTTGACGTACTGCTGGTTGGCCACCGAGATGGCCGAGGTCGGGATGATTGTCACCTCGGAGTTGAAGAACGGGAACAGCGCACCGGAAGAGCTCGGGATGAATTGGTACGCGTACCCGGTCTGCAACAGGGTCAGGCCGTTGGTGAGGTTCTTGTCCTGGCTGAGAAGTAGGACGTTGGAGCGCCAGTCGCCGGTCATGTTCGGCCCGCTGAAGGTGTCACCGAACGCCAGCTGAATGTTGCCGGTCAGCGGGTTCTCCCACATGATCCCGAGGTCGGTGCCCCAGATCCCGAAGCCTTTGGTGTTGTTGGTCTGCGGCCAGCCGATGCCGGGATAGGCGGTGTTGGTCTGGCCCGTCACCCAGCCGACGGGCGATGAGGCGATGCTGCTCGGGGAGGTCACCACAGCGGCGGCCGAGATCGTGGCGGCCCCGGAAACCGACGCAGCCGCGGGTGCCGCGATCTGACGTCGCCCGGAGCTCGCCAATCCCGACGGTGCAGCCACGGCAGGGGAGGCGCTCGCGGTGACCACCCTCGCGGCGCTGGGCTTCGCCGCGGCGGCGGCCGCTGGGGTCTTGGCCGAGCGCGTGGTGAGCTTGTTCGTGGTGCGCGCCGAGGAGGCCGAGGGCTTAGTCGTTTTGGGCGAGGACCCGGTGCCCGATGAACCCTGTGCCGCGGAGCCCGAACCGCCGGAATCGGAGGAATCTGCCCACGCCGCACCGGCACCGGCGAGGATCGCCACGCCTACACCCAGACCCACCGCGAGGCCGCCGAGACGGCCTACATACGCCGAGGCATTATTCGTCGAACTCATCACTTCTCCCCTTGGTATTGAGCAGACGGTACCGCATCTGGCAAACCCCATGGGCCACTCTGGATACGAGTCGCGCAAACAAATTCCGCGGTCAAGCGGTTGCGAGAAGCCAGCGCGCCGACGCGATCACGGCTCGCGGGCCCAGGCGTCGGCGAATCGTGACGCGACCGTGATGCCGGCGCGAGGAAACTCCGTCAATTGCCATTTCTGTCAATTCCTGGCAGTATCCATTCCTGAACAGGCATTCAGGCCTATCTAAGGCCCCCGGCGAGGGCGAGTTCGCCACTTCTGAACAGGAATCTCATGAATACGCCCTCCATCAGCGCCCGTATTGCCGCAGTTGTCGGTGGCGCCGCCCTCATCGCCATGGCTTCGTTCGTCGCGTCGTGCAGTAAGGACGAGAACAAGACGCCGCCCCCCGCCACCACCACGACGACCGTCTCAACGACGCCGTCGAGCAGTCCGTCGGCGACACCCACCGAGAAGGTGCTCAGTCCCACCGATGGCAACAAGTTCAGCCCGAACGTGGTCGCACCTCCGGCGCCGACCATGCCGCCCGGCAACCACCATCACGGCCTCAACTGATTGTCGTGAGCTCCCGCGCGATCGCGGCGTGATAGCGGTCGATGTTGGCGGGGTTGACGATTCGGAAGAAGCCGTCGGGCATCGGTGCATCCTTCGGCGCTTCGATGGTCATCGTCCGCGTGAACAACGTGATGTCCTCACCGGGCGTCGTGAAGTGGTATTGGACGGTGATCCGCCCGTCCATTCCGCCGTTGCCCTCGCGATCGTGGCCCAGTCGACCCACCGAGTTGAACACCCATAGCTTGGGCCGCACGGCGATGGCCAGATGCCAGGTGAAGATGCGGTCCCCGTCGGGGCCGCCCTCTTCCCAGGTGTCGCCGACCGCGAGCGGCAGCGCGTCGAGCTTGCCGACGTAATTGCTTCCGGGATACGTCTTGGTCCAGTTGGCGGGATTGGTGACGAAGTCGTAGAGCGTCTCCGGTGACTGGCTGAACGCCGTCTCCGAGCTCGTGGTCACGATACCCAATTGCGTTGCCTTTCTTGTCTGCTGTGTGGGCAGTTTACACTTTCGCATGAATTTGTAACTGCGCGGCATGTGCTGGCGGTATGGTCCAACGGTGCGTTCGGTTGTGCGCTTCAGCGCCCATGTTGGCCGCGGTGTGCGGCGCCTTGCCCTTGACAGTGCATTGGCCGGCCGGAGGTCGTTCCCGCGTCGGATCGGCGACCTCACGCCTGCGACGCTGTCGGCGATCCTCGGTCGGCGCGTCGAGTCGGTGACCCATCTCGACGGCGCGGCAGGCACGTCGAGCCGAGCCAGACTCGGGCTCACCGGCGACGGGTTGCCGCCATCGGTTTTCGTCAAGATGTCCGCCGCCGGGGCGGGGATCAGGATGCTGGGCGAGCTGGCCGGTCTGGGTGAGACCGAGGTGCGGTTCTACCGCGAATTGGCGCCGGAACTCGGTGCCGGCGTTCCGCGCTCGTACGGCTCCGCGTTCGACAGCCTGACCGGTCGCTTCGTCGTCGTTCTCGAGGACATGACCACCTCGCCTTGCCAGTTCCCGGACACCCTGCACCCGCTGGCAGTCGATCAGATGGCACAACTGGTCGAGGTCCTCGCCCGTCTGCACGGGACGTTTTGGGGAAGGTTGCCGCAAAAGCAGGGCGGCGGTGGGCAATTCGGCTGGCTGCTGGCGCCCTCGACTGACCCCTCCAACCTCATGGCGCCCTTGGTGATGCGAATGTCGGCGCGCCGGCTGGCCGATGTGACATCGATACCGGTGGATGCCGGTCGCTACATCTGGGAGAACTTTCCCGCCGCCACCGCCACGATCGACAATGGGCCGCACACGGTTTTGCACGGCGACTCCCACCCCGGCAACACCTACTTCCGTGATGGACGGGCCGGGCTACTGGACTGGCAGGTCGTCCGGCGCGGCCATCCCTCCCGCGACCTCGCCTACGCGATCGTGCTCGGCACGCCGGTCAGCGACCGGGCGCGCGTCGAACGCGACCTGCTCGACACCTACCGCAGCGCGCTGGCTGCGCACGGCGGGCCGCGGCTGGATCGCGACGAGTTGTGGACGCGCTACCGGCAAGCCGTTGTGCACCCGTACGTTTCGGGCCTGTCAACGGCCGGCCTTGGCGGGATGCAGGACGACGGTGTCGCCCTTGAGGGCTTACGGAGAGCGGTGACCGCGCTGGAGGAAATCGACACCGTCGCCGCGCTGCGACACGCGCGCTGAGGCTACTTGGGGCAGGTGATGGTGACGTAGGCGATGCCCTGGCTACCCGCCGAGCCCGCCGTGTCGATATCGCTCACGGTGCATTGTGACAACGGGGAAAGGGGGGCACCGTTCTCGTACTGCAACTGCACGTCGTAGCCTGCCGCGTCTAGGTCACGGATGGTGGCGGCGGCGGACTCCGACCCGGGCTCGGGGATGTTCGGCGGGTCGGCAACAGCCAACGGGGCCAGCGCAATTGACGTGCCGATACCGATCAGCAGCGTTGCGACGTAGCGCAGTTCGAGCGACATCAGGGTCCTTCCTGGACGGCCGGCCAACGGGGCTGCCGTCAAGGATGACAGCAAAGTCATGGCCGGACTTGCCACTGCGCGAACGGGAGTTGAACAGGTTCCGAACAGCCGACGACTCGTCAGGTCAGGCCGGCGCGCTGGTCACGGCGAGCTGCCTGGGGTGCCGGCCTCCACGGAACGCCGCTCCGCGGATTCCTCCTGCGACGGCCACGATTGCGGTAGCGGGCGCTGACGCACCCGTTGGGGCCACCAGAACCACTTGCCGAGAAGCGCCGCGATGGCCGGTGTCATGAACGAGCGAACCACCAGCGTGTCGAACAACAGGCCGAGCGCGATCGTCGTTCCCACCTGGCCACCGACCCGAAGGGGACTGACCGACATCGAGGCCATGGTGAAGGCGAACACCAACCCGGCCGAGGTCACCACCGACCCACTGCCGGCCATTGCGCGGATGATCCCGGTGTTCAACCCGGCATGGATCTCCTCCTTGAACCGGGCCACCAGGAGCAGGTTGTAGTCCGATCCCACCGCCAGCAGGATGATGACCGCCATCGCGAGTACGAGCCAGTGCAATGGTTGACCCAGGATGTGTTGCCAGAGCAGCACCGAGAGCCCGAACGAAGCGCCAAGCGACAGCACCACCGTGCCCACGATCACCGCCGCCGCCACCACGCTTCTGGTGATCACCAGCATGATGATGAAGATCAGGCACAGCGCCGCGATGCCGGCGATCATCAGGTCGTAGTTGGCGCCCTGCTGCATGTCCTTGTAGACCGATGCGGTGCCGCCGAGATAGACCTTCGACCCCTCCAGTGGAGTGCCCTTGATCGCCTCGAAGGCGGCCGCCTTGATCTTGTCGATGTGTGAGATGCCTTCGGGCGTCGCGGGGTCTCCTTCATGGGAGATGATGAACCGCACCGCTTTTCCGTCCGGCGAGACGAACATCTTCAGGCCGCGCTTGAATTCCGGGTTGTCGAACACCTCGGGTGGCAGATAGAACGAGTCGTCGTTCTTCGACGCGTCGTAGGCCTGCCCCAGCGCGGTCGCGTTCTGCTGCATGGCGTCCATCTGGTTCTGCAGGCCACCCATCGTCGACTGCATCGTCAGCATCGTCGATTTCATGGTCTTCATGGTCGCGATCATCGGCGGCATGATCTGGACCATCTTCGGCATCAGGACGTCGAGCCTGTCCATGTCGACGACCAGCGCCCCGAGATCGTCACTGAGAGTGTCGATTCCGTCGAGCGCGTCGAAGATCGACCGAATCGAGTAGCACAGCGGGATGTCGTAGCAGTGCGGTTCCCAGTACAGGTAATTGCGGATGGGCCGGAAGAAGTCGTCGAAATTGGCGATCTGGTCCCGGATTTGGTTGGTGTCGGCGACCATCTGCTTGGTCTTGCCGACCATGCTGTGGGTGATGCCGACCATCTCTTTGGTCAGCAGCAGCATGCGCTCCATCGTGTCGATGGTGACCTGCAGCTCGTCGCCCATCTTCAGCATGTCCTTCATGCGGTCCTGCAGGTAGGACATGTTCATCGTCTGGTTGGTGCCCTGCATGCTGATGATGAACGGGATCGAGGTGTGCTCGATCGGGGTACCCAGCGGGCGGGTGATCGTCTGCACCCGGCCGATGCCAGGAATATGGAACACCGACTTGGCGATCCGGTCGACGACGAGCATGTCGGCCGGGTTGCGCACATCGTGGTCGGTTTCGATGAGCAGGAGCTCGGGGTTCATCCGGGCTTGCGGGAAGTGTCGGTCGGCGGCCGCGTAGCCCTGGTTGGCCGGAATGTCGCCGGGCAGGTAGTAGCGGTCGTTGTAGTTGGTCTTGTACGACGGCAGCGCCAGCAGCCCGATCAGGGACAGTGCGATCGAGGCGACGAGGATCGGTCCGGGCCAGCGGACCACCGCGGTTCCGACGCGCCGCCAGCTGTGGGTGTTCAACTTCCGTTTGGGCTCGAACAGGCCGAACCGCGCGCCGATCGAGATGACAGCGGCGCCGAGGGTCAATGCCGCGAAGACGACGACCAGCATGCCGATCGCCAGCGGGAAGCCCAGCGATTGGAAATAGGGCAGCCGGGTGAAGTGCAGACAGAAGGTCGCACCCGCGATGGTCAGGCCCGAGCCCAGAATCACGTGGGCGGTGCCGTGGTACATCGAGTAGAACGCCGTCTCACGGTCTTCGCCGGTCAGCCTCGCTTCGTGATAGCGGCCGATGAGGAAGATCGCATAGTCGGTGGCGGCCGCGATCGCCAGAGTTGCCAGCAGGTTCACCGCGAACGTCGACAGCCCGATGAGCTCGTAGTGGCCGAGGAAGGCGATGACGCCGCGGGCCGCGGTGAGTTCGGTGAACACCATGACCAGCACGAGGATCACCGTCGTGATGGAGCGGTAGACCAAGAGCAACATCACGAAGATGACGGCGATCGTGATGCCCTCGATCAGCTTGACGGCCGAGTCGCCGGCGTTGTGTTGATCGTGGCTCAATGCCGTTGGGCCGGTGACGAAGACCTTGATTCCGGCCGGCGGCGGATTGGCCGCGACGATCTTGGAGACCGCGTCGATCGACTCGTTGGCCAGGGCCTCGCCCTGGTTCCCGGCCAGGTACAGCTGGACGTAGGCGGCCTTGCCGTCGGCGCTCTGAGAGCCGGCGGCGGTCAGCGGATCGCCCCAGAAGTCCTGGATGTGCTCGACGTGCTTGGTGTCGGCGCGCAGCTTCTGGATCAGGTTGTCGTAGTAGTGGTGCGCTTCAGGGCCCAGGCGCTGGTCGCCTTCCAACAGGACCATGGCGCTGCTGTTGGAATCGAACTCCTGGAAGGTCTTGCCGACCTGCTTCATCGCCTTCATCGACGGCGCGTCCTCGGGCGCCAACGACACCGTGTGCTCTTGGCTCACCTGCTCCAGCGACGGCACAGCGACGCTGAGGACGACGACGAGGCCCAGCCACAAGAGCACGATCGGCACCGAGAAGGCCCGGACGAACCGGGGGATGAGCGGGTTCTTCTTGGGTGGGGCCTGGAGGTCTGTCATGCGGACTTCACCAGGCAAAAGGTCTGGGCGTTGACACCGGTTGACGTCTTCTCATCCTTGAGCACACCGTCGACCAGGATGCGGCAGCCAATGGTGTCGGTGTCGCCCTGGGCCACGATATTCGCGCTGGCAGCCGGGGCGGTTGTGGTGAGGGTGAGCGACCAGGGCAGCGTGATGTCACGCGCGATCTGCGGCTGTGCGTCGAGGTCTAGGTAGTTGATGGTTGCCACCGCGCCCTCGGGGCCGAAGATCTGATACGTCACCTGCTTGGGGTTGAACGGCTTGGTGTCGTTGGCCAGGCCGCTGCCGGGCCGGGTGAGTTCGGTCTTCCCGAAGACGCCGTGCAGTCGGACGACACCGAACGCGGCAAGAGCCACCACGATAACAATGACCAGCGGAATCCACGCCCGCCTCAATGCCTTGACCATAGGATCGCCCGACGAGATTACGAGGCCGACACGAACAGCGCGATGACTCCTTCAGCGCTATTCATGAGCGCGGCCGTCCGTCTCATCTCAACCCCGTTTTCTTCGTGTCTGGTCGCGACAGCTTAGCTGATTTAACTGAGAGATTAGCTCACTTAACTGATCGGACGATACCCCCCGGTAGCTTCGGCAATCGATCCCCCTCGGCCAATCGTGGGTGAGGTCACATCATCCCCCGAAATGAGATTCAGGCGTCAGTGGGGCAATTGTGCGGTATGGCTCTTGCGGCGGTGTTTAGCTGTCCTACAATCTTGCCCATGAACGTTACGAGGCTTGCCATGGCTGCCGTTGCGGCCGTTGCGGCGCCGATTGTCCTGGCCGCGCCGTCGCACGCCGATCCCGACACGGACTTCGCCAACCAGCTGCACACCTTCGGGATCTACGGGCCTCGTGACTACAACGCGTGGATCGGCAAGATCACCTGCAAGCGGCTGGCCACCGGTCTGGATAAAGACACCTACGCGTCCGCCAAGTTCATCCTGACCAACCTGCCGTTGGACAGCACGCAGGGCCAGGCGATCCAGTTCCTCGGCGCAGCGATCGCCACGTACTGCCCGGATCAGGTCGGCGTACTGCAGCGGGCGGCCGTTCAGTAGCTCGCGATGGCCGGCCCTGTCGACCGCGTCCTCATCCAGGACGTGCCCGGCACCCCCGACGACGTTCGGGCTCACTACGTCGATCTGAACAACATCAGGGACGTGCACCCTTTGGTGGTGTCGGTCGAGAGCCTGTCGCGCACCGATACCGGCGACGGTTACGTACAGGTCTACCGCGTCCGCGACCGCATCCCGCTGGGCGTCGTGAGCCTGCCCATCACCTACACAGCCAGGCTCGAGGTGCCCTCGGCCGGCCCGGTGCTCAGCCAGGCTCGTCAGTTCCCGGCGGTTCGCCTGGATTCGGTGATCTCCTTCGAGCCGATACCGGCTGGAACCCGGCTGACCGAACGAATCCGGTTCACCGCGCCATGCCCGCTGCTGACCGTCACCGTCCGCCAGGCGGTCGAGGCCCACAAGGAGATGCTGGCCGGCATCCGCCGGCATTTCGAGGCCAGCTAGTTCCCCGCTTCGCTCTCCCCCTGGCCTTCGGCGGGGGGCACCCCCAGCCCGCTGGCCGGGCTAGCCGGCGGTCTTGCCGTTGTCGACGTTGTAGACCGCGCCATGGATCGTCGTCGCGTCGTCGCTGGCCAGGAACGCGATCACCTTTGCCACGTCGACGGGCGCCATCATCCCGCGGGGCGCGGCGATCCGCATGATCAGGTTCCAGTCCGCGTCGTCGGGGGTCTTGAACTCCGTCACCTGCGGGGTGAGCATCCCACCCGGGCAGATCACGTTCACCCGCAACTGCTCCTTGGTGTATTCGATCGCCAGGGCCTTGGTCATGCCGACCAGTCCGTGTTTGGCGGCGCAGTACGCCGCGGAGTAGACCTCGCCCTCGATGCCGGCGATGGAGGCGACATTGACGATATTGCCGCCAACGTCCAGCAGGTGCGGGAGCGCCGCCCGGATCAGGTAGAAGGGGCCGTTGAGGTTGACTGCGAGGTCGTAGTCCCAGTCCTCGTCGGTGACCGATGTGGTGTTCCGCATCTGGTGAAAGCCCGCCGCGTTCACCACAACGTCGACGCGGCCGAAGCGTTCGACGCACTGGGCGACGGCGTCCTTGCAGGCCTGCGCGCTGGTGATGTCGACCGAGGCGTACGCACCGCCGGGAACCGATTCGAACACCGTCGCCATCCGCTCGGAATCACGTGCGATGCCGAACACCGTGGCTCCGCGCTCGGCGAACAATTGCGCTGTCGCGGCCCCGAGGCCCGACGACGCGCCTGTCACCAGCGCGACTTTCCCGTTCAGCTGTGTCATGCCCCGACCCTTTCTGCGGGGCTAGGCGTGCACGTCCTGGAGCCCCACTGCGTTGCGCAGTCCCGAGCAGTTGTAGCACCCGACACAACCGACGCAGTCGGTGCATCGGGCACAGCCGATGCAACCCGCGCAGCGACGGCAGGCGAAACAGGCCAGGCACGCCACGCACTCACGCAACCGGACGGATAGGACGGTGAGTGCGCTGCCTGCGATGACGGCGCTGCCCGCGGTGGCGACCGAGCCGGCGACGACGGCGCTGCCTGCGGTCGCAACCGAGCCGGCCACGACGGCGCTGCCTGCGGTCGCGATCGCTCCGGCGATGAACGCACTCCCGACGGTGGCGATCGAGTTGGCGACCGCCGCGCTGTCAAAGGTGCTGATGGATCCGGCGACCACCGCGCTGCGCACGGTGGTGATCGATCCGGCGACGACCGCGCTGTCGGTGGTCGAGACCGAGCCGGCTATCGCCGGCGACTCGGGTGGGTTCATGACGGCGAGTGATTTCACGTGACGAGCATGTCAGCCCAAGTGCGGTCCGGCCGCCCGAACCGTTGATCGGTCAACACCGAGCTGCGATAATCGGCGGGACTCCATGTCGTTCGTTCGGCCGCTCGACGCGCCGGTCACGGGCTCCTGCCACCCCACCCGACGCATCCCCTTGTGATTGCAAAGGCATCAGGCGGGGTACGTCACGAGTGCTCGGTCTGGGCGAACCAAGCCCTCGGCGGGGAGAGGAGCGACTGATGCGTAGCGTGCCTGGTGTCACCGACCATGTGGTGGTCGTCGGAGCCGGCCTCTCAGGCTTGTCAGCCGCGCTACACCTGGCCGGCCGCGGCCGCTCGGTCACCGTGGTCGAGCGCCACCCGTTCCCGGGCGGGCGCATGGGCCAGGCCGATATCGCCGGCTACCGGATCGACACCGGCCCGACCGTCCTGACCATGCCCGACATCATCGCCGATGCGTTCACCGCGGTCGGTGCGTCGATGGCCGACCATCTCGACCTCATGCCCGTCGACCCGGCCTACCGGGCAACCTTCGCCGACGGCAGTGCACTGGACGTGCACCCCGGCGCCGGCGCGATGGCTGCGGCGATCGAAGACTTCGCCGGTCCCGAGCAGGCCGCCGGTTATCTGCGGCTGCGTGACTGGCTCACCGAGCTCTACCGGCTGGAGTTCGACGGCTTCATCGCCGCCAACTTCGCGTCGCCGCTGTCGCTGCTGACCCCGCAGTTGGCCCGGCTGGCCGCGATCGGCGGGTTCCGCGGTTGGGAACGGATGGTCAGCCGGTTCGTCACCGATGAACGCGTGCAGCGGATCTTCACCTTCCAGGCGCTCTATGCCGGTGTGCCGCCGCAGCGGGCGCTGGCCGCGTACGCGGTGATCGCCTACATGGACACCGTTGCCGGCGTCTACTTTCCGCGCGGAGGCATGCGCGCGGTGCCCGAAGCGATGGCGGCGGTCGCCGCGGCGGCGGGGGTGAAGTTCCGCTACGGATCGAGGGTGACCGCGCTGGAACGCAGCGGTTCGCGGGTGACCGCGGCGCACGTGGGAGATGACCGAATTGCCTGCGACGCAGTGGTTCTCACGACCGAGCTGCCGCTGACCTATCAGTTGTTGGGGCGCACACCGCGGCGCCCGGTCAAGGTGCGCCCGGCTCCGTCGGCGGTGGTCGCCCACGTCGGCGTGCCTGCGGTCGGCGAGCGCCTGGCACATCACAACATCAGCTTCGGAGCCAAGTGGGCTGACACCTTCAGCGAGATCACCCGTGACGGCGTGCTGATGAGCGATCCGTCGCTGCTGGTGACCAGGCCGACCGCGGGAGACCCGACCCTCGCCCCGTCCGGTCGTGACCTGCTCTATGTTCTGGCTCCCGCCCCGAATCTCGAAGTGGGCGTGGTCGATTGGGAATCAGTGGGGCAGGGCTACGCCAGTGAGGTGGTGGCGACCGCGATCGCACGGCTGATGCCCGGGCTCGACGCAGAGGTTCTCGACGTCGTCACGCCAGCGGACTGGGCTCGCCAGGGTATGACCGCGGGCAGCCCGTTCGCGTTGGCGCACACGTTCGCCCAGACCGGTCCGTTCCGGCCCGCCAACATGGTTCGCGGGATCGAGAACGCCGTGCTGGCCGGCGGGTCGACCGTGCCAGGCGTTGGCATGCCCACCGCGCTGATCTCCGGGCGGCTGGCCGCCGACCGGGTCACCGGCGCCCCCGATCTCTCCCGCACGCGCACCATCGTCAGCTCCGGAAGCAGGTAGCGATGATCCACGCCGAGTTACACGCCGCGGGGATCGACGATACTCAGTTGTGCGAGTCCTACCGCTACTGCCGGCGTCTCAATGCCGAGCACGGCCGGACCTACTTCCTGGCCACCCGGCTACTGGCGCCATCACAGCGGCCGGCGGTGCATGCGCTGTACGGGTTCGCCCGCTACGCCGACGACATCCTGGACGATATGGCTGCCGGCGCCAGCACGGCCGAGCGCGAGAAGCGCCTGGACCGGTTGTCGGCCAAGTTCTTCAGTGGCACGGCCGACGAGACGGAGCCGGTGCTGGCCGCAGTGCTGCACACCGCCCGCACCTACCGCATCCCGTTGGACCTATTCGACGACTTCCTGACGTCGATGCGGATGGACCTCACCGTCACCGACTATCCGGACCGTGCGGCGCTCAACCGTTACATGCGTGGCTCGGCCGCCGTCATCGGCTTGGAGATGCTGCCGATCCTCGGAACCGTCGGGCCCGCAGATGAAGCCGCGCCGTACGCCGAGGCGCTGGGTCGGGCGTTCCAGCTGACAAACTTCCTGCGCGACGTCGACGAGGACCTCGAACGCAACCGGGTCTACCTACCCGCCGACGAACTCGCCGCGTTCGACGTGGACCGTGACCTGCTGACGTGGTGCCACCAACACCGTCACACCGACCCCAAGGTCCGCCGCGCGCTGATGGCACAGCACGATGTCACCCGCACGGTCTACCGGGAGGCCAGCAAGGGCATCGCACTGCTCGCGCCGCGGTCGAGACCCTGTGTGGCAACAGCATTCACGCTGTATTCGGAGATCCTGGACCGCATCGAGGCCATCGACTTCGCGGTGTTCAGCCAGCGGGCCTCGGTGAGCGTTCGACGGCGACTGCGGGTCTTCGCCTCCGGGCTGATTCGGGCTCGACGTGCCCGCGGACACGGTGCGGCCTGATGGATCGTTGGCAGTACCTGATCGTGCTCGCTGCCTGCCTGCTGATCACCGCGCCGCTGGAGATCTTTGGTTCCGGGGTCTACCGCCAACCGGTGCGGCTGCTGTTGTCGGTCGGCCCGGTGGCGCTGGTGTTCGTCGTCTGGGATGCGATCGCCATCGCGGCGCACGTGTGGACTTACAATCCGCGCTACGTCAGCGGTGCCGACGTCGGGTTCTCGATTCCTGTGGAGGAGTTGTTGTTTTTCATCGTGATTCCGGTGTGCGGCCTGCTGACCTATTCGGCGGTCAGCGCGATCCTTGCCACCGTGCGCGGGCGCCGATGACTGGGCTCGGCTACACCCTGCCCGCCGTCGTCGCGGTCGTCGTGGTCGTCGCGCTGGAACTGGCGGTGCTGCGCACCGGGTTGTTCGGGAAGGTCGAGTACTGGATCTCTTTTGCCATCGTGGTGGCATTCCAGGTGATCGTCGACGGATGGCTGACCAAGCTGTCGGCGCCGATCGTCATCTACAACGAGCAGCACAGCACCGGGGTGCGGTTCCCGTGGGACATCCCGGTGGAGGACTTCCTGTTCGGCTGGGCGATGGTCACCGCCGTGCTGTTGCTGTGGGAGAAGCAGCGCCCCAAGGATGGGGACCAGCAATGGCCATAGACGTTCCCGGCGCCTTCGACGTGGGCGCCCACGCCTACGACAAGCTGGTCGGCGCGAATCCCGGCTATCACGACCATCTGCGAATATCGGCACGGCGGATGCGAATTCCACACGGCGGTCACGGGCTTCGACTGCTCGACGCGGGCTGCGGAACGGGAGCGTCGACGGCCGCGCTGCTCGAGGTGGCACCGCACGCCGAGATCATCGCCGTCGACGCCTCGGCAGGCATGTTGGCCGAGGCGACCGCGAAGTCCTGGCCCCAGTCGGTCCGGTTCGTGCACAGCCCGATCGAAACCATCGCCGAGGCCGGCGTGCACGGTCCGTTCGACGGTATCTTCGCCGCCTACCTCTTGCGCAACCTCGCCGACCCCGATGCTCAACTGCGAGCGTTTCACCAGCTCTTGCGGCCCGGCGGGACGCTGGCCGTGCACGAATATTCGGTGCGCGATTCACGTGCCGCCAAAGCGATCTGGAATGCGGTCTGCTGGGGAATCATCATTCCGGCCGGTTGGCGGCAGACCAGGGACAGCGCGCTGTACCGGCACCTATGGCGCAGTGTGAACATGTTCGACGGGACCTCCGCCTTCCAACGACGGCTGGCCGCAGCGGGTTTCACCGGCGTACACAGCGAGACGATGAGTGGCTGGCAGCGCAACATCGTTCACACCTTTCTGGCGGAGGTGCCGCGATGATCGACGGCCGCCGCGTCACCCACCCGGGGCCCCGTGGGGCGCCGCACGCCAACACGCTGCCGCGCAAGCCGCACGTCGTTGTCGTGGGGGCAGGCATCGCGGGGCTGGCGGCAGCGACCGGGCTCGCCGAACGCGGTGTCTCCGTGGATCTCCTGGAACGACAAGAGTATCTCGGTGGGCGGGTCGGTGGCTGGACCGAACAGCTGAGTGACGGCACGCTGGTGGCGAACAATCGTGGCTTCCACGCGTTCTTCCGCCAGTACTACAACCTGCGCATGCTGTTGCGCCGCACCGACCCCGAACTCGAGCGGCTGCGGCCGGTCGAGGACTACCCGCTGATCGACGGCCACGGTCGTCGTGACACCTTCCGGGGGTTGCCCAAGACTCCGCCGTGGAACGCGCTGGCCTTCGCGTTGCGCAGCCCCACGTTCCGGATGCGCGATCTGGTGCGGCTCAACGCCATTGCGGCCGCCCCACTGGCCGCTGTGTCGGTTCCCGGTATCTATCAACAACTCGATGACCTCGATGCCGAAACCTTCTTGACCGACATCAACTTTCCGCCCGCAGCGCGCCACCTCGCGTTCGAGGTGTTCGCGCGCAGCTTCTTCGCCAAGCCGGATCGGCTCTCGGCAGCCGAGCTGGCGACCATGTTCCACATCTACTTCCTGGGCTCCAGCGAAGGGCTGGTCTTCGACGTCGCAGAGTCGAATTTCGACACCGCGCTGTGGGAACCGTTGGGCCAGTATCTGATCGGCCAGCGGGTGCGGCTGCGCACCGAAGTGTCCGCGGAATCGGTCAGCGTCGGCGGGACCAGGGTATTGCAGGTGCACGACTCGACCGGACGGACCATCGACGCCGACGGTGTGGTGCTGGCCACCGATATTTCCGCGCTGCAACAGATCGTGGCGGCCTCACCGGAGCTGGGCGATGAGGGCTGGCGCGGACAGGTGCGGCGGTTGCGGACCGCGCCGCCGTTCGCTGTGCAGCGGCTCTGGCTGGACCGGCCGGTCGACGCTGACCGGCCAGCGTTCCTGGGGACCGGCGGCCTCGAGCCCATCGACAACATCAGCGTGGTGAGTAACTACGAAGTGCAGGCCGCGCAATGGGCCCGCGCACAACGTGGTTCGGTCGTCGAGGTGCACTCCTACTCGGTGGGCGAGGCGCCGGATGTCGAGGACCTGCGTCAGCGCATGATGACCCGTCTGCACCAGCTGTACCCGGAGACCGCGAACGCGAGCATCGTGGGGGAGACGCTGTTGGTCCGCGACGACTGTCCGCTGTTCAGTCCGGGTGCGTTCGGCGACCGGCCGACGGTGGACACTCCGGTCGCCGGGCTGATGCTGGCCGGCGATGGCATCCGCATCGACCTGCCGGTGGCGTTGATGGAGCGCGCCGCCACCACCGGCTGGTCGGCGGCCAACCGGTTGCTGGCCGGCTGGGGGCTGGATGGACATACCCTGCACACCGTTCCGGTGCGCGGGCGCTCCCCGGTGCTGCGCTGGCTGGCCAGCCGGGAAAGGCGCGCGTCATGAGTCTGCGGTCTCGGATGAAAACCATTCCGCTGCAACTTATCCCGAAAGCGGACTGGGCGCGGCAGCGGCCCACGTACGCCGATGCCCAGCCGGCCGTGATCGATGCCGCGCTGCGGCGCGCCGAGAATCGGCCCAGCGGCAATTGGTATGTCTTTGGCGCCAGTACCGATATCGGCACTCACCGGCCCTTCGGCACCCGGGTCGGCGGCATTGACATCGTCGCCTGGCGCGATCAGCAGCGTCAGTTGCACGTCGGGCCCGCGATATGCCCCCATCTCGGCGCCGACCTCGCAACAGGGAAGATCGACTGCGGCAGCCTGATCTGCCCATGGCACGGCCTTCGCCTCGACGGTGGCCGCGAGTTCGGCTGGAAGCCGTTGCCTACCTTCGACGACGGCGTGCTGGCCTGGGTCCGGCTCGACACTGTCGGGGGTGAACCGGCACTGGACGCCCCGGTGATCCCGGCCAGGCCCACCGGTGCACGGCTGGCCGCGGTGGCCCGGGCCGAAGGTGTGTGCGAACCGTCCGACATCATCGCCAACCGGCTCGACCCGTGGCATGGCGCGTGGTTCCATCCGTACTCGTTCACCCAGTTGGAGGTGCTCAGCGCACCACCGGTCGACGCCGGCGAGGACGCGGACCGGTTCCAGGTGGCGGTCACGTTCCGGATGGGACGGTTCGGGGTGCCGGTGATCGCCGAATTCACCGCACCGGAACCGCGAACCATCGTCATGCGGATCGTCGACGGCGAGGGCGCCGGCAGCGTTGTCGAGACCCACGCCACCCCCATGGGACCAGGGCCTGACGGGCGCCCGAGGACCGCGGTGATCGAAGCCGTCGTCGCGCAATCCGACCGCACCGGATTCCATCGCTCCCTGCGCGTCGCGCCACTGATCACCCCGTTGGTGCGCCTGGCAGCCGCGCGGCTGTGGCGCGACGACCTGGCCTACGCTGAGCGCCGATTCGCGCTGCGCGACAAGGCTTCCGGCTAATCGGCTGGTGTGAGAATCGTCTTGCCGGGCAGGCGGCCCGCGTCGGCCGCGTCGTGTACTGCGGCGATCTCGGACAGCGGGCGGCGTTCGGCGACGTCGATCCGTAGCTGTCCGGCATCGACGCGGGCGACCAGGTCGGCCAGTTGCGTGGCGTCGCTACGGACAAAGATCCGTTGTGCGCGCAGCCCGCGCTGAGGATCGTCCGGGCCCGATGTCATTGTGCCGACCAAGAATCCGCCGTCGACGACCAGGCTTGCCAACGCCGCCGTTTCCTCGGGCGAGGTGCTGACCAAGTTGAGTACCATGTCGAAGGGCCGTCCCTCGAGCGTCAGTGGTGTGGAGTCGTAGTCGATGTAGTCGATGAGCCGATCGGCTCCGTAGCGTCGCAGACGCTGCGCGCTGGATGGTTTCGTTGTCGCGGTGACAATCGCACCGGCTTGCTTGGCGAGCTGGACCGCATAACCGCCGACCGCCCCGCCGGCACCGTTGATCAGGATCGTCTGCGCGGCCTTCAGGTCGGCAATCTCGAACAGTGCCTGCCAGGCCGTCAGTCCGACGGTCGGCAGCGCGGCGGAATCGGGCAGAGCCACCGTCTGCGGTGCGGGCGCCAGTACCTCGGCCGGAGCCAGCACATATTCCGCGGCGGCGCCGTCGGTGTCCATCGGAAGCAGCCCGACGACGGCGTCGCCGACATGCCATGTGTCGACCCCGTCGCCGAGTTCGGCGATCGTGCCCGCGACATCGATGCCCGGCACGTGCGGGAAACTGATCGGGAACACCTCGGTCAGGTAGCCGCCGCGGATACCGGCATCGACGGGATTGAACGACGTTCCTGCCGCCTTGACCAGAACTTGCCCCGCACCGGGTGTGGGGCGCTCGACGTCGGTGTACTCCAGAACTTCGCTGCCGCCGTAACGATGGTAGAGCGCTGCTTTCATGATGGCCTCCTGGGTTAGTTGCTTCGATGTTGAAGCAGTTGCACTGCCAGTAACATGCTTCGAGATTGAAACATTCCGCTTCAAAGTCGAAGCATTAGGATCCAGTCATGGCGAAATCCCTCCAGCCCGGGCAAATGCGCACGTATTTCGCGCTGACCGAGGCGGCGAGCCTGCTCGAGTACGCCGTGCAGCAGCAGCTGCGGGCCGAGGGTGGGCTGAGCTACGTGCAGTTCGAGATCTTGGCCAAGCTCGCCGACGCCGACCGGCCCCTCACCATGACCGAGCTGGCCGACGGCGTTGTCTACAGCCGCAGCGGCCTGACCCATCAGGCTGGACTCTTGGAATCTGACGGCCTCATCACCCGGGAGGCCAGCGCCGTCGACCAGCGGGCCACCGTCGTCGACATCACCGAGGCGGGCCGAGCGCGTCTCGCGAAGGTGTTGCCCGGCCATATCGAGGTCGTCCGCGGCTTGTTGTTCGGCTCGCTGTCGGATCGGGATGTGCGCACCCTCGGCGACCTCATGAGTCGTGTACGGGACCACATGCGCGACGGACCACCACGCTCGGCCGCACCACGCAAAAGCCGCACTTCCAAGGACCGGGACAAGTGATCTGATTCGGCGCGACGCGCGCCTAGGCTGCAGCCATGGCGAAGCGAATCGTGATCTGGGGTACTGGTTTTGTCGGCCGGATGGTCATTCCCGAAGTCGTGGCACACCCTGAGTTCGAGCTGGTCGGGGTCGGCGTCAGCAATCCCGCCAAGGTCGGTGTCGATGTCGGGACGATCTGCGAGATCCCCGAAATCGGCTTGGCGGCAACCGATGACGTCGACGCGCTGATCGCACTGAAGCCCGATGCGCTGGTGCATTACGGGCCGACCGCGGCGCACGCCGACGCCAACATCGACCTGATTTCACGGTTCCTGCGGGCCGGTATCGACGTGTGCTCGACGGCGATGACCCCGTGGGTGTGGCCGAAGATGCATCTGAATCCGCCGAACTGGATCGA
This sequence comes from uncultured Mycobacterium sp., assembly GCA_900078375.1. Taxonomy (GTDB): domain Bacteria; phylum Actinomycetota; class Actinomycetes; order Mycobacteriales; family Mycobacteriaceae; genus Mycobacterium. The sequence continues at coordinate 2,348 of FLQS01000026.1, read as the reverse complement.
CCCGATCACCCAGGCCTGCGAGGCGGGCCAGTCGTCGTGCTTCACCACCGGGATCGACCCCGGCTTCGCCAACGACCTGTTCCCGATGACGCTGATGGGTCTGACCTCCCGGGTGCGTCTGGTCCGCGCCTCGGAGTTGCTGGACTACACGAACTACGAGGGTGACTACGAGTTCGAGATGGGCATCGGCCGCGAACCCGAGTTCAAGCCGCTGCTGGAGAACTCCGACATCCTGGTGTTCGCCTGGGGGGCGACGGTGCCGATGATCGCCTATGCCGCCGGCATCGAGCTCGACGAGATCACCACCACCTGGGAGAAGTGGGTGACCCCCACCGAGCGCAAGACCGTCAAGGGCGTCATCCCGGCCGGCAACGTCGCGGCGGTGCGGTTCACCATCAATGGCGTCTACCAGGGTGAGACCCGGATCCAGCTGGAACATGTCAACCGCATTGGTCAGGACGCCGCCCCGGACTGGCCGTCGGGCACCCAGGACGACGTCTACCGAGTCGATATCCAGGGCACCCCCAGCATCTTCCAAGAGACGGCGTTTAGGTTCACAGACGGCTCGGGGCGGGACGCCGCGACCGCGGGCTGCCTGTCGACCGGACTGCGCGCGCTCAACGCGGTACCGGCCGTCAACGACCTGCCCCCGGGCTGGGTCACACCGCTGGAACTGCCCCTGATCCCGGGGCGCGGCACGATTCGCTGAGTAACGCCCCGGGTACCCAGGCCGACATCTTTGGTGAATCCGAAGAACGGCGCTGGGGCTACCCGCATGCCTACTGTTCAGGCTGGGGCAGCCCGGATTGGACGACATGACAGACCCAACGAGGCCAGCGGTCGGCCTGTCGGTCGGCGCAACCACATTGGCCGCGGTCACACCGGATAATTCGGTCACTCGTGCCCCCGTGGTCACGCTGCCCGGCGGCATGGTGATCAGTGATTTCGTGGACCGCGTCGGTGACCCGGTCGGCATCGTGGCATCCGACGGCTCGGTGCATCACGCCTCGACTTTGCTGGCCGACGCGCTGCGGTCGCTCGCCTACGCCGCCACATCAGGCCGGCGATTGCCGCCGGCAACCGCGATCACCTACCCCGCGCACTGGCGGCCGTCGGCCGTCGAGGCGCTGCGCGCGGCGATCCGGCAGATCCCCGAGTGGGCGGCCGAAGAGCCGCTGCTGATCCCGGACACCACCGCCGCGTTGACCGCGCTGGCAGCCAACCCAGGGCTGCCGACCCGTGGCGTGGTCGCCCTGTGCGATTTCGGCGGCAGCGGGACGTCGGTCACGCTGGTCGACGGCCTCACCCCGATCGGGCCGACCCTGCGCCACCACGACTTCTCCGGTGACCTGATCGATCAGGGCCTGCTGGCCCACGTGGTCGCGGAGTTATCGGCCGGCGGAACGTTCGACGTCACCGGCACCTCCGCGATCGGGTCGCTGACCCGGCTGCGGGCTCAGTGCCGGGCGGCCAAGGAGCGTCTGTCGACCGTCACGGTCACGGCCTTGCCCGCCGAGCTGCCCAACTTCCGCGGTGACGTCCGGCTGACGCGCACCGAGCTCGACGACGCGGCGGGCCGCGCACTGTCCGAGTTCGTCGCCGTTCTGCAGGACACCATGGAACGCGCCGGCGTCCGGCCGACCGACCTGGCCGCGGTGGCCTCGATCGGCGGAGGCGCCGCCATCCCCGTCATCACCACGACCCTGTCCGAGCACCTTCGGGTTCCGGTGATCACCACTCCGCGCCCGAGCCTCACCGGCGCGATCGGTGGCGCGCTGCGCGCCGCGCGCGGACCGGCCGACGACAGTGCCACCGCGATGGCGCCGGCCCCGGTCGTGCTCGCGGCGCCGGTTGCGCCGATCGAACAAGCCCCCGCGACCGGCGTCGCCCTGGCCTGGTCCGAGGCGCCCGACCTGGCCCCGCTGGCCGAGCCGGTACCGGCCCCCGCTGACCTCAACGAGCGCGTGGCGCCCATTGCCCGCCCGATGCTGGACTTCGAGCCGGATCCCGTCGATCCCGCGAGCGCCAAGGAAAGCGCACCGGCCTGGTATCGGCGGCCGATGCCCGTGGTGGCTGCCGCGCTGGGCGTGATCGTCTTGGCCGGTGCCGGAACCGCGGTGGCGCTCACCGCCGACAGCAGCGTCGCTCCGGTCACGCCGACGCCGAGCATCACCTCCACGCCGCAAGCCGCACCGGCGACCGCGGCACCGAGCGGCGATCCGTCGGCGGCACCCGTGCAGAACCAGGCGGTGCAGCAGGCGCCCGTGCCGGTGACCCAAACCCAGATCGTGCAAGCGCCGCCGCCACCGCCGGTCACCACCGAGGCGCCGCCGCCACCGCCGGTCACC
>FLQS01000068.1 GCA_900078375.1 uncultured Mycobacterium sp. | reverse complement strand
TTGTTCGATGCCATGTCGTCGTCGATTCTTCCTCGCCCGAACACCGGGCAACAGAGTCGCACAACGACTGGACCACTACAGAGGGCTCACCTCAACCGTTCCTGAAGCCGAAGTAGAGGCGGTGCGCGACCTGGTGCGTGCCCGCGAAGATGCTCGCGCAGACCTGATGCGAGTACGACACCGGTTGTCCAAACTGCTACTGCGTCAGGGGCGGATCTACTCAGGTGGCCATGCCTGGAACGGTGTGCACGAGGTATGGCTGCGCCGGCAACGTTTCGACGACACCCACACCGCGGCGGCCTTCGATCACCACTTCGACGCGGTCCTGTCGGCGACCGCGGCCAGGGACCGTCTCGACGAGCAGATCGTCACGGTGGCGGCTTCTCCGCGCTGGGCTGATCAGGTCGACCGGCTGGGCTGTTTGCGTGGTATCTCCGCTCTGACCGGGCTGGCGTTGACCGTGGAGATCGGCGACTGGACCCGGTTCACCGGGTCTTCGATCGGCGCCTACGTCGGACTAGTTCCCACTGAGTACTCCTCGGGCGGCTCACGGATACAGGGTTCGATCACCAAGGCCGGCAACGCCCACGTACGACGACTGCTAATCGAGTCGGCCTGGCACCACCGCTGGTGGTGTTCCAGAGCCATGCGTTCACGGATCCGCACAGCGCGGCGCACGGCGTCGGCGTTGGGGTAGCCGAGTTCTTCCACCAGCGCAGGGGTGGGGTTAAGGGTCAGACTCCAGCCAGGCTCGCGGCCGCGCATCTTCATCCGCTGGGTAGCGGCCTCAGCTTTGGCCTTGGCTTCCGGACTCTCAGCTGCCATGCGCAGCTCCAGGGTGAGCGCGGACAGCTCGGCCTGCTTGGCCTCCAGCTCACTACGCTGCTCGAAGGGTGCCGGCGGATTGGCCAGCAGGTCATCGAGTTCGTCGCGTTGCCGCTCCTGCTCTCGCTGCAAGCGCGCATGATGCTCGGGAAGCCCGGTATAGAGGTTCTCGACGCGCCGCAGCAGGCCCAGCTGCTTGGGCCCAGACACGTCGAGTCCGAGTTGAGATCCGGCGGCCAATAGTTCGGTGGCGTCAATCTCTGTGGTGCGCGNCGGCACGGCCAGGCGCAACAGCAGCATGTCGTGGGTGAGGTCGCGCGCGCCGAGGACCTCCACGCCGTTGATGGAAGCACCGATCGGTTCGTATCGGGTCGCGCCGCGGTCCTTGCCCGCCATATAGGCGCGCCGGCACGCCATGGTCAGAGCCGCCGCGGCCTCGGGTCGATCCGTGAAGGTCTGGGCGCCGATCGCGAGGCGGTGCGGCGCATCCCCGCGGTCCTGTGCCGCCTGTGCCGCCGGCGCTACTTGCTCGATGTCTGCCTGTTTGGCCGGGATCGCACGCTCCAGTACCCGCACCTGCCAATCCCGGTTGCGCACCGACGCCTGGTGAGCCCGCTCCAACGCGGTGAGGCGTCGAACGGCGTCGTCGAGTTCCACTTGACGTAGGTAGCGGGGATCGCCGGTGGCGATGGCCTTGGTCTCGGCGGCCGCGGCGCCGATGTCTCCGCCGCCGAGGTCCTCGATTTCGGAGTCAAGGACCTCGTTGCGCCGCATCTGCTCGATGAACAGAGCCTTGGCCTGCACGCGCTGCCACATCACCGTGTCGTAACTGGACTCGGTGACGTAGTTGAAGATGTCGATTTCCTCGTTCTGGTTGCCCTGCCGGAGGATTCGCCCTTCGCGCTGCTCCAGGTCGGCCGGCCGCCAAGGCACATCGACGTGATGCAGGGCAGCCAACCGCGACTGCACATTGGTACCCGTTCACATTTTCTCGGTACTGCCGATCAGCACCGATACTTCGCCGCGATTGCATTGCGAGAAGAGCGCTTTGAGCTGCGCGGGGTTGCGCGCCTCATGGACGAACCGCACGGCCTCGGGAGGCATTCCTCGAGCGACGAGTTCGTCCTTGATGGCTTGATAGATGGTGAATTGGCGCGGGTCCTTGGACGGGGTGCCTCGGTCACAGAACATCAGCTGCAGCGGGCCGCGCGCGGGCAGCAATTCGCCGGTGTCGCGGTCGCGGTACTGGCGATCGGCCAGCCGGTGCTGTACTTCCATGGCCCGTTCGGCGACCTCTGCGGCGCGGCTCTGAGTGGGCGCCCCGAGGTGGGCCATCCGGGGGTCCAGCGAGGCGTTGCGGCCGTCGTTGCTGGTCTTGAGGATGTTGTCGCGTTGCGGCTTCCGTGCGTCGAGATGGTCTGCGCGCCAGCCGAGGTCGCTGATGAAGTCGATGACCTCGACGCCGGGCTGCAGGCTGACGATCTGGCGGGCACCGGTGCGTAACTCAGGTAGCGCCACGGGCACCTGGTCGCGGGTGACGACATCGGTGTAGGCATTCGACAGGGCCAGCAGTTCGGGCAGATTGGTGTACTTGGCGACGCGGGTGACAGGTCGCAGCTTGGTTCCGGTGGCGTTGACTTCGATGGTGGTGTGGGTGGCGGTGAATGCCGCTCCCCAGTCCCCCAGGTCCGCCACGCCGGCGGCCTGGAGAAGATCGGGACGCAAATAGGTTTGCATCACCCAAAGTTCGCCGAGGGAGTTCGCTATCGGGGTTCCGGTGGCGAAGGTCGCCACGCGCTCGACGACGGCATGCTCGGGGATGCCACGGGCGCGGGCCTCGTCGTGGCGGCGCTCACGCAGGACTTCGAGTTTGAGGCTGAGGTCCTCGGCACGCTGCGCGGCGTTCGCGCACGACAGCTCCTCGATGTTGCAGACCCGCTGCTTGTTCTTGTACATGTGCGCTTCGTCAATCAGGACGTAATCGCATCCCGATTCCTCGAAACGCAAACCGACATCTTTGGTTTCGGCAGCCATAAGCTTCTCCAGCCGGGCCTGCGCGGCCTTGATGGCCCGCATGATGGCCTTCTGGCTGCGCTCGACCGTAGCGTTCTCCAGCTGGGCGCGCAGCTCATCGAGCTGCTTTTCGGCATAGGCCATCCGCACGTCGTTGGACACGTTGATCGCAGTGAACGCCGACTGCGGCACGATCACCATGTCCCACTCACTGGCCGCGCTCTGGGCGATGAACCGGCGGCGCCCTTCGGCCGTCGTCGCCGAAGACCCCAGCAGCACGTTGGCCGCCGGATACCACTGCTTGGCCTCCCGTCCAACCTGCTCAATGATGTGGTTGGGCACCACAATCCAGGGCTGGCGAACCAGACCGAGACGACGCAGCTCCATCGCCGCCATGAGCATGGTGCCGGTCTTACCCGCGCCGACGACATGATCGAGCAGGGTGGAAGGCTCGTTGGTGATGCGGGCGACGGCGTTGCGCTGGTAGCTGTGCGGGGTGAAGTGGTCTGAAAGACCGGGAAGCCTCAATTGGCTGCCGTCATAGACAGGGGCGCGCAGGGAGTTGAACCGTCGGTTGTACTCGGCGACCAGGGTGTCGCGGCGCTCGTCGTCTGACCACAACCAGCGGGTGAACTCCTCGGTGATCTTGGCGCACTTGGCTTGAGCGGCGAAGGTCGCTTGGGCGTCTACATCGCCCTCTTCGGTGGTGATGACCACCGCCTTGGAGTTGCAGACCGCTTCAAGCAGGCTCACCGCGTCGAAGTTGCGCCGATCGACGCCCCACTCGTCGGTCATGAGGCGGCCGCTGCGCTTGTAACTGGGGACATCGACCGTCCAGCGGCCCCCGATGTGTTCGGCCTTGACGCCGCTGGCGCCGAAAGTCTTTTCGGCGAACGCGGCGATCACCGGGGCCGGAATCCACGGGGCACCGGGGCGGACCTTGATATCTTCGGCCTCGCGCTGTTCGGGTTGCACGTCGCGCAGCGCGGCGACGTAGGGCTCGTAGACGGGGTTGGTGTCGGCGGCCTCGATCGCCGCAGCCAGCTTGGAACGCACGTTGCCCGAAAGCGCTGTAGTGGCCGGGACCAGCTCGTCGGGGTCATCGAGGCTGGGGTACACCAGACCGTCGAGCAGGGCGCGGGTGTCCTCGTCGCCGACGCCGAGCAGTTCGGATATCAGAGCGACGTCGACCCGGCGCGTGCGGTCCAGGCTCATTGCCAGCGCTTCTTCGGGGGTGTCGGCGGTGACGCGCTCGACGGCCGCGGTCAGAACATCGCGAGTGAAGATCGGGGTCTTTGTGGCCACTCCGGTGTCGTCGTCGAAGTCCTCCAGCGCCGACACAACCGCCCAACCGGGGTCGTACCGCATGCCACCTTCGAGGTGGCGGAACTTCTTGAACGGCTCCGGCGGCTGCCACGCCTCGGTTTCCCATTGCTCGGCCAGCTCCTCAGGGACGGGGCCGTCATAAGGACGGCCAGTTGTGCCTTCCTGCTCACGCCATGTCTGTTCGAGCTTGGTTATGCGCTTATCGTGCAAGGACTGAGTTGCGTTGCGCTGCACCCATTCAAAGCGGTTAACGGGTCCACGCTTGCTGACGTAATTGTCGTAGAGGGTGTTGAGGTGCCCGCGGAGCTGCTCGCGGTCGTGCTCGGGCTCGCCGTCACGTTGTGCGGCGATGAGCGCGGCGGCAACGTCGCGCAGCGCGATGAGTTCCTTGGTTTCCTCGACGAGGGTCTTGGGCGTCTTGTTCGGTTCCCAGCTGTGCCCGGCCCAGTAGTCGATGCTGCGCGTGGCGGCGTTGTAGCGCAGCGTGTACAACGGCGGATCGTCGACCTGGGCGCTCGGGGTCCGCAATCCGGGCGCGAAAACCGTTGCCGCACTGACGGGAATGTTCACACTGCGGGCGGTGAGCCCGTGCCCGCGCGCCACGGCGGCCGCGATCATCGGCCGGAGCTGGTCGCGGATCTGGTCTGCCAGGTCCGGTCCCGTAGCGCCGGCGACGACGAGCTGCGCTGAGCCGTGCAGGCCGTGACCGAGTTCGGCGGTTCCGAGCACCCGGTGTGGGTTGTTGAGGAAGTACGCGTTGATAGGCACCTGGTCCTCGTCTCCGGTGCGAGGGTCGACGAGATCGGTGGATTCGGTGTTAATCCAGTCAAGGGTGTTGAGATCGACCTGAGCGCCGTCCTCGCGGCGGCGGAAAATCAGGAGGTCGGTGACGACCTCAGTGCCGGCGACCCGGCTGAACGCTTGCGAGGGAAGCCGAAGCGCCCCGATCAGGTCCGCTTGCTGCGCAATGTCCTCGCGCGGAGTCGTTTTCACCGAATCCATGGTGTAGCGACTGGTCAGGACAGCGACGTAACCACCTGGTGCGACCAGGGACAGCGACTTGATGATGAAGTGGTTGTGAATGCTGTGACGGCGCGGATTGTGCTGGGGGTCGGTCAATGCGTACCGACCGAACGGCACATTGCCGATCGCGGCGGTGAAGCTGGCCTCGGGGACGCGAGTAGTCTCGAAGCCTTCGTGGCGGACCTGGGCCGAGGGGTAAAGCAGCGCGGCGATGGCCGCGGTGATGTCGTCAGCTTCGACGCCCACCATGGTCGAGCCTTGCGGAGCGTGACCGATGAAGGTGCCGCTGCCACAGCCTGGTTCGAGCACCGGACCGCCGGAGAATCCCGCCGCGCCTAGTGCATCCCAGACCGCAGCCACGACAGCGGGGTCGGTGTAGTGGGCGTTGAGGATGGAGGCTTGGGCGCGACGATACTGCTCGGGAGTGAGCAGGCCTGCGAGTTGAGCTCGCTCGGCGGTGAAGTCTTCGGCGCGGGGGTCGAAGATCTGCGGGATGGCGCCCCATCCGGACCAGGCGGCCAGGACGCGCTGCTCGGGCAGCGTAGCTGGGCGTCCGGCGTCGCGCAGTGTGTGGACTAGTTCGATGGCGGCGAGGTTGGCTCGGGCTCGGGCTTTGGCGCCAGATGGGACGAGAACTTCGGTGGTGGCTGGGAAGTCCGTGGTGCTGCGGAACTCCTCGGCCTCCGCTGGCGATGTCGCCATTGACTGTTCGGGGGAGTTTGGTGTGGCCACGGGGGCGTCGTCGACCACGATGGGATCGAGCACTTCCACCGGCTCAGCAGCGAGGGTGCCGGACTCGATGTCGTCGTCGATGTCGACTGGATCATCGAACAACGAGGCCTGGGGGCCTACCGCTCGGGCAGACCGTCCGCTCGCAGGTCGCGGTAGATCATCTGAGCCAACTCCGCGGTCAAGGGGTCCTCGGGGCGGGCGGGTAGCGGCTGGCCGTCCTCGGCCCGGGCCGAGATCAGGTACCCCGCCTTGATCCGGAACGGTCCCGAAAAGTCCGGTGCCGGCCACAGGCGATCGATCAACGGTTCCAGGTCCTCGCTGGGCTCGCTCTGATACGCCGGGTTCGTCCAGCGCCGCTCCCACCCGAGGTGCGCCGGATCCGGGCTGCCCCACGAGGGTGGAACCTCGTCGGTCTCGATCAGGTCCCCGGTCTCGCCGGTCTCGATCAGCTCGTACAGCTCGTTGTTCAGCACTGTCTGCGCCGCCTGCGCCCGGGCCGCCTCCAACAACGCCACCTTGGTCGCGTGATTCGGCGTCCTGCCGCTGCGGTTGCGGCTCCACACCGCGATGGCCTTCTCCCACAGCTCCTCGGCCATGCTCGCCGCCATCGAGCTGATCTTGTCCGCTTCGGCCGTCAGGAACTCGTTGCGTTGCTCCGGGGTCCACTCCTCGGGCAGGCTCAGATCGGTTGAGTAGACCGTCTGCACCGCCTTGCGGATCTCCGGGTCGATCACCGTCACCGCCTGCCTCGTCGAGGATGCTGAACAGATCCGGCTGGTCCGGGTCCGGCGCTTTGTTGCGGCCCATATTGTCCTCTCCTGGCTGACGGTGGCGGGGTCCGGGTAACCCCGGACGGCAAAGAACGCACGTAGCCGCCGGTCGGTGATGCCCATGGGCCGTCGCGGCGTCATGGCCGCCGGCCGATGTCGACGTCCCTGGCGGTCGTCGTGACGACGAGCGGGACTGCCGGGTGGCATCCGGCCCGCGCCGCGTGCAGGTGAGCGTCGAGGACGCTTCCGGCCCGCGTCATCCGCGGTGGTCCGCTCCACCCGCGGGTGCACAGCGAGCGCCGGCGACGCCATCGGGCGACCACCACCCGCACGATTCCGCGTGAAGCCGTGCAGGCGTGCGCGGCCTTTGCGTGAAGGTGGGTGGCGACGGTTGTGCTCATCGAGCTGGGCTCCTCTGCGCGGCGGCGGGCGGGCCGAGGTATTCACCGCACCCGCCCGTACCGAACTGCTGCCAGGGCACGAACGCCGGCGGGCCCGCTGGCCGGGGGCACCAGAAACCCCACCGGCGGCAGCGAGGTCCCGTCACGATGACCGTCGTCACCGGTTCTCCGGCGAGCAGCTCCACGCGGTGGCGTGAGCTGGCGCGACGAAAGGCCACGGACCCTGGCCGGCGCATGATGGTGCGTCGCTCGCTGACCTCCCGGTAGTTTCCCGTAAGCACGACACTGGCGAAATGCCACGGATGATCGTGCGGCACACTGGGATCGGACCGACAGAAGCGGTGCCGGTAGACGTTGATGAGTGGGTTCCGCGGGATCAGGAACCATCGCAGGAGATAGGGCTCTGCCGGGTCGTCGCCGATGACCTGGTGCGGCCGCCCGGACAGCAACGTGACCAGCCAGTCCCGCAGGGACAGCGGCACTTCTGCGGTGTCGTTGTCAGCGGCGGTCATGATGCGCCTTGCTGGGATGCGCCGCAGCGGCACGTATTCGGCGCGGTGGCGACTTCCCAGCACCTGACGCGTTTGTTGCTCGCAGTTTTGAGCCGGCGAACAGCGTCGCGTCCGCGCAGCGCCTCCACGGCCCGGTACACCTGGTCGACGACCAGCGGGGTTTCTCGGTCGCGGTGAGCAGGCGCATCAGGTCGGTGGTGGTGACAGGGCAGCCGATACGCTCAAGGGCCGCGAGCACTTCTGCTGTCAGCGGCGTCGCCGGCATGGATCAAACTTTGAGGGGCGATGCACGTCAGAAGCGCTGGGGGCGCTGAAAAGTGCATCGAGACTGGCGATTTCGTGGTCGGCGTCGGGATTGGCGGTGGCCACCCAGGTGCGCCGGCAGGCGGTGGTGTCGGCGACGGCGATCGCGCCCTCTGCCTGGAGACTGCGCAACAGCCGGTAGATGGCCTCTTGGGTCGGCGGGAGTGGCCGGGCGCTTCCGGGCACGGCGACCGAAGGCGCCCCCTGGCGCAGCTGCGTGGTGGTCAGGGGATGCGGGGAGCAGCGCAGCGCGGCGACGAGGTAGTCCCGCAGGAGTCTGTTGGTGCAGGTCCGCGGACCCGAACTAGGCACTTACCGACTCCGCGACAGGGGCGCGCTGCCCGGGAAACGCCGCGTAGTGCATGGCCTCGCGAATCGCCAGGCAGCGCTGGCGGTGCGCCTCGGGCTGATGGTCCATGGCCGCGACCACCATCGCGAGCTGGCGGCGAGCGACGGCCTGTTCCTCCACCGTGGCGTGTTCGCCCGGCAGGTCGACGCCGGCCCACACACCATCGGTGGCTTCGACGGCCAAGGCTGTGCGGGCGCACGCTTTGCGCAGCGGGCAGTTGCCGCAGATCCGCTTGCACTGCTTTGCCTTGCGGTAGTCGAACCACTCCTCAGGATCAGCCGAGTAGTTGCAGAGCCCGTTGATTTCCATCTTGACCGGGTTGGCCACTAGATGCGTCATCGCGCTACCTCCGGAGTTGGGCGTTAAGTGATCCTTAGTTGTGCTCTTCTTGAGCATGCGGTGATCATAACCCCAACATGGGCTAGTTGTGCAGCACTAATCTCCACCTGTCCGCGCCCGGCCCCGAAATCCGGGCGAATCCCCGGTTGGTGGGGGTAGGCGCGAGCCACACATAAACAGGTCTCTAACTGGTCTTTTCTGTTTCGCGAGGGATCTGCCATCGCCAGAATGGTGGCGATGAAGGTCGGAGAACAATTCACCCTGCGGCAGTCGCTCATTCTTGATTTTTGGCCGTTAGTTAGGCATCAATAGTGCGTCGGTGTGCGTGATGCAGATCCATAGCGATGACGAACCGGCACATAGCCAGATACGTGTCTGTTAGGCCGGCATGTGGTTCACTTTGAGTGTGGCTGGCAACACCGACGACGAGGCGGGCGAAAAGACGCCTGCCAGCGACGATGCCGACCCATCCTTGGTCCGGCTACGAGACTGTGTGGCGCGTCGTCGCGCCGAGCTGGGCTTGAGCCAGCGCGCACTGGCCGAATTGGCCGGGGTCTCGCTGGGCACCGCGACGAGGCTCGAACGCGGTGGCGGCCCTATCCGGGTGAGCACGGTGCCAAAACTGGAGGATGCTCTGGAGTGGCCGCGCGGCACATTCCAGGCCATTCGCGACGGCCAAGATCCGCCGAAGATTCCGCCACGGGGACGTGAGCGCTCCGCGGCGGTGTCGCCGGGCCCGGCGATGCGCAGCGCCACCCAGTACGGGCAAGCACTCTCGATCGCCTCGGCAGTCGTGGCTATCAGCGCTGTCTGTCTTGAGGTGTTAACCAGTGACCTCAACGATGCCTCGGCGCGCGTGGCAGCTCTCAACGCCCTTGACTCGAACATGCGCGAGATGGAGAGTTTGATTGCGGCGAGCTTGCCCGACGCGGACTCATTTGATGACGCGATAGCGGTCATGCGTGAAGTTCACGAAAGCCGCGAGTCCATCCAAAAGGCCGCTGAGTCACTGACATAGCCGCGAAGCGGGGCCGCGCGCCTGGCTACGAATCAGTAGCCGTTGTATCCGCCGCCGATGCTGGCTATATGGACGTGGTTGAAATGGTTCTGGTTGGCATCACCGCGGTCCTCCATTCCCGAGGAGCTGCCGTCAGCGTTGTGCTGCGTTTGGCGCCAGATTGCGTGGTCGAGTCCGAGTTCCTGCGCGTTGGTCTGGACGAACGCCACCACCCGGTCACCAAGCGCCCTGCCTCCCGGCGTATCCCACTGCGGGATCATGACGTCGATGGCCAGCCCGGAGGGATGCCACTTCATGGAATCCGGCCGGTACCCGCCGATGTCGGAGATTTCGGGGAAGGCTGCCGAGATGGCGCGGCTCAGGCGGCGGGTGTATTTCTGCAACCGGGCCTCGTTGGCCAGCCCCGGGCGGTCCAGGCCCGGCATGCCAGGAACGCCCTTGGCGCTTCCCGACTGCGCCGAGGACGACCTACTGGCAAGCCCGGTCTTGGTCAAGGGTGCGAAAAGGCCTCCGAGGCCGCTGAGCCCCCCGCCGCTTCCAAGCGCGCTCATCGGTGAGCCGCCACCCATGCCCCCCATAGCCATGCCGCCACCGCCGCCCATGGGCATGCCACCGCCCATGCCGCGGCCACCCCCGTAGCCACCGCCCGCGGCGCGAATCATGTTCGCCATCGCGATATTTCGCTGCTCGGATCTGATCAGCAGTGCTTTGGCGCGGTCGAGCTGACCTTCGAGGTGATTGACCAGGACCGTCTTGCCCGCCGGGGTATCGGTGCTCGGAGCGATGGCATTGACACCACTGCGGGTGTCACTCACGACCCCATTCATCCCGGCCCGCCCATCGCGGGACTCGTTGGATGCGGTGACGACTTGCGGGCCCACCCGGCCGTCAGTGCCGATCACGTTGTCCAATGCGGTGATCCCGTTACCGCCGGCCTGCGTGTAACCCTCTCCTCCTCTGCCGCCCCAGGTCGCGGGCACGGTGTCCACGGAGGTACGCAGGTCAGTCTTGAGGTTTTGCAGTCCTCCGGTGGAGGGCAACCCCGTCGCAGTGGGAGCTTGACCGTACAGCTCCCGGGCACCACCGAGCGCCGTCGCCGTGGCATCAACCAGGCCCTGCAAGGACATGACCGGCAGTATCACCCACTACCCGCCCCACCGACCACCACCAAACCCAAAATCGCCCGAAGGTTACGAGCCAGGCTACTGGTCAGGCGACGCGGCGCACCTCGATGTGGCCGCTCGGTATGGACGAGAACTTTCACTGAACTACTTAGATAGCGCCGTTCTTAGGTGATGTCCCGGGTGAGCGCCCGCACGCGGAGCCGGCCACACCCCGAGCGCCGCGATCCCGGGCGGACCCCAGCCGCTACAAATCCTTCGCGGTAAACGTGATGCCTGCTTCGTTTAAAATCGCGGTCATCGAATCGACAGATGTCGCCGAGCCAACAACCTTGAGCGTCCCTTGCAGAAAGCTCACCTCCTGCTCGTCCATCGCCAAATACAGCGCCTTGAACAGGCGCGCGAACAAGTCAGAGGCATCGGAGTTACCGAGAAGATTCTGGTTGAAGGAGAAATGCAACTGCCGCTCGGAGACAATCGGCTCGCCAGGTGGCGCTGGCGCAGCTGGTGTATGCCCGCCGCCCCGTGATTCACCGCCCGACCGGACATCGTGGGCGTTGCCGTCCTCGCTGCCTTCGTCGTCGGTGTCGTCAGCCAAAGCAGCCTCCGCGGCGGCAGGTTTAGCCAGCCGCAGCGCCGTACTCGACACATTGACCTGATTCGCGGCAGTCACCACCACTTCGGTGCCCGCTGCGTCGACGATGGCCAATAGTCCCTCAGTAACGGCGTCATGAATGGCGTGCTGCAGGTCGCGATCGCCGTTGTACAACAGAGGCAGCCGGGGCGCGGAGTAGAACGCCGCCCGGATATCGCTGAGGGAACGCCCATAATCGCTGTCCCGCAGGCTAAACAGCAGCACATTGGCGGTGAATTGCCCATTGTCGAACGTCTTATCCCGCTCGGAGAGCCTTTTCCACACGATCGTGCCATCGAGCGCGGAACTGTGTTCATCGTCGAAAGTGAACTGATCGAGATACCGTTCGCCGTCGGGGTCGGGCTGGGCGAGGTACGCGACATGTTGATAGGCCCGCTTGAGGTGAGACTCGAACTTGGATTTCGCCTCACTGAGCTCATTAAGCGCCGTCATCTTCAGATCCGCGTCGTTCTGTACTTCCGGTGCGGCCAGCGCCCGTTGCCGTGCAATGAACTCCACAGCCATGGTCCGAGTCAACGCCCGGCGCTGAGTGTTGACGATCGCGAACACAGCACTCGACGCCCACTGCACTGGCAACGCATCTGCGTCAGTGCTCAGCCCCATCGCGGCAGAAAGAGCTTCCAGCGTGGCCTTCTCCATACCGTTGCGCAGGCTGAATGCGGCCGGGTCGAGCACAACCAGCCGGGTGGTGTGCGCGGTGTCGATGCCCTGCGTGGTGAGGATCTCCTTGGGAGTCCGGTGCGAGTCAGGCGGATCCGCCGCGACGAACCGATTGTCACTGAACGGCCCACTATTCATTAGACGCTCGACAGTGTCGGCGATGACCTTGTCCCGGTCGAGGGTGGTTACCGTCTTCTTGATGTCGTTGACGAGCATCCGGTGAGTCAGCCGCGTGGAAAGGAAGTAGCGCGCCGGCTTGTTATTTCCTTGTCCCGGTGCAACTTCCACCGCAGACATGCCGCGATCAGGGTTCACCAGCGCATTAACGACTTCGTCCGCATCGGTGATGGTGTAGATGGCATTGGGAACGCTGGTCGCCGCCTTGGTCTCCGGTGCAGTGGCCCCGCGGCCGCCGCGCGGGCGGATGGTCCCCACGATCGAAGCCAGGAAGATGAATGTCGCGGCGCGTTCAGCGGCACGCGGGTTGATCTCCCTCCACAGCAGCGGCTCGCGATGGAGGTCTTGTTGCCGCGCCGCGCCGCCCGTCTCGTCGTTGCTGACAACGTCGATCTCGGCCAGCGCCCGATAGTTGGAAATGGTTCGCGTGTCTTCAACCAGGCCCGAACCCAACAACGCTTCGCGGACCGCCGAGTCACTCAGCGGCAAGTCCCCGGGTCCGATCAGCGTGGGCACCCACTGGCCGGCCTTGCCGCGCTGCTGGAGTGCGAAGACGGTGGCGGCAAAAATTCTGATCGTTGAGCGCACCCGTTGAAACCCGGTTACTTTGCTCCACTCCTCTTTGGCAATGCCCATCAGCATCGGGTGGAACGGGTAGCAGGCGCCAACTTCGTTGTCCCAGTTGGACCGCCAGTCTGAGGCGATCGATTCCCACACGTGCTTGGCCCAGCCGGGGTCGTCCAAAGTGGGACGGAACTGCGCAGCAGTATTGACCAGGACCTCTTTGGCGGGGTCCCCATCGAACAACCGGCGCCGCAGAATGCTGGCGAAGTCGGCCACGTCAGTGACAGTGGCCGGCAGACCGTTGCGATCGAGCAGGCTATTCAGGTCATCACGGCGATCCCGGGCCGCCTCTGACAGGGCCGTCCTGTCCGTGTCGGACGCGATCATGACGACCAGCACCGAGACATGCGCCGTATCGTTGGCCGCATCCAGCAGCGCCCGCAGAAACGCCATGTCCTGGGCAGCGAGGTCGGGCTTGTTGGCGCCATCGAGCCCGTTGCCGATGTAGTCGAGCACCTCATCGATCACGATCAGGACCGGATGGTTGACCGCCTTCAGGGCTTCTGTGATCTTGCTCTTGTCATTGAAGAACGGCTGATAACGCTCAAACAGCGTGTAGTCGCGCGAGACCAGCCGCCACAGAAAACGCTCATAGAGGTTCACCGCGGGTCCGTCGAGCTCTTTGACGGGCGCCCCCGGTGTCATGTTGTCACACGGCAGTACAACTACATGCGGCGAGTTGAGATCCTCGGGCAGCGCCCTGCCGATCTTCGACTTCGCGCGAGCTGCCACCTGTTGTCCGATCTCGGTGTTCATCAGAGCTTCGGGATTGTTGGCGAGGTGATAGGCACCGATGCAGGCATGGGATTTACCGCCACCCATACCCTGGTCGAGACGGGTGACCGCGCGGGCCTTGAGATAGTCCGATCCGCCGCCGACACGGATCGCAATCTCCGTCAGCAGGTCGATGAGACGGTCTGTGGGATGGGTAATTTCGCCGTAATACCCCGCGTCGGCATACAGCGGCCGTTCAGGGCCACTGCCGTAGACCGCCTGGCGCAGCGACATCTGGACATCGTCGATCTGGCCGGAAGCGGTGAGGATTTCAGACCGGATCTTCAGGGCTTTCCACCACGGCGTCAGGTCAGTCACAACTTCCCCCTCGATGCATTTGCCCTCAACGCTGGTCTCACATCAGCCTCAGCTGCGCGTCATCGTGCCGGCGTTCCTGCTTGCGTTTCACCTCTGCTGTCGTAAACGACTGGGCTGCCTGCGAAATGCCTTCGCGGTTGCGTTGCACACGCATCAGCGCGATCGAGTCACTGTCCGAGGCCGGCAGCTTGTCGGCCAGAAACTTGACCGCAGCCCACAAATATGGGTCGTCGGCGGTCCGGCCCGCAGCAGCGAGCACCTCGCCCATATCCGCAAGACCATCTTCGGACGCCGACGCCAGCGCCAGAACAACGTCGATGACCGCAGATTCGGTCGTGATGGACGTACGATGTTTCCGGGCCGTGGTAAACGCCACACCCTTGCCCTGGTCAGGCACGAGATCGCGGACCTCGGCGATGTCCATCGACGAGGCCAGCGCCTGCCACCGAAGCTCGGACTTGGCCTGCACCTGCCGACCATAAAGACGCACCCACCACAGCGCGAAACGTGTACGGGCATCGAAGGTCTCAAGCGGATGATGATCGACTTCGACAGCCATTGCGCCCTGCACAGCGGCCCGGGCAAGCGGCAGGAACGTGTGAATGTCCACGACGTGACCTTTAGCGTCCAAGACCGTGTCATAGCGACCCACGACTTCCATCGCCGGCCCCGCCGCAGCCATAAGCATATCCGCCGGCGCCAACCCCCACCGCTCCCACTCCGGGTACCGACGTTTGATCTCGGCGCGAATCTCGCTCTCCACCGACCCTTTTCGGCCCTGACCCCGGCCCGCCGGAGCGGGCCGGCACGCCATCGTCAGTGTCGTTTCGATACTGGCCATCCCACCGTTGAGGCCCCCTGCCTCAGTGTTGGCCGGCCAGGAAGCCGTCATAACCAGCCCAGCCTTGGAGATCGCATCCAGGAATCGTTGCCAAACTTCAGGTTCCCCGTGCCCAAACACGATAGTCACGATGCCGTCCGCCCGCGCAACACGACACATTTCCTCGAACGCCCGAGTGATATGACCGTCGTAGTGGGCACGGTTTCGGTGCTCATCAGGACCGGCCCGGTGCCCCCACACGATGATCTCTTCTGACTTGCCCTGCAGACCACGCGGATCCGGGGAAAGAGTCAACTCCGGGAAAACGCTGTTCAGCGCCCGCTTGATCCAGCAATAGAAGTAGTCTGACGAATCGCTGTAATAGATCATCGCGTCGTACGGAGGATCCGTCACCACCGCCGAAACACTCGCATCGCGCAACGGAATCGACAGCGCAGTGCCGTTACTGACTTCTGTTGCCACTCCACGAATATCGTCCATCAACGAACGCAAGTTCGATAGTGTCGAAGACACCAACGAACTCCACGTCCCCGGCCCGTCACCACACCCCGGCTCAAAGAAGTCGTACGAGAAACTCAATGTCCCCTGATTGGCGTACACGTCATGGACACCCGCCCGACTGCTATCGAGCGTGCACCCTCGAGTAGACCGACGCAGCTTGCGCACCAAAGCGGCAGCCCCGAAACCAGATAATGCCCTCACATACTCGGCACTAAGACCGGCGCCGGCCAAATCCTGCGCCACCTGCCCGATGGTGCGCGCCAACCTCGACGTTGCGAGCGACTGCCGGTCGCACATCAGATCACCGTATGTCCGGGCACCGTACAACTGCGCGCGCACCAAGGCGCCGATCTCCGGCGGAATCTGCTCATCGGGCACCGCAGACAGCACCGGCGAAAACGGGGGCTCACCGGCAAGCATCTCCGAAGCCGTTGCAGCAGCCCCCAATTCAGGCTCAGTCGGCGTCCGATAGGCCTTGCCGACCACCGGGTTGATGTCGGCGACAATCAGCAGAGCGTCCTCACCGAGGCCATCATCGGCCATCAGCTGGTGTGCCTTGACCGAATGACCGTGCCCACAATGCGGGCAACGCGCCACCTTGCCGCGCACTTTCTTGCCGGCCGCGTCGACGGCATTGCTCAGGATCGGCGTGCGCCGCGGCGGACCATCGTGAACAACGACGGTGAACGTGCCGTCGTGAGCATCAATGTAAAATGGCTGCCCCGGATCCGGCTCGGCGTTGCGCCGCGTCCGCCCTGGTCGCAGCTCATAGGAACCGACCAGCGGAAAACGGTGGCCGCACTCCTTACACGGTAGCGTCACCGCCCACAGATAGCCCCACGGCTGGCGACCGTCCACCGCTGGATACAGGTCCGACACCGACGCAGCCCAGCGCCGCCCAACCTCCGCGAAAACCCGCTCCACATCGGCAAGCAACCTCGGCCGCAGATCGTAGAGGCCGGCGGAGTCGACGGCGCCATCTCCGAATGGCACCGGCGGCTCATGACTCCAGTCCCTGAACGGGTAGTCGGCCAGCAGATGGCTCGCCAGTGTGGCCACTGGACTATAGTCCAGCCCAACGGATTTCACTCCCAGACGAGCTGCCTCCAACGGAATCATGCCGCGCCCACTGAACGGGTCAAGGACACAGGCACCACCGGGATTGCTGGCGGCGATCTCAGCCTGCAGCTCATCCCACACCTCGTACCGGCCCGTCATCGCCCGATCGACGAGCTCCTGCAGCTTCTGCTGGGCGGCAACATCATCAGGCCACCTCAACAGAGAACAGATCACTGCCGCTTTCGCCTGCGCCGAAGGCCTAGCAGCGAACCACGTAAAAAGGCCGCGCTCGGTGTTGCCGCTCCCCCACCCGCCGGCGCTTTCCCGGCTGACCTGCGCGCATGGAAACCACCGCTCTATCATGCGAGTCACAGGTTGCTCCCCGGCGCATTCTTGAGGCTGCCGCCCGGCACCCGAAAGATCGCATCGCCCACCATGTCCGACCCGAACAGCGTCGCAGGATCTTCATACGCACCGAACAACCGGCCAGCGCCATCACTGCATTGGTCAACCACATACAGCCAATACTCTTTACGGTGCTGGGTAGCGATTAGAACCTCATTCCCCGTCATCCGGATACCGCTGCTCGCGGCATTGCCGACAACCCCCTTGACCTCGATATGGCGAATCTGGCTATGCCGCCGTGCATCAAGGTCATACCCGCGGCCCTCAGTATGAACATCATCAACAGTCCAACCATCCTCTTCGAGCGCCTTCTGCACGTGCCGCATCGCCACCCACTCCGAACTCCGTTGCGCATCGGACTCCGGGTTCCCGCCGCAAGCACCCGCACGCGACCAACCAACGTGGGCTCCGTCAACGACACATGAGACAACTTCTCCAGCTGCTCAAGACGCACGGCCGTCTGACCCTGTAGGTGCCTGCGCATAGCGATGCGCTCATCCCGCGACGTGATCGCATCGGTCAATTTGATCGGCAAGTTCTCCAGATCACGACGCGCCCGCGCGAACCAGTCCGCACGCACCCGCCGGTGCTTCTCCAACGTCTCGTCGGCCACAGACGCCGCCATGTCGGCAGCAGCGCCCAACCGCGCCGGGTGAGGCTCGGCACCGGCACCGCTGCAGGGAACCAGATTGGCCAACGTCTCCCACCGAATAGCCCGCGCGTTACCGGCATCATCGACCTTGATCAACGTCGCCCACGCACTCGCGCGTTTGCCATCAGACTCAGTCATCGTCGCATCAAAGGCATACAGGTCATATGGCGTCAGACTGGTCGGGTCCTCAACTGCCCCACCTTGATACAGGTCGGGAGCCACCTCACGCTCAGCCATCGCAATCAGATCAGTAAACGCCGGTTCCCCCGGCCCAAGGGTGATCAACCCGCCGGTATCAACGATGTGCGTGCTCTCCCGGATCGCTTCACCGCTCGTAGCCACAAGAATCTGGTCCCCACCGCCAAGAGACTTGGGGAACCGGCCGCCGCTCGCGACCAACTGGCGAAAGCCCGCACCGGCCGCGGTCTGATGCGCCGTCAACAACTCGGCCGCGGTGAGCCTATCCAGGTAAGACTCCACGATCGCCGGATTGATACGCGCGAACAAATCGCGCTGTAACAGCGTCAACGCCGCAACAGCGTCAACCTGGCTCGCCAGCTGCCGCTCGGTGTCCCGCACTTGCCGAGCAGCCCGCGTAATCTCCTGCGCTTGAACCGCTTTGGCCGCATCGAGTGCAAACTGCTTCTTGGCTTCATCGTTGCCGTACAAGTCAGTCAGCCACTTCTCATAGTTCACGCCAGTGATCTCGGCGACCGCCGACAGACTGTCGAAAACCTGGCCACGCAACTCATTGGCGGCAGTAACGAAATTGTTCAGCAATACAAACAGCGTGTCACCCTCACGGGTGTCAGTAGCAACAAGGTTGTACAAGAACACATCTCGCAACTGGCCCACGCGATGGATACGACCCATACGCTGCTCCAGCCGCACCAGCGACCACGGAATGTCGTAGTTGACCAGAACATGAGCCGCCTGAAGATCAATACCTTCATTACCGGCATCAGTAGTAACGATCACCTGATACTCGCCGCGCATAAACGCCAGTCGCGCCGCATCTCGCTCGGCATTCGACTGCCGACCCGAATACATCCGCGCGCTATAACCATCGGCCTGCAGCCGCTGCGTGATCCACTCAGCAGAGTCAGCATACTCTGTGAACACCACAGCCTGCTCTCCGTTGCCGGGACTGATGCCGTTGTTGCTCAAACAATTGTCGATCAACCGCTGCCACTTCGAGGGCTGATAACCAGGATCCGAAACGGTCACCGCGATCTGCTCGATCAGAACCTTGATCGCGGCGCGCTCAGACCGACTCGCCGTCGACGCAGCATGGATAACCTTGGCTTCCTCGGCCTCAGCTTCATCGCCCTGGTGGTCGGCGTCAGCCTTCAACGCAGCTTCAGCCTCACTCATCTCGCCCATGTGCGCGGCCCGGCGTTTGAGCGTCTCCGTCAGCGCCCACAGACTCGACGCGGCGCGCTTGCCATAGACCATCCGCGCAAGCGGCTGCGCGGTCGGCGGGAAGTATTGATCAACCATGTTTAGCGCGGCCTGATAGTAGCCAAACTCAGTGCTGGACAAAGGAACCCGAAAGTTCTCCGCTGTCCTGCCCTTGAACAGCCGCGTTTTGCCGTCATAGCTGAGCAAGTCTTCCTTCATACGGCGAAGAAAATGCGTCGGCCCAGGCTGCAGCATGGGCAGCGGGACATGAGGGTCATCACCGGGGTCAGGGAAAATTGCGGGGTCAACCAAATGCAGCAGATGCCGGAACAACCATTCCTTGCCGCGATGGGGAGTCGCCGTCATTAACAGCGCCCGCGGCGTGTTCACCGCAAGCAGGCGACCGACCTGATGGTACGCAGTTGCAGTAGGGGTCAGCCGGTGAGCCTCGTCGCATTTACTGAACGGGCGCGTCTATGCAGGGGTCAAGTCCAGGGACGTGGTGTACGACGTCGTCGGGTGATTCTTCGAGTTGATGGTTCAGGCGGTGAGCGCCTCTGTGGTGGCCTCCTGTTCTG
>FLQS01000004.1 GCA_900078375.1 uncultured Mycobacterium sp. | reverse complement strand
CCGCTGCTCAGCGATGGTGACCGCCAATACCTGACCTGTGATGCCACGTGTGAGGTGTGGTTCGAACGCGACGGCCAGCCCATCGGCGCCGGGCGAACCACCCGCACCATCAGCCGCCGGCTGCGCCGGGCGCTCGAACANCGCGACGCCACCTGCGCGGTGCCCGGCTGCACCGCCACCCGAGGACTGCATGCCCACCACATCCAGCACTGGGAAGACGGTGGACCCACCGAACTGCACAACCTGGTGCTGCTCTGCCCGTATCACCACCGGGAACATCACCGAGGCGAGATCACCATCAGCGGCCCCGCCGACCATCTCACCGTCATCGACCGCGACGGCGAAACACTCACCGACGGGTCACTGGCCCGCTCACCCAACCATCCACCACCGAATGTTCCACCGTGTCCCGGACCGACCGGCGAACGCGCACAATGGCGGTGGTACAACCCCTTCGAACCACACGCGCCACCAGACAACTAGTGCGGCTCGCTAGCCCGCTATTGCCAGTACACCGATGAGCTCGACATCGGTGGGGGTACAGATAAATTCATTGCAAATCCGCCGACTTCGTGACGCCCCAGGCCCTCAAGCCGAAGGGGGCGGACGGAATGCAAACCGACCCGGTGTAATGGCTCAGCCAGAAGCACCACGCTAACCGGCAGGCCCGGCACATCCACCGAGCCAGCCAACCACTCCGCGGTGAAATTTTCGCTGGCAACGCGCGGATCCATTGATGTGGGCAAGATCCCGCTGACTGTGAAGGACGCGTTCGGCCTGGGACCTGCCATGCCGCGATAGGTGATCGCCGGCAGTTGCGAAAGCGTTGTCACACTGTCTTCGGCGACTTGCTAATTCTTTCCGGCAGCCTCGATAGCGGCCAAGGTGGCGGCCGCAGCTCTGTTGACGAACTCCGCGCCGCGCGCCTCCCCGTGGATGCCCATTGCCAGCTTCCGACATACGTGACTTCATCGTCCTCATGACCGGGGAACCCGATCTCCAGAATGTCCGCTCCAACAGTTGGTGACGAAAGCAATGGAAGACCTCGCAAGAACTCAACGATTACTTCCGGCGAGTTGCCCACATAATTCACAGGCCCATCGAGAATCTGAATGAGGTAGTCGTGTGGCGGCCCATAGTTGCGGAACGTTCGATCGGCGGAGACCCTGACGAAGCCAGCCGTCGTCTCGACGACGATCCCATTCCCTGCGCGAGCATCGCCACTCGGTCCGAAGCTCACCTACGGTGAGGTGATCGCTTAGCCACACCGCGATCGCGTCTGCCGATCTTAGTTCGTTAGAGGTCATCACCTGGCTCTCCTCTGGGTTGGCATCGGAAAGAGTTGGGCGCGCATACGGATCCTGGAATGCCACCGACGCCGATTCCACTCAATCGCCAAGCCCCTGATCGACAAGTTCTGCAATTTGATTGGTCGACATTTCAAGAATGTGACTGAACATTGCTGCGTTCGAGGTCGGTAGGACGGCCACTCCGTCCGCCAAGTGCAGGTCCACGAAGTTTGGGCGAGCAGATGGGATGGGGTTCACCGTCGGATTCATTCCAAGCGAGTGATACAGAGGACCGAGCTGCTTGGCGCCGAGCGCCGTACGAGTTGTCGATGCCCACCGCCACAGAAGAAATTTGTGCGCCAAGGCGACGGTCGAGAAGCGTGCCGTATCGACGTACCGTTTTCCGCGGTCATCAATCTCGTCAAGTACCCACCACCCATCGTCGCGACGAAGCTCATAGGCTTCGTCATCTGACGTGAAGAGAAGGCTTTCTCCGTCTGCGCCGATCGTCACGGTTGCATCCGCAATACCCGCTCGGCCGGTCCAGAATCGCCACGATTCGGCGAGGTCTGAGAAGTTAGATGTCATTCGTGAACCTCTTTTAGGTAGCCCCAATCCAGCAGGGTCTGCACCGAAGGGCGCTCGCCCTCAGGAGCAATGATGCGATACTGCACGCCGCCACCGGGCTGGTGGAACCACGGTGCCACCTTCGATTGTTCGATGGACCAGCCAGGCGGCAGCTTCGTTGGATCGTCGACGACATATTGAAAGTACGGCTTGAGCGCACTGTCGGAGGGCAAGCCACGGAATGGAAACGGCGTACCGTCCGGGGAGAGCCAAGCACCGCCAGCGAAACCGAATCGATCCAACAGGGTTCCTCTCGCCAAATCTACGTGTGGCACAACAGTGCCTGGGACTGCATAGGGCTTCGCCGGATCTGCATCGTCCGGGTAGATCAGGTTCCCGTTGGGATCGGTGAAGTCAGGTCCCGGATCGTGGGGCACATAACTGTCAAACAACGGTGAGTCTGCCGGCAGCGCATGGGGCGCCGGGTTGGGGCCGCCACGGCCGTCATGCGGCATAGCGCCAGGATGGTTCACGCTGGGGGCGTCCATTGGTGGCGCAGACAACTGCCCACCGGAGGGAGCACTCGGAGCGGGAGTTGTTTCACCCGGCGCCGCAGAGGCCGGCGCAGCCGAGTCGGAAGCCGCAGGAGCAGAAGGAATTTCAGCCACCGGCGCCGGGGCGGTGTGCGGCGTATGCGTCACGGGAGGATAAACGGGGTCACCAGACGGCGGAGCCGATGCCGGCTTCCCGCCCGTCGGCCCCGGGGCCGGATCACGGGTGACCGGCGGCGTTCCCGGTTCGGGTGGCTTCGGTAGCGGGCCGGGACTTCCGGAAAGCGGCTTCCCACCGTCAAGCGTCGCCTTGTTCAGGTCGTCGAGCTTGCTCGTAGCGCCCTCTATCTCACGCGAAACATTGCGCAAACCGCCTGTCGCCGAGGCGATCCCGCCAGCTTCGCCAGCAGCCCGTTCGGTCGCCGAAATCTCCGCACGCGCGGCTGCTCCCTCAGCCGCCCGTACACCAGCACCCGCTTTGGTGGCCGCTCCGCCAGGCACGATCGCCGTACCGATATCAAAGCCCAACTCACCGATGCCGAGAAAGGGACGATTGCTGGTGACGATGTCGTCGAAGTGCGTGAGGTCCTTGACCATGTCGATGCTGCCCTCGGGATCCTTCGCGAAGGCCATCGGGGCGGTCATCGGATTGAGGATCTCGGCCATCTTGCCCAAACCTTCGAGCTTGGCCAACGTGCCTTTCGGGTCGCCGACCGGATCGAACGAAGTGACGAGACCGCCGACGGTATTGACCGCGCCAAGTGAGACACCAGTGGTTGTGTCGGTCAAGGCATCGTTGACGTTGGCCACAACCCGGCCCGCATCCTCGCCGAGGTAGTTGACCAGCTCCACGCGGGTGATGATTTCCATTGCGCGCGTGTAGTTCTTGATGCCATTGGCTAGGTCTGCGAGCAGTTCCTTGCGACGGTTCCCAGGACACCTTGGTCGACAACCGAGCCCACCACCGACTTGAGCTTGTCAAGTAGATCGCGAATCGCATTCTGGGTGTTCTCGACATCGCTGGCGAAACTGCTCAATTCGCCGGCAAGTTTTTGTGCCTCGCCGGCCAGTGACGACATCGCCGTGCCGACATCACGCACCGCGGTTTTCCATCGGTTCTTTGTCCGGCATCTGCTGTGCGTCGATCACCCCATAGGCCCCGGCGTTCTGACTGGTCACGCCGTAAAGCGGTGCGGCCAAAGCATTCCACGCGGTGGCAGCGGCGCGGAGCTCACCCGGCGATCCGTTGGGCCACCAATCACCGACAAGAAACTCAACCAGGTACCACAACACCGGCGGAGATTGCCCGGGGCCGTTGACATCTGGATCGCCGCCCGGTGCCGAGTACTGCGCAGGAGCTACCGGCGCCGGCAACGGTGAGGCGCCGCCACCGATATCGGCGGCAGCCTCCGCCCGGGAGTAGTTGGTCGCCGAGCCCTGAATCAGGTAACCAATGTGGCGTAATGCGTTGACGCCCTTGGCCACGCCGTCAACTAACGCTCGGGCCGAGTCCTGATATGCGAAGCCGAACGCGGTCCCCGCAGCATCCTGCCCGGTGTGGCGTTGTACGAGGCGGTCAGCGTGCCCACCGCGGCAGCCACCCCGTTACTCACTCCAGCGACGGCGGAACCCGCAGCCGAAAGCGCCGCAGGATCTACCCGCAACGGTTCACCCACGGCTGTTAGCCCCAGATTTTCCGGTTCGCTTCGATCGCACCGCTGTAGGAGGTGTGGGCATGCGCTCCCGCCGAGCGCAGCTGCGCCAACGCATTCCGCATCATGTCGGCCCCCTCCTTCCACTGCTTGTGGACGGCATCGTGCGCGTCGCTGGCAATTCCGTGCCAGTTCGCATGCAGATTCGCCACAACGGCGTCGCACTCTTCCAGCATGGCGTCGACCGTCGCCTGGTAGGAGGCCATCCGCTCGACGATGTCGGACAGTCGGTCGACGTCCACTGCGAATGCGTCAGCCACGGTGGAGGCCTCCCAGCTCTGTCGCCGAGGCCTGCTCGTTGGCCGCGAACGCTCGTCCCGCCTCGCCAAGCCGTTCGGCGATGGTCGCGAGCGCCTGCTGGACCTTCAGCGAACCGTCGTGCCACTGCCGCCACGCAGCCGCATAAGAACCGCCCGCCGATCCCTCCCACGACCCCAGTACCTGCTGGGCTTCGGTGTCGAGGTCGCGCAAACCGGCCTGCAGGTGCTGCGCGCCGCCAGTCAACGCTTCACACGCGGCCCGCAACACGGCAGGGTCCACATTCAAGACGCCACCATCGCCGGTCCCACTCACAGGAGCAAACGCTACTGACTTGACGGCGAGCTCACAATTCACCCTTGATCAGCAGGTGAAGCGCCTGGAGGCGCTTGCGCGGCTACCCGAACAGTGACCGGATCGGGTCGCTTCCGTCCCAGTTCACCGCCGCCGATCGCACCAGTTCGCCCATCCCGATCGTCGCCGGCGTCAGCTCCATCAATTCGATGATCGTCGCCGCGGTGCCTGGCGGCGGCTCGAAGTAGGCGTAGCGCGCGGTGCCCGGCTCGCCGCCCGACCACACCACCGGCCATCCCGCGGCCTGCCCGGCCGCCAGCGCGGCGTCGTAGTCATCAGCCCAGTAGGCCAGTTGGTGAAAGCCGTCGCCGCCGGCCGAGGTGAACTCGGAGTAGATCGACGGCGCGTCATTGTCCTGATGAATGATCTCGACCTGCAGATCGCCGCTGTTGGCCAACCCCAGCGTCAGCGTCACCGTGCACGGCTCACCGCGATAGATCCCGGTCTGCTCGATGCCGCGAAGCACATAGAACGGACCGACACCCAGATCGATCCAATTGGCCAGCGCCTTGTCGAAATCCTGCACGATGTAACCGATTTGGCGGATCACTCCGGGCAGCACGGGTCCAGACACCAGATTTCCTCTCAGCCGGGAAGCACCGGCACCGCGCCGGGCGTCAGGAAAGGTCGTACATCCGACCAGGATTGACTGTTCTCGGCACTGGTACCCGACAACTGCAGCACCCCGCGGGCATCCGAGACGTAGACCGCGGCCGGGTTGGCCGCCACCGCCGACACCGGCATCACGATGTTCCCGCTGGGCCCGTCGGAGTTCACGCCGTCGAGATTCACATACGACACCGGATGCGCGGCGTCAGTGCGGGTGACGACGATGTCGTCCCCGGTGCGCCACGACAGCGACACCACCGACGACCCGAGGCCAAAACCGAGCCGACGCGGATAGGTCAGCGAGAACTCCCCGGCCGGCGTCTGCTCCACACCGGCCAGGATCACCTGGCCGTTGATCACCATCGCGGCACGGGTGCTGTCACGAGAGAGCTGCAATTCGGTGATCGCGCCGGGGAAGCGGGACGTCACCGCGGCGGAGTCCACCGGGATTCGCGCGGGCTGCCCCGAGGCCTCCTCCTGGATCACCCGCACCACGCTGTTGCCGTCGACCACCACCCACACCGCGTCGTCCAGCGCCCACGACGGCCGGGTCAACGACCGCGCATCGGTGACCTTCGCCGCCGCCGCACCGTTCGGGCCGATCCACAGCGACGACAACACGTCCGGCGCGCCGGGTCGCAAGACGGTCACCGACGCGATGTCCTGACCGGTCCGCGACAGCGCGGCCGACACCTGAGCGGGCATCTGGCCGAACATGCCGGGCACCGGCGTGGCCCGCTGCCCGTCCAGCGACACCATCGAACCACCGATCAGCGCGTGCACACCGGCCGAGGCGCCGTCGACCGCACCTGGATCGGTGGCCGCCACATCGGTGGTGTTCCAGCCGTCCTTGAACCTGTCGTCGAGGGCCGCACCGTCGGCATTGATCACGTAGGGGCCCTTGATGTCGGCCCGCGCCAGCGTCCAAATGATCTGCGCGGCAACCAATTGCCGACTGTGCGGATCCGTGGTGGTCAGATTCTCCAGATCGATCTTTGCGCCCCCATAGCCGCGCCCGATGCCGGTCTTACCGCCGTCGGCGCGGGTCACCGGACCGATCAACTTCAGCGGCCCCAGCAGATTGCGCACCGTCCGCGCCATCTCCGAGCGGGGACCGGCGATCAGCTTGGTGATCAGTTCGGTGGCCAGCTGGTCGGCGTCCGAGACCGCCACGTAGCGCGGGTCGGGAACGACGGTCTTGCCGGTCGGGTCGACGAAGTACAACGTGTTGCGCTTATAGGTCGCCTGGAATTGTTGCCAGTCCAGGAACACTCCGTTGGGCAGCTTGTTGATCCGCCACCCGTCCGGGGTCTGCACCATTTCCAGCGGCCCGGGGTCGGGTAGCTGTCCCCCGGCGGTCTCGAAGACACCGACATCGGACAGCGACCCGAGCATGTCGGCCTTCATGGTGACCGAAACCCGGTCGGGAGTGCGGGTCTCGATGAACACGACGTTGTCGATCAGTAGCGCGCTGCCCTGGTCATCCCACGCGCTGGACGCCGACCCGGTGAGGAACTGGCGAGCAGCCAGATGCCGGTTCGCGGGATCGGCAGTGGCCTTGAGGAATTCGCGCAACAACTGGTCGGGATCCATGCCGGGAGTCGGCTTGGGCAGGCTCTTGGGCTGGGGCCGCTCGACGGTCCCGATCGCCTGCGGCGCCGAGGAATTCGGCACTCCGGCGCATCCGCCCGTCAACATCGCGACCAGTCCGGCCATCACGAGGACCAGCAGCCGACGTGTCACACGCTCTCCCCCGCAGGCTCCCGTTGGCGTACCGTACGTTGGTCCTTGCGGTTGTCATTGCGCTCTGCTGCAACCGGTTTCAGCGGCAGCGGGCTGGTGGTGACCTTATGGCCGCGGGTCAGCGGCAGCGTCAGCCGGAAGCAGGCACCCTTGCCGGGTTCGCCCCATGCCTCCAGCCGGCCCTGGTGCAGCCGGGCATCCTCGATACTGATGGCCAAGCCAAGGCCCGTCCCGCCGGAGCGTCGCACCCGCGACGGGTCCGAGCGCCAGAACCGGCTGAACACCAACTTCTCCTCGCCGGGTCGCAATCCGACACCGTAGTCACGGACCGTCACCGCGACGGTGTCCTCGTCGGCGGCCATCCGGATCCGCACCGGCTTGTGTTCGGCATGGTCGATCGCGTTGGCGATCAGGTTGCGCAGGATGCGCTCGACACGGCGGGCATCGACCTCGGCGATGACGTCGTGATCGGGCAGATTCACCATAAGCTCGATACCTGCCTCGTCCGCCAGGTGGCCGACACTGCCCAGTGCGCTGTTGACCGTCGAACGCAGATCGACTGCCTCCACCGACAATTCGGCGACGCCTGCGTCGTGGCGGGAAATCTCGAGCAGGTCGTTGAGCAGTGTCTCGAACCGGTCCAGCTCGTTGACCATCAGCTCGGTGGAGCGGCGCAACGCCGGGTCCAGCTCTTCGGAATGGTCGTGAATCAGGTCGGCCGCCATCCGCACCGTGGTCAGCGGCGTGCGCAGCTCGTGGCTGACGTCAGAAGTGAACCGGCGCTGCAGGTTGCCGAATTCTTCGAGGTTGGTGATCTGGCGTTGCAGACTTTCGGCCATGTCGTTGAACGACACCGCCAGCCGGGCCATATCGTCCTCGCCGCGCACCGGCATCCGCTCGGACAGATGGCCCTCGGCGAAGCGCTCGGCGATCCGCGATGCCGAGCGCACCGGCAGCACCACCTGTCGCGACACCAGCAGCGCGATGCCGGCCAACAGCACCAGCAGCACCAGTCCGCCGGTCGCCATCGTGCCGCGCACCAGCGTGATCGTGTTCTCCTCGCTGTTCAGCGGGAAGATCAGGTACAGCTCGAGATTCGGCACATGGGACAGAGTCGGTGTACCGATCAGCAGTGCCGGACCAGCAAAGCTCTCGGTGTGCACCGTCGAGTACTGGTAGCTGACCTGGCCGGCTTTGACGAAGTCGCGCAACGACTTCGGGATCTGATCCACCGGCCCAGCCGCTGTGGCCGCTCGCGGGCCATCACCAGGGACCACCAGCACTGCGTCGAAGGCGCCTGCCAGCGCCGCGCCCGACGACTGACCGGTCTTGGAGATCAAGGTGTTGCGGGCCAGCTGCAGGCTGCTGTCGAGCGAGCGCGCCTCTTCACCGCTGACGGTGCCACTGACAGTATTGCGCGCCCGGTCCAATTCCTCGGTCGCCGCATGAACCTTCACGTCGAGCACCCGGTTGGTGATCTGGCTGGTGAGCACGAAGCCGAGCGCCACGATGACCGACGCCGACAAACCCAACGTGAGCACGACTACTCGCAACTGCAGCGATCGTCGCCAGATCAAACCGAGCGCTCGGCTCAGCGCACTCATTCCCCGCACCAGGGGACCTGATCGTCCCCACGGGCCGCGGATGCGCTGCTTGGAGCCGAAGATCACCAGCAGCGCTCCTGCGGGCGGATCACGGTGGGCCGGCCTTGTAACCCACTCCTCGAACGGTCAGCACCACTTGCGGGTTCTCCGGGTCCTTCTCGACCTTCGCCCGCAACCGCTGAACATGCACGTTCACCAAACGGGTATCCGCGGGGTGTCGATATCCCCACACCTGTTCGAGCAGCACATCACGAGTAAACACCTGCCGCGGTTTGCGTGCCAGCGCCACCAAGAGGTCGAACTCCAGCGGCGTCAGCGAAATCTGCTCGCCCTCGCGGGTGACCTTGTGGGCCGGCACGTCGATGTCGATGTCAGCGATCGACAGCATCTCGGCCGGCTCGTCCTCGTTGCGCCGCAGTCGAGCGCGGACGCGAGCCACCAACTCCTTGGGCTTGAACGGCTTCATCACGTAGTCATCCGCGCCCGACTCAAGACCCAGCACCACATCCACGGTGTCGGTCTTGGCGGTCAGCATGACGATCGGCACGCCGGAGTCCGCCCGCAGCACCCGGCACACGTCGATGCCGTTCATGCCGGGCAGCATGAGGTCCAGCAACACCAGATCGGGACGCAGCTCACGCACGGCGGTCAGCGCCTGAGAGCCGTCGCCGATCACCGCGGTGTCGAAACCCTCGCCACGCAACACGATGGTGAGCATCTCGGCCAGCGATGGGTCGTCGTCGACTACGAGAATCCTTTGCCTCATGTTGTCCATGGTGTCACCGAATTGGGACAAACCCCGGCTACCACACGGGCGAGTTGCGACATTTCCGCTGCGTGGGATGCCCCTAGGGCACGAACGACGCCGCCAAAGCCGCCGGATCGACGTCCGGGGCGACGATCGACCAGGGTCCGCCCCAGTTAGCAGCACCCAGTTCGGCGTACACCGCACCGGTGCGCCGCTGCAGTCCGTCGTCGCGCTCGTAGGCGTCGCGGGCGCGATCGGCCTCTCGCTCAGCCCGTTGCTTGGCCCGGGCGGCGGCCAGTTCCACCGATGCATCGAGCAGGATCTGCCGATCGGGCCTCGGCAGACCGAACCGTCCGTATTCGAGGTCACCGACCCACGACACCGCCTCACCGGAGGCGTCCTGATGCAATCGGGCCGCGCTGTAGGCGGCGTTGGACGCGACGTAGCGGTCCAGGATGACCACATCGTGGTGGCGGCGAAGCGCAGCGATCTGGTCGATGGCCCCGGCTCGGTCGAGGGCGAACAGGGCCGCCATCGCGTACACCGAGGAGGCCAGGTCACCGTGCTGGCCATGCAGTGCCTCACTGGCCAGATCGGCGTGGATCGACTGGCCGTAGCGGGGGAAGGCCAGTGTGGTGACCGACCTTCCGCCCGCTTCAAACGCACGCTGTAGACCCTGCGTCAGAGTGCGCTTACCTGCGCCGTCGAGTCCCTCGATGACGATGAGCACGCCGGGAGCCTAACGCTTAGTAGCGGTAGTGCTCCGGCTTGTACGGGCCGTCGACGTCGACGCCGATGTACTCCGCCTGCTCCTTGGTGAGCTTGGTCAGGGTGCCACCGAGCGCCTCGACGTGGATGCGCGCGACCTTCTCATCGAGATGTTTGGCCAGCCGGTAGACCTCGTTGTCGTACTCGTCGTTCTTGGTCCACAGTTCGATCTGGGCGATCACCTGGTTGGAGAAGCTGTTGCTCATCACGAACGACGGGTGACCCGTCGCGTTGCCCAGGTTCAGCAAGCGGCCCTCGGACAGCACGATGATGGACTTGCCGGAGTCGCCAAAGACCCACTCGTCGACCTGCGGCTTGATGTTGATTCGGGTGGCGCCCGAGCGCTCCAGGCGCGCCATCTCGATCTCGTCGTCGAAGTGACCGATATTGCCCAGGATCGCCTGGTGCTTCATCGCCTTCATGTGCTCGAGGGTGATGATGCCCTGATTACCGGTGGCGGTGATGACGATGTCCGCCCAGCCGATCGCCTCTTCGACCGACTTGACCTCGAAGCCGTCCATCAGCGCCTGCAACGCGTTGATCGGGTCGATCTCGGTCACCGCGACGCGGGCGCCCTGAGCCTTGAGCGCCTCGGCGCAGCCCTTGCCGACGTCACCGTAGCCACACACCAGGGCAGCCTTGCCGCCGATCAGGACGTCGGTGCCGCGGTTGATGCCGTCGATCAGCGAGTGCCGGGTGCCGTACTTGTTGTCGAACTTGCTCTTGGTGACCGAGTCGTTGACGTTGATGGCCGGGAACGCCAGCTCACCGGCGGCGGCGAACTGGTACAGCCGCAGCACACCCGTCGTGGTCTCTTCGGTCACGCCCTGAACCGACTCGGCGATCTTGGTCCACTTGTCCTTCTCGGTCTCGTAGCGCGCACGGACCAGCGCCATGAAGACCTTCCACTCGTCGGAGGCGTCTTCTTCCGTGGGCGGCACCACGCCGGCCTTCTCGTACTGCGCGCCGCGCAGCACCAGCATGGTCGCGTCGCCGCCGTCGTCCAGGATCATGTTCGCGGGCTCACCCGGCCAGGTGAGCATCTGCTCGGCGGCCCACCAGTACTCCTCGAGCGTCTCGCCCTTCCAGGCGAAGATCGGGACGCCCTTGGGCTCCTCGACGGTGCCGTGCGGGCCGACGACGGTCGCGGCCGCCGCATGGTCCTGGGTGGAGAAGATGTTGCACGACGCCCATCGAACTTCAGCACCCAGCGCAACCAGCGTCTCGATGAGGACCGCGGTCTGCACCGTCATGTGCAGCGAGCCGGAGATCCGCGCACCCTTGAGCGGCAGCACATCGGCATACTCGCGGCGCAGCGACATCAATCCGGGCATTTCGTGCTCGGCCAGCCGGATCTCCTTGCGGCCGAACTCGGCCAAGCTCAGATCGGCGACCTTGTAGTCGATGCCATTGCGGACATCGACGGTCAGTTCAGACATGTAGAGCCCCATTTCGTTCGTCATTGCCTTCTAGACGCGCAGACGCGCGTTGGCGACACCCTCAGCCTGCGGGCTCGCGGGACAGGCGCTCAGGCGCTCTGACAGCTAAGGAATATCGATAACACCGTAGCGTTCGGCGAACGGCGTCATCAATCGGGCCAGGTCTAGGGCCACATCGTGGTCGGCCTCGGGGGGCATCGAGACGTAACTCAGCGCCAGCCGCACGATCGCGCGGGCCAGCACACCCGCGTCCTCTTGGCTGGCGCTGACCCAGCTGTTCACGAATGCGTCGGTGAGCCGCGACGACGCTCGGGTGATGATCGGCGCACTGTCGGTGGTGATCATCTGCAGCAAGTCGGGTTTGGCTTCACCGGACAACAACGAGATGACGAGCGGGTCGGCGGCCGACTCGGTGAAGAACACCCGGAATCCTTCGGTGAAGGCGGCCAGGACGTTGCCGACGTTGGAGGAGATCGCGTCGCCGATGGCATCCACCAGCCGATCGGCCAGCCGCAGTGCATACCCTTGCGCCAGCCCCTGGCGGGAGCCGAATTCGTTGTAGATGGTCTGGCGGCTGATGCCGGCGGTGCGGGCGACGTCGGTCAGGGTGATCGCCGACCAGTCCTTGGTCAGCAGTTCTTCCCGCATCGCGTCGAGGACCGTTTCCCGCAGCAGCGCACGGGAGGCTTCGGGATAGGGAACCCGAGACCTCTTCACAAGCGGGAGAGTACTGGTCACGGCCTCGCAACCTCCACCATCTCGAAGTCCGACTTCGCCGCGCCGCAATCCGGGCAGCTCCAGTCCTCCGGGATGTCGTCCCACCGGGTGCCCGGCGCGATGCCGTCCTCCGGCCAGCCCTTGGCCTCGTCGTACTCAAACCCGCACTGCACGCAGACGAACAGTCTGAACGCCGCCGTCTGCTCTTCGCTGCTCACGTCGTAACCTCCATCGCTTCGAAGTCGATCTTCTCCCGCACGCCGCAGTCCGGGCAGCACCAGTCGTCGGGAACATCAGCCCAGGCGGTGCCGGGCGGAAACCCTTCCCGCGCAGCACCTTTCGCCTCGTCGTACACGTAGTCGCAGACCGGGCACTTGTAGGCACTCATGCTGCGGCTCCATAACGGGCCAGGATCTTCGCCCGACGGCGCGGATCGATGTTCACCTTGGTGATGTCGCCGTTGTAGTGCTCGAGCACCCGGTGGTCCATCATCCGTCGCCACACCCACGGGACGTAGGTCACGCCGATCAACGTCGCGTAGCCGCTGGGCAATTCGGGCGCTTCGGCCATGCTGCGCAGCGTCTGGTAGCGCCGGGTCGGGTTGGCATGGTGATCGCTGTGCCGCTGCAGGTGGTACAGGAACAGGTTGGTCACCAGGTGATCGGAGTTCCAGCTGTGCTGCGGCGAGCAGCGCTCGTAGCGGCCGCTGGCGTTCTTCTGGCGCAGCAGCCCGTAATGCTCGAGGTAGTTCACCGACTCCAGCATCGAGAACCCGAACACCGCCTGGATGATCAGGAACGGAATCAACGCCGGGCCGAACACCGCGATGAGCACACCGAACAGCACTACCGACATCAGCCATGCGTTGAGTACGTCGTTGCCCAGCCAGGTGCGCGGATCCCACGGGCTCTTGCCGAGCCGGCGAATACGCGCGGCCTCGAGCTTGAGCGCCGAGCGTGCGCTGCCGAAGACGCTGCGGGGCAAGAACTCCCAGAACGTTTCGCCGAAGCGTGCCGATGCGGGATCCTCCGGGGTGGCGACACGGACATGGTGGCCGCGGTTGTGCTCGATGTAGAAGTGGCCGTAGAAGGTTTGGGCCAGCGTGATCTTCGACAACCAGCGCTCGAGCGCATCTTTCTTGTGTCCCAGCTCGTGGGCGGTGTTGATACCGGTACCGCCGAGCACACCCACTGACAGCGCCAGACCGATCTTGGTCACCCAGCCCAGTGCGCCGTCATAGCCCAGCCAGCTCAGGTTCGACGCGGTGAACATATAGGCGCCGAAAATAAGGCTGGCGAACTGGAACGGGATGAACGCATAGGTGCAGTACCGGTAGTACTTGTCGTTCTCCAGGTACTCCATCACCTCGTCGGGCGCGTTCTGGCCGTCGCGGCCGAACGTGAGGTCCAGCGAGGGCAACAGCACGTAGATCAGGAACGGCCCGATCCAGAAGAACGCCTGCGACACGGTGGTCCAACCGAGCTGGTTCATCCCCCAGACGATCGGCAGCACCACGAACAACGCGGTCGGTGCGATCAGGCCCATCAGCCACAGGTAGCGCTTCTTGTCACGCCATTGGGTCGGCGGCGCGAATGCTGCGCCGGTGTCCAGCTGAGACGTCACGACAGTTACCTCCATGTGAGTGCCATCACCGTTGATGACTTGACTATAGAGGCGATTTTGTCGGGTGTCTAGACAAACCGTGTCATTTTGTAAATCACCTGGCAGCGCGCATCGCCTCCCGCTGCGCCAGCACCGAATGCCGGCGGCCGTAGAGCAGGTAGAACACCAGCCCGATGGCCATCCACGCGACGAACCTGATCCAGGTCAGGCCGGTGAGGTTGAGCATCAGCCAGCCGCAGGCAGCGATCGAAAGGATGGGAAGAAGTGGCACCAGCGGCGCCCGGAACCCGCGCTCCAGGTCGGGGCGGGTGCGCCGCAGCACGATCACACCGGCGGAGACCAGGATGAAGGCGAACAGCGTCCCGACGTTGACCATCTCCTCGAGCTTGGACATCGGAAAGACAGTGGCCGCGACGGCAGTCAGCACCGCAACCAGCACGGTGATCCGTACCGGGGTGCCGTGACTTCCCGTCTTGGCCAGCTCGCGCGGCAGCAGGCCGTCGCGGGCCATCGCGAACAGCACGCGCGACAACCCCAGGATCAGCACCATGACCACGGTCGTCAGGCCGGTCAGCGCCCCGATCGAGATCACCTTGGCCGCCCAGTCCACCCCGTTGAGCGCGAACGCGGTGGCGAGGTTGGCGTGGCCGTCCTCGCCCTTGTCGCGCAGGTCGGCGTAGCCGACCATGCCGGACAACACGATCGACACCGATACGTAGAGCACCGTGACGATGGCCAGTGACGCGAGGATCCCCCTGGCGACGTCGCTCTGCGGGTTCTTGGTCTCCTCGGCCGTCGTGGCCACCACATCGAAGCCGATGAACGCGAAGAACACGATGGAGGCACCGGCCAGCACGCCATACCAGCCGTAGTGACTGCTTTCGGCGCCCGTCAGCAGGGAGAACACGGACTGGTTGACGCCGGTTCCCGCCCCGCCCTCGCCGGTTTCCGACGGCGGGACGAACGGGGAGAAGTTAGCCGCCTTGACGTAGAAGGCGCCGACGATGACGACGAGCGCGACCACCGCCACCTTGACGGCCGTCATCACCGCGGAGAAGTTCGACGACAGCTTGGTGCCGAGCGCCAGCAGGGTGGCGACCACGGCGATGATGAGCAGTGCGCCCCAGTCGAAGTCGATTGGGCCGATGGCCACGACTCCGCCGGAGAATCCGAAGACGGTGCCCAGGTAACTCGACCAGCCTTTGGCCACCACGGCGGCGCCGACCGCGAACTCCAGGATGAGGTCCCAGCCGATGATCCATGCGACGAACTCACCGAAGGTCGCATAGGAGAACGTGTAGGCGCTGCCCGCCACCGGCAGCGTCGAGGCGAATTCGGCGTAGCACAGCGCGGCCAGACCACAGGTCACCGCGGCGATGATGAACGACACCGAGATCGCCGGGCCGGTGATGTTGCCGAAGGTCGACGCGGTGACAGTGAAGATGCCGGCGCCTACAACGACCGAGACGCCGAAGACGGTCAGATCCCACCAGGTCAGATTCTTGCGGAGCCGGGTGCCGGGCTCGTCGGTGTCGAGGATCGATTGCTCGACCGACTTGGTCCGCCAGTTTCGGGTCATCTGCATTCCCCTCTAGTACCCGGTTAGCAGGTGTTGCAGCAGGGTACGTGGTCGGCGTGGGACGTCTCAGCAGAACCGTGCAACGCGAACATGCGATCGGGGCGAACCGTTGGGCGACATCGCGTTTCATCGCTATCCGGTCAGCCCCGACACCTGGCCTGCGACCTCGGCCGCGCGGTCCGGCACAACCTGTCGCCGTGGTGGGCGCAGCGGCGGGCTACCGCGCCAGCGCCCTATCCAGATCCGGCTCGAGATAAATGACCTGGGTCGCAGGCACCGCGGCCCGCACGGCGGCCTCAGCGGCGTCGATGGTGGCGGCGACGGTGGCCAGGTCGGTGTGCGCGGCCAGGGCGATCTTGGCCCCGACGAGCATCTCCTCCGGGCCGAGGTACTGCGTGCGCAGGTGAATGACCCGGTCGATGTTGGCGGTCTGCTCCAGTGCAGTCCGAATCGCCTGGCATTCGTCGGCCGTGGCCCCTTCACCGATCAGCAGGCTGTGCATCTCGACCATCAGGATCACCGCGATCACACCCAGCAGCACACCGATGAGAGCCGTGCCGATGCCGTCCCACACCGGATTGCCGGTCACGATCGTCAACCCGACCCCGGCGAGCGCCAGAACCAGACCGACCAGCGCACCCGTGTCTTCGAGCAGCACCACCGGCAACTCGGGGCTCCGCGAGCGGCGGATGAACTGCCACCAGGTGCTCCTGCCCTTCAGCGGGCGCGATTCCACCATCGCCGTGCGAAAGCTGTAGGACTCCAAACCGATTGCCACCAACAGGATCACGACCGCCACGAGCGGTGAGGTGAGCGGCGCCGGGTGACTGATCTTGTGATAGCCCTCGTAGAGGGCGAAGATCGAGCCGAGGCTGAACAGCACCAGGGCGACAACGAACGAATAGAAGTACCGGCTGCGGCCGTACCCGAACTGGTGCAGGCTGTCGGGCTCCTTGCGGGCCTCGCGCTGACCGAACAGCAGCAGTCCCTGATTGGACGTGTCGGCCACCGAGTGCACCGCTTCGGCCAGCATCGACGAGCTGCCGGTGATGAAGTACCCGACGAACTTCGCGGCCGCAATGCCCGCGTTGGCGGCCAGCGCCGCCAGGATCGCCTTGGTGCTGCCTTCGGTCGACATCCGTTGTCCTCCTTGCTAGATGCCAACCGTAGCCCGGAACAGCTTGGCGGGGGCAGTCGCCTCCAGCCGGATCGGGCCGTCGTCGGCGGCCACCCAGGCCGCAGACCCGCGCTCCAACACCACCACGTCCGACTTGGCCCGCACCACCACCGAACCCTCGGTACAGACCAGGATCTGCGGACCGTCGTGGCGGGACGGCGCGTCGATCTCGTGGCCCAGGTCGTCCCCGTCGACCATGAGGACGCAGGTGGCGAACTCCACCGCCGGGGCGTCGTAGAACAGTTCGATGCCGTCACGGTGGGTGGGCGTGCGCAGCGTCTCCTCGTCGGCGGGCGTGAAGTCCAGCACCCGCAGCAGCTCGGGAACGTCCACGTGCTTGGGGGTCAGACCACCGCGGAGCACGTTGTCGGAGTTGGCCATTACCTCCACACCCACACCACGGATATAGCTATGCAGATTGCCGGCCGGCATGAAGATCGCCTCGCCCGGGGCTAATGTGATCCGGTTGAGCAGCATGGCGGCCAGCACGCCCGCGTCGCCGGGATACCGCTCCCCCAGCTCCAGCAGTGTTCTGGTTTCGGCAGCGAATTCCCTTTCGCCGGAGCGCACATACGCCACTGCGCCGTCGAGCACGGCGGGGATCAGCACGTCCAGGTCGGGTTGCGGTGCGGTGATCCAGGTGGTGAACAGCGCGCGCAAACCGTCGGCGTCGGGCTGGCCACCGAGCAGCGCGATGAACGGATCGAGGTCGGACACCGCCAGCGCACGCATCAGCGCGACCGAACGAGCGGGCGGCCGAAACCCGCCGAGGGCATCGAATTCGCTCAGTGCCACCAGCAATTCTGGCTTGTGGCTGCGGTCGCGGTAGTTGCGGATCGGCGAGTTGAGCGGCACACCCACCCGATCTTCCCGCACGTAGCCCTCGACGGCCTGTTCGGCACTGGGGTGGGCCTGCAGCGACAGTGGCTCCTCGGCCGCCAGCACCTTCACCAGGAACGGCAGAACGTCACCGAAGCGACCCCGTACCGCGGGGCCGAGCTGACCGTCGGGATCAGACTGCACGGCGGCGAGCAATGACTTTTCCCCGTCCGGCGTTTCCAAAAATGCCGGATCTCCGGGATGAGCGCCGAACCACAGCTCCGCCTCGGGATGCGCCGTCGGCGAAGGCCGTCCGGTGAATTCCGCTATGGCCGTCCGAGATCCCCACGCGTAGGTGCGTGTCGCCCCTCGTAGCAATTCCACGCCGAAGTTATCCCCCAACCAATCTCAAATAAACCGCGGCCATCTCAAGTCGCACGGCCAGCGTCGCGAGCTGCTGCTCGGCTCGCATGGCGACGGGAACCGACCCGGCTTCCCCGATATCTTCGACCCCCACCAGATCGACATCGTCATACCCGCTGACCCGCGCGGCGACTTTCGCGCGTTCGGCGTCCAACGTCAGCGCCAGCACCCTCGGCCCTCTAGATAGCGGGCCGTCCAGCTCTTCGTCATGAAACAGCGCGTCCACTGGGTCGCCGAATTGGGTTGCCACGCCTGTGCGTAACGCAGCGAGGACGTCGGATAGCCCGGCCGCGGCGACGGCCTTACCGGCCAGCCGCAGCAGCACTGCGGCCGCGTGTCTGGCCAGCGCGAGGGTGGCCACCCCATCGCCGGCGATCACCACCTGCCGGCCGGACATCCTCTCGGCCAACGCTTTTGCCGGGTTGGTGACCACTTCGCGGCTGGCACTGTTGCGCAACGCCTCGGCGTCGAGTTCGTCGGCCAGGGCAGAAAGATCAGTCTGCAGAGCCGGATCGACGGCCTGCAACGCGGCCAGACCGGCCGCCAGATAGCGGCTCAACCCGAATTCATCCGGCGTCCACAACCGCGGTTCCAGTACCGCAGCGCGTCCGGCGGTGGCATCGCGCAGCGGCCCCTCGTAGGGCGCCGCGACGACGACCCGCGCACCACGGTGCACCGCCGTCGCTGCCGCGGTCACCAGTGCCGGATCCCCGGCGTCGTCGCCGGCCACGACGAGAACATCGAGTGGTCCGATCCAGGGCGGAGATTCAGAAGCCACCACGATCGGTTCGCCGGCAATCCCGCTGAATGTGGCGGCCAGCATCGCGCCCGCGCTCTCGGCCGCTCCGCGGCCGCCCACCCAGATCACGGTCCGCGGCCGCTGTCCGCCGGCCACCGTGGCCAGCTCGCCTTCGTCGACGGCGGCGGCGGTGGCACGCACCTGCGCGCCCGCCATCGCCGCGGCCCGCAGCAGTCCGTCGCGGTCGGCCTCAAGCAGGCCCTCGGTGTCGTCGAGATCGATCGTGGCGTGCGCGGCGCTCACGTCGCCCCGTCCGGTTGAGCCGCGATGTCCTCGGAAATCCGGCGAACGATCTCGGCGACCTCGTCGGCACTGCGGGCTTCGACGTTGAGACGAAGCAGCGGTTCGGTGTTCGAGGTGCGCAGGTTGAACCAGGCGCCTTCGCCGAGATCGACCGTCACTCCGTCCAGGTGGTCCAGCGAAACAACCTGGTTGCCAAAGGTTTTCAGTACAGTCTCGACACAAGCCGGCGCATCGACCACCCGGAAGTTGATCTCGCCGGAGGCTTCGTAACGCTCATAGTTGGCCATCAGTTCCGACAGCGGACGGTCCTGTTCGCCGAGTGCGGCCAGCACGTGCAGTGCGGCCAGCATGCCGGAGTCCGCGCCCCAGAAATCCCGGAAGTAGTAGTGCGCGGAATGCTCGCCACCGAAGATCGCGCCGGTGTCGGCCATCAGCCCCTTGATATAGGAGTGCCCGACCCGCGAACGCACGGGTGTGCCGCCGCGCTCGATCACCAGCTCGGGCACCGCACGCGAGGTGATCAGGTTGTGGATCACCGTCGCACCGATCTCTCGGGTGAGCTCACGGCCCGCGACCAGTGCGGTGACCGCCGACGGTGAGATCGGATCGCCCCGCTCGTCGACGACGAAACAGCGGTCGGCGTCCCCGTCGAACGCCAGCCCGATATCAGCGCCGGTCTCGACCACGAACTTCTGCAGATCGACCAGGTTGGACGGCTCCAGCGGATTGGCTTCGTGGTTGGGGAACGAGCCGTCGAGCTCGAAGTACAGCGGCACCACCGTCAGTGCCGAGATGGGTCCAAGCACGGCGGGCGTGGTGTGCCCGGCCATGCCGTTACCGGCGTCGACCGCCACCCGCAGCGAGCGCAACTCGGCCATATCGACCAGCGAGCGTAAGAACTGACCGTAATCGGCCAACACGTCCTGATCCCTGACCTGCCCACGCTTGCCGTCGTAAGCCGGGACGCCGGCAATCACCTCGTCGCGGATCAGCGCCAGCCCGGTGTCTTCGCCGACGGGCTTGGCCCCGGCACGACACAGCTTGATGCCGTTATAGGCGGCGGGATTGTGGCTGGCGGTGAACATCGCACCCGCACAGCCGAGAAATCCGGACGCGAAGTACAGCTGATCGGTGGAAGCCAGCCCGATGCGCACGACGTCGAGGCCCTGTGCGGTGACCCCTTCGGCGAATGCCTTGGCCAATGCCGGCGAGCTTTCGCGCATGTCGTAGCCGATGGCCACGCTCTCCCCGCCTTCAGCTCGGATCAGGCGGGCGAACGCAGCGGCCACGTCGGTGACGAAGTCCTCGTCGATCTCTTTGCCGACCAGGCCACGCACGTCATACGCCTTGATCACACTGCGGACCGCGGCGGCGGGCCTCGACATGGCGGATCTCCTGACCGAGAGGGACTCTTGGCCGCCAGCCTATCTGTTTGCGCGCCCCGGTACGGGCGGCTATGGCGTCAGTCTGTCGGGTCCGGCAGTACGCGCAGGTGTCCACGCCGACGGCCGGCGGTGGCCGGCCGATGAGCGGCCGACGGCATCATCGGAGCACTGGTCGCCGGTGCGTGTGCCGCGCCGCCGGGTTCGGAGAAACCCACCACCGGCGCCCGGGCCGACAATCCGTCGCGACCCTCACGAACAGCGTCGGCAAGGGCCACCAGGTCGTCCTCGTCGGGGAACTCGGGCAGCGGACCGGCATGGCGAACGAGGTCCCAGCCGATCGGCGCCGTGATCCGGGTGGCATGCCCGATGCACAGGTCCCAGGAATGCGGTTCGCGGGTGATCGCAAGCGGGCCGACGACGGCGGTGGAATCGGAATAGACGAACGTCAGCGTCGCCACCGCATAAAGGGGGCACCCAGGCCGGCAGCAGCGACGGGGAGCATTCACGTTCGTGAGGTTATCGCGGTTCATTCACCGGTGACTCGCGGACACGCGCAGCCACCAGGCCGCCGATTCACAACCGTTACGATCTCTCTCGTGGCCGATTCCCGCAGCTCCCGGCGAAGTGGTCGGTCCGGCGGCGGCCCGGGGTCACGCCGGGGACGCGAGATGCGGGGGCCACTACTACCACCGACGGTGCCGGGCTGGCGCAGCCGCGCGGAGCGGTTCGACATGGCGGTGCTGGAAGCCTACGAGCCGATCGAGCGCCGCTGGCAGCAACGGCTCACCGGATTGGACGTCGCTGTCGACGAGATCCCGCGCATTGCGCCTAAGGATCCGGACAGTGTGCAATGGCCGGCCGAAGTGGTCGCCGATGGGCCTATCGCGCTGGCCCGTTTGATCCCGGCCGGGGTCGACGTTCGCGGTAACTCCACGCGGGCCCGAATAGTGCTGTTTCGCAAGCCGATCGAGCGGCGAGCCAAGGACTCGATCGATCTGACGGACCTTCTGCACGACATATTGGTGGCGCAGGTAGCTACCTACCTCGGTGTCGAACCGTCAGTTATCGACCCGAGTATGGAAGAGGATTAGTCGCGCGGGGCTGTCAGATGATGCCGCGCTTGAGGCGACGACGCTCCCGCTCGGAGAGCCCGCCCCAGATGCCGAAGCGCTCATCGTGGGCCAGGGCGTAGTCGAGGCACGCGTCCTTGACCTCGCAACCCAGGCAGATGCGCTTGGCTTCGCGGGTGGAACCACCCTTCTCAGGGAAGAATGCTTCGGGGTCGGTCTGCGCGCACAGCGCCCGTTCCTGCCACTGGTCTTCATCATCGGAAGTATCCGTAGTCGCATCGATGATCGGGTCCGGCACCAAACTCAAGTGAGCGCGTGCCATTACCCCCATCGTCTGCGATCCGGGAATGGACTGCGGCAACCCCATCGCGCCGATTACGTGCTCATAGGACATTTCCGCCTCCTTCACCTGGTTTCGTAGATCTGCATGTCGCCCACTATTGAAGTGTGCCCAACTCAATTCGAACACCTGGTCGAATCACGGTCTGGGACACCAAAACCGGCAGGTCCGACCGGGAAATGACACTGATGTGATTAGACACGTCTGAGGTGCTTCGCGCAAGCGATTGAACCGAAATTAATACCATTTTCCTCGGACAATTCGGCGAGTCGA
Source organism: uncultured Mycobacterium sp. (assembly GCA_900078375.1). Taxonomy (GTDB): domain Bacteria; phylum Actinomycetota; class Actinomycetes; order Mycobacteriales; family Mycobacteriaceae; genus Mycobacterium. Next base: position 139,631 of record FLQS01000004.1, on the reverse strand, counting down.
TGCACCGGCGTGTCTTGAGAGTGACCCGATCGTGACCGCGTGCGTCGCCGAAAGTGCCGACCGCCTAGTGTCGGTCGGTGTGAAGATCACCGTTCTGGTCGGCGGCGTAGGGGGTGCCCGCTTCCTGCTGGGCGTGCAGCGACTGCTAGGACTTGGCCAGTTCGCCGGCCAGATATCCGCAGCCACAAGCGATCTTGATCACGCGCTGACGGCCGTGGTCAACATCGGCGACGACGCGTGGATGCACGGCGTGCGAATCTGTCCCGACCTCGACACCTGCATGTACACCTTGGGCGGCGGCATCGACCCCGAGCGCGGCTGGGGGCATCGCAACGAGACGTGGAATGCAAAAGAGGAATTGGCCGCCTACGGGGTCCAACCGGATTGGTTCGGTTTGGGCGACCGAGATTTGGCCACGCATTTGGTGCGAAGCCAAATGTTGCGGGCCGGATATCCGCTTTCCCAGGTGACAGAGGCGCTCTGCGCGCGCTGGAACCCCGGCGCCACGCTGCTGCCGGCCAGCGACGACCGGTGCGAAACCCACGTCGTGATCGACGATCCCGACACCGGCGACCGCAAGGCCATTCACTTCCAGGAGTGGTGGGTGCGCTACCGGGCCCAGGTGACCACGCACAGCTTCGCGTTCGTGGGCTCCGAAAACGCCACTGCCGCCCCCGGTGTCGTCGATGCGATCAGCGATGCCGACGTCGTCATGCTGGCACCGTCAAACCCGGTGGTCAGCGTCGGTGCGATCCTGGCCATCCCAGGCGTCCGCGCGGCACTGCGGTCCACGCCCGCGCCGGTCATCGGCTACTCCCCCATCATCGGTGGAAAGCCGTTGCGGGGCATGGCCGACGAATGCCTGTCAGTGATCGGCGTCGAAACGTCGTCGCAAGCCGTTGCCCGGCACTACGGCGCGCGATCGGCGACCGGAATCCTGGACTACTGGTTGATCTCCGAAGGCGATCAGGCCGAAATCCCCGGGGTGACGGTGAAATCGATACCCCTGCTGATGTCCGACCCGTCGGCCACTGCCGATATGGTGCGTGCCGGGCTGGAATTGGCGGGGGTAAAACTGTGACCCTCGGCTCAAGCCCGACGGCGCCGCCGAGCGGCGACCATGGCAGCGCGGCACCCGTTGAAATCCTGCCCGTCGCCGGACTTCCCGAATTCCGCCCCGGCGACGACCTTGCCACCGCACTCGCCGAGGCCGCCCCGTGGCTGCGCGACGGCGACATCGTCGTGGTCACCAGCAAGGTGATGTCCAAATGCGAGGGCCGCATCGTCGCGGCACCCTCGGATCCTGACGAGCGAGATGCCCTGCGCCGCAAACTCATCGACACCGAGGCGGTGCGGGTGCTGGCCCGCAAGGGTCGCACCCTGATCACCGAGAACCGCAACGGCATCGTCCAGGCAGCCGCCGGCGTCGACGGCTCCAATGTCGGCGCAACCGAATTGGCGATGCTGCCTCTCGATCCAGACGGAAGTGCCGCCGCACTGCGCACAGCGCTACGCGACCGGCTGGGTGTGAATGTCGCGGTAGTGGTCACCGACACGATGGGCCGTGCCTGGCGAAACGGGCAAACCGACGCCGCGATCGGCTCGTCCGGGCTGCCGGTTCTGTACGGCTACGCCGGCGCCGTCGACAGGCACGGCAATGAGCTGGTGGTCACCGAGGTGGCTGTCGCCGACGAAATCGCCGCCGCCGCCGACCTTGTCAAAGGCAAGCTCACTGCGGTGCCCGTAGCGGTGGTCCGCGGACTCGAACTCGACGACGATGGGTCCACCGCAGCGCGACTGCTGCGCGGCGGCGAGGACGACTTGTTCTGGCTGGGCACTGCCGAGTCGATCGAACTCGGCCGTCGCCAGGCCCAACTGCTGCGCCGGTCGGTGCGGCAGTTCGCGGCCGGGCCTGTCGACGCCGTGCTCATCGAGGAAGCAGTCGCCGAGGCGCTCACCGCGCCGGCCCCCCATCACACCCGGCCGGTGCGGTTCGTCTGGCTGGCCGATCGCGACCGTCGCACCGCGCTGCTGGAGGCCATGAAAGACGCCTGGCGCGCTGACCTGACCGCCGACGGCAAGCCGGCCGATGCGGTCGAGCGGCGCATCGCGCGCGGGCAGATCCTCTACGACGCACCCGAGGTCGTGATTCCGTTCCTGGTGCCCGACGGCGCGCACAGCTATCCGGATGCGGCCCGCACCGAGGCCGAGCACACGATGTTCACCGTCGCGGTCGGCGCGGCGGTGCAGGCGCTGCTGGTCGCGCTGGCGGTCCGCGGCGTGGGTAGCTGCTGGATCGGCTCGACCATCTTTGCGGCCGAACTGGTCCGCGAAACCCTTGACCTGCCACCGGATTGGGAGCCGCTGGGCGCAATCGCGATCGGCTATCCGGTCGACCCACCGGAGCCACGCGATCCGGCGCCGGTCGGCGATCTTCTGATCCGCAAATGAGCGTCCGGGATTCGGCGATCGAGCTGCTGACCGAGTGGGATGCTCCCGATACCGACCAGGACGCGCTACGCCAAGCCGTCCTGGCATTCCTGCTGGCGCGCACTGACGCGTGTGAACGTGCCTGCGTCCCAGGCCATATCACCGCCTCGGCGCTGGTGGTCTCAGACTCCGGCGACGAGGTTCTGCTGACTCTGCATCCGCGGCTCGGACGTTGGGTGCAGCTCGGTGGGCACTGCGAACCGGAAGACACCGACATCGTCGCGGCGGCGATGCGCGAGGCAACCGAGGAATCCGGGATCGAAGGTCTGCGCATCGATGAGGCGCTGGGCGCCATTCACGTGCACGCACTGACCTGCTCGCTGGGGGTGCCGACCCGCCATCTGGATCTGCAGTTCATCGCCCGGGCGCCTGCGGATGCCGCCATCGCGATCAGTGACGAATCACTGGATCTGCGGTGGTGGCCGGTCGACGCGCTACCCGAGGGCGTGGACGCCGCGGTGGCACAACTGGTCGCGGTCGGCCGCTCGCGGCGCTAAATGTCCGACGAGTAGCGGATTCCACAGTCGGGGATCACGACCCCGGGCCACACCCGGGCACCGCGCAACAGTTCGCAACGAGCCCCGATGTTGGCGCCGTCGCCGATGATGCCGTCGCGGATCAGTGCCCGCGGCCCGATCCGGGCGCCGGCACCGATGATCGAGCGCTCCACCACCGAGCCCGCTTCGATGCGGGCCCCGTCGAAGATCACCGCGCCGTCCAGTCGGACCCCCGGCCCGATCTCGGCGCCGCGGCCGACCACGGTCCCGCCCACCATCACGGCCCCTGGTGCCACCGACGCGCCGTCGTGCACCAAGCTCTCGCCGCGTCGTCCGCCGAGCGCAGGCGAGGGAGCCAGGCCGCGGACCAGATCGGCCGAGCCGCGGACGAAGTCCTCGGGTGTGCCCATGTCGCGCCAGTAGCTGGAATCGACGTAGCCGCAGACCTTCACCCCGTCGGCCAGCAATCCTGGGAACACCTCACGCTCCACCGACACCTCACGCCCGCGCGGGATCTGTTCGACAATCTCGCGCTTGAAGATGTAGGTGCCTGCGTTGATCTGGTCGGATGGCGGGTCCTCGGTCTTCTCCAGGAAGGCCTGCACGCGGCCGTCGGCATCGGTCGGCACACAGCCGAACGCCCGCGGGTCGCTGACCCGCACGAGGTGCAGCGTCAGATCGGCCTGCGACTCGTGGTGGCTGGCCAGCATCGCGCGCAGATCCAGACCGGACAGCACGTCACCGTTGAAGACCATCACCGTGTCGTTGCGCAGCTTCGGCACCACATTGGCGATCCCGCCGCCGGTGCCCAGCGGATGCTCCTCCACCACATATTCGATCTGCAGGCCGAGTTTGGAGCCGTCGCCGAACTCGGATTCGAACGTCGCCGCCTTGAACGAGGTGCCGAGAATGACGTGCTCGATGCCGGCGTCGGCGATGCGGGACAGCAGGTGGGTCAGGAACGGCAGCCCCGCGGTGGGCAGCATCGGCTTGGCGGCCGACACGGTCAACGGCCGCAGCCGGGTGCCCTTTCCGCCGACGAGCACCACCGCATCGACCTTCGAAGCATCAACGTCACTCACCGAGCCCCCTACTTTTTGCCAGCTCGCGCCGGGACTTACCGACCGCCGCGCGCGACCGAACCTTCAGCGCGCTCTTCATCGTCCATCGAAGCGGCGCACGCCACCAACCAGAGTGGCGATCGGATAGGTAAATGTAGGTGCTTTCGTGATGTGCGCGCAGGTTGCTGGCGGGATCGCGGCCGGTCGAGTGGCCTTTGTCGTGCAGGATCTCCGCCGACGGCACGTACACATTGAGCCAGCCCGCCTCGCCCAACCGGTCGCCCAGGTCGACGTCCTCCATATACATGAAATAGCGCTCGTCAAAACCTCTGACCTGGTCGAATGCCGCGCGGCGGACCAGCAGGCAGGCTCCCGACAGCCAGCCGACCGGTCGCTCGGTGGGCACGAGGTATTCCTGCCGGTAGGCCCGCGTCCACGGGTTTTTCTTCCAGATGAAGCCGACGACGGCGTGCATACCGCCCCGGACCAGGCTGGGCAGGTGGCGCGCCGACGGGTAGACCGCACCGTCGGGGTCGCGGATCAGCGGCCCCAGCGTCCCGGCGCGCGGCCAGCGCTCGGCGGCAGCCAGCAGTTCGTCGATGCTGTTCGGTGCCCACACCACGTCCGGGTTCGCCACGATCACGAACTCGTCGTCGGCCGGGGCGGTCGCGACACCGCGGTTGACGGCGCTGCCGTAGCCGAGGTTTCCGCCGGTGCACAGCAGCCGGGTGCCGGGATAGCGCTCGACGGCTTCCTCAGGCGCCCCGTCGGTGGAGCCGTTGTCGGCCAGCACCACCGTCACCGGGCGGTCGGTGGCCACCGTCAACGAGGACAGGAAGCGATCCAGATGTGAGCCCGGGGAGTACGTCACCGTCACCACGGTCAGGGGGCGGCTGGACGTCACGGCGTAGAGGGTAACTGTCGGCTATTGACGGGTTGGACAAGCGCCTCGGCCAACGCCGCGCGCCACGGCCGCTGCGGGCTCAACCCGGCCCGCACCGACATCGCCGTCGACAGTGCCGAATACGCCGGGCGGGGCGCCCGGCGGACCGACCGCTCCGCGCTGACCGGTCGCACCCGTTGCGGGTCGGCGCCCAGTTCTTCGAACACCGCTCTGGCCTGCTCGTAGCGGGTGCACGCGCCATCGTTGGCGACGTGCAGAACGGGCTCCCTGACGTGGCCCTCGCCGATTTCGAGCAACGCGTCGACGAGGTCTTTGACGTAGGTCGGCGACCCGGTCTGGTCGTCGACGGCGTCGATAACGCGGTCGGTGGCGGCCGCCCGACGTAGGCCTGCCACGACGTCGTTTCCCGCACCACCGGTGTAGACCCACGAGGTGCGTACGACGTGGGCATCGGGCATCGCCGCCAGCACCGCCAGCTCGCCGGCCAGCTTGGTGCGCCCGTAGACGCCTAGCGGCGCGGCGTCGTCGCCGACCTCGTAGGGGTGCCGCTGCTGACCGTCGAAGACGTAATCAGTGGAGAGGTGTATCAGCTGCGCGCCGACCCGCGCACAGGCGTGCGCGACGGTCTCCGGCCCGGTGGCGTTGATGGCGTAGGCGGTATCGGGGTCGGCTTCGGCGGTGTCGACGTTCGCGATCGCCGCGCAGTTGACCACCAGGTCCCCTTCGGCGATGAACCGCTCGGCGGCAGCCGGGTCGGTGATGTCCCACTGCTGATGCGTCAACGCGCTGACCGCGCGGCCCCGGCGGGCCGCCTCACCTGCAAGAAACCGCCCAACCTGGCCACCGGCACCCGTGATCACGATTCTTGCCGCCACGAATACGAGTCTGGCACGCCGGTTTGCGCTACCCGGCTTGCGCCCGTCTCGCCAGTAGCCTGGGCTGATGCCTGCTGACACCGAAGCACTGACGGGCGCCCGGCGGGTGGCCCGTACCGTGCTCGCGTTGATCGCGGTGGCGGTGATGATCGGCACCGGTGTCGCATGGGGCAAGATCCGCTCCTTCGAGAACGGCATCTTCCACATGAGCACCGCGGCGCTCGGCGGCGGCGGGCAGGACGGCGCGATCGACATCCTGCTGGTCGGCATGGACAGCCGCACCGATGCGCACGGCAACCCGCTGTCCGAAGACGAGCTCGCGGCCTTGCACGCCGGCGACGACGTGTCGACCAACACCGACACGATCATCCTGGTCCGCATCCCGAACAACGGGAAGTCGGCGACGGCGATCTCGATTCCCCGCGACTCCTACGTCAAGGCGCCCGGCCTGGACAAGACGAAGATCAACGGCGTCTACGGCCAGGTGAAGCTGGACAAGATGAAGCAGCTGGTCGAGCAGCAGGGCATGGATCCCGCCGAAGCCGAACCCAAAGCCACCGAGGCGGGCCGCGAGGCACTCATCAAGACCGTCGCCGACCTGACTGGTGTCACCGTCGACCACTACGCCGAGATCGGCCTGCTCGGCTTCTCACTGATCACCGACGCGCTCGGCGGCGTCGACGTCTGCCTGAAAGATGCTGTTTACGAACCACTTTCCGGTGCCGACTTCCCGGCCGGCTGGCAGAAGCTCAACGGCCCCCAAGCGCTGAGCTTCGTCCGGCAGCGGCACGACCTGCCGCGTGGCGATCTGGACCGGGTGGTGCGCCAGCAAGTGGTGATGGCTTCCCTGGCTCACCAAGTAATTTCGGGCAAGACCCTGACCAGCCCGTCCACCCTGAACCGCCTGCAGGACGCGATCCAGCGCTCGGTCGTCCTCTCATCAGGCTGGGACATCATGGATTTCATCAAGCAGCTCGAGCACCTCGCCGGTGGCAACGTCGCGTTCGCGACGATCCCGGTGCTCGACGAGGCCGGCTGGAGCGACGACGGCATGCAGTCGGTGGTCCGGGTCGATCCGTCTCAGGTGCAGGAGTGGGTGGCCGGCCTGTTGCACGATCAGGCCGAGGGCAAGACCGAGAAGATCGCGTACACGCCGGAACAGACGAAGGTCGACGTGGTCAACGACACCGATATCAACGGTCTGGCCGGTGCGGTGTCAGACGTGCTGATCACCAAGGGCTTTGGCGCGGGAAGTATCGGCAACAACGACAAGGATCACGTGCTCCGCAGCCAGGTGCAGGCCGCCAAGGATGACGACCTCGGCGCCCAGGCCGTCGCCAAGGAGCTCGGCGGATTGCCCGTGGTGTCCGGGGAGGGGATTCCGGCGGGCACTGTGCGGGTGGTGCTGTCCAGCGATTACACCGGGCCGGGTTCGGGCCTGGAGGGCTCGCTGCCGACGTCGGCGGCGGTTACCGAAGCGGCCGGTCAGGCCGGCGACGGCACCGCTCCCCCGCCATCGCCCATCATCACCGCGGGGTCTGATGACCCCAAGTGCGTCAACTGATGGCCAATCTGACTGCAGCGGTGCTCGATCCGCTGCTCAAAGCCGACCCGATGGGCCCCCGGATCACCTACTACGACGACGTGACGGGTGAGCGCATCGAGCTGTCGACGGTGACGCTGGCCAACTGGGCGGCCAAGACCGCCAACCTATTACGCGATGAGCTCGGCGCCGGGCCGGGCAGCCGAGTGGCGATACTGTTGCCGGCGCACTGGCAGACAGCGGCAGTGCTGTTGGGCGCGTGGTGGATCGGTGCCGAAGTCGTGCTATCAGGGCCCGCGGATCTGGCGCTGTGCACAGCCGAGCGGCTGGACGAGGCCGACGAGGCGGTGGCCGGCGGTGAGGTCGCGGTGTTGTCGCTGGACGCTTTCGGCAAGCCTGCCGCCGATCTTCCCATCGGCGTCACCGATTACGCGACCGCGGTGCGGGTACACGGCGACCAGTTCATTACCGAGCAGAACCCCGGTCCGGCACTGGCCGGCCGGTCAGCCGACGAAGTCCTGGCGTCGGCTTCCGAATCCGCGGCGGCGGCAGGCCTGTCCGCGGGCGATCGGGTGATGTCGTCGTTGCCGTGGTCCACCCCCGACGAGGTGGTGACGAATCTGCTGGCGGTGTTCGCCGCCGGCGCGTCGTTGGTTCAGGTGGCCAATCCCGACCCGGCCATCGTGGAACGGCGCCGCACGACCGAGAAGGTCACCCGCGATCTGTCCTGAGGTGGCCACTAGGCTGCATCGAGTGGACCGCGCCCCCCTGAATCCCGCGTCTCTGTCCGACCTTCCGGTGCGGCGCATCGACATTGTCGAGACGACCGGTTCGACGAACGCCGACCTGCTGGCCCGGCATACCGCGGGCGAAGACATCCGCGGCGCGGTGCTGGTCGCCGAGCACCAGAGCGCCGGGCGTGGCCGCAATGGGCGCAGCTGGTCGGCACCGCCACGCTCACAGATCGCTCTGTCGATCGGGGTTGGCGCCGATGGCGTCCCGGCCGAGGGCTGGGGCTGGCTGCCACTGCTCACCGGCGTCGCGCTGGTCGACGCCGTCCGGGACAGCACCGGTATCGAGGCCGGCGTGAAGTGGCCCAACGACGTCCTGGTGGGCACCGGCAAGCTCGCCGGCATCCTGGCCGAGGTCGCCGCCCCCGATCCGATCATCGTGGTGGGGCTTGGACTCAACGTCACACTCACCGCCGAGGAGGCGCCGGACCCCCGGGCCACCTCACTGCAGATGCTGGGCGCCACCATGCTCGACCGCGAGGTCCTGGTCGGGGCGATCCTGCGTGAGCTGACGACCCGCATCGAAAGGTGGCAGACCGCAGCGGGACCCGACCCGGCTCTGGTCGAGGATTATCGGAAACGCAGCATCACGCTGGGCAGCCAGGTGCGCGCAGTCATGCCCGGCGATCGTGAAATCACCGGCACCGCAATCGATATCGACACCCTGGGCCGGCTGAGCATCGACACCGGCACCGGGGTGACGACGGTCTCGGCGGGCGATATCACCCACCTGAGGCCAGCCGCTGAGTCCGGCTAGCGCAGCAGCGCGCGGGACATCACGACCCGCTGAATCTGGTTGGTGCCCTCGTAGATCTGAGTGATTTTGGCGTCGCGCATCATTCGCTCTACCGGGAAGTCCACGGTGTAACCGGCGCCGCCGAACAGCTGCACGGCATCGGTGGTCACCTCCATGGCGACATCGGAGGCGAAGCACTTCGACGCTGCCGAGATGAACCCGAGGTTCGGCTCACCGCGCTCGGCGCGGGCGGCGGCCGAGTACACCATCAGCCGGGCCGCTTCGACCTTCATCGCCATGTCGGCGAGCATGAACTGCACACCCTGGAAATCGGAGATCGACGTGCCGAACTGCTTGCGGTCCTTGGTGTATGCGATCGCCGCGTCCAGCGCGCCCTGCGCGATGCCGACGGCCTGAGCGCCGATGGTCGGGCGGGTGTGGTCAAGTGTGGCCAGTGCCGTCTTGAAACCGGTGCCCGGGTCGCCGATGATCCGGTCGCCCGGGACGCGGCAATTCTCGAAGTACAGCTCGGTGGTGGGCGAACCCTTGATCCCGAGCTTGCGCTCCTTGGGCCCGATCGTGAAACCCTCGTCGTCGATGTGAACCATGAAGGCCGAAATACCGTTGGCGCCCTTGTCCGGATCGGTCACCGCCATCACCGTGTACCAGGATGACTTGCCGCCGTTGGTGATCCACGCCTTGGCGCCGTTGAGGACCCAGTCATCGCCGTCGGCCTTGGCGCGGGTACGCATCGACGCCGCGTCGCTGCCGGCCTCCCGCTCGGACAGCGCGTACGACGCCATCGCCTCACCCGAGGCGACCGACGGCAGCACCTTCTGCTTGAGCTCTTCCGAGCCGCGCAGGATCAGGCCCATCGTGCCCAGCTTGTTCACCGCGGGGATCAGCGAGGCCGAGGCATCCACCCGCGCGACCTCCTCGATGACGATGCATGCCGCCACCGAGTCCGCGCCCTGGCCGCCGTACTCCTCGGGCACGTGCACGGCGTTGAAGCCCGAGGCATTGAGCGCGTCCAGCGCCTCCTGGGGAAAGCGCGAGTTCTCATCGCAATCGGCCGCGTACGGCGCGATCTCTTTCTCGGCCAACGCCCGAATAGCCGCACGCAACTCGTCGTGCTCCTCAGGCAACTTGAACACGTCGAAATCCGGATTTCCCGCCATCACAATCTCCTTGCTACTCGCCGGTAACTTTACCCGGGACTTCACTCACCGAGTAATCGCTCCCGCAGCGCCCGATCCTTCTCCAGGACCTGGGCTTCCAGGTCATCCTGAAAGCTCTCCATGCGCTTGCGCAGCGCCTCGTCGGACACGGCCAGGATGCGCACCGCCAGCAGTCCGGCATTGCGTGCGCCACCGATCGAGACCGTGGCCACCGGCACACCCGCGGGCATCTGGACGATCGACAACAGCGAATCCAGCCCGTCGAGCTTGGCCAGCGGCACCGGAACACCGATCACCGGCAGCGACGTCGCCGAGGCCACCATCCCGGGCAGATGGGCCGCACCGCCGGCCCCGGCGATGATCACCTTGATGTCGCGGGCGGCCGCACCGCGCGCGTAGTCGAGCATCCGGCCCGGTGTGCGATGCGCAGATACGACGCCCACCTCGAAGGGCACCTCGAACTCGGCCAGCGCCTCGGCGGCGGCTTCCATCACCGGCCAGTCGCTGTCACTGCCCATGATCAGTCCGACCACCGCTTTAGGCATGCCCATCCCATCCGTCCGTCCACTCAGCGTGCGACAACCAGTGTGCCGCTCGCTCGGCACGTTCACGCACCTGATCCGCGTCACAATCGGCCGAGCCGACGATGTTCACGTGGCCCACCTTGCGGCCCGGGCGCTCCTCCTTGCCGTATAGGTGGACCTTCGCCTCGGGAATCCGGCCGAAAAGGTGGTGCAGCCGCTCGTCGACGCCCATCTCGGGGGCCTGCGGGGCGCCCAGCACGTTGGCCATCACCGTCACCGGCGCGACCGGTCGGGTGTCGCCCAGCGGGTAGTCCAGGACGGCCCGGAGATGCTGCTCGAACTGGCTGGTCACGGCACCGTCCATGGTCCAGTGCCCGGAGTTGTGCGGCCGCATCGCCAACTCGTTGACCAGCAGCGTCCCCGCGGTCGTCTCGAACAGCTCGACGGCCAGCACGCCGACAACTCCCAGCTCGGCGGCCAGCCGCAGGCCCAGCTGCTCGGCGGCCCCGGCCAGCTCCTCGGACAGCCCGGGTGCGGGTGCCACGACCGTGACGCAGATCCCGTCCCGCTGCACGGTCTCCACGATCGGCCACGCCGCGCCCTGGCCGAACGGCGAGCGGGCCACCAGCGCCGCGAGCTCGCGCCGCATCGATACCCGCTCCTCGAGCATCACCGGCACGTTGTCGGCCAGATAGCCGGCGACCGCTTCCCGGGCGTGCGTCAGATCCCTGGCCAGCACCACGCCGCGGCCGTCGTATCCACCGCGAACGGTCTTGATCACCACCGGCCCACCGACCTCGGTGGCGAACGCATCGACATCATCGATGCTGTTCACCGCGGTAAAACGCGGGATCGGCGCACCCAATGCCTGCAGTTTTCGCCGCATCACCAGCTTGTCCTGGGCATGCGCCAGGGCCTCCGGCGGCGGCGCGACATTGACGCCCTCGGCGATCAGGGTGTCGAGCAGATCGGTCGGCACGTGCTCGTGGTCGAAGGTCAGCGCGGCGGCTCCGGCGGCCGCGCGACGCAGCGCGTCGAGGTCGGTGTGGGCACCGATCACCACGTCGGGGGTCACCTGCGCGGCCGGATCGTCGAGACTGACGGCCAGTACCCGCAGGCTCTGGCCAAGCGCAATCGCGGCCTGATGGGTCATCCGGGCCAGCTGGCCGCCGCCGACCATGGCGACGATAGGAGGTCTGGGGCTGTTCGACACGGCCATCATGGTGTCAGACCTGCGCGAGTACGCACACGTGCGGTGACTTCCGTAGACTTGCTCCTTGTGTCTTTCGCAGATGCCACGATCGCTCGGCTGCCCCGACCGATCCGGCCCTTCGCCGAGCGGCATCACGAGCTCATCAAGTTCGCGATCGTCGGTGCGACGACGTTCATCATCGACTCGGCGATCTTCTACACGCTCAAGCTGACGATCCTCGAGCCCAAGCCGGTCACCGCCAAGGTGATCGCGGGCATCGTCGCGGTGATCGCCTCCTACGTGCTGAACCGGGAATGGAGCTTCCGCAACCGCGGCGGCCGCGAGAAACACCACGAAGCGTTGCTGTTCTTCGCGGTCAGCGGTGTCGGCGTGCTGCTGAGCATGGCGCCGCTGTGGTTCTCCAGCTACGTGCTGGATCTGCGCGTGCCGCATGTCTCACTGACAGTCGAGAACATCGCCGACTTCCTCTCGGCCTATCTCATCGGCAACCTGCTGCAGATGGCGTTTCGATTCTGGGCGTTCCGCCGCTGGGTGTTCCCCGACGAGTTCGGCCCGAGCCACGACAAGGGGCTGGAGTCCACGCTCACCGGGGGCGGTTTTGTCGAGGCGCTGGAGGACGAGTACGAGGCCGGCGGCACCGTCACACCGTTGCGGCGCCCCCGCGGCGGAAATCAGGGGGGCAAGGGTCAGCTGGGCGACTCTTCAGAACCCAGAGTGTCGAAAACTTCGTGATACAGCAGTGAGTGCACCCGCTCCACGCGGGGAATGTCGTGGAATTCAAGGGGATCTTGGCTCGCCGACTCGATGATCAGGGTGCCGGTGCGCACCATGCGGTCGAGCAACCCGTGCCGGAATTCGACACTGTTGATGCGCGCCAACGGGATATCGATGCCCGAGCGGGTCAGCAGCCCGTGGCGGAACATCACCCGCCGGTCGGTGATCACGAAATGTGTTGTGAGCCAATTCAAGAACTTCCACAACGTCAGCCAGCCGACCAGGATCAGCCAGATCGCCGCGATGACGCCGAAGAGCACCTTTTTGGCGGTCGTGTCCCAGTTGGTGTTGTTGACCAGCGCGGCCACGAACGCCGCCGCGACGGTGGCGATCAGCAGCACCAGGACCGGGCCGACCAAGCGCTTCCAGTGCGGGTGGCGGTGCAGCACGACCTGCTCATTGGCGGCCAGCACGTTCTCGGGATATCCCATGCTCATCTCCTACGGCACACGACGCGCGAAGGCAAGAGACGTGGTGCCCTTAGCGCCTCCTTAAGGTTGCCGATAGCATCGTCACCCATGACGAGCGTTAAGGAACCAGCCGCCGGCCACACGGTCGACATCCACACCACCGCGGGCAAGCTGGCCGATCTGCGTCAGCGCGCCGAGGAATCGCTGCACCCGGTCGGCGAAACTGCCGTGGAAAGGGTGCACGCCAAGGGCAAGCTCACCGCTCGCGAACGCATCTTGGCGCTGCTCGACGAAGGCTCGTTCGTCGAGCTCGACGCGCTGGCCCGGCACCGCAGCACCAACTTCGGGCTGGCCGAGAACCGGCCCGTCGGCGACGGGGTGGTGACCGGTTACGGCACGATCGACGGCCGCGAGGTCTGCCTCTTCAGCCAGGACGCCACCGTGTTCGGCGGCAGCCTCGGCGAGGTCTATGGCGAGAAGATCGTCAAGGTCCAGGAACTGGCGATCAAGACCGGCCGCCCCCTGATCGGCATCAATGACGGCGCGGGCGCCCGCATCCAGGAGGGTGTGGTCTCACTCGGCCTCTACAGCCGGATCTTCCGCAACAACATCCTGGCGTCGGGCGTGGTCCCGCAGATCTCGCTGATCATGGGCGCGGCCGCGGGCGGTCACGTCTACTCCCCCGCGCTGACCGACTTCGTGATCATGGTCGACCAGACCAGCCAGATGTTCATCACCGGCCCCGACGTCATCAAGACCGTGACCGGTGAGGACGTCACCATGGAGGATCTGGGCGGCGCCCACACCCACATGGCCAAGTCGGGCACCGTTCACTACGTCGCCTCCGGTGAGCAAGATGCCCTCGACTACGTCCGCGACCTGCTGAGCTACCTGCCGCCCAACAATTACGCCGAGCCGCCGCGCTACCCGGCGCCGCCGCACCCGGGCGCCATCGAGGACAACCTCACCGACGAGGACCTCGAACTGGACACGCTGATCCCGGATTCGCCGAACCAGCCGTACGACATGCACGAGGTGATCACCCGCATCCTCGACGACGACGAGTTCCTCGAGGTCCAGGCGGGCTATGCGCAGAACATCATCATCGGCTTCGGACGCATCGACGGCCGCCCGGTCGGGATCGTCGCCAATCAGCCAACCCAGTTCGCCGGCTGCCTGGACATCAACGCCTCTGAGAAGGCCGCCCGGTTCGTGCGCACCTGCGATTGCTTCAACATCCCGATCGTGATGCTGGTCGACGTGCCGGGCTTCCTGCCGGGCACCGAGCAGGAGTACAACGGCATCATCCGGCGCGGCGCCAAGCTGCTCTACGCCTACGGCGAGGCCACGGTCGCCAAGGTCACCGTCATCACCCGCAAGGCCTACGGCGGGGCTTACTGCGTCATGGGTTCCAAGGACATGGGCTGCGATGTCAACATCGCCTGGCCGACGGCCCAGATCGCGGTCATGGGGGCCTCGGGTGCGGTCGGATTCGTCTACCGCAAGGACCTCAAGGATGCGGCCAGCGAGGGCAAGGACGTTGATGCCCTGCGCCTGGAGTTGCAGCAGACCTACGAGGACACGTTGGTCAACCCGTACATCGCCGCCGAGCGCGGTTACGTCGACGCGGTGATCCCGCCGTCGCACACCCGCGGCTACATCTCGACGGCACTGCGGCTGCTGGAGCGCAAGATCGCTCAGGTTCCGCCGAAGAAGCACGGAAACATTCCACTGTGAGTCGAGAGAGCGCAGCGAACGACACGAGCGGCAGGACGACAGCGTGAGTAAGCACGAGGACATAACCGAGCTCAGCGATCCGCGCGAGATCACCCTCGACAACCCCGAGCCGCTGACACCGGAGATCCGCATCGAGAAGGGCAGCCCGAGCGACGTGGACATCGCCGCTGTGGTGACGGTGCTCGCCGCGGCGAGCGGTGGCACCCAGGCCCCGGGTCCGCAGGAGCTCAACCTGTGGGGCCACCCGGTCGACAAACTGCGCTACGGCATCTCCAGCTGGCAGCGGGTCACGCTGCTGGAACGGCTGCATCTGCGCAGATGACCCGGGTCGTTCTCGGCTCGGCGTCGTCGGGCCGGCTGCGCGTACTGCGTGGCGCCGGTATCGACCCGCTGGTCGTCGTGTCCGGAGTCGACGAGGACGCGATCGTCGCGCACCTGGGAACGGAGACCGAACCCGGTGACGTCGTCACCGCCCTGGCACAAGCCAAGGCCGATGCCGTCCACCAGATCCTGGACCGCGACGTTGCCGCGGATTGCGTTGTGATCGGCTGTGATTCGATGCTCTACGTCGACGGTCGACTGTCCGGAAAGCCAGGAACGCCCGAACAGGCTGCACTGCAATGGGATTCGATGGCCGGCCGGGACGGATTGCTCTACACCGGGCACTGCGCCATCCGGGTGCTGCACGGCGGAGCCGTGCACAACGCAACCCGGGCGGCGGTCACCCGCGTCCGGTTCGCCAGCCCCACCCCGACCGACCTCGCGGCCTACCTCGCCACCGGTGAACCGCTGCAGGTCGCCGGCGCGTTCACCCTCGACGGATTCGGCGGCTGGTTCATCGACGGCATCGACGGCGACCCGTCCAACGTGATCGGCATTGGCCTGTCGGTGACCCATCGGCTGTTCACTGACGTCGGGCTGGCAATCGGCGATCTGTGGGCGGCCAATCCGGTCCGCTGATCGGCGGTAGGCTCGTCTTCGTGCCGCTTCCCGCAGATCCAAGCCCCGCCCTGAAGGACTACGCCCACCCGGAGCGCCTGGTCACCGCCGACTGGCTGTCGGCGCACCTGGGCAGCCCCGGACTGGCCATCGTGGAGTCCGACGAAGACGTGCTGCTCTACGACATCGGCCACATCCCCGGCGCGGTCAAAGTCGATTGGCACACCGACCTCAACGATCCGCACGTGCGTGACTACATCGACGGCGCACAGTTCGCCGAGCTGATGAACCGCAAGGGCATCTCCCGCGACGACACCGTGGTGATCTATGGCGACAAGAGCAACTGGTGGGCCGCCTACGCGCTGTGGGTGTTCACACTGTTCGGCCACCAGGACGTCCGGCTGCTCAACGGCGGACGGGATCTGTGGATCTCCGACGGCCGCGACACCACGCTCGACGTGCCGAGCAAGACCGGTTCCGGTTATCCGGTCGTCGAGCGCAACGACGCCGCCATCCGGGCCTACAAGGACGATGTGCTTGGCTCGCTTGGCCATTCGACGCTGATCGACGTGCGCTCGCCCCAGGAGTACACCGGCGAGCGCACCCACATGCCGGACTACCCCGAAGAGGGTGCGTTGCGGGGCGGCCACATCCCCACCGCGGTGTCGGTGCCATGGGCCAAGGCCGCCGAGGACAGCGGCCGGTTCCGCAACCGCGCCGAGCTGGAAGAGGTGTACTCGTTCGTCAAGCCCGGTGACGACATCATCGCCTACTGCCGGATCGGCGAGCGGTCCAGCCACACCTGGTTCGTACTCACCTACCTGCTCGGCATCCCCGGTGTGCGCAACTACGACGGCTCCTGGACGGAATGGGGCAACACCGTGCGCGTGCCCGTCGCCGCAGGCCCCGAACCGGGATCCGCGCCAGGAGCGTCATGACGATGCCAGCGCCGCTGGCTGAGGTCGTGTCCGACTTCGGCGAGGTGCACGGCCAGGACAAACTCAAGCTGCTGCTGGAGTTCGCCGACGAGTTGCCTGCGCTGCCGTCCACCTTGGAAGAGGCGGCCATGGAGCCGGTCCCGGAATGCCAGTCGCCGCTCTTCCTGCACGTCGACGCCTCCGATACCGAGCATGTGCGGCTGTTCTTCAGCGCGCCCGCCGAGGCGCCCACCACCCGTGGCTTCGCCTCGATTCTGGCCGCCGGGCTCGACGGCCAGTCGGCAGCTGACATCCTCGCCGTACCCGACGACTTCTACGCCGAGCTGGGTCTTGCGGCACTGATCAGTCCACTGCGACTGCGCGGCATGTCGGCGATGCTGGCTCGGATCAAACGCCGTCTGCGGGCCACGACGTAGCCACCTCTCCAAGCACCACATCGATTGCATAACAATGCTTTTCGATCTCATCCAGAGGAACGCCCCGCCCCCGATCGGCACCGGGCGCCCGCGCACCCCCTGTGGAGCTCGCCTACTCGAACGGCGGCCGGTTGTCCCCGTTCGAGAACCTGCCTTAGGTCCCAGGCCGCCCGCTGTCGATCAACGCGGCCCTGCCGCACCGACCCGATCCGATTGTTCCTTTAGAGACAGAACTTACTCATTAGTAGGGGTACCAGCTGATTCGTGTCGAACGCGCGCCGCTTACACTGCCGTGCGAACCTATTTTTAAAGAACGTTCTTAAGATCACGTGAAGCAGGAGGCGCGGTGCCCACTCAGACGCCAAGTCAGACCATCTCAAAGGTCCTCGTCGCCAACCGCGGAGAGATCGCGGTCCGCGTGATCCGGGCGGCCAGGGATGCGGGACTGGCCAGTGTGGCGGTCTACGCCGAGCCTGACGCCGATGCACCGCACGTCCGGCTGGCTGACGAGGCGTTCGCGCTGGGCGGTCAGACCTCCGCGGAGTCCTACTTGGACTTCGGCAAGATCCTCGACGCCGCGGCCAAGTCGGGCGCCAACGCCATCCACCCCGGCTACGGTTTCCTGTCCGAGAACGGTGACTTCGCCCAGGCTGTCCTCGACGCCGGGCTGATCTGGATCGGGCCGAGCCCGCAGTCCATCCGCGACCTCGGTGACAAGGTCACCGCCCGCCACATCGCCGCCCGCGCCCAGGCGCCGCTGGTGCCCGGCACCCCCGACCCGGTCAAGGACGCCGACGAGGTCGTGGCCTTCGCCAAGGAGTACGGCGTCCCGGTCGCGATCAAGGCGGCGTTCGGTGGCGGCGGCCGCGGCATGAAGGTGGCCCGCACCATCGAGGAGATCCCCGAGCTGTTCGATTCGGCGACCCGCGAAGCGGTCTCCGCGTTCGGCCGCGGCGAGTGCTTCGTCGAGCGCTACCTGGACAAGCCGCGCCACGTCGAGGCGCAGGTGATCGCCGACCAGCACGGCAACGTGGTGGTCGCGGGTACCCGCGATTGCTCGCTACAGCGCCGCTTCCAGAAACTCGTCGAGGAGGCCCCGGCGCCGTTCCTGACCGACGCGCAGCGCAAAGAGATCCACGAGTCGGCCAAGCGCATCTGCAAGGAGGCCGGCTACTACGGGGCCGGCACCGTGGAGTACCTGGTCGGCCAAGACGGTCTGATCTCGTTCCTCGAGGTGAATACGCGCCTGCAGGTAGAGCACCCGGTGACCGAGGAGACCTCGGGCATCGACCTGGTTCGCGAGCAGTTCCGCATCGCCAACGGCGAAAAGCTGGACATCACTGAGGATCCCGCCCCGCGTGGACACTCCATCGAGTTCCGCATCAACGGCGAGGACGCCGGCCGCGGCTTCCTGCCGGCACCCGGCCCGGTCAACAAGTTCGAGCCGCCGACCGGTCCGGGCGTGCGCCTGGACTCCGGTGTGGAGAGCGGTTCGGTGATCGGCGGGCAGTTCGACTCGATGCTGGCCAAACTGATCGTCACCGGCGCCACCCGCGCCGAGGCGTTGCAGCGCGCCGCCCGCGCTCTCGACGAGTTCACCGTCGAGGGTCTGGCCACCGTCATCCCGTTCCACCGCGCCGTGGTCAGCGACCCGGCCTTCATCGGTGACGACGAGGGCTTCACGGTGCACACCCGCTGGATCGAGACCGAGTGGAACAACACCATCGAGCCGTTCACCGGCGGTGGTCCGGTCGACGAAGAAGAGGCCCAGCCGCGCCAGAAGGTCGTCGTCGAGGTGGGCGGCCGTCGCGTCGAGGTGTCGCTGCCCGGTGACCTGGCACTCGGCAACGGCTCCGGCCCGGCCGATTCCGGCGCCATCCGGAAGAAGCCGAAGGCCCGCAAGCGTGGCGCGCACGCCGGTGCCGCAGCTTCGGGTGATGCGGTGACCGCGCCGATGCAGGGCACGGTGGTGAAGGTCGCCGTCGAAGAAGGCCAGACGGTGGCCACCGGCGATCTCGTCGTGGTGCTCGAGGCCATGAAGATGGAGAACCCGGTGACCGCCCACAAGGACGGTGTCATCACCGGGCTGGCGGTCGAGGCCGGTACCGCGATCACCCAGGGCACGGTCCTGGCCGAGATCAAGTAAAGCGGGTTGTCCCAAGTACGGCGCCGTCACCGGTGACCAGACTGTCGTTGTCCACCCGCGCGCCGAAGTAGGTTGCGCCCGCGTCGACGACGACGGAGCGCTGCTCGCCACGCCGGGCAAGCACCACCCGAGCCAGTTCGGCGAAGGTGATCTTGTCGGGTCCGCCGAGTTCGACGACACCAACGGGCGATCCGACGGCCGCACGGGCCACGTGGGCGGCGACTTCGGCGGCCGCGATCGGCTGGATCCGGGCGTCGGGCACCCGCACTACGTCCCCCTCGGTCAGCGCGGCCACAATCCCATCGGCGAACTCGTCGAATTGGGTGGCGCGCACGATGGTGTAGGGCAGACCGGACGCTTCGATCAACGTCTCCTGCGCCACCTTGGCGCGCATGTAGCCACTGTCCGGCAGTCGGGTCACCCCGACGATCGACAGTGCGACGTAGTGCGCCACCCCGGCGACCTCAGCGGCCCGGACGAGAGTGCGGGTGGCGGTGCTGAAGAACTCCAACACCGGCTCGTCCTCGTAGGAGGGCGAGTTGAGAACGTCGACAAGCACATGGGCGTCGCGCAGCGCGTCGGCGACACCTTCCCCGGTCAGCACGTCGACACCGGATGTTCGCGAGGCGGCCACCACCTCGTGCCCCTCTGCGGTCAGCAGGTCGACGACCTGCCGCCCGATCAGTCCGCTGGCGCCAGCAACTGTGATTCTCATGCCATCCAGCATGATGTTCTGGTGACTGAGGATCCACACCGGGTTCGGATTGGTACCGCCGAACGCGAAGAAGCCATGGCGTTGCTCAGCCGGCAGTTCTCCGAGGGCCGCCTGAACCCCGACGAGTTCTCCGAGCGCAGCGCGGCAATCGCCGCCGCAATGACCCGCGCCGACCTCGAGCCGATCTTCGCCGATCTCCCCGCCAAACCCGGGGTGGCCGCGGTGTCGAGCATCGAACGCCCCCGCGACTGGCGGGCCATCGTGATGGCGCTCACCCCGCTGGTGGCGTTGGGGTTCACCATTCTGGTGCCGCACGGCTGGCTGGCCTGGCTGGCTCTTCCGATACTCGGCATACTGCTGTACCGCTGACATGGATCCCGTCGAAATCAACGCTGGCACTTGGTATCTGCGCGCGCTGCGGGCCGACGAACGCATCGATGACCGCCCGGCCCTGGCCGATCTCGGCGAGACCGATCCCGACTACGTGACCAGGTGCGCGGCGCAGTGGGCCGCCGAATCCGGTTATTCGTGGGCGGTGTGCGAACCGACAACCGGGGAACTGCTGGCCGTGGTCACGATCGACCCAAGCAGCGCCACGCTGGCGACGCGGGCGCGGCCGGGCCATGGTGAGGCCGCTGCGGTGGCCGCCACCGCTGTGCGCCGCTTCGCCGCCGCGGCCCTCAATCTGACGGTGTAGGCGTATCGATGTCCAGCCCGGTGGCCAGATCGGCGCAGTCGACGATCACCACGTCCGGCCGGCTGGCCAGGAATCGGCGCGCACCCTCGTCGCCGTGCAGCGTTTCGAGCAGCGCAGGCCAGTGCCGTCGGGCGAGGACGACGGGGTGGCCGGGCCGTCCGCCGTAGGTGGCGCGGGCGATGCCGGACTGCGACGACCGACCCGCGTCGACCAGTCGGCCGACCACGTCAGCGCCGATGTCGGGGGTGTCCACGGTGAGCACGACGGCGTAATCAGCGCCGGATACTGCCGCCAAACCCGCACGCAGCGAGGCGCCCATCCCGTGGCGCCAATCTTCGGCGATCACCGGGCGGGCCGGCGCCGGGACGTCCACGACCGCCGCTCCGAGCACGACCACCACGTCATCACAACCACCCCCGGACAGGGCTTCCACCGCCGAACGCAGCCACCGCCCTTGGACAGCAAGGACTTTCGGCATGCCATAGCGGACACCTGCGCCGGCGGCCAGCAGCACGCCGACTATCTGGTCGCCCGCGGACATACACACAGTGTGACTCGCGCTCCTGTGAGTCTCTAAGGATTATTAGAACCCGCAGCTACAACTGTCACCGCGTCACACCAGGAGGTAGTGTTCACAACAGGTTGAGTTCACAGCCGCCCGGAACTACGTCAACGACGTGCGGCGCGCGAGCTCCCGCACGTCACGGGCCTTCCCACTTGACCCTGCTTGGCGTGATCCACAGTACGAATAGTCGTTCACTGATGGAGTCACCATGTCTATCTCCCAAACCACCGCACGCTTCACCACCCATTGGCCCGACGACACCGTCGGGATCATCACCGTCGAGGGCGAACTCGATGCGTCCAACTCCGCGGCGTTCGCCGACCACGTCGACGAGTGCGCTGCCGTCGGCACGCGACTGGTCCTGGACCTGAGCCCGCTGGAATTCTTTGGCACATCAGGCTTCTCCGCCCTCCACACCATCAACGTCCGGTGCGCCAATGCCTCGGCACGATGGGCGATGGTGACCGGCGAAGCCGTGTCGCGGCTGATGCGGGTGTGCGATCCGGACCAGACATTACCGATCGCCGAATCGGTCCCCGAGGCCATCGAGCTGCTCGACGGCGAACCGCGCCGGCTACTCCAGCTGGTCGCGGAGCCGAGCTAGCGACTTCGCAAGTAGGCGCGAGACGTGCATCTGTGAGATGCCGACGCGCTCGGCGATCTGGGTCTGAGTGAGCGACTCGAAGAACCGCAGCAGAAGTACGGTGCGTTCGCGCTCCGGAAGTTGTTCGAGCAGAGGACGCAGCGCTTCGCGGTTCTCGATCTGGTCCAGGCTCAGGTCGACATCACCCAGCGTGTCCATGATCGCGGGGGCGTCCTCATCGCTACCACTGCCACCGCTGTCGATCGACAGCGTGTTGTAGGAACTGCCGGCGACCAAGCCCTCGATGACCTCTTCGCGTTCCATCTCCAATTCCTCGGCGAGTTCGGAGGCGGTCGGTGCGCGTCCCAGCCGCTGGGACAGCTCCGATGTCGCCGCACCCAGCCGTAGGTGAAGTTCCTTGAGCCGGCGGGGTACCTTGACCGACCAGCTGTTGTCACGGAAGTGACGACGCACTTCCCCCATGATCGTGGGCACCGCGAACGACACGAAGTCCGAACCGGTCTCGACGTCATAGCGAATGACGGCATTGACCAGGCCGACGCGGGCCACCTGGACCAGATCGTCGCGCGGTTCACCGCGACCGTCGAATCGGCGGGCGATGTGATCAGCCAGGGGAAGGCAGCGCTCCACGATGCCGTCGCGGTGGCGCTGGTGCTCTGGGGAGTCAGGGTCGAGTTTCGCCAGGTCCCGGAACATGTCCGGGACGTCGGCGTACTCCGAGTTCGTCCGTCGCGACGAACTATCCGTGGCTCGGGAAGTCACCGCCCGGAGCCCGCCCGCCTCGTGGTCAGAGTGATGCCGAAAACCTGCCCATCGCTGCCGGGCTCATGACCATTGTGGAATGTCTGCACATCATCGGTCAGCGAGCTCAGCACATGCCAGCTAAAGCTGCCCGGGCTAACCACGTCGGAGGTGTCGCAGGTGGTCGAGGCCTCCACGACCACCACGTCGTCATGCGCATCGACTACCACCACCAATGTCGCCTCCGGCGATGCTGAGCGGATCAGCCTGGTGCAGGCCTCGTCGACGGCCAGCCGCAAATCTGCCACGGCGTCGAAATCCAGGTCTTCGAACGTGCCGACCGCGCCGACCACGGTGCGCAGCACGGCAAGGTTCTCCAACTTGGCAGCAACCCTCAACTCGACAGCGCTGGCACCCCGTTGTGCAGCGCTACCTCGGCTTTCCGCATCATTCATGTGGCCTCCTGGCAATGTCGACCCGACACTACTCCAGGTGCTAGCCACGGTCGGGTACTGACCGGGCCGGCGTGCACAGCACTGCGCAGGAAGTCGTCGTCATGGTGGCTCCGTCATACCCACGGAACGGCAGGGGTCAAACCTGTCGGTCGCACATTCTCGTTCCCGCGGACCGTGAGGGTACTCACGGCCCAGTCGGCGATGGGGCACATCAGGTTGCTGGCGCCACACCTGCCGCCTTGGACGTGGCGATAGTCGGGCGACAACCCTGATCATCAGTTTTCCTGCAGGACAACACTTATTCGGATGGTGCCGAAAGGACCGCGGTCGTCAAGTCTTGCGCCACCGTAAATTTGGGCTTTCCGCGCCTCACCGCCCCATAGTCAGGTTGCCCACCCGAGTAAATTGACAGACATGACCGATCGCGAATCACTCCCGGACGACGTGCCTATCGCCGACGCCATCGAGCAAAATCGCCTGGCGGCCGAATCAGCCGACGTGGACACCGTCGACCCCGACGAGCGGGTCCCGATCGATGACGATGTCGCGCCGTTGGAGACCAACGAATCAGATTGGCAGGAACAACACCAGGTCATCGAGGATCCTGATCAGGATGAATTCCGATAATTAGCCAATGTTTGACCCGATGGGCCCCCTGGGTACAAGTCCCAACGAGGAAACGGAACCTCAGCAAAGGGGGTAGGAGATGTCGAGTGCCACTGTGGCGAGATCCGATGTCGACGACATACGGTTCTTTCGACCCAGTCGGTCCTGCGCCTACGAGGGCTGGACCGTCGCTGAGCTCAAGAAACGGGCTAAGCAGCTTGGAATTTCGGGGTATTCCGGGTTGAGCAAGGAAAATCTGATCTCACTGATCCGAAGTTATTGACGGACGGGACGTTTCACGTCCGACAATAAGAGCCCAGCCGATCGGCTGGGCTCTTATTGTTGCCAGCGTGACCGCGGTGCGGATCAGCAGGACCGTCCCGGCGACGTGCCAGGCCGTACCCCGGGAACCGTAGTGGCGGCCGTGGCAGCCGTCGACAATCCCCACCTGAGCTTCCTGCATGTTTGCTGACTGCCCGACAAGAGCGGTCCTAAAGATGTTGAGCGACAGCCGAATCGGTCAGCGCCCGGATAGCTCCCAGACGCTCGCCGACATCTGGTCGGTCATCCTCGTCACGGTGACCTGGCCGCCGTCGTCGCCCTGGCAGGCCATCGCCTGCACGATGGCGTTATTGCGCAGCCTGGCCTCCGCATAGCAGGTCCAGTCGAACGGAATGCCGATTTGCTGCTTGTTCCAGCGCACGGTGTCGGCGTTGATCTCGGGCACGGTGAACTTCCACGCGGCGTCCCCGCCGCTGCTCAAGGCCCGTTGACCGTCACAGGCCTTGGCGTTCTTGGTGCCGGTGGCGAACTGCGCCGCCGCCGACCCCGCTTCGGGATAGATCGCGACGGCCTCGGCGACAACGTGGTCGTGCCGGTCGCCGTCGGTGAACAGCATGACGTGCAGTCCCAGCCACTTCTCTCCGAGGAACGCGGCCATTCCGGCGGCATCGAGCGCCGAACATGCCGGTACAGCAGAGGATCCGGGGATGGGCCGGGTCTGATCGGCATCGGTCTGCAGTTTGACCCCGACGATGTCGTGCAGCTGAGCCGGGCCGATCAGAACCTGCTCGGTGTCGTCGGCGCGCAGTGGCTTGATGCCTTGCGCCGGGTTGGACACCGGGCTGCCCGCGACGGTCTGCGCGCACCCGGCGAGCACCACCGCCGCCGCGCCGAGGACCGGGGGCAGCCGCATTCCCCGAATGCTAGACCGCCGCGGGCAATACCTCTCTCAAGGCGGCCAGCGCGCGGTCGATCTCCGAACGCGTCACAGTGAGCGCCGGGCGGAACCGCACGCTGTCCGGACCGCTGCCGAGCATGATCACACCGCGGTCCCACAGCGCACCGAGCACGGCGTCGCGATGCTCCGCAGTGGGCAGGCTGAACGCGCACATCAGTCCCCGGCCGCGCACGTCGCGGACGGCGTCGGGCAGCTGGCGGGCGAGTTCACGGAGGCCGGCTAGCAGGTACGCGCCCATCTCGGCCGCGTTGGCGAACAGCCCGTCGGCCTCGATGACCTCAAGGATCCGGCGCGAACGCACCATGTCGACGAGATTGCCGCCCCAGGTCGAGTTGATCCGGGAGCTGACGGCGAAGACGTTGTCGGCGACGTCGTCGACCCGACGGCCGGCCATGACGCCGCACACCTGCGTCTTCTTGCCGAACGCCACCACGTCCGGGGTGAAGCCGAGCTGTTGGTAGGCCCACGCGGTGCCGGTGATGCCGCAGCCGGTCTGCACCTCGTCGGCGATCATCAGCGCGTCGTACTCGTCGCACAGGGCGCGCATCGCGCCGAAGAACTGTGGCCGGAAGTGCCGGTCGCCGCCCTCGCCCTGAATGGGTTCGGCGATGAAGCAGGCAATGTCGTGCGGGTGGGCTTCGAATGCCGCGCGGGCCTGGCGCAGCGACTCGGCCTCCAGCGCATCCATAGCTCGACCATCCAAGCCGGGGCGCACGTACGGGGCATCGATGCGCGGCCAGTCGAATTTGGGGAACCGCGCCACCTTCACGGGGTCGGTGTTGGTCAGCGACAGCGTGTAGCCGCTGCGGCCGTGAAAGGCGCCGCGCAGGTGCAGGACCCGGGTGCCGAGCGCGGGGTCGATCCCCCGGGCCTCGTTGTGCCTGCTCTTCCAGTCGAAAGCCACCTTGAGGGCGTTCTCCACCGCCAGGGCGCCACCGTCGACGAAGAACAGGTGCGGCAGGTCGGGATCGCCGAGCACCCGGGCGAACGTATCGACGAAGCGCGCCATCGGCACGGTATAGACATCGGAGTTCGACGGTTTGTTGATCGCGGCCTGGGCCAGCTCAGCGCGGAACGCCACGTCGCCGGCCAGCGCGGGATGGTTCATGCCCAGCGCCGAAGACGCGAAGAACGTGAACATGTCGAGGTACCGCGTGCCGTCGCGGGCGTCGACCAGACACGAGCCCGACGACCGCTCCAGGTCGAGGATCAGGTCGAGCCCGTCGGCCAGGATGCTGCGGGCCAGAACGGTACGGACGTCCCCGGGTTCGACGGCGCTGCGCCGGTCGCCGATGGACACCGACACTACGTCGTCTCGCGACAAGAGTTCCGTCATGAGTCGATCATATCGTAATTTTTACGATATCCTAGCGCCGTGCTTGAATTATTCCGGCAGTGATACCCGTTCACTGTAAAATGTATTGAGGATGATGGTGCTCCGAGTACGCACGTTCGCGGCTGTCCGGATCTGTTGCAGCAGGCCCTCCAACGCCCGCGGCGACTTGACACGCACGAACAGGACGTAGCTCTCCTCGCCTGCCACCGAATAACACGCCTCGATTTCGGCGATGTGTTCCAGCCGGGTGGGGGCATCATCGGGTTGGGAAGGATCGAGAGGGGTGATCGCCACGAACGCCGACAACAGGTGCCCGAACGCCTCGGGGTCCACCCGGGCGCTGTACCCGGTCACCACACCCCGGGACTCCAGACGCCGCACCCTCGATTGCACCGCCGAGACCGACAGCCCCGTGGCGGCGGCGAGTTCGGCCAGCGTGGCCCTGCCGTCAGCGACGAGCTCACGCACCAGCGTGCGATCGATCTCATCGAGACCGTGCGTCGGCTCTGCGCTGTCCGCCATCGCCGCAGACTATCCCAGGACCGGTGTTTCATGAACGCACCCGACGTCGCGATCTGGCAGCTGCGGGCCCGCTTCGCCGCGGCGCTATCGGCGATGTACGGCAGCGAGGTTCCGGCGTACACCACGCTCGTCGAGGTCAGCGAGGCCGTCAACCGCGACTATGTGGCCACCCACCCCCAGGCCGAGCGGCTCGGATCGATCGAGCGGGTCACCGCCGAACGCCACGGCGCGATCCGGGTCGGGACACCGGGCGAATTGACCGATGTCGCAGACCTTTTCGCAGCCTTCGGCATGTACCCGGTCGGCTACTACGACCTGCGTGAGGCCGCTTCACCCGTTCCGGTGGTATCAACTGCCTTCCGGCCGGTGGATGCCACGGAGTTGGCGCGCAACCCGTTCCGGGTGTTCACCTCAATGCTGGCCACCAGGGATGGCCGGTTCTTCGACACCGACCTTCGCCGACGGGTCGACGAATACTTGCGCCGGCGAACACTGTTCGATCCCGACCTGATCGACGGCGCGCGCCGGATCGCGGCCGACGGCGGCTGCGACGCCGATACCGCGGACGACTTCGTGACGCGGGCGGTGAGCGCGTTCGCGCTGTCCCGCGAGCCAGTCGACCGCGCCTGGTATGCCGAACTGACCGAGGTGTCGGCTGTCGCCGCCGACATCGCCGGGGTGCCGACCACCCACATCAACCACCTGACCCCCCGAGTCCTCGACATCGACGACCTGTACCGGCGGATGACCGAACGCGGAATCACGATGATCGATGCGATCCAGGGACCGCCGCACTGCGACAGCCCCGCTGTTCTGTTGCGACAGACATCTTTCCGCGCGCTCGCCGAGCCGCGCCGCCTACGGGAAGCCGATGGCAGCGTCACCGACGGTACGCTGCGGGTCCGCTTCGGCGAGGTGGAAGCCCGCGGTGTCGCACTCACCCGCAAGGGCCGCGAACGCTACGACGCCGCGATGGCAAGCACGGATCCGGCCGGGGTGTGGGGCGACTACTTCCCCACCTCCGACGACGAGATGGCGTCGGCAGGTTTGGCCTACTACCACCGCGGCGACGTTGAAGCGCCGGTGGTGTACGAGGACTTCCTGCCCGCGTCAGCGGCCGGGATCTTCCGGTCCAATCTCGACGCCGACACCGAAGCCGCCGCCGTGGCAGATGAATCCGGCTACGACATCGAGTGGATGGCCGGCACGATCGGCCGCCATATCCACGACCCGTACGACCTCTACGACGCGACCGCCCAGGAGACCCCAGCATGAGCACCACCACCGCCACCGCACTGCCCACCGCCGCGGAGTTGCGCGCCACCGTGCGCGCCGCATACGACGCGATCGGTGTCCGCACCGACCTTGCTGAGCCCGGGGTGCACGGCCTACAGGCAAGCACGCCGGTCACCGGTGACATCCTGTTCACCGTCGCCGAGACCACACCCGAGCAGACCCGAGTTGCGATCGACGAAGCAGCACAGGCATTTTCAACCTGGCGCACCACCCCCGCCCCGGTGCGGGGCCAACTGGTCGCGCGACTGGGCGAGTTGCTGCGCGAGCACAAGGCCGACGTGGCCACCCTGGTGACCGTCGAGGCGGGCAAGATCACCTCGGAGGCCCTCGGCGAAGTCCAGGAAATGATCGACATCTGCGATTTCGCGCTCGGCCTGTCGCGCCAGCTGTACGGCCTGACCATCGCGTCCGAGCGCCCGGGCCATCGCATGATGGAAACCTGGCATCCGCTCGGGGTGGTCGGTGTGGTGACCGCGTTCAATTTCCCGGTGGCGGTATGGGCCTGGAACGCCGCCGTGGCGCTGGTGTGCGGGGACACGGTGGTGTGGAAGCCTTCTGAGCTCACCCCGCTGACCGCGATCGCCTGTCAGGCACTGATCGAGCGGGCCGCCGCTGATGTCGGCGCGCCTGCGCACCTGAGTCGGCTGGTGCTCGGCGGCCGCGAGGTCGGCGAGACCCTGGTCGACGATCCGCGGGTGGCATTGGTGTCGGCCACCGGTTCAGTACGGATGGGCCGGCAGGTCGGCCCCCGCGTCGCCGAACGGTTCGGCCGGGTGCTGCTGGAACTCGGCGGCAACAACGCTGCCGTCGTAACACCTTCTGCCGACCTGGATTTGGCTGTCCGAGCCATTGTCTTCTCCGCGGCGGGTACCGCTGGCCAGCGCTGCACCACATTGCGGCGGCTGATCGCGCATTCCTCAGTGGCCGATGCCCTCGTCGAGCGGATCGCCGCCGCCTACCGCACGCTGTCGATCGGCGATCCGGCGGCCGAGGGAGTACTCGTCGGGCCGCTGATCCACGAGACCGCCTACCGGGACATGGTCGGCGCCCTGGAGCAGGCCAGCGCCGACGGCGGTGAGGTCATCGGCGGCCAGCGCCACCACGTCGACGGTGCCAGCGAGGCCTTCTACGTCGAGCCCGCCGTCGTGCGGATGCCCGCCCAGACCGACATCGTGCACCACGAGACGTTCGCGCCGATCCTCTACGTGCTGACCTACGATACGCTCGACGAGGCGATTGCGCTGAACAATGCTGTGCCGCAGGGCCTCTCGTCGGCGATCTTCACTACCGATGTCCGGGAGGCTGAGCGCTTCCTGGCCGCCGACGGCTCGGACTGCGGGATCGCCAACGTCAACATCGGCACCTCGGGCGCCGAGATCGGCGGTGCGTTCGGCGGTGAAAAAGAAACCGGCGGTGGCCGCGAGTCGGGCTCCGATGCATGGAAAAACTACATGCGGCGCGCCACGAACACCGTCAACTATTCCTCGGAGCTACCGCTGGCTCAGGGCGTGCACTTCGGGTGATCGTCGTGCCCCGGCGCCCAGCCGACATCGACGTCGTCGCGGTTCGTGCGCTCACCTCGCGAACCGACGTCACCGCTGTCCGCGCGCTCGACGAGGACCATGGCACCGCATTGCGCGCCAGGCTGGAAATCGTTGGGCAGGAGGATCTTCCACGCACCGCATTCGTCAAGCTCGCGCCGCTGCGGCCCGCCGAACGGTTCTTCAATCGGTTCATGAACCTGGCGTGTAACGAAGCCGAGGTCTACCGACTGGTGGGCCGCGAGCTGGCCGACATCGTGCCACAGGTGTACGGGACGGCGGGCGATCGCCGCAGCGGCCGGGCGATCGTCATCATGGAGGACCTCACCGAGCGCGACGCACTCTTCGTCCCGCTGGCAGCGGGCGCCACGGCCGCACAGGCCCTCGCCGTCGCCCGAACACTCGGCAGCCTGCACCAACGGTTCTGGATGACCGACCGATTCGTGGCAGGCGATCTGGCGCCGCTGAGCATGTCGGCATCGCGCAGTACCCGGCTGGGACCCCACTCCTGGCATCTGTTGCGAACAATTCCCAAGGCGTTCAACGACATCGTTCCCCCGGATTTCCGTCAGCGGGCGGGGATGCTGATCAAGAACCGGTGGGCGATCGCCCGGCTGATGAAGACGCACCCACACTCCCTCATCCACGGCGACACCCACCTGGGCAACATCTGCTTTGTCGATGACCGCCCGATCCTCTTCGACTGGCAGGTCGCGTCCGCGGGACCCGCGGTAAAGGATCTCGCCTACTTCGCGTGCACGTCGATCGATGTCGAGGTGCGTCGCTCTATCGACGAAGAACTCGTCGGTGCCTACGTCGAAGCCCTGAACTCCGATGGGATCACTCGCCTGCGCGTCGCTGATGCGCGCGACGCCTACCGGCTGTTCGCGTTCACCGCATATATCGCGGCCGGCGTCACGGCGGCCTTCGGCCGCAAGCTCCAGGGCGAGGAACCGACGCGTGCGGGCCTGCACCGGGCCGTCGAAGGCGTCCGCGACCTCGGCAGCCTCGAACTGGTGAACCGCATTCTTGCGCAGTGACCCTGTTGTACATGTGTCAAAATGTCCGCATGTCGGAATCACCCGCTCGTCGCCGCCTGTCGCCCGATGACCGGCGCAACGAGCTGCTCGCCCTGGGCGCTGAGGTATTCGGCCAACGGCCCTACGACGAAGTCCGCATCGACGAGATCGCCGAGCGCGCCGGGGTCTCGCGAGCGCTGATGTACCACTATTTCCCCGACAAGCGGGCGTTCTTCGCCGCCGTCGTCCGGGCCGAGAGCGAGCGCCTGTTCGAGGCCACCAACACCCCGGCGTCCGAGGGCCAGACCTTGTTCGATCGGCTGCGCACCGGCGTGCTGGCCTATATCCGCTACGACGAGGAGCATCCGCACGGCGCGTGGGCGGCCTACATCGGGATGGGCCGCACCGACCCGGTGCTGCGCGGTATCGACGACGTCGACAACGAGCGCCAGATGCAACGCATCATGGCCGCGATCACCGGCGTGGTGCACGGGGATCTGGACTCCAAGGTCGAGCGTGACCTGAGGGTGGTCGTGTACGCGTGGCTGGCGTTCACCTTCGAACTGTGCCGCCAGCGGGTCCTCGACCCGTCGGTCGACGCCAATCACCTGGCCGAGCAGGGCGCGCACGCCCTGCTCGACGCCATCAAGCGAGTGCCGAACATCCCGGCCGCACTTATCGGAGCCGTCGACGCATGAGCGAGAACACCAGGATCAAAGCCGGCGACATGACCCAGGAGCACGTCGGGAAGTTCGTCAGCTGTCACGACCCGGACTCCGGCTACGTCTATCCGGCGAAGGTGGTTCGGATCGAGCGTCGTGAGGATGGGGATTCTCCCGGCGTGTCCATCTGGCTTGAACACCCGACGCTGCCCTCGGGCCGACGCACCCGCGGCGGACTGGCTCACGTGCGCTTCGACCAGGAATTCGAACTGGTCGACCCGACCTGATTCAGCGCAGCGTGGCGAAGAACGCGCGAACGTCCTCGACGTACAACTCCGGCTGCTCGAAGGCGCCGAAGTGTCCGCCGCGCGGCATGTCCGTCCAGCGGGTGACGTTGTAGCTGTTCTCGCACCAGCTGCGCGGCGGACGCATGATCTCCTTCGGGAACCGCGCAATCCCGGTGGGCAGCTCGACCTTGCCCTGGGCACCGAAGGACCGGAAGCTCTCCCAGTACAGGCGGGCCGACGAGGTTGCGGCATTGGTGACCCAATAGATCATCACGTTGTCGAGCAGTTCGTCACGGGTGAGCACGTTTTCGGGATGGCCGTCGCAGTCGGTCCAGGCCCAGAACTTCTCCATGATCCAGGCCAGCTGGCCCACCGGGGAGTCGGCCAAACCGTAGCCGAGGGTCTGCGGGCGAGTGGACTGCTGCTTGGAGTAGCCGGAATCCGACTTGGCGTAGTACTCCCCCGCCGCGAGCGCGTCCTTCTCCTCCTGCGTGGGATTGTCCAGCGCGCCGCTCGGGAAGGCCACCGGCATGTTCGTGTGAATGCCGATGCAGTTCCCGCCGTTGCGGCCGATCTGCGTGGTCACCGCCGCACCCCAGTCACCACCCTGAGCGCCGTACCGGTGATAACCCAGCCGCGCCATCAGGGTTTCCCACGCTTGCGCGATCTTCTCGATCCCCCAGCCGGTCGAGCTCGGCTTGCCGGAGAACCCGTAGCCCGGTAACGACGGGCACACCACGTGAAAGTCTTCGGTCAGCGGTTCGATCACCTTGCTGAATTCGACCACCGAGCCGGGCCAGCCGTGCGTGATGATCAGCGGTAGCGCATCGGGATTCGAGGAGCGCTGATGAATGAAATGGAGGTCCAGCCCGTCGATCTCGGTGACGAACTGGTCGAACCGATTGAGCGCGGCTTCGCGCTGGCGCCAGTCGTATTCATCGGCCCAGTAGGCAGCCAGCTCGCGGGTGTAGTCCAGCGGAATCCCCTGGGACCAGTCGTCCACACATTCCCGCTCGGGCCACCTGGTGCGGGCGAGCCGGTCACGCAGATCGGCGAGAACCTCGTCAGGTACGTCGATCCGGAACGGACGGATATCGGTCACCAGAAGCCGAAGGCCGGAAAGCCGTAGAACGGCTCCTCACCGGGGTACTGCTGCGGTGTCGAGTTCAGCTCGACATTGCCCGGCGTCTCGCACATCGTGGTCTGCCCACCCGCGATCGAGCTGCCGTCGTAGGTTTCACAATTGGGCAGCGGCGCCGTCGTCGTTGTGGTGTCAGCGGCGGCAATCGGAGCGGACAACACGGCGGCGGCAATACCGATCCCGGCGGCGGGCAGAAGCAGCAACTGGTGTATCCGTGACATGGCTGTCCTTTGTGTCGGTTTGCGCAATCGTACCCACTAGACTGCGCCGCATGAAGTCTGCAAATCGATACCTTGGCCGTGCCGCCGCAGTCGTTGTGAGCACGGGTGCGGTACTTCTCGGCGCGACGGGAACCGCAAGCGCTGACCCCATTCCGGGCTGCACGGCCGGCGACGTGACCGCGGTGATGACGGGCGTCTCGGCGGGTATGACGACGTATCTGTTCACTCATCCCGACGTCAACGACTTCCTGACCAGCCTGCAGGGTTTGGCGAAATCCGACGCCAAGCAGAAGACGAAGGACTACCTGGCTGCCAACCCGCAGGTGCGTGACGAGCTCAACGCCATCCGCCAGCCCGGTGTCGACCTGCGTAACCGCTGCAACATCCCGTTGAAAGCCGAAATAGCCAGCGTCATTTGACCTACGCCGTCATTCAACCCGCTTGGCGCTTCGAGCGCGGCTAGTGTCCGCTCATGCGGTTGGTGGTCGATCTCAACAAGTGTCAGGGATATGCGCAGTGCGTCCCGCTAGCGCCAGACGTCCTCGAGCTGGTCGGTGAGGAGGCCCTGGCCTACGACCCCAACCCGGACGATTCGCAGCGGCAACGAGTGTTGCGGGCGGCGGCGTCCTGCCCCGTGCAGGCCATCATCGTCGAGGTGGAGCCGCCGTCGGATCGGGACACACTGTGACCATTGGGGGGAGCAGGACGTACTCGTTCGACGACATCGTCACGAGGTTCCGGGCCGAGGGCCGGATCGCCATCGTGGGCGCCTCGCTGACGGGCCTGCGGGCCGCGGAGGCATTGCGGGAGAAGGGGTTCAACGGTTCGCTGACCATTATCGGCGACGAACCGCACGAACCCTACGACCGCCCGCCACTGTCCAAACAGGTGCTGAAGGGTTGGGTGCCAGCCGACCACACCAAGCTGGCTCGGCTGCGGCCGGTGGAGGCCGACTGGAAGCTGGGCGTGGCCGCGGTCGGGCTGGACCGGATCAACCATGTCGTCAAGCTGGCCAATGGGGAAAATGTCGAATACGACCGGCTGCTGATCGCGACCGGAACCCGGGCGCGACCGTGGCCCAATCCCGCGGAAGGCGCATTGCAGGGTGTGTTCACCGTGCGCACCGTGGAGGACGCCGCAGGTTTGGCCGCCGCACTCAAGGCCCGCCCCAAGCGCGTGCTGAT
The DNA here is from genome assembly GCA_900078375.1 of uncultured Mycobacterium sp. GTDB lineage: Bacteria > Actinomycetota > Actinomycetes > Mycobacteriales > Mycobacteriaceae > Mycobacterium. The sequence continues at coordinate 105,627 of FLQS01000004.1, read as the reverse complement.
CGTCGGTTCCGGGTTCGTCGGCTCGGAGATCGCCTCAGTATGCCGCGACCTCGACCTGCCGGTGACGGTGGCCGAACGCGGCAGGGGCCCGCTGATGGGTGCCCTGGGCGGGGTGATCAGTGAGATCGCCGCGAGCATGATGCGTGACGCCGGGGTGGACCTGCGCACCGGCGTGGCCGTGCAGACGCTCGAGGGCGACAACACCGGGAAGGTCCACCTTGCCCATTTGTCTGATGGCAGCGTCATCGAAGTCGACGTCGTGGTGGCCTCGCTCGGCTCCATCCGCAATGTGGAATGGCTCGAGGGTGCCGGGCTCGCCGCCGGGCAGTGGGGTGTCGGCTGCGACGCCGGCTGCCGGGCGTTCGACATCAACGGTGTCGTCACCGATCACATCTTCGTCGCCGGTGACGTCGCCCGCGCCCCGCACGTCCTCTACGACTACGAGTTCATGTGCCAAGAGCATTGGGACAATGCGGTTTTCGGTGCCCAAGTGGCTGCCAACAACATGATCAATCTCGAAGTCGGTCGAGTACCGCACCTACCACTGCCGTCATTCTGGTCCGGGCAGTTCGGCGTCAACATCAAGAGTGTCGGGGTGTGCTCCTACGGTGACGAGATCGTCTTCAGCCAGGGGTCACCGGCGCAGCGCCGGTTTGCTGCCGCCTACGGCAAGCGCGGCCGCATCGTCGGCGCGGTCACCTTCAACCACGGCAAGTGGTTGCCCTACTACGCCTCGTTGATCGAGAAGTCTGCGCCATTTCCTCCCCCGCCACCCGGCTACGACCGGCCGCCGAATGCCGAGGTGATGCCAGCAGGTTTCCCTGATCCGCGTGAGCCTGCGGGCAATCCGGATGTCGTGCTGACCGGACACGACCCCACCTCGCGTGGCGCCGAATTCCGCCCTCGCGCTTAAGGAGTGAGCATGGATGCCGCAACCGCCTGGACCGAGGCGATGAAGTTCGAAAACCGGTCGAACCCCTACCCGTTCTTCGAGGAGCTGCGCAGGACGCCGGTGGCCAAGGTCTCGGACAAGACATACGTCGTGACCGGCTACCCGGAAGCGGTTGCACTGTCGCATGATCCGCGGATCAGCTCCGACATCAGCCGCAGCCCGTCGGGCCTGTTCGGCGAGAAGCAGACCCATCTCGAGCCCGAGGAAGCCGCCCAGGCGCGTGACCTGAGCATGCTCGTGTCCGACCCGCCCGAGCACGACCGCATGCGGCGGCAGTTCATGCGTCACTTCGGCCCGCCGCATTCCCCCGATGTGATCCCGAGCATGGAAGCCATGGTCGCCGACCTGGCGAATAGCCTGCTGGACAAGGTCGCTGTAAGGGCCAGAGTCCGCGGCTCCAACCGCCTGGACGTCGTCGACGACTTCTCCTACCCGATCCCGGTGTCGGTGATCTTCCGGGTGCTGGGGGTGCCGATGGCCGACGAACCGATGTTCCACGGTTGGGTGACGGATTTCATGCAAGGCGCCGACGTGGGACCTGAGCGTGACAGCGAAGGCGGCCGGGCCGCGGCGGCGAAGGCCGCCACGAGCATGGCCGAATTGAGTTCCTACGTCCACGATCTCGTCGAGCGTCTGAGCCGCGAGCCGGCACCAGGCCTGCTGTCGGCCGCCCTGCACGATGACGGTCCCGACGGTCCGGTGTCGAAGGCGGTGGCGGAGTCCAACGCGCAGCTGCTCCTGGTCGCCGGCCACGACTCAACGGTCAATACCATCAGCAATTGCGTGATGACGCTGCTGCGCAACCAGGGATCATGGGACCTGGTGCGCAACAACCCCGAACTGATCCCCCGCACCATCGAGGAGGTGCAGCGCCTCCAGGGGGCGGTGCAGTTCTTCCCGAGCCGTTGGGCGACCGCGGACATCGAGATCGGCGGAACCCGAATCCCGGCGGGGTCCGCGGTGTTCCTGGTCTGGGCGGCAGCCAACCGCGACCCGCGCCGGTTCGAGAACCCGGACCGTTTCGACCCGACCCGGCAAGATAACGAGCACCTCGGCTTTGGCAGCGGCATCCACACCTGCTTCGGCGGACCGCTGGCCAGGCTGGAGATCAACGTCGCCCTGGAGATCTTCCTACGCCGGGTGCGTTCCCCACGGCTGGTCGTCGACCCGCCGCCGTATCGGCACAATCAGGTGTTCCGCGGGCCCCGGCATCTCTGGGTGGATTTCGCGTCGATCGACCCTCAGTAGACAGTTACGCTGAGGAATGCGCTTGTCGTGGCCACTGATCGGCCGCACCGGGCAGATGAGAACCATCGAGTCCGCGATCGCGGCCCCCGACGTTGCTGGCGTCGTCGTGTCGGGTGCGGCCGGCGTCGGCAAGACCCGGATTGCGCGGGAGGCGTTGAGTTTTGCCAAGTCGCGGGGATTTGAGGTCAGGTGGGTCGTCGGTGCATCGTCGGCCCGGTCCATTCCGCTGGGCGCCTTCACGGCCTGGACCCAGCCCGGGGCAACTGAGACCGTCCAGTTGGTGCGCGGCGTCATCGACTCGTTGGCCTCCCCCGGCTCGAGCGCTCGAATGGTATTGGCTGTTGACGACGCGCATCTGCTGGACGATCTGTCGATATTCGTCGTCCATCAGCTCGTGCAGCGCAGCGCCGCCACGGTGGTCTTGACTGTGCGGGACGGTGAGCCGGTTCCCCCCGCACTACAGGAGATTTGGACGTCCGCCCAGTTCGATCGCCTCGACGTCCAGCCGCTATCCCTCGACGAGACCGCGGCGGTACTCGCCGCCACTCTGACTGGCGCCGTGGAACCCAGTTCATCGCAACGACTTTGGAAGTTGACCGGCGGCAACGCCCTGTACCTGCGCAATATCGTCGAGCAGGAGGTGGCGGACGGTCGACTCGCACCGCAGCGCGACACTTGGCACTGGAGCGGCGATCCCACTCTGCCTGCCGATCTGATCGGGTTGGTCGAATCCCGGATCGGCACGCTACCCGCCCCGGTCGGCGACGTGATCGACCTGCTGGCTGTCGCCGAACCGATGGATCTGGACACCCTCATGCGAATCGCTGATCCGGCAGCGATTGAGGAGGCCGAGATCCGCAACCTCGTCACACTCGAGCCCGGCGGGGGCAGAGTCCAGGTGCGGGTGGCTCACCCGATCTACGGCGAGGTGCGGCGGCGGCGCGCATCGCTGACCCGGCTACGGCGACTTCGCGGACTGGTAGCCATCGAACTATCCAAAGCTGTTGATGCCGACGATATTCGGACCGTCGTGAAGCGGGCGGCATTGGGCATGGAGTCCGATCTACCACCCGACACCGATCTACTCATCCGGGCGGCCCACGGTGCGGTGTGGATGGCGGACCTGCAGCTCGCCGATCGACTTGCCGAGGCCGCAGTTGCCGCCGATGCCGGACCCGAGCCGACTTTCGTTCGCGCACACGCACTCTCCTGGCTTTCGCGTGGCGAGGAAGCCGACGCCGTACTCGACGGAGTGGCCACCGGTGAGCTGACCGATGTCGCCCGCGCCCGCCTCGCCTTCCTGCGTGCCAGCAACATGCTGTGGGCGCTCGGCAACCCGGGACGTGCGATCGAGATCGTCGACCAAGCATCCGACGTCGCCACACCGCAGGCGCGCGGCTACCTGGACGCCTTCCGCACGGTGCATTGGTTCGCCACCGACAACCCGCAGGCCGCCACGCGGGCGGCGAACGAACTCGTGCTTGACGACCTGCCGCCAGTGGTCGGCGCCGAGATCGGGTGGGCGCTCACGGTGATCTCCGGCGAGGCAGGCAAGACCGCCGAGGCGGAGACGCGCGCGGGGACCGGATATCTCGCCGCTACCCGTCGCTACGATGCACCTCAGATGCGGTTCAACATCGCCGATGCCCATCTCACGGCACTGCTGCTGGCCGGTCGGGTGCGCGAGGCCGTTGCGGTGGCCGCACAAGTGCGCAGGCAAGGCGACGACCTTCCCGGTGACGCTCACTTGCTGGGAGCTGCGGTGGCCGGCCGGGCCGCGCTCGGCGCAGGGCAGCTCGATTCGGCGTGCCAGTGGTTGAAACAAGCCACGCTCGGCCTCTCTGCCGCCGGTCATGTCATGGGCTGGGGGTTCCGCTACGACGTCGTGCTCGTGACCGCACTCGCGATGCGTGGTGACACCGACGAAGCGGCCGCGCGACTCGCCGAACTCGACAAGGTTCGGCGCCCGTTCAGGTCGCTGGACTATGAGCGGAGTCTGGCCCGCGCGTGGGTGATGGCGAGCCAGGGCGCCATGAGCGAGGCGATCAGCGGCTGCTTGTCGGCGGCCGAAAGAGCCTCGGACAATGGCCAATTCGGCGCCGAGGTACTCTGTCTGCAAACGGCCATCCAGTTCGGGGACCGCGTCCGCGCCGCACGACTGCCCGAGCTGGAGTCCATTGTCGAAGGACCGAGGGTAGGACTGGTCGCCCGCTTCGCCGCCGCTCTACGGGATGGCAGCGGCAGCGAACTATCCTCGGTATCAGAAGCTTTCGAAGAGCTGGGTGATGTGGTCGCCGCCGTCGACGCTGCCTCGCACGCTGCCCTGGCGTACCGGCGTCACGACCAGCGCGGGTCGGCCCTTGGGTGTTCGACCCGCGCCACGGCACTGGCCGAAGGCTGCGGTGGGGTGGTTACCCCGGCACTGCGCCAGGCCGCCGAACCGCTGCCGCTGACCGAGCGGGAGCGGGAGATCGCCATGCTGATCGGTCAAGGGTTGTCCAACCGCGCGATCGCCGAGCGACTGACGCTGTCGGTACGCACTGTCGAGAGCCATGTCCTGCGGGCCATGGGCAAGACCGGAACGACCAGCCGCGAAGAGCTCGCCGCACTGGTGACCAGACCCTTCGGCTAAGTGCAGTAGCGCATTACTGCAGGCGGAAACTCTGACCTGATCGACGATCCAACGATGGTCAAGATCTGCGGAGCGGGCGTCGTCGTCGCCAGCTCCGAAGCGCTGGGTGGGGTTAGTTGCTTTCTCCGGGGGCGGCTGGGGAATTCGCATGTGTGCGCTGTTCTATACGTTGATCGTTCTTTACCTTGTCGTAGCGGTCTCGGTCGCCGCCGTCACATTCGTTACGGCGCGGCGGTTCCGCGAGGCTCATCCCGTTCGGGCGACTCTTGCCTCCGGGGCCCTTTGGCCCGTCATCTTCGTCGGGGTGCTGATACTCCTGGTCGTCAAGCAGGTGGCGAGCGCCGTTGACCGCAGCACGTCGGCCAAGAGACCAGCGCACCACGGGAAAGCGGGCCAATTGGGTGAGAAAGTTGGCTCAGGTGAATAGCCGCCCAGAGGACAGCCAACGGACCTGGGTCGGGCCAACTCTTTTATTCGCCCGCCTCATGCGGTCGACCATACGGTCGCTCATCACCAGCCAGAGCGCGGTATCAACCGCAGAAAAGATAATCCGCGCCACGCTTCTGACGCCGGTCTACCTGGCACTCATAGCACTGCTACGGATATACGCCTGGGCTGCCGGACCCATCGTGGTATCGGGCAAGACCAGTTTCGGTGCCACCCTGAGGTGCCGGCTTCCCGACTTGATCCAGACATATATATGGCTGTTCGCCGAATGGGAACCCGATCTCACCAACTTCATAGCCACCCGCTTGACCGATGGCGACACATTCATCGACATCGGTTCCAACATTGGCTACTACTCCTTGCTCGCAGCGACATGCGTCGGACCCAACGGACGAGTGATCGCGGTCGAAGCATCCCCCTACATCGCCAACGAAATCCGATACAACGTCACGGCCAACGGCGCTGAGGGCCGAATCCGCGTCGTCAACAAAGCCGCTGCGTCCACGGCCGGCACATTGACGGTCTACGCGGGACCGGCCCACAACTTAGGAAACACCACAACTGCAGCGGCAGGAACCCGCGATCTTCGCGCGGAATCGACCGTAGAGGCATGTCCAATCGATCAGATTGTCACGCCGCAGGAAATCGCGTCGGTACGTCTAATCAAAATCGACGTCGAAGGCGGCGAAGCTGACGTCCTAGCCGGGATGATCGGGCTCATACCCGCGCTTCGCGCTGATGCCGAAATCGCCGTTGAACTTTCGCCGCAATGGTGGTCCGACCCAACCTTGCGACCCGCGGACGTCCTGCATCCGTTCACGGATGCTGGTTTCAACGTCTATCAGATGGCCAACAACTACGCCGCGTGGCGGTACCTGTGGCCCAATGCGGTCACAGCCGCAACGCGAGTCCGAGATGAATTGACCCAGCGCGTCGCACGCCTCGATCTGATCCTCTCGCGCCAGGACGCCGATTTCATATCCATCGACGGCAACCGTTTCACGGATTCGGGACGATGGATTTAACGGGCGGAAACACCATTCTCCGTCGCGCGCGGAGGAAGTCGCCGATCGTATTCGCCGTTGTCGTTGCAGCCGCGCTTGGATTGACTGGCGTATTGACGGTGCCAGCAACGCAGGCGGCGACGGCGGTCATCATGGGCACGACATTCATACCCGACTCGGCCACCCCGAAGTACATCAACGGCGCCATGGAGTACTTCATCAAGCCGACGACGCTGTGCGGGGTACAGCCATGCACTGTCGAATCCGTCATGACCCCGGAACAGTTCTGGCCGCTGTCCGGCTGGCGGGATATGACGATCAATCAGTCGATCTCGCAAGGCCTCAGCGTTGTCAACGACGTATTGCTCCATCAGCTGGCCAACGGGTCCGATCCAATCGTCGCCTTCGGTGACTCCCAAAGCTCAACGATCTTGACGCTCGAGAAGCATCGCCTAGCAGGTCTGTCGGACGAGCAGAAGGACCGACTGAACTTCGTCCTCGTCGCAAATCCGAACCGGCCCAATGGCGGCTTGCTGGAACGGATTGCACCTTTCACCATTCCGTTCATCGACCTCACCGCTAGCGGCGCCACGCCGACCAATAGCGGTATCAAAACGATCGACATCGCATGTCAATACGATGGGATCGCCGACTTCCCGCAGTATCCGTTGGACATTTTCGCGGACCTAAATTTGATTGCCGGTGCCGCCATTCACAGCAGCTACATCACCGGCCCGATTGACTACACCGAAGAACAGCTACTCGAGGCCAGCAAATCTCGAGGCAATCAGCAGACTTACGGCGACACTATCTACATCACAATTCCAGCAAAACAACTTCCCTTGGTGGTCCCGCTCCGGAAGTTCGGCGAATGGAGCGGTCTGACTATGGTGACGACGCCGCTGGCCGATCTCGTTGAGCCGACATTGCGCGTTCTGGTCGAACTCGGCTATGACCGGAGCATTCCCTTTGGTGAACCGGCCAAATTGGGGCTTCTCCCGGCGATCGATCCGTCCACGCTGGCTTTCGACCTGTCATCGGCGGTTCAAAGTGGGGTCCATGCCGCGCTGGGCGATCTGGGTTTCAACACACCGCCGGCGGCGCCGCGGGTACGGGCCGTGGCTCCCACGATGCCGACTCCGGCTTCGCGGCGCCCGATCCGGAAGGCCAAACCCACCACCTCTGCGGTGAATGCCCCGACCGTATCGCGGCCGACACGGGCCACCGCAGCGGATCGGCAACAGGCGCCGTCCAATTCCACCCGACAGATTGACTTGGGTCCGGACCAAAACCGCCGACCAAATCGACGAATCAATCGGGCATAGCCCAAGTTTGCCATCGTCTCGGAATAAACCCGCCAGCGCTGCGATCGCCGCACTGGTGACCAGACCCTTCGGCTAAGTGCAGTAGTGCATTACTGCATGCATCCACATTGATCCGAGCGATGATCGATCTCAGAGCTGCAACGGGATAGCCGGTGAGCGCTGACTCCGACCCGCTGGGGGGACAGGCTGGAGTCAGCGCTCGCCCCTGTCCATCGCCCGAGCCCAGGCGATATGACCTTCGTAGCCATGGGATTCGGCCATTGCACGGTAGCGACCGACCAGATCGCCGTACGCCGGGTCGGCGCGCGCCCGGGCGAGCAGCGCACGCAACAGCAGCAACGTGACGTCGCGGATCGCCGAATCCCCGCCGACCCTCATGTTCGCGATGCGATCGATCGCCGCTTCCGCCTCGGCCAAGTCGTCACTGGCGCCGCGTTCGATCAGCGCCTCCGCCAGAATCCTGAAGCCGGGGAGGCAGTACCCGAACCGCCCGTCTCTATACAGCTCGTCGACCGCGTCGCGCATCATCGCGATGGCGGCATCACGGTCGCCGACCAACGCTCTCTCACGGGCAACCCACAACGAGGTGACAGGGACCAAGGAGGGGATACGCGCCCGCAACATAACGAGCGCCTGCTCCATCAATTCCAGTCCACGCCGCCGGGCGGCCGAGTCCCCCCGATGCAGTAGAACAAGGCCCAACCCGTACTCGCACAAGGTCACCGCGTTGTCGTTTCCTGTTCTCTGTGCATGGTGCATCACCTCTTCGCTGGCCCGTAACGCGGAATCGTCGGCCAGGAGCGCCCCGCATGCGATCTCGAGACCGTAAGTCCAGGCGTGGATGAACGCGAGCGTTGCGAGGTCGGAGTTTTGAGCCATCGCGAGAGCGTCGTGGAGATCTTCGCGCCACTCGGGTTCCCCCCGCCACCATCGGGTAATTCCCCGGAAAGCCACCGCAACTGAGAGCGGCGACGCCATCCCGAAAATACCGCCCATGGCAGCATCGCCGTCGGCCAGGTCGATGACCGTCTGCGTCCACCGCGCGATCTCGGCGAATTCGGCGATGTTGAACCAGCTGGCGAACGCGACGAATCCCAGCCCGACAGTCAAGGTGGAATCACCGATCGACTCGAGCAGAGCCATCTGCTCGGACGCCAACCTCGCGGCTTCCCCTGCCCGGCGGGCGTAGAGACACTCGGTCACCAAGCCCGTCATGCCGATGGCAAGCGAGACCTTGTCGCCGGTCACGCTGCACAAGTCCGTCAGTTCAGTGAATCGCCCTCGACTCTCTTCGGCGTTGCCGGCATGAAAGTCACTGGCGCACAGCATGGTCAGTGGTGCGATGCGCATCGACTTCTCGGCGGCACCGTCCTCTGGGATTCGTTTGGCAATGGAAAATGCCCGCTGCCAGCACAACCGGGCGGCGACGATGTCGCGCTTGGCTGACCATGCCGCCGCCCGCATCTGCCAGCCATACGCGGCGTGCAGATCACCGGCGAAATCGAGGTGTCCGGCGATCAATGCTGCGTTCTCGTCCACCGAGTCCGGTGAAGACTCCTCGATCGCGCCGGCCAGCCGCCGATGCCATTCGCTGCGACCGGATTTCAGCTGCGCTTCGTACGCCACCGCCCGGATCAGCGGGTGATGGAAAGCGTATTCGGTGACCGGCGTGAACTGCACCTGATCGATCAACTCGGTGTTCAGCAGCTCGGCGAACTCGCCGTCGACGTCGAGCGCGGCGAGCAAGTCAGCGGTGAAGCGCTCACCGATCACCGATGCCGCGTTCAACGTGCGCCGCGCCGCCGGGCCCAACCGATCGATTCGTGCGGCGATGGCCGCCTGGACCGTCGCCGGCACGATGACCTCGGAAACGTCTCCGCGACAACGGTAGTCACCGTGCGACCCGACCAGCACCCCGCGCTGGGCGAGTTCGCGCACCATCTCCTCGGCGAAAAACGGGTTGCCCGCCGCCCGGCTCGCGATGATCGCCGTCAACTCGGCGACCGTCGGGTCGGTCCCCAGCAGCTCGCCCAGCAATGCGGAGATATCCGAATTATCAAGGGGACCAAGTTGTATAGCGCGGGAGCCCGGTAGCCGCACCAGGGTTCCGTCATATTCGGGGCGGGAGGTGACGAGCGCCAACGTGGGCGACTGGGCGATGACGGCGAGGAAGTCGGTCAGCATCGACTCGCTGACGGCATCGATCCACTGCGCATCTTCGACAACGACGAGGACCGGTCGGACCCGCGTCAGCGACGCAGCGTTGACCAGGGCGGTCAGCCGCCGCCGCCGCGCATCCGGGTCGATGGCCGGCAGTGCCGCCTCTGGGTCGGCGATGCCGAGCAGGTCATCGAACAGCAGCAGATCCTGCGGGTCCGCCTCGGGGACGACGGCGTGCGCTCGCGCACGGGCAGTTTCACCATCGAGGTCCGAAACGCCGGTGGCCGCCCGCAGCAGCCGCGCGATCACACCAAACGACACGTCCCGGGCATGTGACTCACAGAAGACCCAGATCGGCTCGACTCCGTGCGCCGTCGCCAGCGCCGCTGCCTCCCTGGCCACTCGGGACTTTCCGATACCCGGCGGCGCCACGACGTTCAGAACGCCACCATGACCGTCGACGGCGGATTCGAGCGCCGCCTCGATGGCGGCCATTTCCGCGCTCCGCCCGACCAGGCTCGACTCGACGCGCCGTATCTCACCACTGCGGGGCGGGATGCTCAGCAGTGGCCGCACCGCGACCGGCTCGTCTACGCCCTTGACTCGCACCCGCGCCTGTCCGCCCAGCAACACCCGATCCTCGACGAGGCGGGCGGTCGACTCCGACAGCATCACCCCGCCGGCGGGCGCCACCGATTCCATCCGCTGCGCGAACCCGACCGTCTCGCCGATGGCGCGGTATCCGAACGCTCCCGAACCGATCTCACCGGCGATCACGCGTCCGGAATTCAGACCCACCCGCACGCGGAAGTCGATACCGTCACGCTGCTTCACCTCGGCCGCCAGTTGGCTCGCCTCACCCTGAACATCAAGGGCGGCCATACAAGCCCGGAACGCGTGATCCTCCAACGCGACCGGGGCGCCGAACAGCGCCATGACCCCGTCGCCGTTGTACTCCACGGTCCCGCCGTAGCGGCGCAGCACCGCCGTCGACCGCTCGACCAGCTCGGTCATGACCTCGCGCAACCGCTCGATGTCCAGGGCGGCCGCGATGTCCATCGACCGCTCGACGTCGGCGAACAGCACCGTCACGTGCTTGTACTCGGCAGCATCGGGGTCAGTGATCAGCCGCACACCACAGGCACCACAGAACCGAGCACCCTTCGGTGCCTCCGCACCGCAGGACCCACACATCGCCGTCGCCGACGTCACTGCACCCCCGAACCCAGGGCCCCCACAGCCCGATCAGGTAAAGGGTAGGGCCGGTCAGGGACTTTTGCGGGAAAAGTCGGCAGCACAGCCGTGGCTGTCGGTACCCCCTGGCAGTCTGGAGACGTGAGTCCCGCCGATCCGATGGGCCGGTTCAGTCCGCTGACCCGGCAATGGTTCACGGGTACGTTCGCCGAGCCGACAGCCGCCCAGGCCAACGCCTGGTCAGCCATCGCCGACGGCGACAACACGCTGGTCATCGCCCCGACAGGATCGGGCAAGACGTTGGCGGCGTTTCTGTGGGCGATCGACCGGCTGGCCCACTCGCCCGCGATCAAGCGAGGCACCCGCGTCCTCTACATCTCCCCGCTCAAGGCGCTGGCGGTCGACGTCGAGCGCAACCTGCGCACCCCGCTGACCGGTATCACCCGCATCGCCGAACGGGACGGCGTACCGGCTCCGCAGATCAGCGTGGGCGTCCGTTCCGGCGATACCCCGCCGGCCCGCCGGCGCGAGCTGATCACCAAGCCGCCCGACATCCTGATCACCACGCCGGAGTCACTGTTTTTGATGCTGACCTCGGCGGCGCGGGAAACGCTGACCGGCGTGCAGACCGTCATCGTCGACGAGGTGCACGCCGTGGCAGGCACCAAGCGCGGCGCACACCTGGCGCTGTCGCTGGAGCGGCTCGACGCACTGCTGGACACCCCGGCCCAGCGCATCGGGCTCTCGGCGACGGTCCGCCCACCCGAGGAAGTGGCTCGGTTCCTGTCGGGGACCAGACCGACCACCATTGTCGCCCCGCCGGCACTCAAGACATTCGAACTGGCGGTACAGGTGCCGGTGCCCGACATGGCCGCGCCGAACAACAATTCTATTTGGCCCGATGTCGAGGCCCGCATCGTCGACCTCATCGAGGCGCACAACTCGACGATCGTGTTCGCCAATTCCCGGCGTCTTGCCGAGCGACTCACCGCCCGCATCAACGAGATTCATGCCGAACGCTCCGGTACCGAGCTGGATACGCCGCCCAACCGACAGGTGCCCGGCGGTCCACCGGCCCACATCATGGGCAGCGGCCAAACCTATGGCGCCGAGCCGCTCTTGGCCCGCGCCCACCACGGGTCGGTGTCCAAGGAGCAGCGCGCCATCGTCGAAGACGACCTCAAGAGCGGGCGGCTCAAATCGGTGGTGGCGACGTCGAGCCTTGAGCTCGGCATCGACATGGGTGCCGTCGATCTGGTGATCCAGGTGGAGGCCCCGCCGTCAGTGGCCAGCGGATTGCAGCGCATCGGCCGCGCCGGGCACCAGGTCGGCGAAATATCGCGTGGCGTGCTGTTTCCCAAGCACCGCACCGACCTGATCGCGTGCGCGGTGAGCGTGCAGCGCATGCTCACCGGGCAGATCGAAACCATGCGGGTGCCCACCAATCCGCTCGACATTCTGGCCCAGCACACGGTCGCCGCGTGCGCCCTGGAGCCGATCAGCGCCGACGAGTGGTTCGACGTCGTCCGCCGCAGCGCCCCGTTTGCGACGTTGCCGCGCAGCGCCTTCGAGGCCACCCTGGATCTGCTGTCGGGCAAGTATCCCTCCACCGACTTCGCCGAGCTGCGCCCGCGACTGATCTACGACCGGGACACCGGCACGCTGACCGCCCGCCCGGGTGCTCAGCGGCTGGCCGTGACGTCCGGCGGGGCCATCCCGGACCGCGGCATGTTCACCGTGTACCTCGCCACCGACTCCGAAAAGCCCTCGCGGGTAGGGGAACTCGATGAGGAGATGGTCTACGAGTCACGCCCCGGTGACGTCATCTCGCTGGGTGCCACCAGTTGGCGAATCACCGAGATCACTCACGACCGGGTGCTGGTCATCCCGGCGCCGGGGCAACCGGCCCGGCTGCCGTTCTGGCGCGGTGACGACACCGGCCGGCCCGCCGAGCTGGGTCAGGCGATCGGAAAGTTCACCGGCGAGCTGGCCGGGCTGGGCCGCGACGACTTCGAAAAACGCTGTGGTGAGCTAGGGTTCGCCGACTACGCCATCGACAACCTGTGGCAGCTGCTCGACGATCAGCGCACCGCCACCACCACGGTTCCCAGCGATACCACCCTGCTGGTGGAACGTTTCCGCGACGAACTGGGCGATTGGCGGGTGGTGCTGCACTCACCGTACGGACTGAAGGTGCACGGACCACTGGCCCTGGCGGTCAGCCGGCGGCTGTTGGAGCGCTATGGAATCGACGAGAAACCGACCGCCTCCGACGACGGAATCGTGGTCCGGCTGCCCGACACCGAGGACTCCCCACCCGGGGCCGACCTGTTCGTCTTCTCCCCCGACGAAATCGAGCCGCTGGTCACCTCCGAAGTCGGCGGCTCGGCCCTGTTCGCGTCGCGGTTCCGAGAATGCGCGGCGCGCGCGCTACTGCTGCCCAGACGCCATCCCGGCAAGCGCTCGCCGTTATGGCATCAGCGCCAACGGGCCGCTCAGTTGCTCGACGTCGCACGCAAATACCCGGACTTCCCGATCGTGCTGGAGGCGGTGCGGGAATGCCTGCAGGACGTCTATGACGTTCCGACGCTAACCGACCTGATGGGCCGGATCGCCCAGCGGCGAGTGCGGTTGGTGGAGGTCGAGACACCGATGCCGTCGCCGTTCGCGGCGTCATTGATGTTCGGCTATGTCGGGGCCTTCATGTACGAGGGCGACAGTCCACTGGCCGAACGCCGCGCGGCGGCGCTGTCCCTGGACAGCACTCTTCTGGCCGAGTTGTTGGGCCGTGTGGAGCTGCGCGAACTGCTCGATCCCGACGTCATCGCGGCCACATCGCGTCAGCTGCAACACCTTTCCGAGGATCGCAAGGCCCGCGACGCCGAGGGCGTGGCCGACCTGCTGCGCCTGCTCGGCCCGCTGACCGACGCCGAGATTGCCGAGCGCTGCACGGCCAGCGATGCCGGCGGCTGGCTCGAGGGCCTGTACGCCGCCAAACGTGCACTGCCGCTGGCGTATGCCGGCCAATCGTGGTGGGCGGGGATCGAGGACATCGGACGGCTGCGTGACGCGGTCGGCGTCGCAGTTCCGGTCGGGGTGCCGACGAGTTTCACCGAGGCGGTGGCCGATCCGCTCGGCGAGTTGATGGGGCGGTTCGCCCGTACGCATGGTCCGTTCACCACCACCGAGGCCGCGGCCCGGTTTGGTCTGGGCCTGCGGGTCGCCGCCGATGTGCTGGGCCGAATGGCAGTGGATGGCAAGCTGATTCGCGGGGAATTCGTCGCCGCCCCCGCTCCGGTCGGATTTCCCGCCTGCGCGGGGGTCGACCAGTGGTGTGACGCCGAGGTGCTGCGGATTCTGCGCCGCCGCTCGCTGGCGGTGCTGCGCGCGCAGGTGGAACCGGTCAGCACCGCCGCCTATGCCCGCTTCCTGCCGGCCTGGCAGCAGGTCGGGAGCTCGGCAACGTCCGGCGTGGACGGGTTGGCCACGGTGATCGACCAATTGGCTGGGGTGCCGCTGCCGGCCTCGGCCGTCGAGCCGCTGGTTTTCGGGCCGCGGGTGCGCGACTACCAGCCGTCGATGCTCGACGAACTGCTGGCCTCTGGTGAGGTCACCTGGTCGGGGGCCGGCTCGATCTCGGGCAGCGACGGCTGGATCACCTTCCACCACGCCGAGACCGCACCGCTGACGCTGACGGCACCGGCCGAGATCGACTTCACCGACGCACACCGGGCCATCCTCGAGGTTCTCGGCGAGCCGGGCGAGGCGCGCGGGGCGTTCTTCTTCCGCCAGCTGGTCGGCGGGCCCGAGGAGACGTTCAAATCCGCACTATGGGACCTGATCTGGGCCGGCTGGGTCACCGGTGACACGTTTGCCCCGCTACGCGCGATGTTGGCCGGCGGGCGCAAGCCCGGCACCCGCCGTCCGGCTGCTCCCGCGCATCGGCAACGGCGTGCGCCGCGACTGAGCCGGTATTCGGTGGCCCATGCCCAATCTCGTCCCGCCGATCCGACGGTTGCCGGCCGGTGGTCGGCGTTGCCCGTCCCGGAACCGGATTCGACCGTCCGCGCACACTTCTCGGCTGAGCTACTGCTGAACAGGCACGGCGTGCTGACCAAGGGCGCGGCGGCCGCCGAGGGTGTTTCCGGTGGGTTCGCGACGCTGTACAAGGTGCTCAGCGGGTTCGAGGACGCCGGGCGTTGTCAGCGCGGCTATTTCGTCGAGTCGCTGGGCGGGGCGCAGTTCGCCGTGGTATCGACGGTCGACCGGCTGCGGACCTATCTCGACGGGGTGGATCCGGAACGCCCGGATTACCGCGCGGTGGTGCTGGCCGCGGCCGACCCGGCCAATCCGTACGGTGCGGCGCTGCCGTGGCCGGCGCGTGCGGACTCGGACGCCAGCCATCGGCCCGGACGTAAGGCGGGTGCGCTGGTGATTCTGGTGGACGGTGAGCTGGTGTGGTTCCTGGAGCGGGGCGGGCGGTCGCTGTTGAACTTCAGCACTGACGGGGAGGCCCAGCGCGCCGCCGCGGGGACGCTGGCCGAGCTGGTCAGCAGTGGCCGCATCGGCGGTGTGCTGGTCGAAAAGCTCGATGGCGTATCGGTGTTGGAGACGGCGGCGCACCCGGACCGGAAGACGACGGCCGATGCGTTGGTCGACGCCGGCTTCTCGCGCACGCCACGGGGACTGCGGCTGCGCTGAGATGTTGGGATCGGTAGCCCGCCGATCGCTATGCACTGGCTAGGTGAAAATCACCCGGATCGCCGCAGGAGTGGCCGCAGGCATCGTCGCCGCCGGCGGATCGTTGGTGGTGTCGCCGGCGGCGCAGGCCGATTTCGATTTCGAGTGCAAGCCGGGCTGCTGGGGTGCGGCCGCGGCCTCGACCTCGACCGGCCAGGAAGTGATGCGCCTCAACTACGAGACTCGCCAAGATGCCGAGGACGCAGCCGAGTTGTGGTGTGACGTCAAAGCACAGACAAACGACTGCCAGGTACTCGCGTCTGGGCTGGGGTGTCTGTCGATAGCGGTGAGCCCCGACGGGAAGTCATTCGCCGGCGGCAACGCACTGTTTCAAGACGCCGCCGACGCCGCGGCGCTGAACGCTGCCGGTCCCGGATCGGGGATCGACCTGCGGGACTGCAACGGCTGAGGCCGGTATCGCGCCGGCCCTTGTCAACCGGCAGCGATTGATGTGAGGTGACGCATGCGGTTGTCGGAGAGTCCCATGTCCTGAGAGATGACAACGCAACTTGTCGGTATCGAGGCATAGTATCGAACACATGTTCGAACAGTTGGACGATACCGACCTCCTGGACACGATGCGCCAGGGGCAGCGCACTGAACGGTTGGGGATCGCCGATCGGGTGCTGGCGGCAGGCCGGCTGTGTCAGCGCCGGATGAGTCAAGTCGACGCGGCCGAGCGTGCCCAATGGTGTATCGACAATTGGGAGGCGGTCGCCGCTGAGGTGGCCGCCGAGCTCGGAGTCAGCCGCGGCCGCGCATCGAATGAGATGGACTACGGGCTGCAGCTTATTGAGCGGCTACCGAAGTTGGGCGCACTGTTCGCCTCGGGTGCGCTTGAGTTTCGCATCGTGGTCGCCGCGACGTTTCGTACCGGACTGGTTCGCGACCCGGCAATGCTCGACGCGATCGACAAGCGAATTGCGCGGAACGCCGAACAGTGGAACGCGTTCTCGCGGAAGAAAATCGCCGAGATCATCGACTGGTACATCGTCGAGCTCGATCCCAATGCCGTGCGCACTGCGCGCGCCGCCGACGACGACCGGCATGTCGAGGTCGTGCCGGGCAAGGACGGAATGGCGGAGATCTGGGCCCGGGTTCGCGCGACTGACGGGGCGGCATTCGACCAGCGACTAGACCAACTCGCCGCGACGGTATGCCGAGACGATTCGCGAACTACCCGCCAACGCCGGGCCGACGCGGTGGGCGTGGTGGCGGCCGGCAATGCGACCATGACGTGTGATTGCGGTTCCGACGAGTGTCCTGCCCGATCGGGCGCTGAACGCGCGCCGGCACAGATCGTCATCCACGTTGTGGCCGAAGCCAAGACCGTCAGCGGCCAGGGCAACGCCCCAGCGCTACTGCCCGGCTACGGCGCGATTCCTGCAGAAACCGTGCGAGCCTTGGCCGCGCGAGCCAAACTGCGACCGGTCGTCGGCGGCAAGGAGCTCAGCGCCGAACCGCATTACCGGCCGTCGACCGCCTTGGCGGAGTTCATCCGTTGTCGCGACCTGACCTGCCGGTTCCCCGGGTGTGATCGCCCGGCCGAGGTCGCCGACATCGACCACACGGTGCCTTACCCATTTGGGCCGACGCATCCGTCGAACCTCAAGCTGCTATGCCGGCTGCACCATCTCTTGAAGACCTTCTATGCAGGCCCGGGTGGCTGGGCTGACCGTCAATTGCCCGATGGCACGGTGATCTGGACGTCCCCGTCGGGCCGCGCCTACACCACCAAACCTGGCGGCGCACTGTTCTTTCCGCAGCTCTTCGCCCCCACCGAGGACCTGAATCTGACGGACCCGCCGCCCCAGGCACGCGGGCCCGGACGCGGATTGATGATGCCGGCCCGGCGCCAAACCCGCGCCCAAGAGCGGGAGTACCGGATCCGCTGGGAACGCGGGCTCAACGAAGCCAGAGCCGCCGCCCATCCACCACCCTTCTAGTCTGGAACCATGCCCGAGGGCGACACCGTCTTCCACACCGCAACCAACCTGCGCGATGCGCTCGTCGGTAAAACGTTGACGCGCTGTGATATCCGCGTACCGCGGTATGCGACCGTGGATCTCAGCGGCAACACCGTGGACGAGGTGATCAGCCGCGGCAAACACCTCTTCATCCGGGTCGGCGCGGCCAGCATCCACTCACACCTGAAAATGGACGGCAGCTGGCGGGTCGGCCCCAAGGGCACACCACAAAAGCAAGCCCACAAGATCCGAATCATCCTGGAAACCGCCGAGATTCAGGCACTGGGCATCGACCTTGGCGTCCTCGAGGTACTCGACCGCGAGGACGATCAGGACGCCGTCGCCCACCTGGGACCCGATCTTCTCGGGGACGACTGGAACCCCGAGCTGGCCGCGGCCAATCTGACCAAGGACCCGGACCGGCCGATCGCCGCGGCGCTGCTGGATCAACGCGTGCTCGCCGGTGTGGGCAATGTGTACGCCAACGAGCTGTGCTTCGTGTTCGGCAGGCTGCCGACCAGCCCGGTCAGCAGCCTCACCGATCCGCTGCGCGTGGTGAACCAGGCGCACAAGATGTTGTGGGCCAACCGCTCCCGCTGGGAGCGCACCACGACGGGCAACCACCGACGTGGACAAGAACTCTGGATCTACGGTCGAGCCGGCAAGCCGTGCCGCCGCTGCGGCACGGCGATCCTCCGCGCCGAATCCTCCGAAGAAGAACGCGTCACGTACTGGTGTCCGTCGTGCCAGCGCTGATCGGGTGGCCGGCCCCGGCCATTGCCTCGGCGACCGCCTTCTCGATGCTGTTGATGGTGGACTTGTCCATCCGAAGCGAGGCAACCTTGGCCGAGCCCGACAGCGTGATCTCGACCGGGACCCGCCCGTTCGGATAGACGACGGAGATGACCACACCGGTGCCGGCCTCGAGTGCCTCCCCGATCTCGTGTCGCAGCCCGATCCGCAGTTCGTGCTCGGCGACCGCGGCGACCAGCCCGGCCGCCGCCCCGCCGACCAGAACCGACAGCCCGATCGGCGGAATAAACATGCCGACCAGGAGCCCCAGGCCCGCGCCGACCCCCAGGGCGACCCGACCGTGCCGATTCTCTGCCTCGACGACCTCCGGGTGCCCGTCGGCATCCTTGGTGACCAGTGCGGTGGCACGCACCTCCATGCCGTGCCTGATCCGCTTTCGGAGCTCGTGGAAATCGGAGCGGGCCCGATCGAGATCGGCGTATGCGGCTACCAGCACCAACTCGTGATCGTCGTCCATACCAAGATCGTGACGCAGTTCACACCGAACGACTAGGGCCCGAAGGCACCGGACCGACTGACAAAGGACCGAAGCTCCCCGGTGAACGGATCCTCGAACTCCAGCCGATGCGCCACCAGCTGCAGCGGCGCGGAGAAATCGTCGGCCGCAACCTCGAGCACGCGCGGATACAGCGGGTCGTTGTCGATCGGCAGATCCAACGACGCCATGTGCACGCGCAGCTGATGTGTGCGCCCCGTCCGCGGGTTCAGCCGATAACACCCCCCACCCAGTTCCTCCACCAACGTCTCGGCGTTCGGCTCACCCGGTTCCTCGAACGCCTGTAACCGCCCCCGCTGCTTGATAATTCGGCTGTGCACGACAGTCGGCAGCGCCACCGAAGCCACACCGGACGACCGGGCCAAGTACGTCTTGCGCACCACACCGCGCGCAAACAGAGTCTGGTAGGCGCCACGAACCTCACGGCGAACCGTGAACAGCAGCACCCCCGCCGTCAGCCGGTCCAGTCGGTGCGCCGGGCTGAGCTCAGGCAGATCGAGCGAACGACGCAACCGCACCAATGCCGTCTGAGCCACATGCCCGCCGCGCGGCATGGTGGCCAGGAAATGCGGCTTGTCGACCACCACGATGTCGTCGTCGCGGTAGAGCACCGGGATGTCGAACGGCACCACCACCTCGTCGGGCAGCTCCCGGTACAGGAAGACATGCGCACCGGCCGGCATCTCAGTGGACAAGTCGATCACCGCGCCGTCGGCGTCGACCACCTCACCGTCGCGCACCTTGGCGAGTCCGTCCGGGCCGAATCGCCGGGCGAACTCGTCGGCCACCTTGCCGCCCTGCAGCCGAAGCCGCGCCGGCCCCAGACCGTCGCGCACCGGCAGAGGTGGCGGCCGTCTCAATTCAGCGGCACCGGCTCAAGGATCTCGGCCCGCGCCTCCGGTGCGGCCGCCCGTAACGCGTCGGCCGACTCGTCGTCGGGCTGGGTCTGCGACAACACCTCGGCCTCCACCCTCGCGATATACGTCGCGACCTCGCGGGCACAGTCAGCCTCGCTCCAGCCCAGGATCGGCGCGACCACGTCGGCAACCTCGGCAGCGCAGTCCACCCCGCGGTGCGGATATTCGATCGAGATCCGCATCCGGCGGGCCAGGATGTCCTCCAGATGCAGTGCCCCCTCGGCGACCGCCGCATAAGCCGCCTCGACCTTGAGGTACACCGGCGCATCGGTGATCGGCTCCAGTAGCTCCGGCTTGTCTGCCGCCAGCGCCAATACCTCGCCGATCAGCGAGCCGTACCGGTCCAGCAGATGACGCACCCGGTAGGGATGCAGGTCATACCGTGCCCCCACGCTGTGGGTCTGGTTGATCAGCGCGAAGTATCCGTCCGCGCCCATCAGCGGCACCTTCTCGGTGATCGACGGCGCCACCCGGGCCGGGATGTACTCCGCCGCCGCGTCCACCGCGTCCTCGGCCATCACCCGATACGTCGTGTACTTGCCACCCGCGATCGCGACCAGGCCCGGCGACGGCACCGCCACCGCGTGCTCGCGCGACAACTTGGAGGTCTCCTCGCTCTCCCCGGCCAGCAGCGGCCGCAGCCCGGCGTAAACCCCGTCGATGTCGTCGTGCGTCAACGGCGTGGCCAGCACCGTGTTGACGGTGGCGAGGATGTAGTCGATGTCCGCCTTGGTCGCTGCCGGGTGCGCCAGATCGAGGTTCCAGTCGGTGTCGGTGGTCCCGATGATCCAGTGCGTGCCCCACGGGATCACGAACAGCACCGACTTCTCGGTACGCAGGATGATCGCCACCTCGGACACGATGCGATCCCGCGGCACCACGACATGCACACCCTTGGACGCCCGCACCCGAAAACGACCGCGCTCCTTGGACAGCGCCTGAATCTCGTCGGTCCACACCCCGGTGGCGTTGATCACCACGTGGCCGCGAACGTCCTCGACTGCACCGTCTTCGGAATCCCGGATCGTCACCCCGACCACCCGGTCGCCCTCGCGGAGCAGCTTCACCACCTGGGTCGACGTGCGCACCACTGCGCCATAGTGAGCCGCCGTGCGTGCGACGGTCATGGTGTGCCGGGCGTCGTCGACGACCGTGTCGTAATAGCGGATGCCGCCGATCAGCGAACTGCGCTTGAGGCCGGGCGCCAGCCGCAGCGCGCCGGATTTCGTCAAATGCTTTTGCGGCGGAACGGATTTCGCGCCACCCAGCTGGTCGTAGAGGAATATGCCAGCGGCGACATACGGCCGCTCCCACACCCGCTTGGTCAGCGGGAACAGAAACGGCAGCGGCTTGACCAGATGGGGCGCCAGCGTGGTCAGGGACAGCTCGCGCTCGTGCAGCGCCTCACGCACCAGGCCGAACTCCAGTTGCTCGAGGTAGCGCAGCCCACCGTGGAACATCTTCGAACTGCGGCTCGACGTTCCCGATGCGAAGTCCCGCGCCTCGACGAGGGCCACCTTGAGCCCGCGAGTCGCGGCATCCAGTGCGCAGCCCGCACCGACCACGCCACCGCCCACGACGACGACGTCGAACTGTTCGCTGCCCAGTCGCTCCCAGGCGCGCACACGTTCGGAAGGTCCGAGAAAGGTCTGACCGGTGCCCGGTCTAGAGATCGGGTCGCTCATAGGGCCCCAGGCTAGTCCAGATCGTCGTGTGCCATCAGGCGGCGCGCAGCCTCGACGATCGACCCCGACAACGACGGGTAGACCGACAGCGTCTGGGCCAGATCGGTCACCGAAATGCGGTTTTGCACCGCAAGGGCGATCGGCAGGATCAGCTCGGAGGCGATCGGGGCCACCACCACCCCGCCGATGACGACGCCGGTCGCCGGCCGGCAGAAGATCTTGACGAAACCGCGCGTGAGCAGCGACATCTTGGCTCGCGCGTTGGTGTTCAGCGGCAGCATTATCGTGCGGGCGGGCACCGAACCGTCGTCGATGGCGGTTTGCGGGACCCCGACGGCAGCGATCTCGGGCCTGGTGAAGGTGGCTGAGGCCACCGTGCGCAGCCGAATCGGGGCCACCCCCTCACCCAGTGCGTGATACATCGCGATGCGGCCCTGCATCGCCGCGACAGACGCCAACGGCAGCAGTCCCGTGCAGTCGCCGGCGGCGTAGATGCCCGAGGCTGCCGTCCGGGACACCCGGTCCACCGGGATGAAGTTGCCCGGCCCGAGCTCGACGCCGACGCGTTCAAGCCCGAGACCAACGGTGTTGGGCACCGAGCCGACCGTCATCAGCGCGTGGCTGCCCTCGACGACGCGGCCGTCGGCCATCGTGACCTTGACCCCGCCATCCGTGCGGAGCACCGAGGACGCCCTGGCGTTCTTGACCAGCGTCACCCCGCGTTCGGCGAAGACTTCTTCCAGCACGGCGGCCGCGTCGCTGTCCTCGTGCGGAAGGATCTGGTCGCGACTGGCCACCACGGTGACGGTGACGCCGAGCTCGGTGTAGGCGTTGCAGAACTCGGCCCCGGTGACCCCGGACCCGACGATCACCAGGTGTTCGGGCAGCTCAGGAAGGTCGTAGAGCTGGCGCCAGGTCAGGATCCGCTCACCATCGGGCTCCGCGTTCGGCAAGACCCGGGGGCTCGCGCCGGTGGCCATCAGCACCACATCGGCCTTGAGGACGCCGACCTGGCCGTTGGGTGTGGTGACCTTCACCCGGTGGTGCGCCATGCCCGGCACGGCGTCGGTGAGCTCGCCGCGGCCCTGGACGACGTTGACCTTCTCGCGGAGCAGCTGCGTGCCGATATCGGCGGACTGCGACCGGGCCAGCGTCTTCACCCGGTTGTTGATCTGGGGCAGCGAGATCTTGGCGTCGTCGATGCCGATGCCGAACCCCAGGCCGGAGGCGCGGCGCAGTTCAGTGCGCACCCCGGTCGAGGCGATGAAGGTCTTGGACGGCACGCAGTCGAAGAGAACGCAGGCACCGCCGATGCCGTCGGAGTCCACCACGGTGACCTCGGCACGCCCCGCTGCGACCAATGCGGCCTCGTAACCGGCCGGCCCCCCACCGATGATCACGATCCGCGTCGTCACGGGCTCAATCTAGTGGACCGGATGGGTGTGCTCCTCACCACTGAACGAATCACCGGAGTCCCCGCGCTCCCGCTGACGGGACGCTCTAGGCTTTCCCCGTGCCGCTCTACGCCGCCTATGGGTCCAACATGCATCCCGAGCAGATGCTGGAGCGTGCGCCACATTCGCCGATGGCCGGAACCGGCTGGTTGCACGGCTGGCGGCTGACCTTCGCCGGTGCGGACATCGGCTGGGAAGGCGCACTGGCGACTCTGGTCGAGGACCCCGACGAAAAGGTGTTCGTGGTGCTCTACGACATGACGCCTGCCGACGAGCAGAACCTGGATCGGTGGGAAGGCTCGGAGCTCGGCTTCCACAAGAAGATCAGATGCCGCATTGAGTGCGAATCCACCGACACCACAACCGATCCCGTGCTCGCCTGGCTCTACGTGCTGGACGCATGGGAGGGTGGGCTACCCTCGGCACGCTACATCGGTGTGATGGCCGACGCCGCCGAGATCGCCGGTGCGCCAGCGGAGTACGTGCACGACCTGCGCACCCGCCCGGCCATCAACGTCGGCCCAGGCACCAGCAGCGGCTAACGCCTCCACGCGCGAGCGTGCGTGTCGGCACGAGGACGCGCCGTCGTAGCGTGCACTTCAGGCACACTCGCGCGCAACACTCGGCTGGCGCCGCACATCGTCGACGACAATCGGCACGACCATCCATCCGAGGTCTTGCAGCGCGGCCAGCTTTTCCCTGTCCCGTCGGAGCGCATCCGCCCCGACGTGCCATTCGCCGCTGTCGTATTCGGCGGCAACCTTGTGGCTCGGCCACGCGAAGTCGAGCCTGCGCAACCGTCCTCGAGCGTCGACCACTTCAGCCTGCAAGACCGGGCTGGGGAGCCCGCCATCGATCATGACGAGGCGGGCCTCGCTTTCCATCGGCGACTCGGCTCGGCCGTCGGCAATCAGAAGCAAATGGCGGACCTTCACGACGCCTCGTCGGCCCTTCTGTGCCGCCACCGCACAGGACAATGCCGCGAGGTCGCAACGCCTTGAGCGCAGCGCGGCATCGAGCGTGGCCAAGGCTCGCGGACGTCGCAGAGTGCGAGCCACCTCTATTGCAGTCCAGGCCGGCGCTGTGGTCGGCCGACCTGCTAACGGTTTCAGCGGTGCGCCGTCGCGCCGGTGCACGACAAGCCCGTCGGCGGGCCGCAGCTGATGCCCAGAGGGGTTCAGCACGTGCAATTCAGCGCGGTTCTCGGTATCGAAACCATAGGCGCGCGCTGCAGTGGCCATGCACACGCCAACCACCTCGCCGCAGGCTAAATCTAGACCTTTGAGCCTGCGAGCCGTGTCGGCAGGGCCGCGGCTGTAAACTCCGTGCCAGATACGTTCTACCGCAGTGTATTCCAGCAATATCTCGGGTGATGCTGCATGCTCCCCGCGCCATCGGAAAGTCAGGCCTGTGGACAACGAGCGTGCGAGAAATGCGCACAAATACGGCATGTCGCTGCGCCGACACGCACGCTCGCGGTCAACGCGAGCGAGTGAACTCCCAAGCGTCGGAAACGATCTCGTCGATAGTTGTGTGCTGCGGCTTCCAGCCGAGTTCCGTGACGGCTTTCTCGCTGGACGCGATCAGCACAGCCGGGTCACCGGCCCGGCGCTCGACGTCACGCGCGGCGATCGGCCCGCCGGTGACACGCTCGCAAGAGGCGATCACCTCGCGGACCGAGAAGCCGGTTCCGTTGCCCAGGTTGTAGATTCGGTGCTCGCCCGGCTGCGAGGTCTGCAGCGCGAGCAGATGAGCATCGGCGAGGTCGCGGACGTGGATGTAGTCGCGGATGCACGTGCCGTCCGGGGTGGGCCAATCGGTGCCGAACACCAGGATCTCGGGGCGCTGACCGGTGGCCACCTGCAACACCAGCGGAATCAGGTGCGTCTCGGTCGCATGGCGCTCACCGCAGCCGGCGTAGGCACCGGCGACGTTGAAGTAGCGCAGACTCGTGGCGGCCAGGCCGTGTGCGATGGCGTACGACGTGATCGCATGGTCGATCGCTAGTTTGGTGGCGCCATAGGTATTCGTCGGCCGGGTGGGTGCGTCCTCGGCGATCGGCACCGATTCCGGCTCGCCGTAGGTCGATGCGGTCGAGGAGAACACCAGTCGCGGGGTGCCGGCCGTACGCATCGCCTCCAGCAGCTCCAGCGTCTTGACGACGTTGCCGTGCCAATACTTCTCCGGCTCCGCCACCGACTCCCCCACCAACGACTTCGCCGCGAAGTGCAGCACGCCATCAAACGATCCGTCGCCGAGCAGCTTCGGCGCGACCTCGACCATGTCGGCCTGCACGAACTGCGCCTCGGCCGGCACAGCGTCGGCATTTCCCGTCGACAGATCGTCGACGACAACGACCTCGTGCCCCTGCTCCAGCAGCACCGTGGCGCAAACGCTGCCGACGTAGCCCGCGCCACCGGTCACCAGAAGCTTCATCAGTACCCCGCTGACTGCTCGACGATGTTGACCAGAACCCGGACGCCGACCGCGAGCGCCCGCTCGTCGAGGTCGAATGTCGGCTGGTGCAGATCGAGCTGTTCGCCGCGACCGCTCCACACCCCCAGTCGGCCCATCGCGCCTGGCACGTCTTCCAGGTACCAGGAGAAATCCTCGCCCCCACCGGACTGACGAGTGTCCGCCAGCGCGTCGGGATCGACGGCTTCGATGGCGTGCGTCATGATCTGCGTCGAACGTTCCTCGTTGACCACTGGCGGCACGCCGCGATGATACTGCAGGACGTGCTCGATACCGAGGGGCGCGAGCAGTCCTGAAACCGTCTCCCGCACAAGGCCTTCCATGGCGACCCAGGCATCCCGGCTGGCTGTTCGCACGGTGCCCGCCAGGGTCCCGGTCTGCGGGATCGCATTGGCCGCGACGCCGGCGTTGGCCGCCCCCCACACCATCACGGTGCTGTGCCGCGGGTCGATCCGGCGGGACAGCACACCGGGCAGCCCGGTGATCAGGGTGCCCATCCCGTACACCAGATCCGACGTCAGGTGCGGTCGCGACGTGTGGCCGCCGGGCGAATGCAACGTGATCTCGATCGAGTCGGCCGCCGACGTGATCGGGCCAGGGATGATCGCGACCCGGCCGACTGCCAGCCGAGGATCGCAGTGCAGAGCGAAGATCCGCGATACCCCCACCAGCGCACCGGCGGCGATCGCGTCGATCGCTCCGCCGGGCATCAATTCCTCGGCGGCCTGGAAGATCAGTCGCACGCCGACAGGCAGCTCAGGCGCCGACGCCAGCGCCGTCGCGGCTCCGATCAACATCGCGGTATGGGCGTCGTGGCCGCAGGCGTGCGCGACGTTCGGCATCGTCGAGCTGTAAGGGGCACCGGTGCGCTCGGCCATCGGCAACGCGTCCATATCGGCGCGCAGCGCGATCCGCGGTGCATGCGCGGGGCCGAAGTCGCACGTCAGCCCGGTGCCACCGGGCATCACCTTGGGGTTGAGCCCGGCCTCCACCAACCGGTCGGCGACGAACTGGGTGGTGGCGAACTCCTGGCGGCCCAGCTCCGGATAGCGGTGAATGTGGCGGCGCCAGCCCACCAGATCGTCGAAATGCCCGGCCAGCCAGGACTCGCACGCGTCGGCGATGCTCATCCGCGATCCATCCTCCGTCGATCCCGCAACTCCAGCACACGGTCCCGCTCGACGGCCGTCTGCGCCAACCGAACAACCGTCCGCGCCAACATGATTGCCCCCTCGGTGACCGCACGGTCGCCGCTGGGCCCCGCCGCAGCCACAGTAAAGCCGGGCTGGTGGATCACCGCGCCGTCCGATTCGATGCCGACCACCGGATGAATGCCCGGGAGCAACTGCGTGACATTGCCCATATCCGTGCTCCCCAACGGCATTGCGGCTTCCACCTCGACCGGAACCGGGTGCCGCCCCATCTTCGTCATCTCGTCGCGGAACACCTCGGCCAGCCACGCATCGGGGGTCAGCTCCGCGTAAGGCGGTGCGGCTTCGGCGATCTCGTGCTCGCATCCGGTCGCGACCGCGCCGGCCGCGAAGCAGCCCTGCATCTTGGCTTCCAGCCCCCGCAGCGAGTCGGTGTCGACGGCCCGCATCGTGTACTGCAGCCGGGCCCGGCCCGGGATGATATTGGTCGCCGAGCCGCCCTCGGTGACGATGCCGTGAGCCAACTGGCCGGGCGCCATCTGCTGGCGCAGCAATCCGATCGCCACCTGCGCGACGGTCACCGCATCAGCGGCGTTGACGCCCAGATACGGCGCGACGGCCGCATGGGATTCGCGGCCGGTGTAGGTCACGACCACCTCGGACAGCGCCAGTGAGCGCGCGGCGGCGATGTCGATCGGCCCGGGGTGCAGCATCACGGCGGCCGCGACATCGTCGAACACCCCCGCCTCGATCAGCAGGGCCTTGCCGCCACCGGACTCCTCGGCGGGCGTGCCGATCAGGGCCACCGTGAGCCCGAGTTCATCGGCCACCTCGGCCAGCGCCAGGGCGGTGCCGACCGCTGAGGCCGCAATGATGTTGTGCCCACACGCGTGGCCGATCCCGGGGAGCGCGTCGTACTCCGCGCAGATCCCGATCACCAGCGGACCCGAACCGAAGTCAGCCCGGAACGCGGTGTCCAAACCGCCGGGCGCCGCACTGATCTCGAACCCACGCTCAGCCACCAGAGCCTGGGCCTTGGCACAGCTGCGGTGCTCGTCGAACGCGAGTTCCGGCTCGGCGTGAATGGCATGGGAGAGTTCGATCAGATCGCCTCGACGCGCCGCGACCACGTCCTCGACGCGGGTCGACGCGGTGGCGATTGGCATCCACGAAGTATCGCATTGCCAGATAGGCTCGCAGGCTGTGAGTCCAGACGCAGAGCACGCCGCAGCGGTGATCGCCGAGCGCACCGGTGTGGAGCGCCACGACGTCGCCGTGGTCCTCGGATCGGGTTGGACACCGGCGGCCGCAGCGCTGGGAACACCGGTGGCCGAGATTCCGATGTCGGTGATCCCCGGCTTCACTCCCCCGTCGGCACTCGGGCATCGCGGTCGCGTGCTGTCGGTGCCGCTCGGCTCGCACAACGTGCTGGTGCTGCTGGGCCGCATCCACGCCTACGAAGGCCATGACCTGCGCGCCGTCGTCCATCCGGTGCGCACAGCACGGGCAGCGGGCGCCAAGATCGTGGTGCTGACCAATGCCGCGGGCGGCCTGCGACCGGAGTACCAGGTCGGGCAGCCGGTGCTGATCAGTGACCACCTCAACCTGACGGCCCGCTCGCCCCTGGTCGGGGCGCAGTTCGTCGATCTGGTCGACGCGTATTCGCCCCGGCTGCGGGAACTGGCCCGCTCCGTCGACCCCGGCCTGACCGAAGGCGTGTACGCGGGCGTGCCGGGCCCGCATTACGAGACTCCGGCGGAGATCCGGATGCTCCGCACGCTCGGCGCTGACCTGGTCGGCATGTCGACAGTGCACGAAACGATCGCGGCGCGAGCGGCGGGGGCTGAAGTACTGGGGCTCTCGCTCGTGACGAACCTGGCCGCCGGGATGACCGGCCAGCCGCTCAGTCACGACGAAGTGCTGGCCGCAGGCCGGGCGTCGGCGACCGCGATGGGCTCACTGCTGGCCTCGGTGCTGGCACGCCTGTAGGCCAGCCGCACGAAACCGCGGGCCAGCAGGGGTGCGGCGAACAGCATGAGCAGCACCCGCAGCACCTGGGTGGCGATGACGAACGTGACATTCGAGCCGGTTTCCACCGCGGTGGCCAGCACGGCGTAGATACCGCCCGGGCTGGTGGCCAGGTATCCGTCGAGCATGCTGACACCGGCGATCTTCGACAGCGCCACACCCAGGCCTGCGGTGGCGACGTTGAGCAGCACGATCAGCCCGAGCGCGGCAGGCAACAGCCGTTCGATCGCGCGGAGCGACTCGCGGGTGAACGCCACCCCGGCCTGCCAGCCGATCAGCATGTAGGACGCCGAGACCAGCAATACCGGCACGGTCACGCCGAACGACCAGCCGCCGAGCTCGGCCATGATGGTCAGCGCCATCGGGCCGAGCAGACCGGAGCCGGGCAGTCGGGCGAGCCGGCCCACCACGGATCCGGCGAACACCAGTGCGACGATCAGCATCAGGCTCAAATACCAAGGGGCTGAATAAGACTGCGTGGCTGCCGCGGTCGCGTGCGACGACCGGTCCGCATGGTAGACGAGCGTGACGACGACGGGCATGGTCGCCGTGATCACCGCCACCCGCAGGTATTGAACGACGGCGACGACGCGATCGTCGCCGCCGAGTTCACGCGCGATCGCCACCAGGCCGGACGCCCCACCGGCCACCAACGCCAGCGCGCCGGTGAGCGCGCTGATGTCGCGATGCATGCCGAGCAGGGCCCCGGCGCCGATGCTGAGCAGCAGCGTGGCCACGCCGACGCCGACCACGACCGGCCAGTGCGGGCCCAGCGCCGACAGCGCGTCGGAATGCACCATGGTGCCGATGTAGACGCCGAGCGCGCCCTGGGCCCCCAGGCCCGCGACGCGGGGCACGCCGGCGGGCGCCAGCCGGGTGATCGCCAGCACGATGCCGACGAGCAGGGCAGCGAACAGGGCCGCCGACGGCACACCGAGCCGGTCCAGCGGCACGGTGACCCCGATCGTCACGATCACCAGCAAGGCCCAGCGCATATAGAAAGTATGCCCTTGTTATTTTCTCGCCGCCAACCGCGATTCAGGCGATATAGGTCACTAATTAACAAGGTATAACTTGTAATATGACCGTGAGTATCGCGCCATCGGCCGCGGCCACCGAGCTGCGGGAAGCCATGATGGCGCTGGCTCGCCAACTTCGCCGGCACCGCCCTGACAACGGGCTGACACTCAGCCAGCTCGAAGTCCTCGGTGAGGTGAGCCGGGCCGGCACAACCACGCCGGCCGAGCTCGCCGCCCGGCTGCAGGTGCGGGTCCAGTCGCTGACCGACAGCATCAACGAGCTCGGGTCCCGCGGGCTGCTCTCCCGCCGTCCCGACGACGCCGACCGCCGTCGGCAGCTCATCGAACTCACCCCCGACGGGTTGGAGCTGCTGCTGCGCGACCGGGCCCAGCGCGACGCCTGGTTGTACGAGTCGATGCGCGACCACCTCTCCGAGCTGGAATTCAATCTGCTGATGCTCACCGCGCCGGTCCTACGCAAGCTCGCCGACGCCGAGCACAGGGCACAATCGGTGCCGTGACCCCTGAGGACTGGATCGCCCACGACCCCGATCCGGTCACCGCCGCCGAGCTGGCCGCCCTGGATCCCGACGCGCTCGCTGCCCGCTTCGCCCGGCCGCTGACGTTCGGCACCGCCGGCCTGCGCGGGCCGGTGCGTGGTGGCCCGGACGCGATGAACCTCGCAGTGGTGCTGCGGGTCAGTTGGGCGCTGGCCCGGGTGCTGACCGGCCGGCGGCTCGGCGGCTCAACCGTCGTAGTGGGCCGTGACGCCAGGCACGGGTCGGCGCAGTTCGCCGCTGCGGCGGCTGAAGTGTTTGCCGCCCAGGGCTTTTCGGTCATCACCTGGGGGCAGCCGGTGCCGACGCCGGTCGTCGCGTTCGCGGTCCGGCACACCGGCGCCGCGGCCGGGGTGCAGATCACCGCTTCACACAATCCGCGGGGCGACAACGGCTACAAGGTGTATCTCGACGGCGGCCTGCAGATCATCTCGCCCGCCGACCGCGAGATCGAAGCGGCGATCGCCGCTGCACCGCCCGCCGACCAGATAACGCGCCTGCCGGTGCAACCCAGCGATGACACATTGGTGGGCGCCTACGTTGCGCGCGCGGCCACGCTGAGGCGAACCAACCGGGGAAAGCCGCGGGTGGCGCTGACCGCGATGCACGGAGTTGGCGGCGAGCTCGCGCTGGCCACGTTGCACGCCGCCAAGTTTGACGATGTGCACACGGTGGCAAGCCAGTTCGCCCCGGACCCCGATTTCCCGACGGTGAGCTTCCCCAACCCGGAGGAACCCGGCGCCGCCGACGCGCTGCTGCAGCTGGCCGCGCAGATCGACGCCAACGTCGCCATCGCGCTGGACCCCGACGCCGACCGCTGCGCCGTCGGCATTCCCGCCAGCGACGGCTGGCGGATGCTGTCCGGCGATGAAACCGGTTGGCTGCTGGGCGATTACATCCTGTCCATGCTGCCCCCCGAACAAGCTGCCACGAGTGTGGTGGCCAGCAGCGTGGTCTCGTCGCAGCTGCTGGCGGCGATCGCCGCCGACTACGGCGCCCAGCACGTCGAGACCCTGACCGGGTTCAAATGGCTCGCCCGCGCCGACGCCGGCCTACCCGGGCACCGCCTGGTCTACGCCTACGAGGAAGCCATCGGGCATTGCGTCGACCCCGAAACCGTCCGCGACAAGGACGGCATCAGCGCGGCAGTACTGATCTGCGATCTGGTAGCACACCTTGCAGCACAAGGTGATTCGATTCCGACTGCACTCGACCGATTGGCCCGAAAGCACGGCGTGCACACCACGGCTGCCGTGTCACGGCGGGTCGCCGATCCCGACGAGGCCACGGCGATGATGACCCGTCTGCGCGCCACCCCGCCGACCGAGCTGGCGGGATTTCCGGTGCACGCGACCGAGCGGGCCGATGCGGTGTTTCTGGTCGGCGGTGATCAGCAGACCTCGATACGGGTGGTGGTACGACCGTCGGGAACCGAGCCGAAAGTTAAGTGCTACACAGAGATTGGTCAGGCGGCCAGCACGGATCTGCCCGACGCCCGCAAGCGCGCGGCCGCCGTCCAGGAGAGGCTGCTGGAGTCCGTGCGGAACTGGTAGTCAGCGCGGCCCGAACTGGCGGTCACCGGCATCGCCCAGACCGGGCACGATGTAGGCGATGTCATTGAGGCCGTCGTCGATGGCGGCGGTGAACAGGCGGGCGTTCGGGGCGACTTTCTCCAGAGCGGCAATGCCTTCCGGGGCGCACACCACACACACCACGGTGATGTCGCGCGCACCGCGATCGTGCAGCAGTCCGATCGTGTAGGCCATCGATCCGCCGGTGGCCAGCATCGGGTCGAGCACCATGACGGGCTGGTCGCTCAAGTCGTCGGGCAATGACTCCAGGTAGGGCGTCGGCAGATGGGTGGTCTCGTCACGGGCAACACCGACGAAACCGACCTGCGCCTCGGGGATCAGCGCGCTCGCCTTGTCGACCATCCCCAATCCGGCCCGTAGGACCGGCACCAGCAGCGGCGGCGCGGCCAGACGGGAGCCGATGGTTTCGGCCATCGGAGTGTGAATGGTGACGTCCTCGCAGCGCGCATCACGGGTGGCTTCGTAAACCAGCATGTGGGTCAGGTCGGCAAGGGCGGAACGGAAGGCGGCGTTCTCGGTGCGCGCGTCGCGCAGGGTGGTCAGCCGTGCCTTGGCCAGCGGGTGGTCGATCACACACACATCCATGCGCAGAGACTGTAGTGAGCTATCAGGCCTTGTCGCAGCCGAGCACGAATGCCTTGATCAGCGCGGTGTACTGGTAGGCGTACTCCCACGCCCAGCGCACCAGCGTGTAGTCGTAGGTGCGCGGCACCGCAAGCATGGTGACGTCGCCGTCGTAGCACTGGTGGAATATGTAGCGAGCCCGCACCAGGTGGTAGTTCCAGGACACCACGATCACATGAGTCCAATTGTGTTGCTTGGCAAGTCGAGCCAGGTACATCGCCTCGCCGCGGGTGCTGTAGGGCGACGGGTGAAAGCAGATGACGGTGACGGTCGCGGTCCCGGACGCGCACGCGCGGTCGAAATCGGCTAAGTCCAGCGGCTCGTCGTCATAGGAGTTGGACAGCACAACCGTGTCGGCGTAGCCCTGCTCGGCCAGGCTCAGGCCGTATTGCAGACGACCGTCGTTTTCGCCGCCGAGGACGACGATCGCGTCGGCTTTGGTCAGTGGGTCGGCGTGCGGGCGGTTGAAGAGGACGAATCCGGTGACACCCAGGGTGGCGACGATTGCCACGCAGATCACCGCCACAATCGCCAGTGCCCGACCCCATCTCCCCACGGGGGGCAGGCTACCGGCCAGCAAGCGTCGTTAGGCTGTGCGGCATGGCTGCTGAGCTCGTTCCGGTCCGCATCAGCGTGACTGCTGGTGACCTGTACACGTTGTGGGCGCCCCGGTGGCGCGACGGCGGCGACGAGTGGGAGGCGTTCCTCGGCAAGGACGAGGACCTGTACGCCTTCGAGTCGGTGGCCGACCTGGCCGCATTCGTGCGCACCAACACCGACAACGACCTGGCCGATCACCCGGCGTGGGAGGACTTGACCTCGGCCAACGCCCACAAGCTGGAGCCGAAGGAGGATCGCAAGGTCGACCTGATCTCCGTCGAGGAGCTGCTGGCGGAAAAGCCCACCGAGGAGTCGGTGACCGCGCTGGCCAACACCATGGCCGTCGTCTCGTCGATCGGCTCGGTGTGCGAGCTGCCCCCGGTGACGCGGTTCTTCAACGGCAACCCCAACCTGGGACTGCTCTCGGGCGGCCTCGAGCAGTTCGGCGGCAAGCCGGGCCGCAAGCGCTGGAGCGTGGTCGGTGAGATCGTCGGCCGCGGGTGGGACGGCGTGCTGTCCGCGATCGACGAGGTCATCACCACCCCCGAGGTCGACGAGCGGGCCGCCAAGCTGGCCGCCGCCGAGCTCGAGGAGCCTTACGAGGAAGAGATCGAAGAGCCGGCGGACATCGAGATCGACGAGGACGCCGACGACGATTCGGACACCGCGGAAGCCGCAGCGGCCGAAGCCGTGCGGTCGCCGCAGGACGCTGTGGTGCTCGGCAGCGACGCAGACTTCTGGGCCGAGGTCGGGATCGATCCGGTACGCATCACGATCGGTTCGGGAACGGTGTACACGCTGCGTTGCTACTTCGACGATCGGCCGATCTTCCTGGGCCGTAACGGCAGGATCAGCGTGTTCGGATCGGAGCGTGCGCTGGCCCGCTCGCTGGCCGACCAGCGCGACCACGATCTGGCGGACCTGAGCACCTACGACGACATCCACACCGCGGCCACCGACGGCTCGCTGCGGGTCGACGTCACCGAGGAAAACATCTACATGCTGACCGGGCTGTCGGACGATATCTCCGACGGGCCCGACACGATTGACCGCGACCAACTGGAGCTGGCCATCGAGTTCGTCCGCGATGTCGGCGAGTACTCCGAGGAGGACCTCGTCGACCGGCTGCTGGCCGACGACCACCCGCTGGGCAAGCTGGTCGACTATGTGCTCGATCCCGAGGAGAACGCCCGCCCCGCCGGGCCGTACGCGGCCGCGGTGAAGGAGTGGGAAGAGATCGAGCGCTTCGTGGAGTCGCGGCTGCGCCGCGAATAGCCGCGCGCCTAACCCACTAGGAGCTCGCGCCCGCGCTGGCCTTCGCCCGTTTGGAGGAGCCGACGCCGCTGTGCTTTGACGACGTGGATGTCGACGACTTCGTCGAGTCGCTACCGCTGTTGCTGCTGCCCTTCGGGTCGGCCTTGGTGTCTGTCGTCGTGTCGCCCGCGGCCGCTGTCTTCGTCGCCGTGGCCGGCGTCGTCGTGAGCGACACGTGCGGCTTGAAACCGCCGGTCGACTTCTTCACCGTCGACGTCGTCTCGGTCGACTCAGTGGTCGACTCCGTGGCTGTGGAATCCTTGGCCGACGTGGCGGTGTCCGTCGCTGCCGCCGAACTCGACGAGTCGGTCGTGTCGGGGGTGGTGTAGGTGACTTCCACGCCGCCGACACCGTAGGGCCCGGGCCGCGTCGTTCTGAACGGGCGAACGCCGAACAGATCCTGGATGCCGTTGTCCAAGCCGACCGGAATCGCTGCGAGGAAGTCTTTGGTGAGTTTGATCGGGTCTTCGAAGTAGAAGATGTTCCATGACGTCGGCTCGCCTGGGCTCTTGCTGCGGTCGTAGGCCGATTCGACGATCACCCGCAGCGCAGGGTCCAGGGTGTCCGCGAGTGCGTGACCGAGGGTGCCGAAGTTCTCCAACGGCATCAGCAGCGGTAGCACCGGGGTGGAGATCAGGTAGTAGTGGGTGTCGCCGTACTGACCCTGGTCGACGACACCCGGATCGGTGAGGCTGGTGTCGTCGTAGACGCCACCGAGGTGCAGGTAATCGATGCCCATCATCGCGTTGATGACTGCCAGTAGGTTGAGCGGATTCACCGGGAAATCCGACCAGCCGTCGTACTGGGCGGCGATGTCGACGGTGGCGTACTGAGTGTTGGTGGGCGTCGGCCCGCTGAACGTCGCCCCACCGAACTGAAGGAACCACGGGATGGTGACCCCTGTCGGCCCACGGGACAAGAACCCGCCGTTCGGTCGGTTCCCGTTGGCGATCAGCACGAAGCTGACGTCAGGTCCTTCACCGGGGGCGTATTCGGCTGCCAATGCCCGCTTTTCGAGCGTGGCGATCGTGGAGCTCTGCGAAAAGCCGGACACCACGAACGTATCCCCGGGGGCCGGAGCGACCGACCCCACCTCGGTGTTGTAGTTGCACGACGTGCCCTTGATGCAGTTGTCCAGATTCTGCTGGCCCAGGGCGACCGACTGATCGAAGGTCAACGTCCCGGTGCCCGGGGCGAACTGTTCGGGGGTGACGACGGCGACCCCGTTGTAGGGACCGGCCGGGATCCCGGTGCCCAGGGTCGATGCGGGGGCGACGTAGTTGCCGACGGCACTGGCGATGTAGTTCTCGACGAACTCGTTCGTATCCTCCGCCGGAGACAGCGAATGGCCCGTACCGCCCATCACGAGAACCGTTGTGCCGGTGAGCAGAAGCTTGAGAGCCGCGGACGTGGTCGTCATCAAGACCACGGCCAGGAACGCTGCCAGTGCAGCGATTCCGACTGCGGTGCTGCGAGCTGCTACGCGCATATCGGGCTACTCCCCTTTTCCCGCCAACACCGAGCGCGACGAACCGGCGCACCCGCCCCCGACTAGGCCTGACAGACTCTATCAGCAAACGTAATTCTGGACACCTGGCACCTGGTCCATCAGGAGCAAAACTGGCATCGACAGTTCCGAAAGGGACGCAACCATAGAGGAAGACCGGGGTAAACCCGAGATCAGTCGGTTCCACGAGGGCGCCCGAAAATTGACATCGGCGTAGCTTCGCCCGCAAACCGTCCCCGACCGCCAACAGGTCGGATGCTAACCTTCTGAAAACGACGAGCCTTGGGGTGAGAATTCAGTGAGCCGGGTCCATATCCCGAAGTTGGGGATTATCGCCGCACTGCGCCAGAAGACCGACGTTAAGCGCTGGGCCGATACCCGCAATCTCTACTCCGAGTGGGAACCGCGCACGGCGCGCGCCGCCGAGCTGATCCCAGCCGGAAGTCGGGTGGTCGAGTTCGGCGCGGGCACCCGAGCCATCGAAAAGCACCTCGACCCGTCGTGCACCTACACGCCGTCGGATCTCGTCGACCGGGGCCCGGGCACGATCGTCTGCGATCTCAACGAGCGTCCGCTGCCCAACCTGGGCAAGGACACCTACGACGTCGCGGTGATCATGGGCGTTCTGGAGTACCTGCGCGACGTCCCGTCGGTGCTGGACTGGCTGTCGGGGTTCGTGCCGCGCGCCGTGATCTCCTACGGCTGCCCCGACAGCAACGACCAGTTCCGGCGCACCAAGCTCGGGGCCGTCGACCGGATCAGCCGCGGCTGGCTGAACAGCTACCTCGAAGAGGATATTCGGACGCTCTTCCGGGACCGCGGCTACACCAGCCAGCACGAAGAGAACTGGGCAAACGTCGACGGGTATCAGCACCGGCTGTTCGTCTTCGCCAAGTAGTCCCCCAACGCGACCGCGTCACTTTCCGGTTGCAGGTGACTTCCGGCCCTCGCAGCCAGCATCGATCGCCTGTAGCGTGGACCGCGGATTTCAATTCCACGCTGGCCGTGGCCTAGTGTCGTGGGCTGAGGGAGGTATCACTGGTGACGTCGACACTGACTTTGTCTGACCTGCTGGCAAACCAGGGCATCGCCGATTTGACCGGACTCTGGCCGGTCGAGATGGTCGACGACTGGAATCGCCGGCTCGATCCGATCTTCGCTGGAACCGACGGTGAACGACGGTCGTACGCGAGTGCGGACGCGCTGGCCGAGACCGGCGTCTTCGCCGAGCTGTTCAGTGAGCCCGTTCGTCAGGTCATCGCCGGCATTCACCCGTCAGCCCTGCTCTACCACTGCCACAGCTACGAGATCGCCGCTCATCAGGGCAGGCCGCATATTCACCGCGACAAGCCCCTGGGCTGGCATCGCGACACCGAGACGATCGGTGCCTACACCCCCGATTTCCCGTCCTTCATCAGCATCTTCATCTTGTTGTCGCCGGTCGGCGAGGGCGATGGCGCCTTCGAGTTCTACCCGCACCGGCCCAACAACGGCATGCGTGCCGGCGGCGACGCGGTGCAGCTGGTCGGCCCGGTCGGCACCGCAGCGATGTGGAACCGCTCCTACTTCCACCGGGCGTCACCGAACCGCGGTGCGCTGCGCCGGCGCGTGCTGAAGGTCTCGTTCCAGCCCGCCGGCCTGCCGAACGACCGGATCGGGTTGCCCGAGTTTCAGGACGCCCGCGCCCACCTGACCGATCCGGCCCTGCTCGCCCTCATCGACGAGCGCCGCGTGGGAACCACGACCCCGCTGCAGGATCGCGGCGAGATCCCGGCCGGTACCCCGCTGCCGCCGACCACGAAGAATGAGCTGTCCCGGGCGCAGGCCACCTACATCCGCGCCCAGACCGTCGGTTTTCGAGTGCTGGCCGCCGCGGGCGTTGTGTGACCCAGCCCAGTAACCGGCTGCGGGCGCTCGTCGTCGGTTCCGGATACCGAGTCCGCAACGCCTTCCTTCCGGCGTTGAATCTGCTGGATTCCCACGTCGAGATCGTCGGAATTCACTCTCGGACGAATGAGAATGCCCGCCGCGCCGGTGAGCGATGGGGTGTGGAGGCCATCGACGATCCACGGGTCTTACGCCCGGGAGACATCGACCTCGCGCTGGTGTCGGTGACGGTGACCAACAACGTCGCCGTACTGAAATCAATTGCCCACCTCGCACCCGGGGCGGCTTTGGTGATCGACACCCCCGGTGTTGGGCGCCTCGATGATCTTGCGCGACTGACTCAATTCCGGAAGTGGTCGCAGATCCGGGTTGGCGAAGACTTCATGAACATGCCGCAGTACCGACTGGTCGGTGACGCCATTCGGTCCGGTGCGCTCGGCGAGGTCAGCCGAATCTCGATGTCGGAGATGGGCTATCGCTACCACGCGTTGGCACTGCTGAGGTCCTGGCTGGGCCTGCTGCCGCCGAGTTCGGCGCGCAGTCACCGTGTTCCCGGCGGCGTCAACATCGACTACCGCTTCCGCGGCGGGAAGACCGGCGAGGTTCGCGAGCCCTACCGGCAGGGCGAGGGATCGTTCACCGTCACCGGCAGCAAGGCTGTCCTGACCGGACATCCGATGGGCTACGACATCCCAGATACTCAGGGCGCCAAGCTTGTTCGCCTGCAAGACGACACCGGGCTGGCCGGGTTCGCCATCGACGGGCTCACCGCGCCGATGACGATTGACCTCCCGCACCACGCCGCGATAAACGCCATGGGGCTCGAAGACGATTCCGAGTTCAACGTACTCCGTATCGACGGGCTGAGCCAGGTGATCTCGTCGCTGTGGAACGCCGGCGGGCAGGAGCGCAGCGACCCGGGGAGTGGTTATGATCCGGTGAACACCCGGTACCGGCTCGAGGACGCCGTCGCGGACAACCTGGTCAGCTGGGCCGCACGCACCGTTCCCTGGCTGCCGGCGGCGGCTATTCGGCTTCGGGGTGCAAGTCGGTAGGAGGCTCGTCCTCGTCCGGCTCCTCGAATTCTTCAGCCATCTCTTCGACCGGCCCGCCGAGTTCGTCGTCAAGCACCGCCACGGGCGCCGAAGCCGCAGCTGTCGCGGCAGCCAACCGAGCGGCCGCGAGCTTGGCGCGTGGCGGTTTGGAGGGCCACCAGTTGGCATCCCCGACCAACACCGCCGCCGCCGGCACCGTGAGGGTGCGCACCAGGAAGGTGTCCAGCAGCAGGCCGACGCCGATCACGAAGCCGATCTGCGCCGCCGTGAGAACGCTGCTGACGGTCAGTGCCATCATCGACGCCGCGAAGATCAGGCCTGCCGAGGTGATCACCCCGCCGGTGGCCCCGACGGTACGGATAACTGCCGAGCGCACACCGTATTTGGCCTCGTCGCGGATGCGCGAGATCAGCAGCAGGTTGTAGTCGGCCCCAACCGCGACGAGCACCATGAACGCGATGCCCGGTACGCCCCAGGACATTTCCTCGCCGAGGATGAATTGGAACAGCACGACGCCGATGCCCAACGCGGCGCCGTACGAAAGAATCACGGAGAGAACCAGATACAGGGGTGCGACGATCGAGCGCAGCAGCACGAACAGGATCAGGAAGACGACGACCAGCGTCATGAACAAGATGTAGACGAAGTCGGAGTCGTAGAAGTCCCGGATATTGGCGTTGATCGACGAGTAGCCCACCATCGAGATCTCGGCACCGGCCAACTGCGTATTAGGGCGCGCGGCGTTGGCGGTGTCGACGATCACCTTGGTCTGATCCATCGCCGCGATGCTGAACGGATTGAGCGCCGTCTGAATCAGATAGCGCGCCGAATGGCCGTCTTCGGAGACGAACAACGCGGCGGCCTTCTTGAACTCGTCCATCGTCAAGACCTGCGGCGGGATGTAGAAACCCGACATCGGCGGGTCGGCCGCCTCTCGCTTCATCGCCAACAGGAACGACGAGGCTTGATCCAGACCCGCACCGAGATTCCGCGTTTGGTCGACGAGGGTCTGCACACCGAGTGCGAGTTGACGACTCGAATCCGCGAGCGTGTTGACGCCCGTGACCGCGTCGTTGAGTTTCTTCTCGACACCACCGGGTTGACCCACACCCAGCGCCCGCGCGGCGGCCGTGGCCTTCTGCACGTTCTGGCTCAAGTCGTGGACAGCCTGGTCGAGTTTCTGCGACCCGTTGGTCGCCGACAGCTCGCGAGCGAACGCCTCGAGGGCGTGCACGGCGTCGGTGTTGCTGACATCGACGATCTTTTGCAGGTCCGAGCGCGAGGCCACGCAGGCCGGGTCCGCATCGCACATCGGGCTGACGTTCAACGCGTTGACCATCGGCGTCGCCCAGTCGCTGATGCTGGTGACCCGCAAAATGCTGAGCCCCAACGAGTCGCCCAGGGTCCGCATGCTCGTCACCAGCGTGGCGGACCTGTCGATTTCGTCCAGCGTCTTGGACCCGCCGTATTTCTGCGACATGGCGTCGAGCGCGCTGGTCAACCCGCGGACGCTGGCGATCGATCCCACCACCTGGGTGCGGATCTGGCCCAAGACATCGGCCATCTTGCCGGCACCACCCGAGAGCAAGGTGAGGTTGTCGTCGTTGGTGTGAATGAGGTTGGACGCGTCGCCCAGCTTGCTGCCCACTTCACCGGCCTGATAGGTCGTCTTGGCCTGCTCGAGCACCTGGCCGGTGGGCCTGGTGATACCGCGGACCATGTCGATATCGGGCAGCTGCGCAATGCGTGCGGCCATCTGCTCCATATCGGCCAGCGCCTTGGGGGAACGCAAATCGTTCGGGGATTGGATGAACAGGAACTGCTGCAGTGTGCTGCTGATCGGGAAGTGCCTGTCCATCACCTCGTAGGCGTGGTTGCTCGCGGAGTCTTGCGGCAAGTTCTTACGGTCGTCGTAGTTGAAGTTCATCAGCGTCGTGGTGGCGGCCAGCGCGCCCAGGATCACCACGCTGGTCACCAGCAGTAGCTTGGGCCGGCGGACGATCATGACGCCGGAGCGCCGCCAGAACCGACCGGTGATGTCGCGTCGCTGTTTGATCCATCCCCGCCGGCCGGCCAGCACGATGAACGCCGGGAGCAAGGTGATCGACGCCAGAAAGCCCACCGCGATCGTCACCGACAGGGCAGGCCCGACGGTGGAGAAGATGGCCAGCTTCGTGAAGGACATCCCGAGGAACGTCAGCGCGACGGTGCCCGCCGAACCGGCGATCACCTCGCCGATCGAGGCCAAGGCTTCGACCAGGGCATCGTCCGACACCATCCCGGTCTTGGTGAGCTCCTGATAGCGGCTGTAGAGAAAGACCCCGTAGTCGATGCCGGCGCCCATGATCATGCCGGTCATCAACATCATCGTCTGCGGGCCCAGCCCCAACCCGAGTTCACCAAGGCCGGCCACGACCTGTTGGGAAACCACCAGCGAAATGCCGATGGTGATCAACGGCATCAACATCGCGATCAGGCTGCGGTACACGATGACCAAGATCGAGAACACCAGCCCGACCGTCGCGATTTCGATCATGTGCTGGTCGCGCGCGCCGATGACGTTCAAGTCCTCGATCGTGGAGGCGCCGCCCACCACATTGACCTTCAGCGACGAATTCTTGCTCTCGGCGTTGACGGTGTCGATGACGGCGCGATACGCCTCCTGGCCGTCGGGGGCGCCCATCGTGCCGGACATGCTGACCGGCAGGTTCCAGGCCTTCCCGTCCTTGCTGGTCATCACGTCTTTGAGTTCCGGGATGTGCACGAAATCCTGGAGTGATGTGACGTGCTTGGTGTCGTCCCTGAGTTTGTCGACGATCCTTCGGTAGGTGTCCTCGTCGGCCGGCGTCAGCCCGTTGTCGTTGCTGAGGATGACCGCCGCGAAATTGCCCGCGTTCGCCTCGTGAAAGGCCTCCTGCATCTTGTGGGCCGAGAGCAGCACCGGAGCGTCCTTGGGCAGGAAATCCGGGGGGTTGCGGGCCGCAACGACCGACAGCGGGGCGATGAGGGCCAGCAGGGCCCCCGCCAGGACTAGCCAAGCCGCGATGACGAGCAATGGGTGGCGAACGATCATCCGACCCAAGCCCGTGAAGAGCCTATGTGCTGACACGCCCCTCAAAATGGCGCGCTTGGACATCACACCAAGTTACATCGCGTAAACACTCGCGCATGTATCACAAGGTGGCAGGCCAATTCGTGGCGCGCACCGGACCGCAAATCGGAGAGTACGCGGCCACCGGCAACCCGGCGTGGTGGCGAGGCATGCGTGCGACCATGGAGCAAACAAAAAGGAGTGGCACGAGTCAGCCGATCAGCACCGCGTAGCGGGGCTTGATCACCTCGTCGATGATGGCCAGCCGCTCGTCGAAGTGGATGAACGCCGACTTCATCGCGTTGATGGTGAACCGCTCGAGATCACTCCAGCCGTAGCCGAACGCCTCGACCAGGCGCAGCATCTCCTGGCTCATCGTGGTGTCGCTCATCAAGCGGTTGTCGGTGTTGACGGTGACCCGGAATCGCAGCCGGGCCAGCAGGTCGAAGGGATGGCTGGCGATGCTGTCCACCGCGCCGGTCTGCACATTGGAGCTGGGGCACATCTCCAGCGGAATCCGTTTGTCGCGCAGGATGGCGGCCAGCGGCCCCAGCCTGGCCGTCCCGTCGGCCAGCACCTCGATATCGTCGACGATGCGGACGCCGTGGCCGAGGCGATCCGCTCCGCAGTAGGCCAGGGCCTCGTGGATGGACGGCAGT
This sequence comes from uncultured Mycobacterium sp., assembly GCA_900078375.1. Taxonomy (GTDB): domain Bacteria; phylum Actinomycetota; class Actinomycetes; order Mycobacteriales; family Mycobacteriaceae; genus Mycobacterium. The sequence continues at coordinate 63,034 of FLQS01000004.1, read as the reverse complement.
CCGAACGCCTCACCAGCGTGAATGGTGAAGCGGGCGTTGTTGGTTCGCATGTACTCGAACGCGTCGAGGTGACGCGTGGGCGGGTAGCCGGCCTCGGCGCCGGCGATGTCGAACCCCACCACTCCCTTGTCGCGGAACCGGATCGCCAGTTCGGCGATGCCCCGGGATCGGGCGGCGTGACGCATTGCGGTCACCAGGCAGCGCACGACGATGGGACGGCCGGCCGCGGCCGCGGCCTTCTCCCCGTCGGCGAAACCGGCCAGCACCGCATCCACTACTTCGTCGAGGGACAGCCCGCGATCGATGTGCAGTTCGGGGGCGAAGCGCACTTCGGCGTACACCACGTTGTCGGCGGCCAGGTCCTCGACGCATTCGAAGGCCACCCGGTGCAACGACTGAGGCGTCTGCATGACGGCAACGGTGTGTGCGAACGGTTCGAGGTAGCGCACCAGCGACCCGCTGTGGGCGGCGGTGCGAAACCACGCGGCCAGCGCGGCCTCATCGGCGGCGGGCAACCCGTCGTAGCCGATCTGCTCGGCGATCTCGAGGACGGTGGCCGGACGCAGCCCGCCGTCGAGGTGGTCGTGCAGTAGCGCCTTGGGGGCCCGGCCGATCATCGCGAGAGTCAGCGGCGTGGGCATCAGACAATCCGATCGATGATGAGGGGGCGGGGCGCCCACGGTGTGTCGACGACGGTCCAGCACCCGTCGAGCTCGCCCATGGCGGCCGGCAACCGCTGCGGGTTGTCGGTATACAGGGTGAAGAGCGGTTCACCAGCGGAAACCGGCTCACCGGGGCGGCGGTGGATGCGCACGCCGGCGCCGGATTGCACGCGTTCGCCCGGGTGGGCCCGGCCAGCGCCGAGCCGCCACACCGTCAGCCCCATCGCCATCGCGTTGATGTCCCCCATTGTGCCGCCTCGCGGTGCCAGCACGGTCTCGGAATGAACACCGATCGGAAGCTGCGCGTGAATATCACCGCCCTGGGCTGCAACGAGTGCACGAAATCGGTCCATCGCGGTGCCGTCACGCAGTGTCTGCGCCGGGTCGCGGTCGTCGATGCCGGCCAGATCCAGCATCTCGACCGCCAACGCGATCGTCAGTTCCACCACATCCTCGGGTCCGCCACCGGCCAGCACCTCGAGTGATTCGGCGACCTCGATGGCGTTGCCCACCGTGCGGCCCAGCGGGACATCCATATCGGTCAGCAGCGCCCGCGTCGGCACACCTTGGGCCAGGCCCAGCTCCACCATGGTGGCCGCCAGCTCCCGCGATTCGGCTTCGGTCTTCAGGAACGCGCCGCGGCCGACCTTCACATCGAGCACCAGGGCGTCGGCACCCTCGGCCAGCTTTTTGCTCATCACCGAACTGGCAATCAACGGCAACGACTCCACGGTGGCCGTCACATCACGCAGCGCATAGATCTTGCGGTCGGCGGGCGCCAGCTCGCCGGCAGCGAAGATTGCCGCACCGATCTCCGACAACTGCTGACGCACTTGGGCTTTGGTGATCTCGGCGGTGAATCCAGGAATCGACTCGAGCTTGTCCAGGGTGCCGCCGGTATGCCCGAGACCGCGCCCGGCTGCCTGCGGAACCGCCGCACCGCACGCCGCGATGACGGCAACCAAGGGAATGGTGATCTTGTCGCCCACTCCGCCGGTGGAGTGTTTGTCCACGGTCGGCAGCGGGCGCCCATCGCGGCGCAGATCGTGGAAGTCCAGCTTCTCCCCCGAGGCGATCATCGCCGTCGTCCACCGGGAGATCTCACTGCGATCCATTCCGCGCAGGAAGATCGCCATCAGCAGCGCCGACATCTGCTCGTCGGCCACCCGCCCATGCGTGTAGGCGTTGATCACCCAGTCGATAGCCTCGTCGGTCAACCGGAAACCGTCGCGCTTGACCCGGATGACCGTCGGAGCGTCGAATGTGAACTCCGTCACGGCTTTTCCCGCTCCACCCGGGCCAGATCGTCGGGGCCGAAGGCGTCCGGCAACAGCTCGGCCAGCCGGCGCGGGCCACGTGCGTGATCGACGAGCAGCTCCGGCCCGCCGTGTTCGAGAAGCAGCTGCCGGCAGCGTCCGCACGGCATCAACACCGCCCCGGTGCCATCCACCACCGCCACCGCGAGCAGCCGTCCGCCGCCGCCGGAAATGAGGGCGCAGACCACTGCGCATTCGGCACAGAGACCTAGGCCATATGAGACATTTTCCACATTGCAGCCGGTGACGACGCGGCCGTCGTCGACTAGGGCAGCAGCCCCGACCGGGAACGCCGAATAGGGCGCGTAGGCATGCTTGGACGCCTCAATAGCCTTGGCGCGCAATGATTTCCATTCATTATCGGTCACCATGTATCGCTCACCACACCCGTACTGAATGCATTCACCAACCGCCTCACAGGACTTGCCTCGCGGCGGCTACCCGGCCCAAATCGGCGCCCGTAGCCTCCTCCTATCCCTGCACGGTAGTTCTTTCGACCATACAAACGGCGTTAGAGTCCACCCAAACTATGGCGATGGTGTTGGAGGCGCTGATGAGTACAGCGGCACCGGTCGTGCCGGGCCCGCGCGATAAGTCGACTCGACGACGGCGCACTCTTTATCGCGGTGACCCCGGAATGTGGTCGTGGGTGCTGCACCGCATCACCGGCGCGACGATCTTCTTCTTCCTCTTCGTGCACGTCCTCGACACCGCTCTGGTCCGGGTCAGCCCGCAGGCCTACAACGAGGTGGTCGAGACCTACAAGACGCCGATCGTCGGACTGATGGAGATCGGCCTGGTGGCCGCGCTGCTCTATCACGCACTCAATGGGGTACGGATCATCCTCATCGACTTCTGGTGGAAGGGGCCGCGCTATCAGCGCCAAATGCTGTGGGCGGTGGCCGGGGTCTGGCTGCTGGTGATGGTGCCCTCGCTGGTGATCATCGGCATGCACATGGCAGAGCGGTTCGGATGAGCGCGCCCGAGAACCGGCTCGGCCCGCCGGCCCCCATCCTGGAGCGCAGCCACGATCGTCCGGCCGGGCTGGACAATCCGCGCACCCCGCGCCGTCGCGGCGGCATGCCCAACTTCGAGAAGTACGCCTGGCTGTTCATGCGGTTCTCCGGCGTCGTCCTGATCTTCCTGGCGCTGGGACACCTGTTCATCGGGCTGATGTGGGACGGCGGCGTCTACCGCGTCGACTTCAACTACGTCGCGCAGCGCTGGGCCTCGCCGTTCTGGCAGACCTGGGACCTGCTGCTGTTGTGGCTGGCGCAGCTACACGGCGGCAACGGGATCCGCACGATCATCGGCGACTATGCACGCAAGGACTCCACCAAGTTCTGGCTCAACTCCCTGTTGGCGGTCTCGCTGATCATCGTGCTGGTGGTGGGGACTTACGTGCTGCTGACCTTCGATCCGAACATCTCCTAGACGACATGCCTACCGGACGACACTGTTAGAGGCGAAAATGATTACCGAACACCGCTACGACGTGGTCATCGTCGGCGCAGGCGGAGCCGGCATGCGCGCCGCCGTCGAGGCGGGCCCACGGGTGCGCACCGCGGTGCTGACCAAGCTGTACCCGACCCGTTCGCACACCGGTGCCGCCCAGGGCGGCATGTGCGCCGCACTGGCCAATGTCGAAGAGGACAACTGGGAGTGGCACACCTTCGACACCGTCAAGGGTGGCGACTATCTCGCCGACCAGGACGCCGTCGAGATCATGTGCAAAGAAGCCATCGACGCGGTACTCGACCTCGAGAAGATGGGGATGCCGTTCAACCGCACTCCCGAGGGCCGCATCGACCAGCGCCGCTTCGGCGGGCACACCCGCGACCACGGCAAGGCGCCGGTGCGCCGAGCCTGTTACGCCGCCGACCGCACCGGCCACATGATCCTGCAGACGCTCTACCAGAACTGCGTCAAGCACGACGTTGAGTTCTTCAACGAGTTCTACGTACTCGACCTGGCGTTGACCGAGACCCCGAGCGGGCCGGTGGCCACCGGCGTCGTTGCCTACGAGCTGGCGACCGGAGACATCCACATCTTCCACGCCAAGGCCATCGTCTTCGCCACCGGCGGCTCGGGCCGGATGTACAAGACCACCTCCAATGCCCACACGCTGACCGGTGACGGCCTGGGCATCGTCTTCCGCAAGGGACTTCCCTTGGAGGACATGGAGTTCCATCAGTTCCATCCCACCGGCCTGGCCGGCCTGGGAATCCTCATCTCCGAGGCCGTGCGCGGCGAGGGCGGTCGGCTGCTCAACGGCGAGGGCGAGCGGTTCATGGAGCGCTACGCCCCCACGATCGTCGATCTGGCCCCGCGCGACATCGTCGCCCGCTCGATGGTGCTGGAAGTGCTGGAAGGCCGGGGCGCCGGCCCGCACAAGGACCACGTCTATATCGACGTGCGCCACCTCGGCGCCGACGTGCTCGAGGCCAAGCTTCCCGATATCACCGAGTTCGCCCGCACCTATCTGGGTGTGGATCCGGTCAAGGAACTGGTGCCGGTCTACCCGACCTGCCATTACGTCATGGGCGGCATTCCGACCACCGTCACCGGACAAGTGTTGCGCGACAACACCACAACGGTGCCGGGGTTGTACGCTGCCGGCGAGTGCGCGTGTGTGTCGGTACACGGGGCCAACCGGCTGGGCACCAACTCGTTGTTGGACATCAACGTGTTCGGCCGCCGCGCCGGCATGTCCGCCGCCAACTACGCGATGAGCCACGACTTTATCGATCTGCCGGAGGCGCCGGCCGGCATGGTGGTGAACTGGGTCGCCGACATCCTTTCCGAGCACGGCACCGAGCGCGTCGCCGACATCCGCAGTGCGTTGCAGCAGTCGATGGACAACAACGCCGCCGTGTTCCGCACCGAGGAGACACTCAAGCAGGCGCTGACCGACATCCATGCGCTCAAAGAGCGCTACGGCCGAATCTCGGTGCATGACAAGGGAAAGCGATACAACAGTGATCTCCTGGAGGCCATTGAGCTGGGCTTCCTGCTGGAGCTGGCCGAGGTCACCGTCGTCGGCGCGTTGAACCGCAAGGAGTCCCGAGGCGGGCATGCTCGCGAGGACTATCCCAACCGAGACGACACGAACTACATGCGGCACACCATGGCCTACAAGCAAGGCTCTGACCTGGTGTCCGATATCCGGCTGGACTACAAGCCGGTGGCGCAGACGCGGTATGAGCCGATGGAACGGAAGTACTGACGATGACGATCGCACCTGAGGTGAAAGAATCCGCCCTGCCGCCGATCCCGGACGGGGCGGTGATGGTGACGATGAAGATCGCGCGGTTCAACCCCGAGGATCCCGACAGCGCCGGCTACCAGAGCTTCCGGGTGCCCTGCCTGCCGAGCGACCGGCTGCTGAACCTGCTGATCTACGTGAAGAGTTATCTGGACGGCACGCTGACGTTCCGCCGCTCCTGCGCACATGGGGTGTGCGGCTCGGACGCGATGCGGATCAATGGCGTGAACCGGCTGGCCTGCAAGGTGCTCATGCGCGATCTGCTTCCCCGGAAGGACAAGCCGCTGACCATCACCATCGAACCGATCCGCGGCCTGGCCGTCGAGAAGGATCTGGTGGTCAACATGGAGCCGTTCTTCGACGCCTACCGTGCGGTCAAGCCCTATCTGATGACCTCGGGCAATGCACCCACCCGCGAACGCATCCAGAGCCCGACCGACCGGGCCCGCTACGACGACACCACGAAGTGCATTCTGTGTGCCTGCTGCACCACCAGCTGCCCGGTGTACTGGAGCGAGGGCTCGTACTTCGGGCCGGCCGCGATCGTCAATGCCCACCGGTTCATCTTCGACAGCCGCGACGAGGGAGCCGCCGAGCGGCTGGACATCCTCAACGAGGTCGACGGGGTGTGGCGCTGCCGCACGACGTTCAACTGCACCGAGGCCTGCCCACGCGGCATCGAGGTCACCAAGGCGATCCAGGAGGTCAAGCGCGCGCTGATGTTCGCGCGCTGACCCGGTAGCTGGTCGAGCGGGCCGGCCGCTCCCACAGCACGCCACCTTCGGCCGTCACCCCGGCCGCGCTCAGTTCCCGCTTGAGAATCTTGTTCGTGGCGGTCTGCGGCAGCTCGTCGTTGATACGGACGAACCGCGGCCAAGCCTTCGGCGACAGATCGGCCTGCTCGGCCAGGAATGCCTCGAACTGCCCGGTCGTCAGCGACTGTCCTTGCCGCAGAACGACTGCGGCCATGACCTGATCACCCACCCGTTCGTCGGGCACGGCGTAAACGGCCACCTGGTTGAGCTGTGGTAGCCGAAGCAGGATCCGTTCGATCGGGGCCGCTGCCATGTTCTCGCCGTCCACCCGCATCCAGTCCGAGGTCCGGCCGGCCAGATAGATCCAGCCGTCGGCGTCTTTGTAGGCGAGGTCACCGGTCCAGTACATGCCGTGGCGCAGACGTTCCGAGGTGGCCGCCGGGTCGTTGTAGTAGCCGGTGAAGGGTCCAGAGCCGGTAGTGTTCACCAGCTCCCCGATCGCCTCGTCGGTATTGAGCAGTGCGCCGTTCTCATCGAAAACGGCAGTGGCACATTCGGTCACGGTGTCGGGGTGGTAGATCGCCACCCCTCCCCAGCCCTTGCCGATCGAACCCGACGGGGTACCGTCCTCGCGGACCACGACGACGGCGAACTCGCTGGAGCCGAAGCCGTCGATGATGCGGCAGCCGAAACGCCGGGAGAATTCCGCGATGTCGCGCTCGGTGGCCTCGTTGCCGTACATGACGCGCAGCGGGTTGTCGGCGTCATCGGGTTGCTCGGGAGTGGCCAGCACCAGCGCCAGCGGCTTGCCGACGTAGTTCATGACCGTGACGCCATAGCGGCGTAGGTCGCCCAACAGCCGCGACACGGAGAATTTCACCGGCACCATCGCCGCCCCGGCCGTGATCGCCACCGAAAAGCCAACGGCCACCCCGTTGGAGTGGAACAGCGGCATCGCGAGGTAGCAGACGTCGGCGGCGGTGACATCCATCTGCGCAACCAGGCTCAGGCCGCACATGACGCTCATCGTGTGGACGAACGGCACGGCCTTGGGGTTACCGCTGGTGCCGGAAGTGAAGATCATCATGAACGGGTCGGTGCCGATGACCTCATGCGGGACAAGAGGTTCCGCGGACGCCACCGCTTCGGCGTAGCGCGGTCCCGTGACGTCGAGCACCGTGACGCCCGAGAGATCCAGCCCGTCGAGCATCCCAGCGTGGTCGGTGTCGACCAGCAGCAGCTGGCAGTCCGACCGGCGGATGTCGGAGACCAGGCCCTCGCCGCGGCGCGTCGTATTGAGACCGCACAACACGTAGCCGCCGAGTGCGGCCGCGGCCATCGAACGCACGTAGGCCGGGGAATTCGTCAGCAGCGCACCGATATGCAGCGGCCGGTTCGGGTCGGTCATGGCCAGCAGTGCGGCGGCTTCCGCGCTCGCCTCGGCCAGGTACTCGCGCCAGGTCCAGCTGCGGTCCGCTGAGATCACCGCGACGGAGTGGTCGTCCATCCGGCCGCGCAACAGCTTCTGGACGGTGTCGATCATGCGTCTGCGGGGCGGTAGCGCAACAGGGTCATGCCGCTGCCGGGGAGGTCGCAGAACACGGGGGTGACCCGCATTCCGATCCGGACGTCGGCGGGTTCGACATCCACCAACTCGGTGGAGAACCGTGGTCCGACGTCCCACTGCACCACCGCGGGCAGCTGCGGCAGCGCGTCGGCCCATGGCGGCCCGGTCGGGCGGCGCCCCACGGTATAGGTGTACAGCGTTGCCGCGCCGTCGATTTCGCGCCACTCCAAGTCATCGGCAAGTGTGCCAGGGGCCAGCGTGCGTGGATAGAACACATAGCGGCCGGCCGACGGCGAGTACTGGATGAGGATCCGGTGCGCGGCCAGCCCGTCCCAGAACGGTCGGGACACCGGGGTGGGTTCGGGTATCGGCATCGGTTCAGCCATCAGTCACCGCTCAGCACCAGGGCGACCTGCTCGCTCATGATGCCGCCGGTGCCGGCCACGAACGCGATGTTGGCACCCGCGACCTGCGCTTCCGCCGAGCGTCCCATCAACTGGCGGGCGGCGTCGACGACGTGGTGCATCCCTCCTGACATCCCGGCCTGCCCGTAGGACAGCTGGCCGCCTGCGGTGTTGAGCGGGAAGTCACCGCGGAAGGTCAGGTCCCGCTCCTTGATCCACTTCATGCCGTGGCCCTTCGGACAGAACCCGGCATCCTCCAGGGTCATCAGCACAGTGATCGTGTAACAGTCATAGATCGAGGCGATGTCGACGTCGGCCGGACCCAACCCCGCCATCGCGAAGGCCCGCTGAGCAGAACGGGCGATCGGCGTGACCATCGGATCCTGGGCGTAGGTCGTGGTCTTGAACGAGATGTGCTCACCGAAACCCTTGATCCACACCGGCCGATGGCGGGCCTTGCGCGCCAGGTCGGCGTTGGCGACCAGCACCCCGGTGCCACCGTGGACCGGCATGACGATCTCGAGCATGCGGATGGGATCGGCGATCATCGGGCTGCCCAGAACGTCGGCTTCGGTGATCGGGGTGCCACCGAATACCGCGCCCGGATGTGCGCAGGCGTTGGTGCGCTGGTCCACCACGATCTTGGCCAGCGCCGACGGGTCGTAGCCATACTGGGCGCCGTAGCGTTGCGCGATCTGAGCGAACGGGGCGTTCTGCCCGACGTTGCCATACGGGATTTCGTACTCGGCCTGCGGCGAGCCGTAGTTGTTGCTCGATGCCCCATACCAACTCGGCGTCACCAGTGGACGGCGCTCGGACCGCGGCACGGCGCGCGAGCCGGGCAGCACCGCCAGTACCGCGTCACACAGCCCGAGCTCGACCGCAACGGCCGCGCGCCACACCATCGCAGCCGATGTTGCCCCGCCGAGATCAACCCGTTCACCGAAATCGATGGGCAGCCCGAGGTATTCGGACAATGTGGCCGGGACGAACATGTCCGATTCGTTGAGCCCATGCGAGATCAACCCGTTGACCACACCCGCGTCGAGCCCGGCGTCATCGAGTACCAGCTTGGTCAGCGCGGCGTACTGGTCGAGGGTGAAGAGCCCCGGACCGGTGGGCTTGCGTTCGGCGGGCAGCTCGGCGATCCCGACGATCGCTGCTTCGCCGGCCAGCCGCATCAGGAATCCCCGAGGCGTCGAGGCAGTTCCACGGTCGCGGTACCGGGCATCAGAATGTCGGATTGCCGCCGCCCGGCGATGTCCAGATCGACGAGGCCCCGGCCGGCATCCATCCGCTTGGCGGTGACGATGCCGCCGAACGTCAGGGGCTGACCGGGGAATGCCACCCCACGGTTCTGCACCGAGTATTCGACCAGCCGGCCGCGGCCGCCGATCCAGTCGGTGATCGCGCGTGCCAGCAGTGCGGCCTGCAGCGGGCCCTGCACCAGGATGTCGTCGTAGCCCTCTGTGCCGCGGGCCCAGTCCTTGTCGTAGTGGATGCGATGGCCGTTGTAGGTGGCCGCGCTGAAGAAGAACATCTGTGTCTCGTCGACGGTGACGGTCAGCTCGGGCAGCTCGTCGCCCGGGTTGACATCCTCGAAGAACGGCTGGGTCATGGTCGCGCGATCATCGAGGTGGAGGCCTCGGCCACCAGTTCGTCATGCTGGTTGCGGTAGACGGTGTGCCAGGTGACCAGAACGAATCGACCTGAGCGGCCCTCTTTTTCCACTACTGATTCGATGGTCCGAACCATCTCGATCTCGTCGCGATGGTAGGCGGGCAGGTGGAACGTGGTGCTCTCACCGCCTGCCATCCGACGCGGCGCCTTCGGGAATGCGAGGCCACCCGAAACGGCCCCGGATGAGCCGTCCGGACGCAGACCGGACAGTGTGCTCACACCGAGGATGGCGTATTGCAGGTACAGCGGAGGGCAGACGACATCGCGGTAGCCGTTGGCGCGGGCATAGTCCGGGTCGAACCACAGCGGGTTGTCGTCCCCGACCGCGGCGGCCCAGCGCTGCCAGTCCCGGCGGATCACTTCGCCCGTAGCGGTGGCGGCGACCGTGCCCACCCGCGCCGCCGTCTCCGCGTCGATGAGCCCGGAGGTCATTGGCCGTCCTTGCGTCGCAGCCGATCCCCGACCGCCGCGCGGCTGACCACGTCGTCGTCGAGCCAGGCTGCGGCGATATCGGCACCGCCACCCAGTGTGGAGATCACCCTGGCCCGTTCCGACCACAGGTACAGATCGGTCTCCACGACGTATCCCATCCCGCCGTGCAGCTGGTGGGCGTCGAGCGTGGCCCATTTGGCCGCGGTGGCGGACTGGATTCTGGCAATGGCGGTTTCGCGGATCGCGGTGCTGCCCTGACCGATCGCGTACACCGCTGCCTGGGCGGCCAGCCGCGCCGCCGTCAACGCGATGTGCATATCGGCCACGATGTGCTGGGCGGCCTGGAAGGAGGCGATCGGCCGGCCGAACTGGTGCCGCAGCGTGGTGTAGCGCACTGTCCGCTCCATGACGGCTTCTCCGACCCCGACCAGGTCCAGCGACGCCAGCGCCACCGCGGCGTTGGCGACCCGCCGCAGCTCGTCTCTGCCAGGAAACGCCCCGTCGCCCAGCACATCGTCGACCGGGACGTCGTCGAAGCGCACCACCGAAGCGCGGTGGCCTCCCATCAACGCGAGCGGCCGCAGCGTCACGCCCTCGTTGCGTAGCCGAACGACGAAGCACACCGTGTTTCCGGACTTGTCGAACCCGGTCACGACAATCACGTCGGCGGTGTCGGCGTCGGTGACGAAATCGGCTGTGCCGGTGAGTCGCCAGCTGCCGTCTTTGGCTTGGTCGGCGCGCATGGTGGCGGTCACGTCGGACGCATCGTTGGGGTTCCACAGCGCGGTGGTGCCCGCGGTCCGGCCTGCCGTGAGGTCGGGCAGCCATCTGGCCCAGGACTTTTCACCGCCGAGGACGTACAGCGCGTACCCGGCGATCGCGGTGCTGTGCACCCGCATCGGGGCCAGCGCCCGGCCTGCCTCGCGGGCGAAGATCCCGAGATCCGACAACGTCCCGCCGGATCCGCCATAGCACTCCGGCAGACCCAGCCCCATCACACCCGCGGCGGCCAGATCGCTCCACAGGTCGGCACGCCCGGCGCCCAGCAATCCGCGCAGGCTGGAAGCCAAATCGCGGTCAACTTGAGAGGCCACGAGTTTCATGTCACCGCCCGTAGGATGGCATGCCGTTGCCACGCTGGGCGATGACGTCTCGGAGCACCTCGTTGGTGCCGCCGCCAAAGCGCATCAGCGGTGCGAACCGGTAGAGCTTCTCGAACCGTCCGCCGGCCGGGGCTTCGGGATTTCGGTGCACCAGCAAACCCTCGGCGCCCAGCAGATCGATGCCTAAATCGGCTATGCGCTGGCGTAATTCGCTGCTGAACACCTTCTCGACGCTCACTTCGACGGTCGGGATCACCCCATCGGACAATAGCGAGGAGGCCTCGTAGCCCATCAGCCCGGCCACCTCGACGTCGGCCTCAGCCTGGGCCAGCCGCCGCCGGAATCCGGCGTTGTCGATCGGGACGGTGCCGTCGCGCCGCGGCATGCGCGCCAGCACCTGCAGTTCGTCGAGCGCGCGACGCAGGTCGCCGGCGTTGGTCAACGCACCGCGCTCAAGATCGAGAGCACCGGTGATATACGACCAGCCACGGTTCTCCTCGCCGATGAGGTTGGTGACCGGCACCCGCACGTCGTCGAAGAACACCTCGTTGGTGCGGTAGCCTGACCAGGCGATCAACGGGCGGATCCGGACGCCGGGGCTGTCGACGGGCACGACGATCACCGAGATACCCCGGTGCCGCTGGGCCTGCGGATCGGTCCGCACACACAGCCATTCGTGGGTCGACCGCTGGGCCCCGCTGTTCCAGATCTTGGACCCGTTGATCACCCACTCGTCGCCGTCGCGCACCGCCTTGGTCCGCAGCGAGGCCAGATCAGTGCCGGCGTCAGGCTCCGAATAGCCGAGTGCACAAGTCATCTCGCCCCGGGCGATGAGCGGGAGGAATTCGTGCTTGTTCTGCTCGGTGCCGTGCCGCATGATCATCGGCGCGATCGAGGTGACGGTCAGATCGGGGCCGGGGGCGCCCCAGTACTCGAACTCAGTCATCAGCAAGTGCATGTACACCGGGCCAAGCCCCAGGCCGCCGTACTCCGCCGGCCAGTTCAGGCCGAACCAGCCCTTGGCGCCGAGCTTGGCACGGAACGCCGCCACCTCCCCACCGGGGTGCTCCAGATTGTGTTCGGCGATCTCGGCGCGGAGGGCATCAGTAACGTTCTCGCGCAGGAATTCCCGAACCTCGTCCAACCAGGCGCGCTGTTCGGCGTCAAGGTCGAATTCCACAAGTGAGCACCCTAGCCGAGTAGTTAGTCCGTCAACCCAATATTGATGCGCTTCGGGGTGTCACATTTCCACCCCGGCGAGCATCTTGAGTACATGAGCACAATGGCACGACTCGAAGCACTCACCCCGGAGAAGGCCCCGCGGCTGACCCGGCTGATGTACCGCTGGGCCAGGCGGCGGTTCGGCGAGGTCCCCGAACCGTTCGCCGTCTACGCCCACCACACCCGGCTGTTGGTGGCCAACGCCGTCCACGAGGGCCTGCTGCAGAACGCATCCAAGACCCTGCCTGTCAGCGTTCGCGAGCTCGCGGTGTTCTGGACCGCCCGCGCCGTCGGCTGCTCCTGGTGCGTCGACTTCGGGCAGATGCTGATGCGGCTGGAGGGCTTGGACCTCGACCGGCTGGCGCACATCGACGACTACGCGACCTCGGCGCTCTACAGCGACGACGAGCGGGCCGCAATCGCCTACGCCGACGCCATGACCACGGATCCGCACACGATCACTGACGAGCAGGTGGACGATCTGCGGCGGCGGTTCGGCGCGGACGGCCTGGTGGAACTGACCTATCAGATCGGCGTGGAGAACATGCGGTCGCGGATGAACTCCGCACTGGGCATCACCGAGCAGGGCTTCAGTTCGGGCGACGCCTGCCGAATACCCTGGACGAAAGGCGACTGATTCCATCGTCGTATTACCTGTATGAAGACAAATCCGTAGTTTCTGAGCGGATCTGCGACTGAATACGTACTCTCAGCTCGTTTAATTCAGGCGTTCACGCAGGAGGAGTCCGAACCTGCCGCCGGGAGAGACGGCGCTCAACCCCGAAACCGGTGAGGAGTTCACCAAAAGCCCGTAGGCCTGAGCCGCGACTACCCGAGCGGGCGCGGGTAGTGCACCACGACCGCCGCACCGTCCGAGCGCGGGTCCGAAGCTGCCGTCATGAGCCCGGAAGCATCGACGAACACCACATTGGCCTGGCCGAGTGACTCCGTTCGCGGCGGGACCTCGGTCGGGATGAAACCGGCCCGGCGGATCGAGGCGAGTGCGGGCGCAGCCAGGTCGGCCTCGACCGTGACGGCATCAGCGCCGCCACCGATCTGGTTGCCGACGATGGCGCGCGGAGCGGCGACCGCATCGATCGCGCTCGCACCGCCGAGCGCACGCACGAGGATCTGGCCCAGGATCTGCGGCTGGCCCTGACCGCCCATCGTCGACAGCACATGCGCAATCCTGCCGTGCCGCAACGTCATTGCCGGCATCAACGTGTGTGCCGGTCGCTTGCGTGGTGCGATCACGTTGGGCGACGCCGCATTCAGCGAGAATCCGCACCCTCGGTTGTGGAAGAGGACACCGGTCGCCGGGTCGATGAGCCCGGAGCCGAAGGCGTAGTACACGCTCTGGATCAGAGATACCGCGTACCCCTCGCCGTCGGCCACCGCAATGCCCACCGTGTCACCGCGCGCAGATCGCTGCGGCGCGGCGCCCGGTTCGCCCGCCCGGCCGCCGGTCATCGCCGCGAGGTCGACGACGGCGGACCGCGGGTCGGCGAGGCGGCTGTCCCGAATCTCGTTGCCGCGCTGGAAGACGCCGAGCAGCTGTCCGAGCCCCTCGCCGAGAGGGTCGTCGATGGCGTGCTCGCGCAGCACGCCAAGTGCGTATGGCAGCAGGAACCCCTGGCTGTTGGGCGGACTGGTCAGCAGAGTGAGGTCGCCGAACTCGGCACGCAGCGGGGCTTGCAACTCGGGATGGAATTCGGCGAAATCCGGCAGAGTCAACGCTGATCCCCGAGACCGCAGATATCTCACCGTCTGCGTGGCCAGATCGCCCGCGTAGAAGGCGTCAGGTCCCGCGGCTCGAAGAGTCGCGAAGGTGTCGGCCAGGGCAGGCTGCCGGAACATCTCACCGACACCAACGGGAACGGACTGCGGGCGGAACACCCGATCGAAATCCCCGGTGCCGACGAGATCGTCGTTTTCGGCATCGTTGAGGTGATTCGCCAGCGACGGCGCCACCCGAACGCCGTCCCGCGCCAGCAGTTCGGCGTCACGCAGAGTCGCACTCCACGATATTCGGGAACCGAAGCGGCGCATCGCTTCCCACCCTCTGATTCCGCCAGGGACAGTGACCGCGGCGGCGCCGCGCGGCGGTAGCCAATCTCCGTGCCGGGCACGCAGTCCGGCGGCGTCCACCCCAGCGCCGGCCCAGCCGGAGGCGTTGACACACCGCACCGCACCGTCGGGCGTCCGGATCAACGCGAAGAGGTCACCACCGAGTGCGACGTTGTGCGGATAGACGACCGTGAGCACCGCGGCGGCGGCGATCGCGGCGTCGATAGCGTTACCGCCGTCACGCAGGATGCGCGTCCCGGCTTCGGTCGCCAGGACGTGCGGGGTGGCGAGCGCTCCGACAGCGGCGGGATGAGTCACTTACCGCAGCTTGAAAATTGTCCGGTGCCAGTCTTTTTCGGCGACGCCGGTGATGTCGCTCATCACGTGCTTGATGGTCAGGTACTCCTCGAAGGAGTAGTCGCTCATGTCCTTGCCGAATCCGGACGCGCCGACCCCGCCGTGCGGCATCTCGCTGATGATCGGGATGTGGTCATTGATCCACACGCAGCCGGCGTTGATCTCGCGCGACGCGCGCTGGGCGCGGTAGACATCACGGGTCCAGGCCGAAGCGGCCAGACCGTAGTCGGTGTCGTTGGCCTGGCGCAGCGCATCGTCGTCGCCTTCGTGGGTGCGCACCGTCAACACCGGGCCGAAGACCTCGTCGCGGTAAATCTCGGAGTTCTCGCTGACGTCGGCGACCAGCGTGGGCAGGTAGAAGGAGCCTGGCCGATCCGGCGCGGCGCCACCGGTGGCGATGCGGCCGCCCTCGCCTGGCGCGCGGGCCACCATCGCGGCGACCTTATCGCGGTGTGCGGCCGAGATCAGCGGACCCAGGTCGGTGTCGGGGTCCTGCGGGTCGCCGACGACCATCTTGCTCATCAGCTCGGCCACGCCGGCGACGAAGTCGTCGTAGAGATTGCGCGCCACGATCGCGCGGGTCGCGGCGGTGCAGTCCTGCCCGGAGTTGATCAGAGACCCGGCGACCGCGCCGTTGATCGCAGCGTCCAGGTCGGCGTCGTCGAACACCACGAACGGCGCCTTGCCACCGAGCTCCAGCTGGGTGCGGTGCCCGTGCAGGGCCGCCGCGGCCATCACCCTGCGGCCCACGGCAGTGGAGCCGGTGAACGTGACGACGTCGACGTCGCGGTGGCCGGCCAGCGCCGAGCCGACATCGGACCCGGCGCCGGTGAGGACATTGAGCACCCCGTCGGGCAGGCCGGCTTCAGTGGCCAGCCGGGCCAGCGTCAACGTGGTCAGCGGCGTCAGCTCGGCGGGCTTGATCACCACCGAACAGCCCGCCGCCAGGGCCGGCAGTACCTTCCAGACCGCCATTTGCAGCGGGTAGTTCCACGGCGTGATCGTCGCGACCACGCCGACGGCCTCGCGCCGGATGGAGGAGGTGTGGTCGCCGGAGTACTCCCCGGTGGCCTTGCCTTCCAGGTGGCGGGCCGCCCCGGCGAAGAAGGCGATGTTGTCGATGCTGCCGGGGACGTCGAATTCGGTGGCCAGCCGCACCGGCTTGCCGGTCTGGCTGACCTCTTCGGCGACGATCTCCTGGGAATGGGCGTCGACAAGCTCGGCCAGTTTGGCCAGCACCGTGGCCCGCTCGACCGGGGTGGCCCGCGACCACCCGCTCAGGGCCGCGCGGGCTGAGGCCACTGCGATGTCGACGTCGGCGGGCTGGGCCAGCGCCAGCTCCGCGACGACGCTGCCGTCGGCCGGGTTGACCACCTGGTGAAGGCCGCCGCCGGTCACCACCGGGGCGCCATCGATCCAGCTACTGGGCACAATGCGGGTCTTGTCAGAGGCGAGAGTTGTCACCGCCCCACGGTAACCGACCGCCTCAGGGGCTGCTACGCATTACCGCAGTATGGGTGGGTAAAGACCACCAATTTCATCGATCTGGTTGCCTAAAACAACTGATTCCGTGCACAATCATGGGCATGCGCGACTCGGGAGTACCGGCCACTCGGTTTCCCGTCCGCGCCGTTGCGGCGGGTGGAAACGGACCTGTCCAACTGGACGAGATGTCCAAGGCCATTATCGAGAAATTGCAGCAAGACGGGCGGCGTTCCTACGCCGCGATCGGTAAATCCGTCGGGCTGTCGGAGGCGGCGGTGCGGCAGCGAGTGCAGCGCCTGGTCGACTCCGGAGTGATGCAGATCGTCGCAGTGACCGATCCATTGCAGCTGGGTTTCAGCCGGCAGGCAATGATCGGCATCCGCTGCACGGGCGACACCACCAAGGTCGCCGACAAGCTGGCGCAGATATCGGCGGTGGACTACGTGGTGCTCACCGCGGGCACCTTCGACGCCATCGCCGAGGTCGTCTGCGAGGACGACGCCGAACTGCTTGAGCTGCTCAACACCGAGATCCGCGCCGTGCCGGGAGTGACCTCCACCGAGACGCTGGTCTATCTGAAACTAGTTAAGCAACAATACAATTGGGGTACCCGATGACAACCACCGCCAGCCAGAACCTGACCGCCGAACTCGGCGCCAAGGCAGACCGGCACCTGTGGGGCCACTTCGCCCGCCACGGCGCCGGGATCACGCCGCCGATCATCACCCGCGGCGACGGTGTCCACATCTGGGACAGCAACGGCAAGCGCTACATCGACGGCCTGTCGGGCCTGTTCGTCGTCCAGGTAGGTCACGGCCGGGAAGAAATTGCGGAAGCCGGCAAGAAGCAGGCCGAGACGCTTGGGTTCTTCCCGCTATGGTCCTACGCCACCCCGCCGGCGATCGAGCTGGCCGAGCGGCTGGCCAATTACGCGCCCGGTGATCTGAACCGGGTGTTCTTCACCACCGGCGGCGGCGACGCCGTCGAGTCGGCCTGGAAGCTGGCCAAGCAGTACTACAAGCTGACCGGCAGGCCCGGCGTGTGCTTTGTGGCGCCGGGGCCGCGCGGCAAGTACAAGGTGATCTCGCGCGCCATCGCCTACCACGGCACGCCGCACGGCGCGCTGGCCATCACCGGCCTGCCGACCTTCAAGGCGCCGTTCGAGCCGATCACGCCGGGCGGCTTCCGGGTGCCCAACACGAACTTCTACCGCGCGCCCGAGGGCCACGACACCGACATCAAGGAGTTCGGGCAGTGGGCGGCAAACCGGATCGCCGAGGCCATCGAGATGGAAGGGCCCGACTCGGTGGCGGCGGTGTTCCTCGAGCCGGTCCAGAACGCCGGCGGCTGCTTCCCGCCGCCGCCCGGTTACTTCGAGCGGGTCCGGGAGATCTGCGACGAATACGACGTGCTGCTGGTCTCCGACGAGACGATCTGCGCGTTCGGCCGCATCGGTTCGATGTTCGCCTGCAACGACTTCAACTACGTGCCGGACATCATCACCTGCGCCAAGGGCTTGACCTCCGGTTACGCCCCGCTGGGCGCGATGATCGCCTCCGACCGGCTGTTCGAGCCGTTCAACGACGGCCAGACGACGTACGCGCACGGCTACACGTGGGGCGGGCACCCCGTCTCGGCGGCGGTCGCGATGGCCAACCTCGACGTGTTCGAGCGCGAAGGTCTCAACGACCACGTCAAGACGACGGCGCCGGCGTTCCGGGCCACCCTGGAGAAGCTGCTCGATCTGCCGATCGTCGGTGATGTCCGCGGCGAGGGCTTCTTCTACGGCATCGAGCTGGTCAAGGACAAGGCCACCAAGGCGATCCTCGACGACGAGCTCAGTGAGTGGCTGCTGCGCAGCTTCCTGTCAGTCGAGTTGTTCGAGGCGGGTCTGTACTGCCGGGCCGACGACCGCGGCGACTCCGTGGTGCAGCTCGCCCCGCCGCTGATCAGCGACCAGGCCGTCTTCGACGAGATCGAGCAGATCCTGCGCCGGGTGTTCACCCAGGCCTGGGATCACCTGCAGACCCGTGGCGACGCCTGGCGTTAAGCCTCCGGTCGATCCCGTGCGGTGGCAGCCGCCACCGTCGGATGCGCTGCCCCCGCCGGATCTCGCCGGACCGCTTCGCATCGTCGACATCGGAGGCCACGCCCCGGAGGACGTCGTCGTCGACGCCGACGGGGCGATCTGGACCGGCACCGACGACGGCGCGATCGTGCGGATCCGGCCCGGCTCCGCACCCGACGTGGTCGCCAATACCGGCGGGCGGCCGCTGGGTTTGGCGGTCAGCCGCGACGGGCGGCTACTGATCTGTGACAGTCACCGCGGACTGCTGCGGCTGGATCCAGTCACCGGCGTGTTCGAAACGCTGGTGAGCGAGGTGGCCGGGCAACCGCTGACGTTCTGCAGCAATGTCGTCGAATCATCGGACGGCACAATCTATTTCACCGAGTCGACGTCCCGCTTCCACTACGAGTACTACAAGGGCTCGGTCCTGGAGGCCCGCGCCAGTGGCTCGCTGTTCCGCCGTGACGTCGACGGCACCGTGACCACACTGGCGACCGGGTTGCGGTTCGCGAATGGGGTGGCCTTGACGGCCGACGAGTCGGCGCTGGTGGTCGCCGAGACCACCGCGTGCCGAGTGTCGCGGTATCCGCTCACCGGTTCCGGGGTGGGCGAACCCGTGCCGCTGATCGAGCACCTGCCCGGCTATCCGGACAACATCTCGCTGGCCCCCGACGGCCGTATCTGGGTGGCGTTGGTCAGCGAGCGCAACGCGGTCGGCGAATGGCTGGCCCCGCGCGCCCCGGCGCTGCGCCGGCTGCTGTGGCGGCTGCCGTATCGCTGGATGCCGAACCCCAAGCCGGTGGTGTGGGCGATCGCCATTGACCTCGATGGTCGCGTCCGGGCCCAGCTCCGCACTACCGATCCGCGGTTCGCGCTGGCCACTGGCCTGGTGGAACACGACGGCAAACTATGGCTGGGCTGCATCGGATCGTCCGCCGTCGCATGTCTCGATTTGTAACAACTACCACTCCAGTCACAGCGCGGCTCCACTATTTCGGGGCTTCAATCCCCTACTCTGCGACTCGATGGCGAGCTCGAGACTATTCACGCGGTGTGCTGCCGCACTGGCCGCGGCGGTGTGCGTCGTCGGCACGCCGGCGGTCGCGTGGGCCGAACCGGCCGGTGCGCCGGACCCCAATACCTGCCCGTACCGGGTGACCACCCCGCCGGCCGTCGACTCCTCCGAGGTGCCCGAGGCCGGCGATCCGCCGCAGCCGCTGCCCGTCCCTGCAAAGCCGGTGGGCGGCGACGCACTGTCCGGGTGTGGAGTGATCGTCGCGGCGGGCACACCTCCGGTTCCGGACGACATCTCGGCCGAGTCGTGGGTGGTCGCCGACCTGGACACCGGCGACATCATCGCCGCGCGCGATCCGCACGCCCGGCACCGCCCGGCCAGCATCATCAAGGTGCTCACCGCGATGCAGGCCATCAACGAGCTGCCGTTGAACAAGATGGTCGAGGGCACCCAGGACGACGCCAACGCCGAAGGCACCCGGGTCGGCGTTGACGAGGGCGGCCACTACACCGTCAACGATCTGCTGCACGGCCTGCTGATGCACTCGGGCAACGACGCCGCCCATGCCCTTGCCGCCCAGATCGGCGGGATGGATACCGCCCTGCAGAAGATCAACGGTCTGGCCCGCAAGCTCGGCGGACAGGACACCCGCGCGGCCACGCCGTCCGGGCTCGACGGGCCGGGCATGAGCACATCGGCCTACGACATCGGGCTGTTCTACCGGTATGCCTGGGAGAACCCGACTTTCGCGAGCATCGTCGCCACCCAGAAATACGACTTCCCCGGGCATCCGGCCAAGCCGGGCGACGACGGCGACCACCCCGGCTATGAGCTCGAGAACGACAACCAGCTGCTCTACAACTATCCGGGCGCGCTCGGCGGCAAGACCGGCTACACCGACGACGCCGGGCAGACGTTCGTCGGCGCCGCGAACCGCGACGGCCGCCGGTTGGTGGCGGTGCTGATGCGCGGGACCCGCCAACCGATTCCGCCGTGGCAGCAGGCCGCCCACTTGCTCGACTACGGCTTCTCCACGCCGCCGGGAACCAAGATAGGCGACCTGATCGACCCCGATCCGTCGCTGAAGCCGCCGAAGCCGGATCCGGCCAGCGCGGTCAGTGCCAAGGCCTCAGGAGTGCTGCCCGAGGCCGACGCGGTGCCGGTGCGCGTGGGCGTGGGTGTGATCGGCACGCTGATCGTGTTCGGGCTGATCATGATGGCGCGTTCGATCAACCGCCGGCCCGTGCGAGGCCGGTAGCTACTCGCGGCGCTTTCGCCAAACCCGCGAAATTGAAGCCACGCAGAGGTCTACTCGCACTTTCTCTGCGTGAGTTCAATCTCGGTGATGTGTCGGTCGCCGCGCCGATGATGACCCGATGGGCGACGTATTCATCGGCAGTGAAGCCCTGGCGAGTGGCGCCCTGACCCGTCACGAGCTGCAGCGGTTTCATGACAGGCTGCTGCCCGACGTTTACCACGCTCGCGGACAGCCTGTCTCACTGCGGGATCGCACTATTGCCGCATGGTTGTGGTCGCGGAGACGGGCCGTCATCGCGGGTGCGGCCGCCGCCGCTATGCACGGGGCGGAGTGGACTAACCCTGCTGAATACATCGAGCTGATATGGGACAACGGCCGGCCACCGCGCGGCTTGATCGTGCGCAATGAAACCCTTGCCGATGACGAGGTGACCCGAATCGCCGGCCTTCCCGTCACTACCTTGGCTCGCACCGCTTTCGACCTCGGACGGTACCTCCCCAGGGCGTTGGCGATCGCAAGGTTGGACGCGCTCATGCGAGCCGATTCGTTCTCCACCGAGGACATCCTCTTGCTGGCCAAGCGGTACCCGGGTGCCCGCGGGGTTCGTCGACTCCGTGAAATCGTGCCGCTCGTTGACCGCGGGGCGGCGTCCCCGAAAGAGACGTGGTTGCGCCTCTTGCTGATTGACGCCGGCTTACCCGTGCCCACAACGCAGATCCCGCTCTACGACGAACGGGGTTTGGTCGCCGTGCTCGAGATGGGCTGGGAGGAGTTGAAGGTCGCCGCCGAATATGACGGCGACCAACACCGAACCGACCGCGGCCGGTACGCGTGGGATCAGAAGCGGTCACGGCTCGTCGCCGGCATGGGTTGGGAATCTGTGCGGGTGATCAAGGAGGATCGCCCAGATGAGATGATCACCCGAGTGCGTAATGCGTTGATATCGAGGGGTTGGCGCCCATGAGCGTCCGCGAGATTGAAGCCACGCAGGAGAAGTGCGAGTAACCCTCTGCGTGAGTTCAATCTCGCGGAGTTGAGCGAGGCTTGCGCAACAACCGCGAAAGACCAAGCGCGCCAACCGCACCCACCGCCATCGCGGCGACCGTCTGCCGTGCGCTCAGCCCGTCGTCCGGGCCGACCCTTGGGGTGATGATCGCCGGGCCGGGCGCGCCGACCGGCTCGGGGCGCAGATTGTCGCGTGACGTCGCCGCCCACGCGGTGGCGAACAGCACCAACCGGGCGGTGATGTAGGCGAACACCATCAGGCCCAGTACCGGCCCGAACGTCGCACCAGCAGGCCCGTGGACCACCGAACGCAGATAGATCGAGCCGACCAGCTTGAAGACCTCGAAGGCCACCGCAGCCATCAGGCCTGCCCGCAGGCTGCTGTGGAAGGTGAGCGTTTCGCGCGGCAACCGCGCGATTATCCAACTGAACAACAGCCACGACACCGCCCAGGACATCACCAGCGAGACCACCCGCAGCACACCGCCCAGCCCGTCGGGATGGGCTATGCCGATCCACTGCAACACCTTGGTCATCACCGATAGATCCGTCAGCGCCGTCAGGCCGATGGTCAACACGATCGCCACGAACGTGGACAACAGCACCACCAAGTCAGACAGCTTGGCACGCACGAAGTTCTGCGGGTCGGCGCGCTGATCCCACATCTGGCTCAGTGCCTCACGCAGATTGGAGATCCAGCTGAGCCCGGCCCATGCCGCGGTGGCCAAACCGATCACGCCGACCGACGTGCGGGACTGGATCGCCGAATCGATCAGGCCGATCAGCTGCTGGCCGAAGTCGCCGGAAACCGTTGCCTTGATCCGGCCTTCGATATCAGCCAGCACATGCGGCCGGCTCGCCAGCGCAAAACCGGCGGCCGCGAACCCGACCATCAGCAACGGGAACAGCGCGAAGATCGTGAAGTAGGTGATGCCTGCGGCGTAGAAGTCACCCTTGGCGTTCTGGTAGCGCTCCTGGGCGCGCATCGCGTGATCGAACCAGTGATAGCGGGCCCGCCACCGGTCCAAGCGGCTCGGCGTCTTGGCCGGTTCTGCCATTGCCCCCAGCCTTCCCGCATCGTCTACGGACTTGTCGGCAAAAACCCTAACTGCTCGTATACCCGTCCGATGGTCTTGGCAGACACCTCGCGTGCCCGTGCCGCACCCTTGGCGAGGATCGCCTGCAGTTCAGCCGGGTCGGCCAGCAGCTCGTCGACGCGCTGCTGCAGCGGCGTCACGTAGTCGACGACGGCCTCGGCGGTGTCCGTCTTCAGGTCGCCATAGCCGCGGCCTTCGTAACCCGCCACGAGCGTCTCGATGTCGGTGCCCGTCACCGCGGATTGGATCGACAGCAGATTCGACACCCCCGGCTTGGCGTCGACGTCGAAGCGGATCTCCCGCTCGCTGTCGGTGACGGCCGAGCGGATCTTCTTGGCCGTCACCTTCGGATCGTCGAGCAGGCTGATCAGGCCGGCCTCGGTGGCCGCGGACTTGCTCATCTTGGCGGTCGGGTCCTGCAGGTCGTAGATCTTGGCGGTCACGCGGGCGATCATCGGCTCCGGGACGACGAAGGTGTCGGGGAAGCGGGTGTTGAACCGCTGTGCGACATCTCGGGCCAACTCCAGATGCTGGCGCTGATCCTCGCCGACCGGAACCAGGTCGGTGTCGTAGAGCAGCACGTCGGCGGCCATTAGCACCGGATAGGTGAACAGGCCGACCGTCGTGGCGTCGGCACCCTGCTTCTGCGACTTGTCCTTGAACTGCGTCATCCGCGAGGCCTGGCCGAACCCGGTGAAGCAGCCCAACACCCACGCCAGTTCGGTGTGGGCGGGCACGTGGCTTTGCACGAAGATCGTCGCGCGGTCCGGGTCGATGCCCAGCGCGAGGTACTGCGCGGCGGTCACGAGAGTGCGGTGGCGCAGAGTAGCGGGGTCCTGCGGCACGGTGATCGCGTGCAGGTCCACCACGCAGAAGAACGCGTCGTAATCGTCCTGCAGACCGACCCACTGCCTGATCGCGCCGAGCGCATTGCCCAGGTGGAGCGAATCAGAAGTCGGTTGGACGCCGGAAAACACGACGCGACGGGATGAGCTGCTCATGGTCTGTCAATCCTGTCACGAGGCCGTTGGCGGCTAGCATCCTGCTTCGTGCGAGGAGTATTGGCGCTGGCCGCCGCGATGACCATGATCTGCGTGCTGGCCGGGTGTCAGAGCGATTCCACCAACGAGAAGCGCCCGGCGTCCACGGCGGTGGTGATCGTGTCCGGCGGTGACGCGACGAGTCCGTTCACCAGCCCCGACCAGGCGTGCGCCACCGGACTGGCCGCGGGCAACACCGACACCGCACTGCGGGAGTACCTGCTCGGCAAGGGCTACACCGTCTACACCTCCCCCGCGATGGCCGGCCGCGGCCAGGTCGTCGACCAGACCGGGTTCGGCCCGTTCGGGGTTTGCCCGGTCACCCTGCCGGAGAACATGACCGTCGACTCGACCGGCAGCATCGACACCGCCGGCGAGCATCTGGCCCGGTTCCTCAACTGGC
Organism: uncultured Mycobacterium sp.; assembly: GCA_900078375.1. Taxonomy (GTDB): domain Bacteria; phylum Actinomycetota; class Actinomycetes; order Mycobacteriales; family Mycobacteriaceae; genus Mycobacterium. The sequence goes on along the minus strand of FLQS01000004.1, from coordinate 38,834 downwards.
TGCACACCGACAAGGGCGTCACCGAGGTCGACTTCGTCGGTCACTCGATGGGCGGGCTGTACTCTCGCGCCGCCATCCGGGTGTTGACGTCGACGAACTCGCCGCTGAAGGTCCGGTCGCTGACCACGATCGGGACGCCGTGGCAGGGCTCCTATCTGTCCGACTACGCCAACGGAATCACCCCGCTGAGCGACTGCAAGCGCGACACCTTCTGCGAGACCTCGATGAAGGGCATGTCCGACGAAGTGAAGCGGCTCATGGCCGGGTCGGGACGTGAGGTCAACCAGGCGTTCCTGATGGGCAAGGACGGCTGGAACGAATACCAGTCCGGGGTCCTCGACAAGATCCCGGTGGTGCTGATCGGCGGCAGGAAGTTCACCGGAGAAAAAACCAGCAGCGACGGACAGGTGAACCCCGCGGTCTGGCCCAATGACGGCATCGTGGCGCTGCAGAGCGCGCTCGCCAAGAACATCAGCGACCCGGTGGTGCCGCATCGGCGCTGCTACACCTTCGACGACACCCACAGCATCTTCGTCTCCAATCTCGCTGGGCTGGAACAGAAGACCGCGCTGACGTGGGACCCGCAGGTGCTCGACGTGGTGCACAAGTCCATCGACGACGCCCCCAAGGCACTCGACGGCACCAACCGGGAAGGCTGCCCGGCCTAGTGCTGGCCCGCCTAGCGCTGCGCAGCCTGGCGCTGATGGCGGCCGTCATGCTGGCCGGCTGTTCGCACAGCGGAACCTCGCCTCGCCAGCCGTCCCGCGCGGTGGTTATCATCTCGGGGCTGGCCAGCACCAGCCCCTACACGTCGCCGGAGGCTCCGTGCGCGATCGGCTTGGCCGCGGGCACCGACCACACCCCGTTGCGCGAACACCTTTTGAGGACCGGGCATTCGGTGTTCACCGCACCCGCGATGGCTGGCCCGGGGCAGGTGCACGACACCACCGGCTACGGCGCGTTCGCCTCTTGCCCGGCGCCACGGCCCGCAGCCATGACCATCGACAGCACCGGCAGCATCGACCTGGCGGGCGAACATCTGGCCCGCTTCATCGACTGGCTGCATGCGGAGAAGAAAATCGACGAGGTCGACCTCGTCGGCCATTCCATGGGCGGGCTCTACGCGCGCGCCGCTATCCGAACCCTTCTGGCCAACGGCTCGCCGGTGACCGTGCGATCGTTGACAACGATCGGAACACCTTGGCAGGGTTCGTACCTGGCGAACTACGTCGAGGGCACCGTCCGGTTGAGTGCGTGCGCGGGTGACCAGTTCTGCGAGAGCCAGATGAAGGGGTACGCCAGAGATATTGCGGCGAGCCATATTTCCGGCTCGGCGCGCGAACTCGGCAAGTCTTACCTGACCGGATCCAAGGGCTGGAACAGCACCCAAGCTGGCATCCTGGACCGGATACCGGTCACCCTGATCGGCGGCAATCGGTACACCCACCCCGCCCCCGCGGACGCCGCGGTGTGGCCGAACGACGGGGTCGTCGAGTTGGGCAGCGCCCTGGCACGCGACATCGACGACACCGTGCTGCCCCACCGGCGTTGCGACACAGTCGACGACACCCACAGCGACTATGTTTCGATGATCACGAACCTTCCGCGCACGACCGCCCTGACCTGGGATCCGCGGGTGCTCGACGCGGTGACCACGGCGATCGACAACGCACCCGAGGTATTGGACGGGCCGAACCGGCAAGGCTGCTAGCCGAACTCCACGGTCACCGGGGCGTGATCGGACCAGCGCAGTGCGTACAGGGCAGGCTTTTCCACGCGGGCGGCCACGGTCCGGGCGGCCAGGGGATCGCTGGCCAGGTGGTAGTCAATCCGCCAGCCGGCGTCGTTGTCGAATGCCTTGCCCCGCCAGGACCACCAGCTGTACGGGCCTGCGACGTCGGGGTGCATGCGGCGCATGACGTCGACCCACCCCGACTCCAGCAGGTCGGTCAGCCACTGCCGTTCGCTGGGCAGGAACCCGGCCTTCTTGACGTTGGCCTTCCAGGCTTTGATGTCGTTTTCGGTGTGGGCGATGTTCCAGTCACCGCAGATCACCGCGTCGCGGCCGTCGGCCGCCAGCTCGGCCATCCGCTTGGCCAGTGCGCCGGTGAAGCGTTCCTTCTCCAGCTGCCGGTCGGTGCCCGCCTCCCCGGTGTGGACATAGACGCTGCCGACCGTCTGTCCGCCCGCCAGGTCTACCTCCAGATAGCGGCCATGCGATTCGAATTCGGTTGCCGCCAAACCGATTCGCACCGCGGCGAACGGGGTGCGGGACAGGATCGCCACCCCGCTGCGGCCCTTGAGGTGCGGACTGGCCGACGCCAGATGCCAGCCGTCGGCCAGAGCTGGGGCGAGCGCCTCGGCGATCTGCTCGTCGTCGGAGCGGGTCTCCTGCAGACACACGACGTCGGCGGTGGTCCGGGACAGCCAGTCCAACAGACCGAGGTTTTCTTCCGAGCGCTGGCGCACCGCGGCGCGCACGCCGTTGACGTTGATGGTGGTCACGATCACGCTGCAAAACCTATCGTGCGGTATTGCGGTACCGGCGGTATCACCTTTACGGTCGGGTTGTGGCTCCCCGCGAATCCATTCATCTGGGTGCTGGAGAACCGATCCTCCTCTTGCACCCGTTCATGATGTCGTCCTACGTCTGGACCGACGTCGCCGCACAACTGGCCGACACCGGTCGCTACGAGGTGTTCGCACCCTCGATGGCCGGCCACAACGGCGGCCCGCGCAACCGGTCGTGGTTCCTGGACACCAACACCCTGGCCGACCACGTCGAGCGGCAACTCGACCAGCTGGGCTGGGGCACCGCACACGTCATCGGCAACTCGCTGGGCGGCTGGGTGGCCTTCGAACTCGAGCGCCGCCGCCGGGCCAGGACCCTGACCGCTATCGCCCCGGCCGGCGGCTGGCACCGCTGGTCACCGGTGAAATACGAGATCGTCGGCAAGTTCGTCGCCGGCCTGCCGGTGTGGCTGACTGCCGTGCTGCTCGGTGACCGGGCGCTGCGGCTGCCGGGCGCCAAGGCCGCCGCCAGCGTGCCGATCAGCGCCACCCCGGCCGGCCTGACCGAGGTGCAGCTGCAGGAGATCATCGACGACGTCACGCACTGCCCGGCCTACTACCAACTGCTCATCAAGGCCCTGCTGATGCCGGGACTGATGGAGCTGACCGAGACCTCGGTGCCCACCCACCTGGTGGTCTGCGAACGCGACCGGGTACTACCGCAACCCCCGGTTTAGCAACCACTTCCGCAAGCACATCCCGAACATCGAGAAGGTCACGGAGTTCGACGGCGTCGGGCACATCCCGATGTTCGAGGCGCCGCAGCGCGTCACCGACCTGATCGTCGAGTGGGTCGAGGCGCACATGCCGCCGGTGGCGCAGACCGAGGCTGGCGCTAGCTGAGCGTATCCAGTGTCCGTTTCAGCCGGTGGGAACCGCACGAACGTCGGTGTGTGAGAAGTCATCTCCCTTGAACAGAAGGGGCTCGCCGCTGACCGTCGCGAGGGCGTAGGAGAAGCAATCGCCGTAGTTCAGACGGGCTCGCATACCCCACTGCTGCGTTGTCAAGGTGTCCAAGAAATCGGCTAACTCCCCGCTCATCGCGATAGCTCTCCATACTGCGCCGTACCGTCGGTCGGCCAAGCACCGGGCGCCGGGCGGTTACCCGGCCATGGTTGTCGAGCTGATACCGGCACTCGGGCCGAACTCGTCCGGGATTCGCCAAACTCGGCGGTCGCTGCGCGCCAGTCAGTAGTGGTATCGGGCTTTGAGGATCTTGACTTCGTTATCGTCTGCCCGGTACACGAGCCGATGTTCGTCGTCGATCCGCCGGGACCAGTACCCGGACAAATCCCCCTTAAGCGGTTCTGGTTTCCCAATCCCGGTAAACGGGTCGCGCTGGATTTCTCCGATGAGTCGGGTGACGCGGCGGGCTGTCTTACGGTCGGAAGCCAACCAAGACAGAAAGTCCTCCCAAGCGTCGGGATCGAAGTTGATGCTTGTCACTCTTCGCCGCCGGCCATCTCCCGGAGCTCGTCGATCGATTTGGTGTACCCCGCCGTTGAGGCGTGGCTGGCCCTGTCACGCGCGACGGCCTCCACGAGTCGCCGCGCATTCTCGGGCGAACGCGGTGGGTAGACGGTTTCTTGCCAGGAGTCGTAGTCGTCCGCCGACATGAGTACCGCATCTCCAGCCTTGGATGTGATGCGCACGGGTTCGTGGTCGGTGTTGACTTGTTCGAGGAGTGGGAACAGACGCTCACTGAATCACCGTATGGGCCCCGACCGCGGGTGCTGGGCCAGGAGGGCAGAACTGTCTCGGCGTCAAACACAATCGGAAACGAACCGTCTAACGTCGATGCGCTTCGCACACGTCAGCCCTGCGCCGGCACGAGCGCCTCGTTGAAGGTCTTGCTCGGCCGCATCACCGCGAGGGTCTTCTCGGGGTCGGGGTAGTAATAGCCGCCGATGTCGGCCGGCTGGCCCTGCACCTCGTTGAGTTCGGCGACGATCGCGGCCTCGTTCTCGCCGAGGGTCTTGGCCAGCGGCGCGAAATGCTCGGCCAGTTCCTTGTCCTCGGTCTGCTCGGCGAGTGCCTGCGCCCAGTACAGCGCGAGGTAGAACTGGCTGCCCCGGTTGTCCAGCTCACCGGTCTTGCGGGACGGATTCTTGTTCTCGTCCAACAGCTCTCCGACCGCGGTGTCCAGCGTGGTCGCCAGCACCTTGGCCTTCGCGTTGCCGGTCTTGATGCCCAGATCCTCGAGGCTGGCCCCGATCGCGAGGAACTCGCCGAGCGAATCCCACCGCAGATGGTTCTCCTCCACCAGCTGGCTGACATGCTTGGGCGCCGAGCCGCCGGCACCGGTCTCGTACATGCCACCGCCGGCCATCAGCGGCACGATCGACAGCATCTTGGCGCTGGTGCCCAGTTCCAGGATCGGGAACAGGTCGGTGAGGTAGTCGCGCAGGATATTGCCGGTTGCCGAAATGGTGTCCTGCCCGCGGATCAACCGCTCCAGGGTGTACCGCATGGCCCACACCTGCGGGAGGATCGTGATCTCCAGGCCCTCGGTGTCGTGATCCTTGAGGTAGGTCTTCACCTTCTTGCGCAGCTCGTTCTCGTGCGGGCGCTCGTCGTCGAGCCAGAACACCACCGGCATCCCGGACAGCCGGGCCCGGTTGACGGCCAGCTTGACCCAGTCGCGGATGGGGGCGTCCTTGACGATCGGCATCCGCCAGATGTCGCCGGCTTCGACGTCCTGGCTCAGCAGCACCTCGCCGGTGTCGTTGTCGACGATGTCGGCGACACCGTCCTCGGGGATTTCGAACGTCTTGTCGTGGCTGCCGTACTCCTCGGCCTTCTGCGCCATCAGCCCGACGTTGGGGACGGTGCCCATAGTGGTCGGGTCGAACTGGCCGTGGGTCTTACAAAAGTTGATGACTTCCTGGTACATCCGGGAGAAGGTCGACTCCGGGTTGACGGCCTTGGTGTCCTTGGTGCGGCCGTCGGCGCCGTACATTTTGCCGCCGAGCCGGATCATCGCGGGCATCGACGCGTCGACGATGACATCGCTGGGTGAGTGGAAGTTCGAGATGCCCTTCGCCGAGTCGACCATCGCCAACTCCGGCCGGTGCTCGTGGCAGCGGTGCAGGTCTTCGATGATCTCTTCGCGCTGCGAGGCGGGCAGCGTCTCGATCTTGTCGTAGAGATCGGACAGGCCGTTGTTGACGTTGACACCGAGCTCGTCGAACAGCGCCTCGTGCTTGGCGAACGCGTCCTTGTAGAACACCTTGACCGCGTGGCCGAACACGATGGGGTGCGAAACCTTCATCATGGTGGCCTTGACGTGCAGCGAGAACATCACGCCGGTCTTGTAGGCGTCCTCGATCTGCTCTTCGTAGAAGTCGATCAGCGCCTTCTTGCTCATGTACATGCTGTCGATGACGTCGCCGTTGTCGAGCTTGACCTCGGGCTTGAGCACGATGGTCTCGCCGCTCTTGGCCTTGAGCTCCATCCGCACCTTGCGGTCCTTGTCGAGCGTCATCGACTTCTCACCGTGGTAGAAGTCGCCGGTCTTCATGGTCGCGACGTGGGTGCGTGACGCCTGCGACCACTGGCTCATGCTGTGCGGGTGTTTCCTGGCGAATTCCTTGACCGCCTTGGGTGCGCGACGATCTGAGTTACCTTCACGCAGAACCGGATTCACCGCACTGCCGAGCACCTTGGAGTAGCGGGCCTTGATCTCGCGCGCTTCGTCGGTCTTGGGATCGTCCGGATAGTCGGGCAGGTCGTAGCCCTTGGCCTTGAGCTCTTTGATGGCGGCGACGAGCTGCGGTACCGACGCGCTGATGTTCGGCAGCTTGATGATGTTGGCACTAGGGTCCTGGGTCAGCGCGCCCAGCTCGGCCAGGTTGTCAGGCACCCGCTGCTCGTCGGTCAGCCGGTCGCTGAACTCGGCGAGGATGCGCGCGGCCACGGAAATGTCACTGGTCTTGACGCCGATGCCGGCGGGCTCGACGAAGGTACGGAGGATCGGCAAGAAGGCGTACGTCGCCAGCAGCGGCGCCTCGTCGGTGAGCGTGTAGATGATGGACGGTTGCTCGGCGCTCATGTGCTGTTGTCTCCCGGGCGTTCAATCAGGTGCGTTGACGGCTATCAGTATCGCGTCGCATTTGAACCTACGTGATCGCCGTCGTCGTATCTGTGGAGAGGTCTGCGTCACAGTGCATACCCAAATTGCGCCGGATAACCGGCTGGCCTCCCGTTACGAAGGTCCGCTATGCTTTGGGTCGGTCATGAGCGCCAGCGTCAAGCCCCGGCTCGCTGGCCGGCAACCCTCCAACCGCGGTGGGGTGCTCCGGGTGAAGACCAGGTTGAGCAGCGGTACCTAGCTGCACGGCAAGCGCGGGTCCGTGGATGACGGGCCCCCAGAAACAGATGGAGGTTCGTTTCACATGACTACACCCGAAACCGAGGACCCCAGCGCAAGCTGGTCCTTCGAGACCAAACAGATCCACGCCGGGCAGACCCCCGACTCCGCGACGCACGCCAGGGCGCTCCCGATCTACGCGACCACGTCGTACACCTTCGACAACACCGAGCACGCCGCCGCGCTGTTCGGGCTGGCCGAACCCGGCAACATCTACACCCGGATCATGAATCCGACGCAGGACACCGTCGAGCAGCGCATCGCAGCCCTGGAAGGCGGCGTCGCCGCCCTGTTCCTGGCCTCGGGGCAGGCCGCGGAAACGTTAGCGATCCTGAATCTGGCCGGCGCCGGCGACCACATCGTGTCCAGCCCGCGGCTGTACGGCGGCACCTACAACCTGCTGCACTACACGCTGCCCAAGCTGGGCATCGAGACCACGTTCGTGACGGACCCCGACGACCCCGAGTCCTGGCAGGCGGCGGTCCAGCCGAACACCAAGGCGTTCTTCGCCGAGACGATCTCCAACCCGCAGATCGACATACTGGACACCCCGGCCGTGTCCAAGGTGGCCCACGCCAACGGGGTCCCGCTGATCGTCGACAACACCATCGCCACGCCCTACCTGATCCAGCCGATCTCCCAGGGCGCCGACATCGTCGTGCACTCGGCAACGAAGTACCTCGGCGGCCACGGCACGGCAATCGCCGGGGTGATCGTCGACAGCGGCAACTTCGACTGGACCGCAAGCGGACGCTTTCCGGGTTTTACCACCCCGGATCCCAGCTACCACGGCGTCGTCTTCGCCGAACTCGGCCCGCCCGCCTACGCGCTCAAGGCCCGCGTTCAGCTGCTGCGTGACCTGGGCTCAGCGGCATCGCCGTTCAACGCCTTCCTGGTGGCGCAGGGCCTGGAGACGCTGAGCCTGCGCATCGAGCGCCACGTGTCCAACGCGCTGAAGGTGGCCGAATATCTGGCCGGGCACGAGGACGTGGTGTCGGTCAACTACGCGGGGCTGCCCACGTCGCCGTGGTACGAGCGTGCAAAGAAGTTGGCGCCCAAGGGAACCGGTGCGGTGCTGGCCTTCGAACTGGCCGACGGTGTCGAGGCGGGCAAGGCGTTCGTCAACGCTCTGACGCTGCACAGCCATGTCGCCAACATCGGCGACGTGCGCTCGCTGGTGATCCACCCGGCGTCGACCACACATCAGCAGCTGTCCGCCGAAGAGCAGCTGTCCACTGGTGTCACCCCGGGTCTGGTGCGACTGGCCGTCGGCATCGAGGGCATCGACGACATCCTGGCCGACCTGGAACGTGGCTTCGCGGCCGCCAAGTCCGTGTCGGACGGGCAGGCGTCGGACCCGCGGGCCGTGGCGGCCTTTTGAGTGAGCCTGACATGACCATCAGTGATGAGCGCATAGTGACGCTGCCGGCCGAGGGTGAGATCGGTGTCGTCGACATCGGCCCGCTGACGCTGGAAAGCAGAGTGGTACTCGAGGACGTCTCGATCGCGGTGCAGCGCTGGGGCGAGCTCTCCCCCAACCGCGACAACGTGGTGGTGGCGCTGCATGCGCTGACCGGTGACTCGCATCTGACCGGGCCAGACGGTCCCGGCCACCCGACCCCCGGCTGGTGGGACGGCGTCGCCGGCCCCGGCGCGCCGGTCGACACCAACCGCTGGTGTGCGGTGGCCACCAACGTTCTCGGCGGGTGCCGCGGCTCGACCGGGCCCAGCTCGCTGGCCCGTGACGGCAAGCCGTGGGGTTCGCGATTCCCCGTCATCACGGTGCGCGACCAGGTCAACGCCGATGTGGCCGCGCTGGCCGCGCTCGGCGTCACCGACGTCGCCGCGCTGGTGGGCGGTTCGATGGGCGGCGCGCGCGCCCTGGAGTGGATGATCGGCTATCCCGAGCGGGTGCGGGCCGCCCTGGTGCTGGCAGTCGGTGCTCGTGCGACCGCCGACCAGATCGGGACGCAGAGCACTCAGATCGCGGCCATCAAGGCGGACCCGAACTGGCAGAACGGCGATTATCACGGCACCGGGCGCAATCCCGATGTCGGCCTGCAGCTCGCCCGCCGGTTCGCCCATCTGACCTACCGCGGCGAGGTCGAGCTGGACGACCGGTTCGGCAATGACGCCCAGGACGACGAGGACACGCTGGCCGGCGGCCGGTACGCGGTGCAGAGCTACCTGGAGTACCAGGGCGCCAAGCTGGTCGAGCGGTTCGACGCGGGCAGCTACGTGACGCTGACCGAAACGCTGTCCAACCACGACGTCGGGCGCGGACGCGGCGGAGTGGCCGCGGCCCTGGCGTCCTGCCCAGTGCCCACCGTCGTCGGCGGGATCACCTCCGACCGGCTCTACCCGCTGCGCCTGCAGCAGGAACTGGCCGCCCTACTGCCGAACTGCTCGGGGCTCAATGTCGTCGAGTCGATCTACGGCCACGACGGGTTCCTCGTCGAAACCGAGGCCGTGGGCGAGTTGATCCGCCGGACACTGGATCTGGCCGACGGCGAAGGTTCCCGCACCCCGTGACCGAGTCGCGGCGGGAACGTTCACTGTCCTTCGGGTCCGAGGCCGCCGCCTACGAGCGGGGCCGCCCGTCGTATCCGCCGGAGGCGATCGACTGGCTGCTGCCGCCCGGCGCTCGCGACGTGCTGGACCTGGGCGCTGGGACCGGCAAGCTGACCACCCGACTGGTCGAACGTGGCCTGGACGTGGTGGCCGTCGACCCGTTGGCCGAGATGCTGGAGCTGCTCAGTTCCGCACTGCCCGACACCCCGGCGCTGCTGGGCACCGCCGAGCAGATCCCGTTGCCGGACTCTCATGTTGACGCGGTTCTGGTGGCCCAGGCGTGGCATTGGTTCGATCCGGAACAGGCCGCCGCCGAGGTGGCGCGGGTACTGCGGCCGGGCGGCCGGCTGGGTCTGGTGTGGAATGCCCGCGACGAGAGGCTGGGCTGGGTCAAGGATCTCGGCCGCATCATCGGCTCCGAGAACGCCCGCGAGGTTTTCGACAGCGCCTCGCCACTGCCGAATACCTTCATCGACGTCGAACGCCATCAGGTGGAGTGGACGAGTTACCTGACGCCGCAAGCGCTGATCGACCTGGTGGCATCGCGTAGCTACTGCATCACCCAACCGGCGGAAGTGCGCACCCAAACGCTCGCGGAGGTTCGCGAGTTGCTGGCCACCCATCCCGCGCTGGCCAACTCGACGGGGTTGGCGTTGCCCTACATCACGGTGTGCCTCCGGGCGACGCTCGGCAGTTAGGGTCCGAACCAGCGGGTGAGCGCCGCTTGCAGATTGTGCGCATCGTCGGGCCCGAAATCGTCTGCGGCCCAGGCGACGTAGCCGTCCGGCCGAATGAGTATCGCTGCCGGACCACCGGCCAGTTCCGCCTCGACGATGTCGACGCGGTCTGCCCAGCCGTGCGCCCCGGCCGCGGCCGCACCGCCGCACAGGTCGAGTAGCACCGGCCCGGCCTTGTGCAGCAGGCTCGCCACCCGGCGGCCGTCGTCGAGCGTCAGGTCCGGCACCAGATAGCCGGAAAGCCGGTGGTCGTCGCCGACGTCGTAGCGGACATCGGAGCCGGCCAACAGTCCCGCCATCTTGGGGATGACCTGCGGAACGGCGATAAGCTCTGCGAAAAGCTTTCGCAGTTGGGCAATTTCAGGACCCGGGGCCATCAGCGCAATCTGGGACATCGAATGCATCATCACCCGCTCGCCGACGGGATACCGCTCGGCCTGGTACGTGTCGAGCAGGGCGTCGGGTGCGGTGCCGTTGAGGACGGCGGCGAGCTTCCAGCCGACATTGAAGACGTCCTGCATCCCGAGGTTCAGGCCGGGGCCGCCCATCGCGCTGTGGACATGCGCCGCGTCCCCGACCAACAGGACGCGGCCATCCCGATATCGTTCGGCCTGGCGGGTGTTCTGTCCGTTGATGCGCCGCAATGCGTGTGGGCCCGGCCCTCGCGGCTCGTCGACGCGCAGTTCGGTGCCGAGCACGCGGGTCAGGCTGTCACGCAGTTCGTCGAGCGACATGGGTTCCTCGCCACCCGACGGGGTGCCGTATTCCATGGTGCCCAAGAGGCTGCGGTCGGTCTCGAATGGCGCATAGATGACCATGCCGCGCTCGAATCTGTTGTGGCCGAATGCGACTCGGCCAAATCCCGGCACGTCAAGACCGCCGTCGGCGTGCTGGTATTCCTCGGGCACCGACACGTGCGCGAGTCGGGCGACCGTCGGTGAGGTCGCGCCGGGAAAGTCGATGCCCACGCTCTTGCGGACGAAGCTGCGCCCGCCGTCGGCCCCCACCAGGTACGCAGCGGTCTCGGTGTAGACACCGGATTCCGTGGCGATCGTCAGCCGGACACCGTCATCGGCGGGGTCCAGTCCGGTGAGCTCGTGACCCCAGCGGATCTCGATGCCCAGCTCTCGCGCACGCTCATCGAGGAATTGCACCAGCTTCGGTTGCGAAATAGCCATCGCGTACATCGGATTGTCGTCCATGCCGGCGAAATCCAATGTCATGCCGGAGAAGATCCAGCCCGCTGCCGGCTGTGGCGGATCGGCGAGGCCCGCGAACCTGGTGTAGAGCCCACGCATGTCGAGCAGCCGAACCACCTGTCCGACAAGGCCATTGGCTTTCGGTTCATCGCTAGGCCCGGGCAGCGCGTCGAGCACGACGGGAGCGACGCCGGCCAGGGCGAGTTCGCAGGCCAGCATCAGACCGTTGGGCCCGGCGCCGGAGATGACGACGTCGAGGTTGTTCATGGCGACTTCCTTTTCGGTTCGGGTAGCCCGGCGACGACCTCGGCGAAGGCTCGGCGCATCAGGCCGACGATCGGAACAGGCGGGTCAGAGGCGATGTAGGTGTCCATGGCGGCTTCCGCGACAGCGCGGATGCTGGCGGCCACCAGGCGCGGATACATATCGCGCACCGGATCGGTGCCGGTACGTTCGGCGATCGCGTCGATCCATTCGGCCATCAGGTCTTTGGCCAGAGCGTTGCGCACTTCGATGGCCATACTGAGCTCGATGAGCTGGTCGAGCTGTTTGCGTGTCGGCGCATAGTCCTCACCCATCTCGGCAAGCAGAGGGGCGAGCACCGACTCGGTGATGGCCGTCCACAACGGCTCACGCGCGGGCCGCGCCCGAAAAGCCGCAAGGCTGCGCCGCATTCGTTCGAGCTGGCGGTAGGCGATGGCCTCGTACTTGCCGGCGAAGTAGTTGTTGAACGTCCGCAGCGATACGCCGGCCCGCTCGGCGATGGCTTCCCGGGTGACGTTGTCGAGTCCACGCTCGAAGGTCAGCGCGAGTGCAGCGTCGCTGAGCGCTCTACGGGTGTCGGCCTTCTTACGCTCGCGCAGTCCCGGCGGTGCGGTCATGCCGCCACCGTACGCCTAAAGTTGCCTACCGTGCAAAATTGCCCGTCGGGCAAAGTAGAAGGACTACGACGTACCCAGGGGATCGATCGTCGACGCGATATAGACCATCGCCACGCACACCGTGGTCATGGTGGCGAAGTCGACTCCGCGGGAACGCACCACCAACAGTCCCGCCCGCTCTTCCGACAGCACAAGGCGCAGCACGGCGGCCACCCCCACCGCGATGCCGATCAGCAGCGAGCCGCGGCGCCAAAACCCTGCTGCCACCAGAACGAAGGCGACCGCGAAGATCACCCCGACGCTCAGGATGGGCCACTGCGAACGCACCACGCGTCCAGCGAAGGCCACCGCCTCCGCGCGGGTCGGCAGCCGGCGCTTCGCCCGAGCGGTCACCGCGCGGCTTCGGCCAGTTCGACGACGTTGGTGAGCAGGAACGCCCGAGTCAGCGGACCCACCCCGCCGGGGTTGGGCGAAACATGTCCCGCGACGTCCCAGACATCGGGATGCACGTCGCCGGTGAGCTTTCCGTCCACCCGGCTCACGCCGACGTCGACGACAGCAGCACCGGCCCGCACCATGTCGGCGGTCAGCATGTGCGGCACGCCCACGGCGGCGACGATGATGTCGGCCTGCCGGGTGAGCGCAGGAAGATCACGAGTTCCGGTGTGGCACAACGTCACTGTCGCGTTCTCGCTGCGGCGGGTGAGCAGCAGGCCCAGCGGCCGGCCAACGGTGACGCCGCGCCCGATGACCACCACATGCGCGCCGGCGATCGGCACGTCAAAGCGGCGCAGCAAGTGCACGATGCCACGCGGCGTGCAGGGCAGAGGAGCCTCTTTGCCCAGCACCAGCCGGCCCAGGTTGGTCGGGTGCAACCCGTCTGCGTCCTTGTCCGGGTCGACCCGCTCGAGCGCGGCGTTCTCGTCGAGGTGGCGCGGCAACGGCAGCTGCACGATGTAGCCGGTGCACTCGGGGTTGGCGTTGAGCTCGTCGAGCGTGTCGTCGAGCTGGGCCTGGCTGACATCGGCGGGCAGATCACGACGGATCGAGGTGATCCCGACCTTGGCGCAGTCGGAGTGCTTGCCCTTCACGTAGGCGTGCGAACCGGGGTCGTCACCGACCAGCACCGTGCCCAGTCCGGGGGTGCGTCCGGCCGCGGTCAGCGCCGCCACGCGGTCGGTGAGGTCGACGAAAATCTCGTCACGGGTGAGCTTGCCGTCCAGGGTGATAGCGACCACGCGCCACATTCTTCCATCGCAGCGGGAGCTGTCGTTGACAGCATCGAGTACCGCGTGGTCAGCTGCGGTTATGAACAGTGCGCCAGATGTGTTCAGCCCCGCCACACTCGGCCCCATCACCCTGCGCAACCGCATCATCAAATCCGCCACCTTCGAGGCGCGCACGCCCGACGACGTCGTCTCCGACGACCTGATCGCCTTCCACCGCGCCATTGCCGCCGGTGGCGTCGGCATGACGACCGTCGCCTACACCGCGGTGAGCCAGGGTGGCCGCACCAACGGCGGACAGATCTGGATGCGTCCGCAAGCCCAGCGCGGCCTGCAGCGGCTGGCCGACGCCATCCACGCCGAGGGCGCGGCCATCAGCGCGCAGATCGGCCACGCCGGCCCGGTGGCAAATGCGCGGTCGAACAAGGCCACCGCGCTGGCCCCGGTCCGGTTCTTCAACCCGCTGTCGATGAAGTTCGCCAAGCACGCCACCCGCGACGACATCAACGACGTCATCGCCGCCCACGCGTCGGCGGCCCGGTTCGCCATCGACTCCGGTTTCGACGCCGTCGAAATCCATCTCGGCCACAACTATCTGGCCAGCTCGTTCCTGTCGCCGATGATCAACCGCCGCACCGACGAGTTCGGCGGCTCCTTGGAGAACCGGGCGAAGGTGGCCCGCGGCATCGTGATGGCCGTGCGTCGCGAGGTCGAGCGGCTCGGCCCGGCCCCGATCGCGGTGACCGCGAAGCTCAACATGGCCGACGGGGTGCGCGGCTCCATCAACATCGAGGAGTCGTTGCAGACCGCGAAGTGGCTGGAGGAGGACGGTGGCCTGGACGCCATCGAACTGACCGCGGGCAGCTCGCTGCTCAACCCGATGTACCTGTTCCGCGGCGATGCGCCGGTGAAGGAGTTTGCCGCCGCCCAGAAATGGCCGCTGAACTGGGGCATGCGCATGACCGGCAAGAAATTCATGCGCGAATACCCCTATCGCGAGACCTACCTGCTGCAGGACGCCGAGCAGTTCCGCAAGGAGCTGACGATGCCGCTGATCCTGCTCGGCGGTATCACCAACCGCGATTCGATGGACCGCGCGATGGCCGCGGGCTTCGAATTCGTGGCGATGGGCCGAGCTCTGTTGGCCGAGGCGAATCTGCTCAATCGCATTCAGGCCGACGGCGACGCCCATTCTGTGCAATCGCTGTGCACGCACTGCAATAAATGCATGCCGACCATCTACTCGCGGACTCTTTGTGTGGTGACGGGCGGTCCGGCGTAACGAGCCATCGGCCTCGCTACCGATAGAGTTGGTGTCGATGACTCGACCAGCCGCGCCCGTTCTGACAGTTCGGTACGACGGGTCGGAGCGCACCTTCGCCGCAGGCCATGACGTCGTGGTCGGCCGCGACCTGCGCGCCGACGTGCGAATCGCCCACCCCTTGATCTCGCGCGCCCACCTGGTGTTGCGCTATGACCACGGCCGGTGGATGGCCGTCGACAACGGCTCGCTCAACGGCATGTTCGTCAATGGGCGCCGGATGCCGTCCGTCGACATCACCGACGGCATGACCCTGAACGTCGGCAATCCCGACGGGCCTCCGGTGAGCTTCGGGCTCGGCCGTGCCCAAGGTTCGGTGGGCCGTCCGCCGCAGACGTCCTCGGTGCGCCTGGCCGCCCCGCTGTCCTCGCCGTCGTGGCCCGCCGCGCCGAGCCGGGGTGCGGCGACGGCCGGATCGTGGCAGCAGTCGCCGTCGCAACCGCATGCCACCCACCAGGCGCCGCCGGCGTACCGCCCCCCCACCGGGTCCGGACCCGCTGCTCCCCCACCGGCGACCGCGCCGACCCAGCTGCGCCAGGCGGTCGGCAAGCCCCCTGCCGGGTCGTCGAACCTCGCGACGTCGATGCTCAAGATCCTGCGCCCGGGTGCGCCCAGCGAGGTGCCGCCCGGCGGCGTCAAGATCGGCCGCGCGACCGACAACGACATCGTCATCCCCGACGTGCTGGCCTCGCGCCACCACGCCACGCTGATCCCGACCCCGGGCGGGACGGAGATCGTCGACAACCGCAGCATCAACGGCACGTTCGTCAACGGCACCCGGGTCGACACCGCGATGCTCAACGACGGCGACACCGTCACCATCGGCAACATCGACCTGGTCTTCGCCGGCGGCACGCTGGCCCGGCGCACTGAGACCGAAGCGGCCACCGCCACCGGCGGTCTGGACGTGCGCGCGGTGACGTGGACGATCGAGAACAACAAGACCCTGCTGGACAACATCTCGCTGACGGCCCGCCCCGGCACGCTCACCGCGGTGATCGGCCCGTCCGGCGCCGGCAAGTCCACCTTCGCGCGGCTGGTCGCCGGCTACACCCATCCGACAAGCGGCACAGTGACTTTCGAGGGTCACAACATCCACGCCGAGTACGCCTCGCTGCGCTCCCGGATCGGCATGGTGCCGCAGGACGACGTCGTGCACGGCCAGCTGACGGTCAACCAGGCGCTGATGTATGCCGCTGAGCTGCGGCTGCCACCGGACACCACCAAGGAGGACCGCCAGCAAGTGGTGGCCCAGGTGCTCGGCGAGCTGGAGATGACCCAGCACGCGGACACTCGGGTGGACAAGCTCTCCGGCGGCCAGCGCAAACGCGCGTCGGTGGCCCTGGAGCTGCTGACCGGGCCGTCGCTGCTGATCCTCGACGAGCCGACGTCGGGCCTGGACCCCGCGCTGGACCGTCAGGTCATGACGATGCTGCGCCAGCTGGCCGACGCCGGCCGCGTCGTTTTGGTGGTCACCCACTCGCTGACCTACCTCGACGTGTGCGACCAGGTGCTGCTGCTGGCGCCCGGCGGCAAGACGGCATTCTGCGGTCCACCCAGCCAAATCGGCCCGGCGATGGGCACCACCAACTGGGCCGACATCTTCAGCAGCGTCGCCGGCGACCCGGACGCCGCCCATCACCGCTACCTGTCGGCGACCGGGCCCGCTCCCCCGCCGCCGCCGTTGGAGACGCCGTCGAACATGGGCGAGCCGACGCACACCAGCCTGTTGCGCCAGTTCTCCACGATCGCGCGCCGCCAGATGCGGCTGATCATCTCCGACCGGGGCTATTTCATCTTCCTGGCGGTGCTGCCGTTCATCATGGGTGTGCTGTCCTTGTCGGTGCCCGGCACCGTCGGCTTCGGGGTGCCCGACCCGATGGGCGACGCGCCCAACGAGCCCGGCCAGATCCTGGTGCTGCTCAACGTCGGCGCGATCTTCATGGGCACCGCGCTCACGGTTCGCGATCTCATCGGCGAACGACCGATCTTCCGTCGAGAACAGGCAGTGGGGTTGTCGACGACGGCGTACCTGCTGGCGAAGGTCTGCATCTACGCGGTGTTCGCGATCGTGCAGTCCACGATCGTCACCGCGATCACCGTCGCGGGCAAGGGCGGGCCGACGCAGGGTTCGCTGACGTTCCTGAGCCCGACGGTGGAGCTGTTCGTGGTGATGGGCGCGACGACCGTCACCGCGGCGATGGTGGGTCTGGCGCTGTCCGCACTGGCCAAGTCGAACGAGCAGATCATGCCGCTGCTGGTTGTCGCGGTCATGAGTCAGCTGGTGTTCTCCGGCGGCATGATCCCGGTGACGGGCCGCGTGGTGCTCGACCAGTTGTCGTGGATCACCCCGGCCCGCTGGGGCTTCGCCGCGTCGGCCTCGACGATCGACCTGATCAAGTTGGTGCCCGGCCCGTTGACCCCCAAGGACGCGCACTGGCATCACACGGCGTCGGCGTGGTGGTTCAACATGGGCATGCTCGGGGCACTGTGCATCGGTTATCTGAGCCTGGTGCGCTGGAAGATTCGACTCAAGAGCGCGTAGAAATCACGCAATCAGGGAGTGAGTGCCGCCATACATGCACTCACTCCCCGACATGAGGGCCCAACTGCTCAGCGCGGCGGCGGGCACACGATCGGCAGAAGGCACGGGATCGGACCCAGTGGGCCGAGTCTGGGGCCACCCAAGCCCGGCCCTCCCGGCCCACCTGGCCCACCTGGCCCACCCATGAAGCCCATGGGTCCGGCGCCACCGGGACCACCCGGGCCACCCATGCCGAACCCGCCTGGACCACCTGGTCCTCCTGGGCCACAAGGCATTCCAGGGATACACATGCCCGGCGGCTCCGCCTGTGCGACCGGCGCGGCCACACCACCGAGCGCCAGTGCGACACCGCTGCCACACACCGCCACCACGGTGGCACGGCCCATCCGCGCCGTTACTGCTTTGGGAAACATCGCTCCTCCTTGTTACTCGTCGATAGTGATCACTGGGATTCACTACACCGCCGAAATGGAGTCGGCGGAGATCATGGGTCGGTGACCGGAAGCAGAATCCCGTCGCGCAAATCGATTGCCACGCGACCTCATCCGGACCAAATGCCTGCCACCACTTGCTCCTCGAAGTGCGAACCAGATACTCGAGGATGCTAAGTCCGCGCACTATGCACGCACTGTCAACGAACTAGCAGCGCCGTAAGTGTGGCCACCTATGCGACCCGGAGAAGCCGCACCGACGTGGACGTCGAGCAGACACGCCGCGATGTATCCCCATCGTCACCAGCCTCGTAGAAACACACTCAGATCCATAGCCTAGCCATAAAGAGAGCCCGCTTGATCACAGGCAGCCTGGCTATGGTTGTTGTGGGACAGCAGATTTCACAGAAGGGAATTGTTTTGTATTCCAAAGCCCGCCAACGTGGTCTATTCGGCACAGCCTTGGTGTGCACCGGGCTCGCCCTGAGCGCGATGGGCATCGGGGCCGGTGTCGCCAACGCCGCACCACCCCCACCGCCTCCAGGCCAGTGCCCTCCGAACGCCCCCTGTCCGCCGCCGCCTCGTTAGAGGCCTACCCGTTGCGCACCTGGATGATGCGCAACGCCAACCCGAGAATTCCACTGGGAGAAAGAGATCTACCATGAAACAGCTGTCGTTGCGCCGCAACGCCCTGCGTGCGTCACTTGTCGCCGGCACAATGATGTTCGCCGTTGCCGGTTTCGGATCGCAGATTGCCACCGCCGCGCCGCCTCCACCCTGTCTGCCCGGCACCCCTTGTGTCGGCGGACCGGGCCCAGCCGGCCCCGGCGGTCCTGGCCCTGGTCCGGGTCCGGGTCCGGTCGGACCGGGCCCCGCCGGTCCGGGTCCGGCCGGGCCACGACCGTGCCCCCCGCTGACCCCCTGCCCGCCGCTGTAATCTTCGGGAAACAACCACACTGCCGCTGTTGGCGGCCGGGGAATTCCCGGCCGCCAACGGCAATCCTGCGCATTATCAGCGGCTTTCGCCGGTCTGCTCAAGGATCTCGGGCGCTGCCGGCAGGACAACGGTAAAGGTCGTGCCGCCGGGATCACTGGTCACCATGACGCGACCGCGGTGGGCGCTGACCACCGCAGCCACTATCGACAGGCCCAGGCCCGTACTGCCGGCACGACGTGACCGTGAGCTGTCACCACGCACGAAGCGACCGAAGATCTCCGGTTGCTGCGCAGCCGGTATGCCGGGGCCGTCGTCGATGACCTCGATGATGATCCGCTCGTCCGCTGTTTTCCTCAGCGAGGTCGTGACAGTCGTGCCACCAGGAGTGTGGACCCGCGCATTAGAAAGCAAGTTTGCGACCACCTGGTGCAATCGTGCGCCATCGCCGATCATGACGACCGGCTCATCGGGCAGATGCAGCTCCCACGAATGATCGCGTCCCGCGACGTGGGCGTCGCTCACCGCGTTGATCGTCAACTGCGACAGGTCCACTGGCACGTTATCGATGGACCGGCCGGCATCGAGGCGGGCCAACAACAGCATGTCTTCGACCAGGCGCGACATGCGCTTGGCTTCCGAGTCGATACGACTCAACGCATGGACGACGTCGTCAGAGAATTCATCCTGCTCACGTTGTACGAGTTCGGTGTACCCCCGGATGGCCGCCAGCGGGGTGCGCAGTTCGTGGCTGGCGTCGGCCACGAACTGGCGCACCCGTGTCTCACTGGCGTGCCGGGCCGTCATGGCGTCGCCGATGCGCTGGAGCATCCGATCGAATGCGGCGCGAAGCCGGCCCACTTCGGTATAGCGCGCAGGCGAATCGGCCGGCGCCAACGGCATCGGCATTCGCACCTCGCCATGGTCGAGGTCGGAGTCCGCGACCCGCTGGGCTGTAGCGGCCACCGCGGACAGCGGAGTCAATTGCCGACGCAGAATCAGTAGGCCAATCACGATCGCAGCGGCCAGTGCCACGGCGACCATCACGGCGAGCATCCCCAGCAGTGAAAATTGCGTTTCATCAAGGCTTTTGGTTGGCAAGCCGGTGACGATGGTTCTTCCGTTGCGAGCTGGGGAGGCGATCACCCGGTACGCTCCAAGTCCATCGATGTTGATCGATGACGGCCCCGCAGAGAAAGTCGCGGCAATCTCGCGACGAGCACGCTCACTCAACGGTTTCAGCGACCCCTTATCCGTGACCACCGCCGCGTCCAGCACGCGGTCCTCCGACAACAACGCTCCCAATGTTCCGGCCGACTGCCCCGGCGCATTGAGGAAGAACGCGCCGGAAGGAGCCGGCAGGACAATGCCGGGTATCGGCGGTGGCGGTCCCAGGGTGTAGAGGAAGGAGGAACGTGTCGCCGCATCGACGACCTGTGCATCGAGTTGATCGAGTAGAAATCGATGCATGGCTGTCAACGTGCCCGCGCCGATGCCGATGCATACCAACGCCAGCAGTGCGACCTGCAACGCCAGCAGGCGAACTTGCAGCGACCACGCGCTGGGGTGACGCAGCCGAAACGCGATTCCCGGTTCCGGTTCGCGAGCCGTCGCGTGCGCTGCACCGAGCGGCGAGCTCACAACTGGTTCGGGCCGGCGGGTTTGATCAGATAGCCCGAACCACGCAACGTGTGAATCATGGGTTCACGTCCGTAGTCGATCTTCTTGCGTAGGTAGGAAATATAAAGTTCGACGACGTTTGAACGACCGCCGAAATCGTAATCCCACACTCGGTCGAGAATCTGACTCTTGCCGACCACACGACGAGCGTTGTGCATCAACATCCGCAGAACTTCGAATTCCGTTGCGGTCAGGTTGATCGCATCGTCACCGCGAAACACCTCATGGGAGTCCTCATCGAGCACGAGGTCCCCGACAACTACTCTCGCGGAGTCATCGGCAACGGCGACGCCTGCCCGGCGCAACAACGCCCTGAGTCGCAGCACGAGTTCTTCCAGGCTGAAGGGCTTGGTGACATAGTCGTCGCCACCGGCGCTGAGACCCGCGATGCGCTCTTCCTGCGAATCTTTCGCCGTCAGCAGCAGCAGCGGCAGACCCGGTTGGTTCTCGCGCAGTACCGCCAGGACTTCCAGGCCGCTGATATCGGGCAACATGATGTCGAGGACAACGACGTCTGGCGGGTTATCGCGGGCGGATCTGATGGCCGCCGCTCCACTTCCGGCGGTGGCAACGTGCCATCCTTCATAGCGCAGCGTCATCGAAACCATCTCGGCCAGTACCGGTTCGTCGTCTACGATCAACGCACGGATTGGCATCCCGTCTTTGCGGCAGATACTCACCGGACGGTTGCCGGCCACGGCTGTCAACCCCGCTCCCGATCTTGAACTGGCATCACGGCGTGAGTCTGGCGGGCAGATGTGTGCCCGAACTGTGGATGGGCTGT
The DNA here is from genome assembly GCA_900078375.1 of uncultured Mycobacterium sp. Classification (GTDB taxonomy): domain Bacteria; phylum Actinomycetota; class Actinomycetes; order Mycobacteriales; family Mycobacteriaceae; genus Mycobacterium. The sequence continues at coordinate 17,585 of FLQS01000004.1, read as the reverse complement.
CGTGAATATATGAGTGCGCCAGCTCCCGTTGAGGAGCAGCGCAACTGGAATTCGTGTGGCGGTTGACTGTTGTTCATCCAAAGTCCATAGCGTGCGGCGCATGAGGATGAAAGCGGCGGCGGTGGCCGTAGCAGTGAGCCTGTCGGTCGTGTTGGCCCCAACCGCGGCAGCCGATCCGAGCGTGGACAAGTTCGGCGGCTGGAACCACCTCGCCGACAACGGTGGCCAGGTGATCACCGTCTGGAAGATCAGTGATCTGAAGCCCAGCACCGACACCATCCCCGGCTATCCGCTGGCGGGCAAGCTGTGGGAGGCCACCGCGAAGGTGCGTGCCGCCAAAGGCTCCGTGACGCCGATCATTCCTGACTTCAACGCCCGCGCGGGCAGCACCAATTACCCGGTACTGTGGCAGGCCGCCACGCCGGCAGGAATCAGCGGCGGCACGCTGCAGCAGGGCGACTCATCCTGGGGCAAGCTCTACTTCGACGTGACCGGCCCGGCGCCCACGCAGGTGGTCTACAACAACGGCGTCGACGACCTGCTGGTCTGGAAGTAATCAGCCGCAGCTGAAACCCGCCACACTGTTGGTATGGCGTATCTCAAGCCGACGTGGTTCGAGAAGAAGTTCAGCAGCATCATGGCTGGGGCCAACGTCGCTGAAAGGCTGACGGTGACCGGGCGTGTCAGCGGCGATCCTCAGCAGGTTGCCGTCACCAGTGTCGACGTGAACGGCGTCAAGTATCTGGTGTCGACGCGTGGGGAGAGCCAGTGGGTGAGGAACATCCGCGCCAACCCCAACGTGACCCTTACGGTTAAGGGAAAGTCCACCGCATACGTTGCCGCTGAGGTGCCGGTGCACGAGCGGGCGCCGGTCATTGCAGCTTTCAGACCCATACTTGGCAAATGGCTGGTCGGCCGGTACTTCGCAAAGCTGCCCGACGATGCCGATCACCCCACCTTCGCGCTTGCGCCGTCGCCATCGCGCTAACCGCGAATCGTCTCCGTGCTAGCCCACGACGCCAACAGGGCCAGACTGTCAGCGGCCGCCCCTCCCGCAGGTGCGGTGTAGACATTCAACTGCAGGCCAGGTTCGGTGGGCAGATCCATGGACTCGAAATTCAAGTCGAGCCGGCCCACCACCGGATGATTCACGCGCTTGCTCCCGTATCCCTTCAGCCGGACGTCCTGAGATGCCCACTGCTGCCGGAATAGCTCACTGCCCGTCGATAATTCGCTCACCAAGGCGATGAGCTCCTCGTCGTGGGGATTACGGCCCAGTTCCATACGCAACATCGCGGCCGCATTCCGAGCCACCTGGTCGTAGTCGACGAAGAACGTCTCAGCCGCGCGGGGATTCATGTACACGAACCGCGCTGTGTTGGCGGGCCGACGCGGATCGGCCAGCACCGATGAATACAACGCGCGACCAAGATGATTCATCGCGAGCACGTCGTAGCACCCATTACGGATCAACGCCGGCGCGCCGGTGATGGCGTCGAGCACATCTTGCAGCGCCGGGCGCACCGTCGCGGAAGTCTTGCGGTACGGTCGACCGCTGGGCGCCCCGGACTGGCGTGCCAGATGGAACAGGTGATCACGCTCCGCTTCGGTGAGCTGTAAGGCCGACGCCAGCGCGTCGAGCACACCCTCGGAGGTGCCCGCCAGGCTGCCGCGCTCAATGCGCACGTAGTACTCGACCGAAACCCCAGCAAGTACCGCTACCTCCTCTCGACGCAGACCCTTGACCCGACGATTACCGCCGTAGGCGGGCAGGCCAGCCATCTCGGGCGCGATGCGGGCGCGACGCGACCTCAGAAACTCTCGGATCTCGGTGCGCAGATCAAGCGTGACGGCCATCCATTCACCGTAGGCCCGCACCGCAAGCGAAGGGAGGTACCGCCAATACCTTGGTAAGCATTACGCGGTCGTAGCAATCCCTCCGTCGACGGGGACGATGGTGCCCGTCAGGTAAGCGCCCGCCCGGCTGGCGAGGAACACGGTGACACCCGCCATGTCGTCGTCGCGGCCGATCCGCCGCAGTGGGGCCGACGCGGCGATCGCCTCACCGAACTCGTCGAGGGTCGCAGCCATCATCGTCGACGGGAACGGTCCCGGTGCCACCGCGTTCACCGTGATGTGCTGCGGGCCCAACTCTTTGGCGAGCACTCTGGTGAGTTGATGCAGCGCAGCCTTGCTGCTGGAGTACGAGTAGTTGGGCCGCTGCGGGATGTGTATGGCGGCGATGCTGCCGATGTTGATGATCCGCGCGGGATCGTCGGCGGTTCCAGCGCTGCGAAGTGCCGGCAGCAGCGCCTGCACCAGCCAAAACGGCGACTTTAGGTTGAGGTCGATGACCGTGTCCCAGGCTACGTCTGGGAACGTCGCCAACGGCTCGTCCCACATTGCGCCCGCATTGTTGACGAGGATGTCGAGACTTCCAGAGTCGGCCGTGACGAGGTCAGCCAGGCGCTCACACTCCTCGTGCCGGGACAGGTCGGCGGGGATCGCCCAGACATCGCCGAATTCGGACAGCTGTTCCTGCGCCCGAGCGCACGCTTCCGCATCGCGTGAGCTGATGACCACGCGGGCGCCCGCCTGGAGAAGCCCGCGCGCGATCATCATCCCGATGCCCCTGGTGCCGCCGGTGACCAGGCCGCGCTTACCACTTAGATCGAACCGTTCTGCATGCGTTGCGAATTGGGTGTCTACCACTTGTCACCTTTTTCGTTGGTCGGACAAGACCGTCAGTTGATGGCGTCGCGTCTTCGTAAGAAGTTAGGCGGTATCGCAGACGCCAAGAAGGTTCCCGTAGTAAGGGTACTGCCAGACTCTCCCTTGTCCGGTTCGGTGAAGTTGTCATCTCCGTTTGAGGTCTGATGGTCTGCCACAATTTGGCAATGGCACCTCAGCGCGTCGTACTTCGTGCGGCGACCTCTGATGATGACGCGTTCGTGGTCGAGATGGCTCGTCACGCCTGCGTCATTGAAGATCGGCCTCTTCCCTACCCCGATGACGACGAAGTGCGTGAGATGCTGCCTCCTGCTGGGGTGGTGCCGATCATTGCCGAGGATCAAAGCGGCACACCCGTCGGTGCGGTATGGACCTATCACAGCGATCCGCCATTGCGCTGTGATGCGGCGGGTGTGCCGGTGCCCGAACTGTGCATTGCCGTTGCACCAGGGTGCCGCGGCGCCGGCATCGGGGGCATGCTGCTCGACGCGCTGGTCGTCGATCTTGGAAGACGCTACGACACGATGTGCACCAACGTGCACATACGCAATCCCGCCAAGCGCCTGTACGAACGCAAGGGGTTTCGCGTTGTCGGCCAAGGCAACGGTCCGCTAGGGCTCGCGCTCGTCAAAGACCTTCGATGACGTGCCGCGGACGATTCTGGACGACAACGGAGTCCCAAACCTGCTGGCCTGGACGTAACTCAGTACTCCTGCAGGCTTTCTCGCAGAGTGGTCCCGGGGTAGCGGGTGCGGAAGCGGCCGCGACGCTGCAACTCGGGCACCAGCAGCTCGGTCATGTCGTTGAAGCAGCCCGGCGTATCGGTGGCCAGCATCATGAAGCCGTTGCAGCCGCCCTCATCGAGATACTACTCCATCTGGTCGGCGACGTCGGACGGCGTACCGACCGCCACCGGTGCGCCCATCGAGACACCGTAGATTTGAGCGGCCTCGCGCACCGTCACCGGGGCGCCGTCCTTGGCTTCCAGGATCGCGTCGAACAGTCCGCGGATGCCCTGCACATCGGCGTCGACAACATTGTCGTCGAGGCCGAGTGTGGAGAAGTCGAATCCGGTGTGGCCGGACAGGATTCCGAGCGCGCTCTCGATCTGGACCTTCTCGACGAACTCCGCGTAGCGGTCGTTGGCCCGGCCCTTGTCGCGGTCGATGATGGTCTGCAGGCCGTAGATCAGCTTCACCGACTCCGGGTCACGGCCGGCATCGCTGGCGCGGGTGCGGATGTCGTCGGCGTAGGCCCGCATACTCTTGGGCGTCGGGAAGATGCCGAACACGGATTCGGCGTGCTTGGCCGCGAATTCGCGGCCCTGTTCCGAAGATCCGGCTTGCCACAGCACCGGCCGCTTCTGCGGTGACGGGGCGACGAAGTGACGGCCCTTGGACTTGAAGAACTCGCCTTGGAAGTCGACCTCGCGGACCTTGGCGGGGTCGGCGAAGATACCGTTCTCCCGGTCGTACACGATCGCGTCGTCGTCCCACGAATCCCACAGCTGGTAGAGCAGCTGCATGTACTCCTCGACGACCTCGTAGCGCTTGTCGCGCGGCGTCAGGTTCTCCTTGCCCATCGCCTGGAACTCGCTCTTGGAGTAGGAGGTCACGATGTTCCAGCCGACGCGGCCACCGGTCAGGTGATCCAGCGTCGAGAGCTGACGGGCCATCATGTACGGCGGCACAAAGGAAGTCGACAGGGTGATACCGATGCCGAGGTGCTGGGTGAACGCCCCGACGATCGGGACCACGCTGGCGGGCTCGTGCACCGGACACTGACCGGCGAACTTCACCACCGGATCCGAGTTGCCCTTGTAAGTGGTGTACGGCGCGAGTTCGTCGGCGATGAACATCGCGTCGAACAGCCCGCGCTCCATGGTGCGGCCGAGGTCACGCCAGTATTCCGGCCGCGACCAGTGGTAGCCGACTTTGTCGCGCGGGTGGGCCCACATCGTGGAGGCGTGGTTCATCACGCCGTGCTGTACGAATCCCAGCAGGTGCGCCTTCTTCTTGGTCACGGGGCGGACCCGGCACGGTCACCGCGCAGCTCGAGGACGAAGGCCACGATCACCGCGGCGGCGGTTCCGAGGCCGCTGAACGCGAGCACATACCAGAATGCGCCGCTGTAGGACGCGATGATCAGCAGCACGAACGACGTCAGGACTGCCAGGGTGGCCTTCCATGTGAAGCCCGGAACCAGTGCGATCTCCGATGAGTCGACTTCGTTGTGGAATGCGTCAACTCCCGTACCGGCGGCCAACTCCCGCCGGATCCGGAGAAAGCTCAGCGCACCGACGGTCAGGTAGATGACGGCGAGCACCAAGCCGATGCCCGCGCCTATGTAAAACAGTGTCACGACAGTGCCTTTCGGGTGTTTCGGCTCTTATTGCTGGCCGGCGGCGACGGCGTCACCGGGAGCGGGATGCGTCGGGTCCTCTTGCCTCTCCGCGGCTGCAGTTGCGCTGTCCCGTTCGAGCAGTGCCGCCTTGCCTTCAGCCAGGCTGTCGAAGTCGAACCGGGTGCCAGCGCGCAAGCTCACCACGACCGAGACAATGGCCGACGCGGCGATCAACCCGATGATTCCGAACAGCGGTCCGTAGGTGGGCCCGAGGGTCTCCCGGAGCGGACCTCCGACCACGATGCCCGCGAGCACACCCGCCACGTACCCGTTGCCGGTCATACGAGACCAGAAGATGCTGAGGGTCACCGGGATGAGCAGGCTGGTGCCGTAGAAGTACACCGTCGTCACGAGATTCACGTAGTCGATGCCGGTCAGCACCACACCACCGGCGATCGCGGCTGCGACGATCATGCTGGTCTTGGTGATGGTGAGCAGCTTGCGCTCGGACACCCCGGGCCAGTACCGATGAACGATGTCGACCGCGACCAGGGAGGTCACCCCCGAGAGCGCACCATCGATGGCCGCGAAGCAGGCATTGACGACCACGAGCGTGTACAGGGCGACGATGAACACCGGCAGACCGAGACTGGCGATGACGTGCGGGCCGATCGCCCCTGCACCCAGCGAGCCCAGCTGCTCGGGGGTCACGCCATAAGCGACGCCGATGAATCCGAGCAGGCCCAGTGCCAATGGAATGGGATAGAACCACACGCCGGCCCACAAGAAACTGCGGCCGAGATCCTTGGGTCTGATCGCCCAAACACGTTGCCAGAAAGACTGATCGGCGATGACGTTGGTCAGTAGCCCGAGCGCCAAGGCAAGACCGAAGCTCGCAGCGGTGACCGGATTGAAGGGGTTCAGATGCTGGTCGCCGAGTGCGTGAACCTCATTGAAGACGAGGTCGGCGCCGCCGGCCTTGGCAAGCGCGAAGAGCACCACGACGGACGACCCGACGCCGAGGAGCAGGGTGTTCAACGTTCCCGTGACCGCGGAGGTCGTCAACCCACCGAAATAGGAGTACACGGTGACCACGACGATGCCGATGATGACGATGCTGATCGGGGTGAGTCCGAAGATCTTGTTCATCACGAGCACCAACCCGGCGAGGTTGATCATGATGACACCGAGCAGCGCGCCGATCAAGAAGATCAGCGTCGCCACACTGCTGATCGAGTTCTGGAACCGCGCGCGGATGAACTCGGCGAGGGTGTACCCCGACGGCATCTTCTGCCGGAGTTTCAACGCAAACGGCACCATGATGATCACGGCGAGGCCGTTGGGCACGATGAACCAGACCAGACCGGAGGTGCCCCAAGTGTAGGCCTGAGCGGACGACAGCATCACCGCCATCGACCACGTCCACACCGAGATAAGCGACGCCACCCCGAACCCAAAGCCGAGAAGTCGGCCGGAGATCACGAAGTTGTGTGTCGTCTTGACGGCGCCCTTCACTGCGAGGGCGATGAGCAACAGGACGATGCCCGGACCGAACAGCAGCGCATATCCCAATGCGCCCGACTGCTGGATGAATTCGAGGTGCGGCATGGCCGATCTCCTTGTGTGGGTGATGAAGTGGTGAGTTAGGGGTTTGCCGCGGGTTTCCAGCCGAGTTCCGGCGCGATCTCCTCGGCGAAGAGTCGCAATCGTTCGACGTTGAGATCTGCTCCGGCAGTGCCTGTCCTGACCGATGGGAACAGCCCGGTGGTCGGGAAGAAGTCGGTGACGAACCCCAACAGTGCGGGATCCTCCCGAAGCTGCCGAACGATGTCCGGCGCAGTGCCGGTTCGCGTGACGGTCCGCAGATACTCCTTCGGCGACAGCGCCCCCAGTTGCGGGAAGCGGGCATCCAGAGTCCGCTGTGTGGACGCCACGTGCGGTCCCAGTTCATCCGCTATCGCGTCGGCACCCTCGCCGTGAAAGGTGAATCGCTGCGCCCCTACTCGCGCTTCCTCGAGACTCCCGTGGAGTGCCAGCCACTCTTCGAGGTAGCCGACGATGAACCGAAGCTGATGGAAGATGACGTGGTCATGGAACGCACCGATCATGAGCCCGTTGCCATTGCGAGCGATCAAGCGGGCTCGGTCCTCGCTGCTGGCCGTCTGCCACAGCCTGCCCCGCAGGCTCGGAACGCCGGGGAAGAGCCGCTTTGGCTCCACATCCGCTGAAGCCTGTTGGCCTGCCACTGAATCGGATGAGGACAGCCGCCCTGCAGAGCGGCGCTCCAGAGGACTATGCGCCGGCTTGGCGAACTCCGTACAGTACCGGCCTTCCAGCAGATGATGAAGAATCTCCAGATTGCGGTCGAACAGTTCGTGCCGGGACGAGAAGTCGACCCCGAACGTGTTGAAGGCCTGCAGATCTCCTCTAGCTCCACCCAGTCCGACCTGAACTCGGCCGCCCGAGATCTCGTCCAGGACGGAGAGATCCTCGGCGAGCCGGATCGGATGTTCGAAGGGCAGGGCGACGACCGCCGTCCCCAGTTGGATCCGCTTGGTCCGTACCGCCGCGGCGGCCAGCACGACCAGAGGAGATGGAACACCACCATCCTCGGGGCTGAAGTGGTGTTGCCCGATCCAGACGCTGTCGTATCCGATTTCCTCAGCGGCGACGATGCTTTCGATGAGTTTGTCGTAGGTGCGTCGCGCCGGCTGGTCGGCTGGACTGGGCACCTGGGTGAAGAACCCCAGTGTGAACTGCTTACCCGGTTGACGCAGTCGTGCCGCACGTTCTTCGATCGCTTGCTCAGACAGCGACATGCTCGCGGAGCACTCCGTTCTCGTCGAATGCGTCCTGGAACAGGAAGCTTGATATGTAGCGATCGGCGGAATCCGGCACCAGCGTGACGATCGTCCGAATGGACGGGTCTCGGCGTTCGGCGACCTGCCTGGCGGCGGCCACCGCGGCTCCCCCGCTGAGTCCGGCGGGAATTCCGGCGCGGCTGGCGAGCTCCCTGGCAGTGGCGGCCGCGTCGTGCTCAGTGACTCGGAGAATTTCGTCGACGACCTCGTCTGCGAAATTCGGACTCTTGAAGTTGGGCCCCAAGCCGTAGATCTTGTGCGGATTGAATTCTTCGCCGTTCAGAACCGCGGAATTGTCCGGTTCGACCGCGAAGATCTTGATACCCGGATTCTGCTCTTTCAGGAAGGATCCGACACCGCTGATCGTCCCGCCCGAGCCGACTCCGATCACGACCGCGTCGACGTCTCCAGCGGTGTCGCGCCAGATCTCGGGTCCCGTCGTCTGCCGATGTATTTCGCGATTGATGGGAATGATGAACTGGTGCACGAAGAACGCGCCGGGAGTGTTGTTGGCGATCCTCTCGGCTTCCTCCACCGAGCCTCGCACGCCGTCTTCCTTCGGTGTCAGGACGAGCTCCGCCCCGAGGTTTTGGATGACAACTTTCCGCTCGTAACTCGTGTCTTCATAGATGACGATGACGACGCGATAGCCGCGGGCGGCCCCAGCGGCTGCGAGTCCGATGCCGAGGTTTCCGCTGCTCGCAGCGACAATCGTGCCGCCTGGCCGCAGCTGTCCGCTCTTCTCCGCGAAGTTGATGGCGCCGACCGAGAGCCGGTCTTTGACACTGGCTGTCGGGTTGTAGTACTCGAGCTTCAACAACAGCTCTGTGTCGGCAGCAGCGAGATAATTGTTCAGCCGCACGAGGGGGGTATTTCCCACGGTTTGCGTGACGTCGTCGAAGATTCGTTTCTGGCCGGTTGCCACGTTGTCTCGCATCCGTTTGCTCGTCGTTGTGGAAGTCGCACCGCAAACCTGGATGCGTTGTCCCATAACACTATTCGGCTATCCCGGTCAACGACGACATGGGAGGAGAGGCCGAGGGGTCGATAGAGAACCTAGCAACGCCGGGCGGGGATCGAAACGGATAAAAGCACCGTGAACCGAAGTCTCCGAGGCTACCGGACCTGGAAGCAGCGCTCAGTCGCCGCTGACGTCGAGGCCGTGCGCGGCAGCGAACGCCAACGCTTGAGCGACGTCGATGCGGGCGCCCCGGCAGGCCGCCGTGGTCCACAGTGTGGCGTCGATGCGCGCACCACGCAGATCGGCCTGCTCGAGTCGGAGCCCGTTGGTGCGCGCCCCGCTCAGATCGGCCCCCCGCAGCACCGCCTTGCGCAGATCGGCCTGAACCAAGCTGGTTTCACGCAGCCGAGACCCGGACAGGTCCACCCCGCGCAGGTCTGCCCCGCCCAGGACGGCGAGCGTGAAATCGACCTCATCGCAGACGATCGGCCGCAGCCGGCAGTTCTCGAAGGACGAGCCGAGCATGCTGCAGTTGCGGAACGTGCTGTGCCACAGCGTGGTCCGCAGGAACCGGCAATTGCGAAATGCCGACCCCTGATGTATGGACTCCGCCAGGTTGGCGCCGCTGAAGTCGCATTCGGTAAACACCACTCGCTCGGTCTGCAGGCCGGAGAGATCTTCGTCGCGAAAGTCGTGGCCGGCGAATTCCCGGTCGGTCCAGTGTTGCACTAAAGCCGCGCCAGCGCGTACTCGCTGATCGCGATCAGCGCATCGGTGGCCGACTTGCGGTCCCTGGCGTCGAGATTGATCACCGGCGTCGTATCCGGCAAGGTCAGGGCGCGGCGCACCTCGTCGGTGGGATACCTTGGCGCTCCGTCGAATTCGTTGACCGCGATCAGAAACGGCATCTTACGATGCTCAAAGAAGTCGACCGCGGCAAAGCTGTCCTGCAGTCGGCGCACGTCGACCAGGATGATCGCCCCGATCGCGCCGCGCACCAGGTCGTCCCACATGAACCAGAACCGCCGCTGCCCCGGGGTGCCGAACAGGTACAGCACCAGGTCACGGTCGAGAGTGATCCGGCCGAAGTCCATCGCCACCGTCGTCGTGGTCTTATCCGGGGTGGCCTCCAGCGCGTCCACCGCAGTGGACGCGTCGGTGACCATCGCTTCGGTGCGCAGCGGCATGATCTCCGACACCGCCCCGACAAACGTGGTCTTGCCGGCACCGAACCCACCCGCGACGACGATTTTCGTCGAAGCGGATGCCCGCCCCTCAGAGGGCTCGTAGGCCACGAAGGGTCCTTCCGATCAGGTCGCGGCGCTCGTCAGGTGTCGAGCGGTCAGTCAAAGTGGTCTGTACCCGAAGATAGCCCTCCGTCACAAGATCACCGACGAGGACCCGCGCGACGCCAAGTGGAAGATCCAGCAGCGCGGAGATCTCGGCCACCGACGGACGGTCGCTGCACAGCCGGCAGATCCGCCCGCGCACGTCTCCGGACGGCCAAGGGTGTTGCACCACTGACGGCAGCGTCTCGATCGGCGCCTCCACCGGAAGCTCGACGGTGGTGTCGGTGCGCCCCGCGGTCAGCGTGTACGGGCGAACCAGGTCCGCCTCGGCGTCCCCGGTCACGAAGGTTGCGGGGTGCGCCGGGACGAGGAGACGACGTTGCCCACTCGCTCAACCAAAACCGCCATCTCATAACCGATTTGGCCGATGTCGCAGTTGGGCGCGGCCAGCGTGGCCAGCTGCGAGCCGTCACCGACCCGCATCACCAACAGGTAGCCGCCCGCCATCTCCACCACCGATTGCAGCACCTGTCCGGCTTCGAAGAGTTGGGCCGCGCCAGCGGCCAGGCTGGCCAGCCCGGAGGTCACGGCCGCCAGCTGCTCGGCACGCTCGCGCGGCAGCTGCTCGCTGGCAGCGATGAGCAGACCGTCGACCGACACCAGCACCGCATGGGAGACGCCGGGGACGTCGCGGGCGAAGTTGGATACCAACCAGTCCAGCGAATTGTTCGACGGGCGTGACGGATTGGTCATTGGTCTTCTCGTCCGTTCTCTGCGGATCCGTTCTGAAGATCGGAGCGCGCGGCCCGAACGCCGCCGAAGTGGCGGCCGAAGGAGGCTCGGACCGCATCGGGGTCACGTTGCGGGAGTCCGGGGGCCGGCGGCGTGGCTTCGACGACCTCGGCGGTACCGGGCACCAGCCGGGCACCGGGATCGCGCACCGGCAGACCGTGTTCGGTGTGCGCCTGCACCGGGACGTTCTCCACCTCGGCCGCGGTCTCCCAACCGTTGTCCCACACCGACTTCCAGTCCTGAGGCACTACCAGCGTGTGCGGGTCGACCATGATCTCGTTGAGCATCTTTTGATAGATGAAATCGGTGTCGGTGGTCTCGGGCTCGGGTTCGGGCGCCGACAAGTCGGCCGCCAGCACGTCCATGTCGCTGATGTCGAGGCTCTCCTGGCGCGCCTCTTGCGCGCGGGCACGGGAACCGAAGAACGGCGCGGTGTCCGTGGGGTGCTCGCGTGCCGGCGCGGCCTGCTCGGCGTGAGCGAACCACTGCGAAGGCTGCGCGTCCGGCTCGGGTTCGCGCTGCGGCGCAGGTGCCCCAATCATGCCGCTGGAGCCCGGCGAACGCCGCGGCAAGCCACCCGTCTCGACCGGCTCCGAATCGACCACTGCCGCGAACGGCGCGGCGTACACGTCGTCGGTGTCCCCGGCCGCCGAAGGGGCGTCGTAGCGTCGTGCATCGGCACCGATCGGCGCGCCGTGCTCGAGCAATTTCGGCGGGATGTAGAGCTCGGCGGTGGTCCCCGAGGACGGCTCCCCCTCCACCGCGTTGCGCAGCCGCACGGCCATCCCGTGCATATGCGCGAGCCGCCCGACCACGAACAGCCCCATGTGCCGGGTGTTGTCCTGGCTGACCTCACCGCCGGCGTGCAGCCGCATGTTGGCGATGCGCAGGTCGCTGTCGGTCATCCCGATGCCGTCGTCGTGCACCTCGATGAGCAGCCCGGCGTTGCTGGTGTGTTCCGCGCTGACCCGGACCGGTGAGATGGGCGGCGAATAGCGCAGTGCGTTGTCGATCAGTTCGGCCAGCATGTGCACCGCGTCGGCGGAGATCCGGCCGACCAGCGCCGAGTCCGCCACCTCACCGACCTCTACCCGCTTGTACTCCTCGACCTCGGAGACCGCCGCATTGACCGCGCTGGCCAACGGCAGCGACTCGCGGTGGTCGCGGGACACCTGCGCACCGGCGAGTACCAGCAGGTTGGCGCCGATCCGGCGCATCCGGGTGGCGAGGTGGTCGAGCCGGAAGAGGTTGTCCAGCCGTTCGGGATCGTCCTCGCTCTTCTCCAGGCGATCGATGAGCGCAAGCTGCTGGTCGACCAGCGAGCGGTTGCGCCGCGACATCGTTTCGAACATCTCGTTGATCACCAGCCGCAGCCGCGCCTCGTCACCGGCCAGCAGCAGCGCCTGGGCGTGCAACTCGTCGACCGCGTGCGCGACCTGGCCGATTTCCTCGGTGGTGTAGACCGCCAGCGGTTCGGGCTCGCGTTCGTCGCCGGCCCGGACCCGGGCGATACCCTGCTCGAGATCGGTGTGAGCGACCCGCAAAGCGCCGTCGCGCAGGATGCGCAGCGGCCTGACCAGTGATCGCGCCACCAGGAACACGACCAGCAGCGCGACGATGAACGCCGCCGACACCAGCAGCGCATCGCGGATGACCGCGCTGCGCCGATCGCTGGCCTGCTGTTGCACGGCCGAGGTGACCTGCTCGGTGGTGGTCTTGATGACCTGGCCGGCGATGGTGTCGGTGGCTTGCAGCGACTGAAGCAGGTCTGCGTTGCCGACCAGCGCCGCGTCCGGATTGGACATGATGTCCATCCGGCGGACCATCTCGCTCTGCAGCGTCTTGGCGTCCTGGGAGCCGACGCCGAGTACCTGGTTCATCCCGAACAACGTCGACGGCTCGGTGCCTGCCAGCGTGATCATCGACGTGCGTAGCTCCGGCTCGGCGAGGTCGCCGCCCTGCTGGACGAGCAGCTCCTGCATCAGCATCTGGCCGCGGGCGCCGACGGCGCGGCTCAGACCCTGGGCCTCGGCGCGCAGCCGCTCGTCGTCGAGACGCACCGAACCGTTGATCGCGTCCTCGGCGGTCAGCAGGATCGGCGCGTAGGTGGTGATCCGCTCACGTAACCCGATGCTGTTTGCCGATACAGCTCCGACGAGCTTCTGGCCACCGGTGAGCAGGTTGGTCACCCCGGTGCGGACGTCGGGGGCGACCTCGGTGGAATTGAGCTTGTTCTGCAGGGTGGCCTGGGCGTTGTCGAATGTGCGTGCCGCCGACGCGGTGTCCCCACCAGAGCTGTAGGTGGACAGGACACCTTCCACCGCCCTGACATAGCTGACGATCACCGGGATCATCTCGACGCGATCGGCGGCGACCTGCAGATCTCGCGCCGAATTGACCTCGTCCCAGATCCTGGAGCCGGCGAAGACGAGCGCCAGTGCCAGCGGAATGGCCACGATCGCAAAGACTTTGCCCCGCACCGGCCAATTGCGCAGCGACCAACGCGACGGCCGCTTCGGCGGCGCGGTTGTCGGCTGTTGAGTCTGATTCATCCGGACTTTCCTGGTCATCGCTGCCCGTGTTGGCGACAACGGAGCTGCGCATAACCCCTGGCAATTCGTCGAGTATGACAGCCATTGCCCGGCATCTCCAGAGTCGTTACTGAACAGAGAGATAGCGGTGCGACCAAGGCATTCACCCAAATAGGGTGTCGAGCAAATTGTGCTGCGGCGCAACTGAGATCATCAACCGATGTTCCGGGTGACGTTCTATTCAGTGAATGGACTACGCCGGCCGAAGAAGCGCGACGAGAAACTCCGCGTCGTCAGTGAACGGCCGCACGTCCCAGGAGGACAGCAGCAGATCGGGGGTGAATCCGGCGTCAGCGGCGTCGTTGAAAAACTGGCTGTACTCATAGTCGCGCCCCGCGCCAAAGCCGATCACCGCTCGTCCGTTGCTCCTGAGGTGCGAACGCAACCGGGACAGCACCAGGACTCGGGTGCTCGGGGCAAGGAACGTCATCACATTGCCGGCCGAGACGATGATGTCGAACGGTTCGGTGATGCCCCGCGCAGGCAGGTCAAGCTCCGCGAGGTCGCTGACGAGCCACTGCGGGCCGGGATGGTCCTGCTCGGCCGCCTCGATGAGCGCCGGATCGACATCGACACCGACCACCTGGTGACCGGCCGCAGCCAGATAACCGCCCACCCGGCCAGGGCCGCAACCGGCATCGAGAATCCGAGCACCGCGGGGAGCCATCGCGTCCACGAAGCGAGCCTCGCCGGCCAGGTCCTCACCCCCGCGCGCCATCGCACGGAAACGCTCGATATACCAATCCGAATGCCCAGGATCGGCCGCGACCTTCTGCATCCAGATACTCGTCTCGACCATGTCGTCATTATCCCCTCCCCTTGGCGCACCGAGGATGGGGCGTTGTGTTCAGAGTGATGTTCTACTCGCCACGGATCGCACCCAACACCGGCAATGCGATCCGGATGGTGGCGGCCACCGGATGCGAATTGCATCTGGTCGAGCCGTTGGGTTTCGACCTTTCCGAACCGAAGCTGCGCCGAGCCGGGCTCGACTATCACGACCTGGCGTCGGTGACGGTGCACGCCGGCTTGGAGGAGGCGTGGGCGGCGGTGGGCGACGCGCGGGTGATCGCGTTCACCGCGCACGCACAGCGGTCGTTCGCCGATATCGCCTACCGGCCAGGCGATGTGTTGCTGTTCGGTCCGGAGCCGACGGGCTTGGACGACGTGACGCTGGCCGACCCGCATATCACCGAACGGGTGCGCATCCCGATGCTGGCGGGCCGGCGATCACTGAATCTGTCCAATGCCGCGGCGGTGGCCGCCTATGAGGCGTGGCGGCAGCAGGGGTTTACGGGGGCTGTCTAGCTCTTACCAGGTATCCCAGTGAGTCAGCTCTTCGGCGGGCAGCCGCTTGGCGGGCTTGAAGTCGGTGCCCTTGGTGTAGGCGATCGGCCACAGGCCGCCCTGGGCGTACTGGTCGAAGGGAATGCCGAGGATTTCGGCGGCCTGCTTCTCCCCGTCGCCGATCAGGTGCAACGTGGTGTACGCCGAACCCAGACCGCGGGAGCGCAGCGCGAGCATGAAACTCCATACGGCGGGGATCAGCGATCCCCAGTACGACGCCTGCATGCCGGCGGGGGCGCCGTCCGGGCGGCCCTCCAAGACCGGGATCAGGAACACCGGGGCCTTCTCGAGGTTCTGGTTCAGATACTTGGCCGAGTCCATCACGGCGTCCATCTGGCCGTCGCGGATATCGCCGCGCACCGGCTTCGGCAGGTCGAGGTACGGGGTCGCATTGGCCCGGTAGATGTCGGCCAGCGCCTTCTTCTTGGCGGGGTCCTCCACGAACACCCACTGCCAGCCTTGGGCATTGGATCCGGTGGGCGCCTGCAGCGCGAGATCCAGACACTCCATCAGCACGTCGCGCGGCACCGGCCGGTCGAAGTCGAGCCGCTTGCGCACCGATCGGGTGGAAGTCAGGAGTTCATCAACGCTCAGAGGCAGTGTCATGGGCTGAGACTACATTCGGCTCCATGGCAATTGAACTGACTTCAGAGGTGGTCGATCGGCTCACCCGCGACAGGTACGGCTGGCTGACCACGGTGGCCAAATCCGGCCAGCCGGTGCCCAAGCTGGTGTGGTTCTTCTTCGACGGCACCGACGTTCTCGTCTACACCGCGCCGGGCTCGGCCAAGGTGCGCCACCTCAGGTCGCATCCGCGCGTGAGCCTGAACCTGGACTCCGACGGCAACGGCGGCGGCATCATCGTCGTCGGCGGTTCCGCCACCGTGGATAGTGAGGATGCCGATCCTCGCGACGACGCGCCGTACTGGGCGAAATACGGTGAGCTTTCAGATCAATTCGGCCTCACCGAGTCGATGAGCGGCTTCAACCTGCGGCTGCGGATCAGCATCGACAAGGTGTGGACGACGCCGACCGAGTAGGACTAGCGGGGTTCCCGAATTCGATTCGCCAGGAGCGTGGTCCACTCGACCAGATAGCGGTCGTCCGGGATCCGCGGCGCGGATTGATTGGCGGAAAAGGCTGGTGGCAAACCGTGATCCGAGTAGCGCGTTGATGGCGAGCGCGGCCACGACTTCGCGCTATCGGCCACATCTGCGCGGGGCTGAACGCGACGTTGCCTGCCAGGGCAAGCGCCGACGATACGGACGGCGTCGCCGAACCCGTCACCGAGCTCGGCAAGCTGCACCACGCCTGGGTTCGCGAACGCGGACTGCCTGGAGCATTGGAGCACCGTGGCCATCCCTGACTCGGTGCCGCGGGGCCGGCGAAACGGCTTGGCGGGACACGCCCGCCATCCGTGGACCGCTGAGGCTGCCCATCGCCTTCTTCAACTAGAACGCCTGCCGATCGGCGCACCTCAACTGTGAAGCAGTGCAGCGTTTTCCACAGTCTCGGATTCATCCACAGATCGTTTCGCGGGTCATTTTTTGTCGGTGGGTCGCACTAGTGTTCGATGTATGAGTTCGATCATGGCGGCACTTGATGCGCTCGACGCCGCGGTCGAACTCTTGGGAGTCGCTGATATTGAGGAGCTGCCTGGACCCGAGCGGTTCGCGGTCATCGAGCGGCTGGAGAGTGCGGTGCGTCGTCAGATCGCGGTCTCGCACGATCAGATCACCCATCTCGAGCGATATGAAGGTTGCCCGCCGATCCCGATCGTGTTGGCTGATGTTTTGCGGATCAGCCGGACCGCGGCCAAACGCCGGGTCCGTGATGCCGAACAGCTCACGCCACGCACCACACTGACCGGTGAGCAACTGTCCCCGCTCCTGCCCGAGACTGCCAAGGCATGGGAAGCCGGGTGTCTCGACGGCGAGCACGTGCGGGTGATCCAGAAGTTCTTCCGCGACCTGCCCGACCATGTCGGTCCGGTCGAGATCGAGAAGGCCGAACGCACCCTGGCCCAGCACGCCCAAACCTTGCGGCCCGATCAGCTGGAAAAGGTCGCCGACCGGCTGGCCACCCACCTCAACCCCGACGGCAAATACTCCGAGGAAGACCGCGCCCGCAAGCGCGGCTTCCAATGGTGCGGCGGCCAGCACCCCGACGGCATGAGTGTCGGGAAGCTGGTGGCCACGCCGGAGTTGCGTGCCGAATTGGACGCGTGGATGGCGAAGTTCGCTGCGCCTGCGACTGACGATCTGCGCAGTGGTAGCCAACGCCAGCATGACGCGTTGGCAGACCTGGTGCGCGGCCGCCTTGGGGATCCGAAACTGGGTCAGCACAACGGACTCCCAGTCACGATGATCGTCACGACCACGCTGCAAGACCTGCAGGCCGGCGTCGGTCAGGCCGTGACAGCGGGCGGGACGCTGATCCCGATCACCGACCTGATCGCCATGAATGCCCCCTCAGACAACTATCTGGCAGTGTTCGACGGCGTGACGGGCAAGTCGCTGTGGCTAGGTCGTAGCAAGCGGCTGGCCTCAACCGATCAACGAATCATGCTGCTGGCCAAATACCGTGGCTGCACCGCACCCGGCTGCACCGCCAACGGCTACAACAGCCAAGTCCACCACGCCACCCAAGACTGGAAACACGGCGGCACCAC
>FLQS01000023.1 GCA_900078375.1 uncultured Mycobacterium sp. | reverse complement strand
GTAGTTCCCCGGGTCGCTTCGCTCCTGCCCGCCGGACGTAGTTCCCCGGGTCGCTTCGCTCTCCCCCTGGCCTGCGGCGGGGGGTGCCCCCAGCCCGCCGGATGTAGATCTCGCGCGGCTATTCTTCCGACGTCAGCCGAACTCAGCGCGGAGGAGCCCCATGGCCATCGATCTACTCGCAAAGAACATCGAAGTCGGCTTGGTCACCACCAACCTCGATGCGATGGTCGAGTTCTACGAGAACTTCCTCGGCCTGCCCTACACCGGCGACCTCGATTTCCCCGGTGGCACGATGAAGCGCTACGCGCTCGGTGACAACGTCCTCAAGCTGATCACCCTCGACCAGCCGCCTGCCGCACCGGCGACGCCGGGTGGCGGTCCCGCCGCCGCCGGCATCCGCTATTACACCGTTGTGGTCGCCAGCACGACCAAGGCCGCCGAACAGGTGAAGGCCGCCGGATACGAAATCGCGCAGGAACTGGCCGAGTTCGCACCGGTCCCCGGCATGGGCTGGATGTTCGTCGCCGACCCTGACGGCAACTGGGTCGAGCTCGTCGGACCGCTCTGATCGGACCGGGTCGTACCCTGGGATAGTGCCCGACCTGCATCCCGACCTCACGGTCCTCGCTCCCCTGCTGGGCACCTGGGCGGGGGCCGGTGCTGGTGAGTACCCGACCATCGACTCGTTCGGCTACCGCGAGGAGATCACCATCGGTCATGTCGGCAAGCCGTTCCTGACCTACTCGCAACGCACCCGCGCCACCGACGACGGACGACCCCTGCACGCCGAGACCGGCTATTTCCGGCTGCCTGCGCCCGGCCGGATCGAACTGGTCGTGGCGCACCCCACCGGCGTCACCGAGATCGACGAGGGCACATTGCTTGTCGACGCCGACGGTCTCGCCATCGAGGTGGCCTCGACGTCCATCGGTCTCACCGGCTCCGCGAAAAGCGTTACCGCACTGAGCCGTTCCTTTCAGCTCGCCGGTGACCAACTGACCTACCGCGTGGCAATGGCCGCAGTTGGCGTACCCCTGACCCATCATCTGGCCGCGACACTACGCAGGCAGCTGGGGTGAGCTACTCCCCCGCCCGCGAGGGCCGCATCGCCGTTCCGACCGACCTCGATGCCGTCACCGATGTCGGCGCCGAGGACCACGGCGACTTCTCGGCGGCCACCGCCGAGCGGATCTGGCAGTCGGTGCGGCACTGGTACGCCGCGGGCATGCACCCGGCCATCCAGCTGTGCCTGCGGCGCAACGGAAAAGTGGTGCTCAACCGCGCGATCGGCCACGGCTGGGGCAACGCGCCCGCCGACCCGCCCGACGCCGACAAGGTGCCCGTCACCATCGCGACCCCGTTCTGTGTGTATTCCGCGGCCAAGGCGATCAGCACGACGGTGGTGCACATGCTCGTCGAGCAGGGCCACTTCTCCCTCGACGACCGGGTCTGCGACTACCTGCCGAACTACACCAGCCACGGCAAGGACCGCACCACCATCCGCCACGTGATCACCCACAGCGCCGGGGTGCCGTTTGCGACGGGTCCGCGGCCAAATCTCAAGCGGATGAACGAGAGTGACTACGCGCGCGAAATGCTGGGTGAGCTCAAGCCCATCCACCGACCCGGGTTGATGCACATTTACCACGGCCTGACCTGGGGGCCGCTGGTCCGCGAGATCGTCTCGGCGGCCACCGGGCGCAGCATCCGCGACATCCTGGCCGACGAGATCTTGGATCCGTTGGGGTTTCGGTGGACCAATTACGGTGTGGCCGAACGCGATGTCCCCCTGGTCGCGCCCAGCCACGTGACCGGCAAGCCGTTGCCGGCGCCGCTGGCCGCCGCGTTCCGCACCGCCGTCGGAGGCACCCCGCAGCAGATCATCCCGTTCTCCAACACCCCACTGTTCCTCACCGGCGTCATCCCGTCGTCGAGCACGATCTCCACCGCCGACGAACTGTCCCGGTTCGCCGAAATCCTCTGCCGTGGCGGTGAACTCGACGGGGTACGGATCATGCGGGAAGCGACGTTGCGGGCCGCGGTGGCACCGGCCCGGCGGCTGCGGCCGGATATCGCGACGGGGCTGGCCCCGATCCGCTGGGGCACCGGTTACATGCTGGGGTCCACCAGGTTTGGGCCGTTCGGGCGCAACGCGCCCGCCGCGTTCGGCCACACCGGGCTGACCAACATCGCGGTCTGGGCGGATCCGGCGCGGCGGCTGTCGGTCGGGCTGATCAGCAGCGGCAAGCCTGGAAGCCACCGCGAAGCCGACCGCTACACCGCGCTGCTCGACCGCATCAACGCCGAGATCCCACGCACTTGAAGCTGAATTGTGCCCATCCGGCACGGCTGGGTGAATTGTGCCCGCCCGGCGGGGCGGATAACGTACCGGCCATGGGTGACTCGCTGCTGCAGCAGCAACTCGACGAGGTGCGCGCCCTGCTTGTGCGGGCGCGGGAATTGTTCGGCACGAATCCTGTTGCGCCACCCGAGGGCATCGCCCCCGACGCCGACCGGTAGTCAGATCAGGGCGCCTCGGGCCGCAGCCGATGCTGCGCCAGCGCCTCGGTGGCGTGCTTGAGTTCCCGGCTGCCCGCGATGTCATCCGACGGCGTGTGGCCTGCCGCCACGATTTCGGCGCGAACCTGCATCAACGCCTTCAGATAGGACACATCGGCGGTCAGCAGGATCGCTTGCGCCAGTGTGTGCGCGTCGGCGTCCATGGCCGGCTCGGCCAGCGTCACGCTGTGCAGATAGCCACCGCGGCACGAGCGGAACAGGATGTGCCCGCTCGGATGGACGGCGTCGAACTCCGGATCCGGTGCGGTCACGGACCGTCCTCGGTGATCCGGCCGAGCTCCGCGGCGGCAGCGGCGTCCTGGTGCTCCCACACGTCGGCGGCGTAACGCAGGTTGGTGGCGAGCTCAGCGTGCGCGGCGGCCTGCTGCTCGTAGCACGCTTGCCGCTGGTCCAGCAGCTCGCGACCCGCATCCCGCAGCTCCCCGAAGATTGGGCCCAGCGAGTCCAGGCTGGCCAGGATGTCCGCGTGCCGAGACGGGACCGTGCTCAGCTGCTCGGCGGTGTCCTGATGGTCGGCAGCCGCCCTGCGCAGTTCGTCGGGCACCACATGGATGCGCTCGGCCATGTCACTCTCCTATCGGCGGGCCGGCCGTTACCGCCGGCCGGGTCGGAGTCGGTTGGTCTGATTTCGAAGGTGTCGTCGTAGCGCTGCCCGGTTCCGGCGGATGCTCCCACCCTAGAAAGCTCGGCCCGGTGACGCTGGCAATGGGTTGGATCTGATTGTTGAACACGGCCTTGCCGTTACCCAGGGCCAGCGCGTGCCGATCGGTCAGCATCCCGATATCGCCGGGGATGACCCGTGCGGGTTCGATCGGATGCGCAACGGCGGTGCCGGGCGCCGGGATCGTGATGCCCTGCTGCCGGAAGGCCTCCGGGATGGGCGTGCCCGCGACGGCGGCGGTGATCGCTGCCGCCAGCTGGGGGCTCGCCGCGGTGACGGTTTCGCCGTTCGGCAGGTGCACGACGGTTGGGTCGTCCGAGGTCAGCGCGGTGGGCTCCGCCCCCGCGCCCTCGTCGTCCTCCCCTGGCGCCGGTTCGACGGCTTCGTCGTCGAGGGGTTCGTCGAGCATCGGGTCGTCGACCGGGCTGTCGTCGGTGGGTATCCGCGGCGAGGTCAGGCTGTCCAAGGTTGGCGGCATTGGCGCCGGGCCCGCGGGCGGGCTGCCGCTCCCGCCACCGAGCGCGGGAATGCCTGCCATCGGCGGAATCATCGGCGCGGGCATCGGTTGACCGGCGGCGTTCGGATCCGGCGGGAGCGCCGCGAGATCGTCGGGCAGCAGCCCCTCGTCGAGTGGGTCGGTTCCGACCGCCGGAATGTCGGCGGGCGGCGGTTGATGCTCGGTGGCCGGCTTCGGGTCTGGTACCCGTTCCTCCGAGGAGTCCGGGGTGGCGCCCACGTACAGCGACGCCAGCGCGGCGGCCAGCGAAGCCTTGGACGTGTCGTCCAGGCCCGCGGTTTCCACCACCGTCTTGATATCGCGCAGCTTTCCGATCAGGTAGCGCTGGAAGGCGCGGGCACCCGCTGGGGTATCGAGGTCGGTGCGGGTGGCGACCGCTGTCTCGATATCGTCCTGCAGACCGTCGAGAGCCGCCCGGCCCGCGGAATGGGTGCTGTGCGCGTTGAGCACGGCAGTGATGACCTGCAGGTCGAGCTGTGCGCTCACCGAATGCTGTTGTGCCAGAGAGGTTTCAGCGGTGCGGATGGCCTCGGCCGCGCGGCCCTCTGCCGCTATCGGGCCCGGCGCTGCAGGCGGTACCGGATCGAACGCTCGACGGTGCAGGGCCCGAATCTTAGCCACCACGTTGTCGATTGCGTTCGGGGAGATGACGTTGACCGGGCTGGAGACGAGGGCCAGGTCTGCATCCGACAACCCCGTCATCCATGCCCGGTTGTCGCCGGTGGCGGCGCCCACGCGCGCTATCGTGTCGAGCAAGTCTTGGTAGCTCGCCACCGGTGCCCTTTCATGCCGGCGACTGTATCCAGTCAATGCGAGGGCGACAATTCACCCGCTCATCGCGGTGTGGACGGCACCCGATATCGGTCGAGAAGCTGATGTAACACAACCACTTTGGCATCGGCATCGGCGCGTGCTGTGGTGAGAATGTCGCTGATCTCGTGTTGTTTGGCGATCAGGAACCGGGCGAACTCACGCCCTTCGGATGGCGCGGCCACGGCGCGCTGGGCAACCGCGGCTTCGATCTCAGCGCTGACCGCGTCGAGCTTACGGATGGCCTCCGTCGCAGCGGCGTGTGCACTGGAGACAACCTCGACCAGTTCGGCGTCGGCCTCGACGAGGTCGCGGTCGCGCGCGGCGAGTAGCGATCGGGCGGACTCAAAGGCCTCCCCCGACGCGCCAGCGTGCTCAGCCATGCGTCGACGGTACTCAGCGAAAATTCGCCGAACAACTCACTCGCTACATTGGGCGCCGGATCGCAACGTTGGCGCCCATCCGGCTGATCTGCACGTTGGCCCCGGCATGCGGCGCCTCCACCACCATGCCGTTGCCGATCGCCATCTGGACATGCCCGGCGTGCGGGAACACCAGATCGCCGGGCCGGACCTGGGAGCGGGCCACTGGCACACCGTCGTTGATCTGGTCGTAGGTGGTGCGGTCCAGATGCACCCCGGCCTGGGCATACGCCCACTTCACCAAGCCCGAGCAGTCGAAACGATCCGGTCCGGTCGCGCCCCAGACGTAGGGACAGCCCAGCCGCGAGAGCGCGGCCCGCACCGCCAGCGCCGCGCGCGCATTCGCCGCCGGTATCCGGTGCCGACGGCGGCGATACCGCAACGCTCGCATCAACGCCAGACGGCGCCTGGCCCGTCGGCGGGCGGCAAGGACGTGAGCGTGCTGGGCCCGCAATCGGGCGGCGCGGCGGCGCATCAGCTCGCGCTGGGCGACCGGATTGTCAGGGGCCGATTCGGCGTCGGCGCGGGCGGCATCGAGCACGGCACGGGTCTGCTGCTGAGCGTCGCGATGATCGCGCTGCGCGCGGGCGAGGATCGCCGCCAGTTCGGCATCGACGCGACGGGCCGCACCGAGTTCATCGCTGTACCGGTTGGCGGCCTGGCGGTAGGTGGTGGGCAATCCGTCGGTCGCCAGCGGCGGTCCCCCGGAAGTCGGTTCCAGTAGCGGCATTTCACGCTGGCCGGTGAACAGCGAATGAGCGCGGCCCAGGATGTCGAGCTCGGGGGCGGTCACGACTGTTCCTCGACGAACGCCCGCACTCGCGGCAGCGCTCCCGGCGGAATGGCACCGCGGTTGCGGATGTCCCACACCTGGTCCACCCCGATGCCGAGCAGGGTCGCGATCACCGACTCCGGCAGATCCGAGCGTGCACATGCCTGGTCGAAGCGGGCACTGATGCTGCCCGGCATCCGGGCCAGCAGTCCCGTTCGGATTGCTTCCAGCGACTTGAGGTGGGTCATCAGACGGTCCGCTGATTCGGCGCCGGCGTTGACCGCGACGCGCCACGAGTTGGCGGCCAGCAGTTCCGCCTTCACGCATTGCTCGATCACAGACTGAATATACGTTTCGTATTCGTTTGACGTCTCCGCTGGCAGCCGGGCTATCAACGAGTTCAGCGACTCTAGGTGCGCCTCGGCGTGCGCTTCGAGGACATCGGCGTCGCTGTGGCGGCTCACGACGATGCCGGCGGCGGCCCGCGGCGACGCCGACTCGGACGGCGAGGTGGCCAGAATTTGGGCGATCTCGGCGTCCGGATCATCGGCGACAACCAATCGCGAATAGGTCCCCGGCGGCAGGCCTAGCCCGTTTTCAACCTTCTGAACAGTGCCTTTGTGCGGTTTGCGGACTCCGCGCTCGAGAAAGCTCAGGCCCATGATGCTGACGCCGGTGGCTGCGGCCAGATCGGCCAGTGACCAGTCCCGAGCCTCACGCAATGTCCGGATGGCTGCGCCTGCTGCCTCTCGGCTCACCGTCGGCACCCAGCCATATACGGATCGTACACAGCGTCATCGTTGTATACGTTTTATTCTACGTTTCCCTTGCCATCACCGCACGGGACATATACGCTTCCGTCATTGAAACTCGTCAAGGAGGCTCCGATGAATCACCGCCCTTGCTCGCTCGAGCCCGATCTCTGGTTTGGCTACGCCGACGACGACGCCAGCGACGGCGCGGCCAAGGCCCGGGTCTACGAACAGTCCGCCACCCGCGCCAGGACGATCTGCCTGCGCCGGTGTCCGCTGGCCCAACAGCGCGCTTGCGCCCGCGCCGCCGTCGAGGGCGGCGAGGAGTACGGGGTGTGGGCCGGGGTCAAGCTGCCCGGCGGTCAGTACCGCAAGCGGACCCAGCTGGCCCATGCCCACGACGTTCTGCAGCGCATTGCCGACGGCCAGCTCAACCCACGCGAGCTACCCGAGAGCGCCGAGTTACTGGCCCGCACCGAAGCGCTGCCGGCCCAGGTGGCAACGGTCGTCCATCTCCCGCTCGGTCAGCCGCGCACCGCGGCCTGAGCTAGCTGGAAGTTACTGCGGCAGAACGCTTTTGCATGTTCTCGTCAACCTCGCGCTGCCAGACGTCATAGGCGTGCGTGGTGTCGACCTCGAGCTCGAACCGGTTGGTCATATCCGGGGTGACATCGGCGACGTCGACGTAGAACTGCTCGTACCACCGGCGGTACTGGTAGAGCGCTCCGTCTTCCTCGCACAGCAGTGGGTTTTCGATCCGGGTCTTGTGCTTCCAGATCTCCACGTCCTGCAAGAAGCCGACTTCGTAGATCTTCGAATACGATTCGGCGAGCTTGGCCGCCTTGGCCTCTGACAACCCCGGCATGTTCTGCACCGATACCCCGAACTGCAACATGAACGAGTTCTGGCTGATCGGGTAGTGGCAGTTGATCAGCACCGACTCCACGGTGAAGTCCGGTCCGAGGTCGTTGTGCAGCCAGTTGATCATGTACGACGGCCCGAAGTAGGTCGCCTCGGAGCGCAGCTTGGTGCCCTCCCACAACCGCTCAGGATGCTCGGTGAAGTCTTGGCGGCCTTTGGATTCCATGAACTGGCTGGCGGTGTGGCCTTCGAAGACGTTCTTGAAGTAGGTGGGGTAGGCGTAGTGGATGTAGAAGAAGTGCGCCATGTCGACGTTGTTGTCGACGATCTCGCGGCAGTGTGCCCCCTCGATGATCATCGAGTTCCACGCCCACTTGGACCACTGGCCCTCGTCGTACCCCTCGATCGTCGGCGGCGTGAGTTCTGGTGTCGGCTCGCCCCGTTCGGGGTCGTGCCACACGAGCAGCTGTCCGTTGACCTCGATGGTCTGCCACTTGCGCGTACGCGCCAGCTTGGGAACGCGCTTGGCGTAGGGGATTTCGACGCAACGTCCGGTCGCGCCGTTCCAGCGCCAGTCGTGGAACGCGCAGGCGAGGTTGTCGCCCTTGACCGTGCCCATCGCCAGGTCTGCGCCCAGGTGCCGGCAGTAGCCGTCGAGCACCTGGATATCGCCGCTGGAGTCGGCGTAGACCACCAGCTTGCTGTCGAAGGCCTCGATACCGTGCGGCTTGCCGTCGCGGAAATCATCGGCCAAGCCCAGGCAGTGCCAACCGCGGGCGAACCGCGTCATCGGCGTGCCGGTGTCGATCTCCCGGATCTCGGTCATCTGGCGCATCCTTTTCACTGTGGCTGAGAGGCACCCAAGCACTCATTTAAGCACAAGTGCTTAAATCTGCCTAGCATGCATTTAGACTGCTGGCGTGGACCGCGGCGCTCGATCTCGAGAAGAGCTGCTCGACGCCGCCGAGCGGCTGATTGCCGAGCACGGCTTCGAGGTGCCGCTGCGCGAGATCGCCAAGTCCGCCGGGCAGCGCAACAACTCCGCGGTCAACTACTACTTCCGCAGCCGCCAGGACCTGATCGATGCGGTGGTGGCCCGTCGGCTGGTCCCGATGGAAGTCGAGCGGCAAGCCCTGCTGGATTGCATGTCCACCGAGCAGATGGCCGACGCGCACGCGGTGCTGCGGATCCTGGTCGGACCGTTCTTCCACAGTGAGGGCACCCACTACGCGCGGTTCCTCGAGGTGGTTCGGATCCGGCTGAACAGGGAGCCGCAAAGCCCCGCGGAGTCCGCCTGGCCGCGCATCCTGGACGCCCTGGCCAGGCTGGTTCCGCTCAAGGACCGCAGCGCCAGGGAGAGCCGGGTCAGCGCCGTCGCCACCACGATGTTCGCCCTGCTGGCCGACCACGAACGGCGGGTCGAGACCGGTGTGGGTCCCGGGGGGCAGGAGCGCAGCGACTCGGGGGACCCGAGTGGTGAAGACAGCATCGAGGAGATCGTCACGATGCTGGCTGCGATGCTGACCGCGGCGCCGGTGCCCGCCGCGGCGACGCGCTGACTGCGGCAATTCCCGTCGGGGGAGCGGGTCTGCGGATAGAACTGTGTCCGTGCGGATTGTTGTCGTGGTGGCCCTGGCGGGTCTGATCACACTTGTGGTGGCGGTCCTGACCGACAACACGTTCGTCGCGGTGGGGGTGATCGCGCTGGCCGCCCTCGGCATCCTGCTGCTGGCGCGGGACTGGCGCGCCGATCGCCGGCAACCCGCCGCCCCTGTCGAGGCTGCTGAGGACGACGAGTCCGAGCCGGAAACGGTCGCCATTCCCTTGAGCCCGGAGATGTTCGCGCCGGACATCTCCACCGACGCTGGCGGCCCGTCGGCGGACGCCCGGGCGGACTAGCGGGGGAGGGCTCCCGCGCCGAGCGAGTCTGTCGGACCCCCGACCTAGCGTGGGTCCATGACGTACTGGATCAATACCGTCAGTGCCGACCATGTGCAGCGTGGCGTCGCCGGCGGATTCACTCAGGCCAATCACGGCAAGCCGTACATGCTGCGCAAGATGGCCCGTGGCGACTGGATCATCTTCTACTCGCCGAAAACCGCACTCGAACAAGGGGAATCGCTGCAGGCGTTCACCGCGATCGGTCGGGTCGCCGATGACCAGCCCTACCAGCTGTCACCCGAGCAACCGTGGCGGCGCACGATGGAGTTCCTGCCCTGTACGGCCACGCCCATCCGGCCCTTGCTGGACCAGCTGGAGTTCATTGTCGACCCGCAGCGCTGGGGCTACAAGTTCCGGTTCGGGGTGTTCCGCATCGAGGAGCAGGACTTCCTGCTCATCCGCTCGGCGATGACTCAGCCGCTCGCGGCCTGAGCGACCCCACGCGGGAGTAATCTCGCGGTCATGAGCAATCTGGAGAGCGCGCCGAAGGAATTCGCTTGCGTGTCAACAGATGCCGCAGAGGTCGAAGTGCTCTCACCGCGGGAGGTCCCGCTGGGCGGCCCGCGTGCCCTTCCGGTCCGGCGGACCTTGCCGCAGCATCAGCGCTCGCTGATCGGCGCCTGGTGCTTCGCCGACCACTACGGCCCGCACGACGTGCGGGAGTCCGCGGGCATGGATGTGCCGCCGCACCCGCATACCGGCCTGCAGACCGTCAGCTGGCTGTTCCGCGGACAGATCGAGCACCGCGACAGCGCCGGCGTGCACCAGCTCGTCAACCCGGGTGAACTGAACCTGATGACGGCCGGAGCGGGGATCTGCCACTCCGAAGTCTCGACGCCGTCAACCACCGTCCTGCACGGCGTGCAGCTGTGGGTGGCGCTTCCGGATGCCCACCGCAACACCGCGCGCGATTTCGATCACTATGTGCCCGAACCGGTTTCGCGAGGCAGCGCCGAGATCCGGGTGTTCCTCGGCGAGCTGGCAGGCCAGCGTTCACCGGTGCACACGTTCACGCCGCTGCTCGGCGCCCAGCTCGACCTGGCCGCCGGGTGCACGGTGGAACTCGACGTCGAACCGAGCTTTGAGCACGGGGTGCTGCTGGACCTCGGCGAGGTCGACGTCGCCGGTCGGACACTGGGGTCCGGTCAGTTGGCGTACCTCGGGCCCGGCTGCACCACCCTGCGCCTGCACAACCCCGCCGGGCTGGCAGCCCGGGTCGTGCTGCTCGGCGGGGCCCCGTTCACCGAGGAGCTGTTGATGTGGTGGAACTTCGTCGGACGCAACCACGACGAGATCGTCTCCTTCCGCCAGCTGTGGCAAGACGGCGACGACCGGTTCGGAGCCGTCAGCGGGTACACCGGTTCAGTCCCGCGATTACCGGCACCCGCGCTGCCGGCCACCCGATTGCGGCCCCGCGGCCGACCCTGAAGGAGTTCCGATGACCAACGACAAGACCGGCGCACCCACCACTGTCACCGCAGGCACGGACCGCTTCACGATCGCCGTCGACGGCCAGCAGGTCGGCCTCGTCGCCTTCGTCGACCACGCCGGCCAGCGGATCTTTCTCCACACCGAGGTCAAGGACGCGTTCGAGGGGCGGGGGTTGGCCAGCATCCTGGTGTCCGAGGCGCTGGCCGCCACCCGGGATGCCGGACTGCGGATCGTCGCGGTGTGCCCGATGGTCGCCGATTACCTCGACAAGCATCACGACTTCGACGACGTCGTCGATCCGCTCACCCCAGACATCAAACAGTTCCTGCAGACGGTGCAAGACGGATAGCTCGACTAACGGCCGCTATCGTGTGAGCTCGTGGCTGATCTGGCGTATCTCGTCTCTGACGGCGGCGTGCTGTTGCCGAACGCAGTGACCAAGGGTCCGTGGGGAGCGACGATCAGCGGTCATGTCGTCGGCGGCATCCTGGCGCGGTCGCTGGAACAGGCGGGCAGCGAGCCCGGACTGGTGCCCGCCCGACTGACCGTCGACCTGCTGCGGCCCACCGCGATCGCACCGCTCGAAGTCCGGACCACGGTGCGCCGCGACGGCCGTCGGATCCGGCTTCTCGATGCCGAACTCGTCCAGAACGACGTGGTGGTATCCCGCGCCAGCGCGGTGTTCCTGCGCCGCGGTGAACATCCGGCCGGCGACGTGTGGTCATCACCGGTGACCATGCCGCCGCTGCCGCCCGACCCCGGTCCGCTGCCCGATGACATGATGATGTTCGTCTGGGGGTACGGGGGAGACGGCACGTCCGGCGCGGTGGGCTTCACCAAATGGAATGAGTCCGGCCCCAAGTACGCCTGGATCCGTCAGGTCCGGCCGCTGGTCGCCGGCGAAGAGACCAGCCCGTTCGTCCACGTGGCCATGGCCAGCGATGCCACCAGCGCGCTATCCCATTGGGGCACAGGAGGAATGCGCTACATCAACGCCGACTACACCCTGACCCTGGCGCGCGAACCCGTCGGGGACTACATCGGCCTGGCGGCCATGTCGCACAACAGTCACGACGGCGTCGCCGCCGGAGCGGCGACGGTGTTCGACGCGCAGGGCCCGATCGGCAATGCGATCACCGTGGGCTTGGTCAACCCGGCGGAGTCGTTCCATCCCAGGGCGTAGAACGGTCCGGTGCGAAGGTTCGTCGACATATGGGCCGTGACGCCACCCTCTATCTGCTCGAGCGCGGTGTACGACTCACCGGAACGGACGCGCACGACCACGACGCATCGATCATCTGGGAAGGCCACCGCGCCGGTCGCACCATCGGCTCCTCACACATCGAGAAGCTGCACATTCTGGAGTCGTTGCCGGCCAACGGATTTGAGGTGTCCTGCTTCCCGGTGAAGGTACATGCCGCCTCAGCGGGATGAACCCGCGCGGTGGCGATCTTCAACGACTGGCCTCAGGGCCACGGACCGCCCATCGGCGGACCGCCGCCGCGCGGCGACTGGTTCTGCAGAATGCCCAGGCAAGTACCCATCGATTTACCCGGGATGCAAGGGATTCCGCCGACGCTTGGCACACCGTTGGCCACGTAACACTGACCGGTGATCGGGTCGGACAGATGCCCGATCGGGCAGGCGCCGGCCGGGGCGGCGACGACGACCGGCGCGGCCACGAACAGCGCGCCGCAGGCCGCGGACAACAGCGCCCTGGAAATCCCCGTCCGCACAGCCATGCTGTGAGCTTACTGCGAGACCGATCCGCCGGCGACCACGATGGGCTTGCCGAATCGGGTTCGCATGCCCGGCGAGTAGAGCACCCGCAGCGGTTCCCCCGCGTTGCGCACACCGCTGGCCGGGACGAGCTCGTCGTCGAGATCGAGGAGCTGGGCGGCCTGCAGCGGCCACGGGTCATGCTCGTTGGGCACCCACCAGGTGCGCCCCGCCTTGCGGGTGTGGGCACCCCAGCGTGAGGTCAGCCAGGTCTCCAGTGGCGTCGGTGCGACCGTCTCGCCGACGCGGACCGTGACCCGGCTGCGCAGCCCGCGCTGCGGCCAGCGCCGAACGCTGTCGTAGGTGATGACCTCCGATGAGCGGGTGATCCGCATCCGCGCCCAGGTGTAGGGCACACCCATCGCGAGGCGGATGGCCGGAACCACCGCCAGCCGCGCCGATTCCAGCGACCGGAACAGCACGCCGTGGCGGCCCGCGTCATCGACGGAGTACAACCGGACGTTGGTCTCGGCGAATGTGCCGAGGTAGGGCACCGCCGGGGCGGTACCCACCTTCGTATAGCCCATCCGGAACGGCACCAGCCCGACGTAGGTCATGCCGTCGAAGACATCGGGGCGGGTGCCGGGCGGATAGAGGTGCGCGACGTCCTCCGGGCGCACCGGCCAGTGGATAAAGGTCAGATCCAGCCAGCTCTGGTCGAACCACACCGGACCGCCCAACGGTGGGGCGATGACCGGATAGCCGACCAGCGGGTCCGAGCCCTGCGGGCTCACTCTTCCAGGTCCAACACCGGCGTGGGCCGGCGAAAGCCGCGGGTTACCGCCAGCAACCACACGAATCCTATTGCCAGCCAGATCAATCCGATGGTCAGCGCCGTCCCCGACAGGCTCGTCCACAGCCACGCGGTGAGCAGGAAGCCGATCGCCGGCGCGATCAGGTTGAGCAGGATGTTACGTTCCCGCATGTCGACGAAGTAGTGCTTGATCACCGACAGGTTCACCACCGAGAAGGCCACCAGTGCACCGAAACTGACGACCGACGCGAGGATCGTCAGATCGATCCAGATGGCGAGCAGCGAGATGACGCTGACGGTGAGAATGGCGTACACCGGTGTGCTGTATTTGGCGGACACATGCCCGAACACCTTGCGTGGCAGGATGCCGTCGCGGCCCATTGCGAACAGGATGCGGGCTACCGACGCCTGTGAGGTCAGCGCCGAACCAAGCGCGCCGGCCACGTAGGCCGCGGTGAAGAACGTGTTGACGAACGCCCCGCCCGCGGCCAGCATCACGTCGGTCGAACCCGTGTCCACGTCGGCGAACTTGTTGGACGGGAACACCAACTGCGACACATAGGACAGCAGGATGAAGATGATCCCCGAGACGATGGTCGCGATCATGATCGCCTGCGGCACCGTGCGTCTGGCGTCGCGAGCCTCCTCGGACAGCGTGGAGACCGCGTCAAAACCGAGGAACGACAGACACAGGATTGCCGCGCCCGCCAGGATGGGGCTCATGCCGCCTGCGGTGCCGTCGCCGATGAAGGGCGCCATCAGGTCGACGGTTCCGTAGCCGGTGGTCTTGGCAATGGCGAGGGCGACGAAGACCACGATGAAGATCGCCTGGATGGCGATGATGAGGAAGTTGGCCCGCGCGACGGACACGATTCCGATGATGTTGAGCACCGTGACGATCGCTATCGAGACGACGACGATGACCCATGCGGGTAGCGCGGGCAGCGCCGCGTTCAGGTAGAGCCCGATTACCAGGTAGTTCAGCATCGGCAGGAACAGGTAGTCCAGCAGCAACGACCACCCGGCCAGGAAGCCGACGGGTGCCCCGAAGGTGCGCTGCGTGTAGGTGTACGCCGAACCGGCAACCGGGATAGCCGCCGCCATCCGCGCGTAAGACAGCGCGGTGAACACCATGGTGATGAGCGTGACGGTGTAGGCCAACGGCAGCCGGCCGCCCGAGGTTTCGGTGACGATGCCGTAGGTGGTGAACACCGTCAGCGGCACCATGTAGACCAAGCCGAACAGCACCAGCGACGGCAGGCCCAGCGCTCGTTTCAGGTGTCCCTCGTGGGGGGCGGTGATGTATTCCGCGGTCATGGTCGCACCTTTCCGTTGTCGGCCCGGTAGGCCTGCGCACCGCGCAAGTAGGTGGCGCGGATGCCCACGCCCGGCAGATCCAGCGGCGGTGTGCTCCGCGGATCGTGGTCGAGCCACACCAGGTCGGCGCTTGCGCCGGGAGTTATTTTCCCCCAACTATTTTCGGCGTACGCCTGGTAGGCGACGGCGGTAGTGTAGGACGACAACGCCCGTTCGATCGGCACGATCTCGTGGGGTGTCCAGCCGCCCTCGGGCTGCCCTTCAGATGTGCGACGCGATGTCGCCACCGCGATGCCGTCCAATGGTGCGCCCGAGGACACCGGCCAGTCGGACCCGAACGCCAGTGCCGCACCGGAGCGTTCCAGGGTTTGCATCTGGTATTGCCGGTCGGCCCGTTCGGCACCCAGTCGGGGAATGGTGAGCACCGTCATCAAGGCGTCCATCTGCGCCCATAGCGGCTGCATGTTGGGGATGACGTCGAGTGCGGCGA
This sequence comes from uncultured Mycobacterium sp., assembly GCA_900078375.1. Taxonomy (GTDB): domain Bacteria; phylum Actinomycetota; class Actinomycetes; order Mycobacteriales; family Mycobacteriaceae; genus Mycobacterium. Next base: position 220,396 of record FLQS01000023.1, on the reverse strand, counting down.
ACCGCCCGATATCGGTGTCGTCCACCAGCTGGACGTGGGCGATCACCGGCCTGCGATCGCGACTTCCGTTGCGCGCCTGGGCATATTCGACGGCATCGAGAGCTTGGCGGACGGCGGCGTCACCGATGGCGTGGATATGGATCTGCAGTCCGAGCTCGTCGACGCGGCGAGCAGCCTGGGCCAGCGAGTCCCCCTCCCAGTTCCTCATGCCGTGGCTGTGTAGCCCGGAACAGTATGGCGCCAACAATGCTCCGGTCTCGTTCTCGACCACACCGTCGGCGAAGAACTTCACCGTCTGCGCGGTCAGCAGGGGAGAGCCGGAGCCCTCGACGGCGCGTCGCGATGCCGCGAATTGTTCGATCTGCGTGTCGAAATGGCGCGGATCGGCGTAGAGCGCCAGGTTGAACCGCATTCGCAGGGCGCCCTGCCGGGCCGCCGCGACATAGGTGGCGACGTCACCGGGCTCGACCCAGGCGTCCTGGACCCAGGTGACGCCGCGGGCCAGGTAATAGTCGGCCGCGGTGCCGAGCGCGGCGATGCGCTGACGTTCGTCGCGCGGCGGCATCACATTCATCACCAGATCGGTTGCGCCCCATTCCCGCAACGTCCCCAGCACGGACCCATCGGGCCGGTGCGGGATTTCGCCCAGAACTGGGTCCGGGGTGTCGGGGGTGATACCGGCCCGTTCGATGGCCGCGGTGTTGCACCACAGCGTGTGGTAGTCCCACGCCCGCAGCACCACCGGCCGGTCCGGCACTGCCGCATCCAGCCAGCGGGCGTCGAACAGGCCACCGGGCGCCAGGCTGCCGTCGTAGGAAGCCCCGACGATCCATTCTTCTTCGGGATGTTCCTCGGCATAAACCTTGACCGCAGTAACGATTTCGTCGACAGTGCCGCACCCGCGCACGGCGGGGCCGACCGCTTCGAGTCCGCCGTACAGGGGATGGGCGTGGCCGTCGCCGAACGACGGCATCAGGAATCCGCCCTCGAGATCGATTCGCTCGCAATCGAGCTCGGCGGCGATTTCCATGGCCTGCGCGCCCAGCGCACGGACCACGCCGTCGGTGGCCAGAAGTGCTTCGGCGTCGTCACCCGTGCCCGGCCAGATCACACCGCCGGTGAACAGGGTCGAAGTCATTTGACCACCGCCGTGGCGAGGTGGCCGGCGCCGTAGGGCTCGCCGGCGACGACCGGACGGGTCAGCGCGGCGTAGGTGTCGGGGCGGCGGGTCAGCAGGAAGGGGAACAGCTCCAGCCAGTCTCGCCGTTGGTCGAGGTCGAGATCGGCGACCAGCACGGCCTCTTCGTCGCGCGGGGCCTGCACCAAGATGCGGCCGTAGGGGTCGGAGATGAACGAGGAGCCGTAGAACGTCACCTTGCCCTCGTCGCCGACCCGGTTGGGCACGACCATGAACAAACCGCTGTTGATGCCGTTGGCCACGATCACCTGCTGCCACAGCGGCCGGGTGTCGAAGTCGGGGAAGACCGGTTCGGATCCGATGGCGGTGGGGTAGACGACGATCTCGGCGCCGGCCAGCGAGTAGTTGCGGGCGACCTCGGGGAACCACTCGTCCCAGCAGGTCGGCATGCCGATGCGCGCGTCGAGACCATCCGGGGCGTAGACGGGGTACGGGTCCGCGTCAGGTCCGGGCCGGAAGTAGGTGTCTTCGTAATAGCCGGCCGAGATCGGGATGTGCAGCTTGCGGGTGCGGCCGACGAGTTCGCCGGCGGGGGAGACCAGGATCGCGGTGTTGTAACCCAGGCCGTCGTGCGCCTCGGGCGTCTTCTCGTAGAGCGATGCGTGCACGTAGATCCCATGGGCCCGTGCGGCGTTCGCCGCCAAATCGAAGGTGGGGCCGTTCTGCAAGTCCTCGGCCAACGCGGTGGGGTTGGCTCCGGCCGGGGTGTCGGCGGGATAGCGCAGCAGGGTGATCTCGGGCAGGAAGACCACCGATGCGCCTTCGCCGGCAGCGCTGGCGAGGCCGCCGCGCAGCGCGGCCACGAGCTCGTCACGGTCAGGGCGCCACCGGTGCTGAATCAATGCCACCCGCAGCGGCGGGCGGTGCGACGGGCCCGAGCGGGACAGCGGCTCCAGCGCGGGCGCCGTCAGGATCTTCATCCGACTCCTAAAACGAATCTATTTCGTTTTAGTGTGAACTGGCTCATACTTCTTCGCAAGAGGAGGGGGACATTCATGGGCCGGCCGCCGACGCCGCTGCTGTCCACCGACCGGATCGCGTCCGCCGCTATGGAGCTGGTGAGCAGCACTGGCGGCTTCACCATCCCGGATCTCGCGAAAAAACTGCAGGTCAGCCCCTCGTCGCTCTACAACCACGTGACCGGGCGCGACCAGATCGTCGAGCTGTTGCGTGAGCGGGCCATGTCCGAGGTGGAGTTGCCCGACGACCGGCCGGCCCGGCCGTGGGCCGATATGGTCGCCGACATCCTGCGCTCGTACCGGCGCAGCTACGCCCGATATCCGCGGCTGATCCCGCTGCTGACCGCCTACCCCGTGAACAGCAGCCACGCCATCGGGATGTACAACGTACTGGCGGTGACGTTGCACCGAGCCGGGTTCGACGCCGCCGACACCCTGCGGGCGATCACGTTGATGGATTGTTTCGTGCTGGGTTCGGCGCTGGACCTGGCCGCGCCGGAAGAGCCATGGGAGTCCGGTGCCGAAGTCGGCCCGGAACTGGCGGCCGCGCTGGCGACCGGCGGTCCCCAGCCTGACCGGGCCGACGATGCGTTCGAGTACGGGCTGGCAGTGCTGTTGCGCGGCCTCAGCTAAGCCTTACCGTTGCGCTCCCGGTGCTTGCAGCCCGGCCAGCAGCACGGGCGCCGCATGCCCTCCTCCAACTCTTCCTGGGTTCGGCGGATGCGGCGCTCCCGGGTCTTCTCCTGCTTGGCGTCTTCGACCCAGCAGATGAACTCGTTGCGCGCCAAGGGAGTGATGTCGCACCAGGCCGCCAACGCGGTGTCGTTGCCGAGCAGTGCAGCGCGCAAGTCTGCCGGCAGCTTGTGCACCACCCCGCCGGGTACCGTCTGCGTACTCATCAGGCCAGGTTAGCGAGTCCCGCGATCCCTTCAGCCCGGTGGCGGCTGATTTTCGGCCGGGACTGATATTTCGCCTCACCACCAATTTGCCCGGGCTACCGTGGACGGAATGCGGGGGAGGGGCGCGATGAACGACGATCGGGCGTCCTGGCAAGGCGGCCAGGCCTCGGGACCTGTCGGGCGATGGTGGCAGCAACCCGACCACTTCGACTGGCTCACCCAGTATCTGCGCGCGCGCGGACTGGGGTGGCCAACGAGGCTGCTGATGGCAGTCGTCTCCGGGGCATTAATGCTCATGGCGGTGGCCGCACTGACGTCGCCAGAGTTGCCCCTGGTGGTCAAAGCCGCCTTCACCGTCGCCTCGGTGGCCATCGGTCTCGGTTACGCCGCGTTGTGGGTGCGCGGATGGCCGACCAGGAGGCAGTCGCTGGCAATGGCCTGGCTCGGCGGCGCACTCATCGCGACCGGGTGCGTGATGCAGCCCCAGCCGGTGATCGCCTTGATGGGCTGCACCGGCGTGGCGATCATTGGCGGATACGTCGCGTTCTTCCACAACACCAAGGCGATCACTGTCGTCGTTGTCGTCGGCCTCGCTGCCGGCGTTGTGTGTGCGGCACGGGTGGCCCCGGCAGACGGTTGGGTGGTCGCGGCCGCGGGGCTGTGGCTGGTCATCGAACTCAACCTCGCGGTTCCGCTGGCGATCCAAACGGTGGTGCGCACCCTGGGCGCTGACGTCGTACGTTCCGACCAGGATCCACTGACCGGCGTTTTGAATCGGCGCGCCTTCTATGAGCGCGCGACGACACTGTTGACTTCACCCGGTGACGACTTGCACCTCGTCGTCGTCATGATCGACCTGGACAAGTTCAAGAAGCTCAACGATGCGTACGGTCACCTCGCCGGCGACCAGGCGCTGACCGCCGTCGGCTGGGTGCTGCGCGAGACCAGTTCGAGCTCGGCCATCATCGGGCGGTTCGGCGGCGAGGAGTTCATCGTCATCGATGCCGTACCGGCCGAGGTCGCCGAAGAGATGCCGGCGCAGCTCTGTGCTGCCATTGCCGGGTCGCCGCATCCGGTCACCGCGAGTGTCGGGGCGGCCATCGTCCGCTGGGGTTGTGGTAGCGCGATGGATGATTTGATCCGTGCGGCCGACGCCGCCATGTACGCGGCCAAACGGGCCGGCGGCAATCAGACGCGAATCTGTCGGCCCGCCCGGGTCGGGGGCTGAGCCAGCATGAATGGCCTATGTTCAAGGCTGTGGCTGGTTCCAGTGGACGGCAGCTATCGCTCCGGACACTGATTTTCTGTTGCGTCGGCGTCATAGCTCTGGTCTTCGTCGCCACGATGGCAGCCTCGATCGCGGGACGGAATTCCGTCGCCCGCGATGTTCAGGCCCTCAGTGATCGCCTCATCCCCATCAGAAACCAGAGCTCTGAACTCAGTCGTGCATTCGTCGACCAAGAGACAGGGCAGCGAGGGTACCTGCTGACCGGCAACACGATTGCGCTCGACCTGTATGAAGTCGGGACCGCCTCAGCCAACCGCCTGATACCCACGCTGCGACACGAGCTTGCGGGCTTGAGCGAGGCCGACGAGCTCCTGGCGCTCTTCGATGACGAACTAGCAGCAGCTGCCATCTGGAAGCAACAGATAGCCGATCGGCAGATAGCTGTGCTGCGTGGCGGATCGATTTCGCGCCCCCAGCTCGATCAGATGGTTCTCGACGCGAAAGATGTGTTCGACAAACTCCGAGAACGGTTCCGCGCCTTCAATGCTCGGATCGACTCCCTCGTAGACGATCAGATTGCGCACATCCGCTCGGTGCTGCGGGCGGCAAACATCAGTCAGTACGTTGCGGCAACTCTGCTGGCCGCCAGCGTCATCGGCTGCATCATCGCTGTGCGGCGCATGCTCACCCATCCCGTCTCCCGGCTGGTACGCACTGTCCGCGCCGTGGCCGACGGCGACTACGACCAACGGATCGGCCGGGGCGGTCCTCGCGAGATCGCGGAGATTTCCGCCGCTGTGGACGATATGCGTAACCGGCTGCGCGAACTTGCCCGGTTCGACAGCGTCACCGGCTTGGTCAACCGCGCAGAGACGATGGCCCGCTTCGATGCCGCGCTGCACGATCCCCGCTCGCCTGGGGCCCGATTGGGAGTTCTGTATTGCGATATCGACCACTTCAAACAGATCAACGACACCTGGGGGCATGCCGTCGGCGACGCCGTGCTGTCGACCATCGCGGCCCGGATGCGTGAGTGCGTCCATCTGGAGGACACCGTCGGGCGCATCGGCGGTGACGAGATCCTGATCTTGTTGTCGAGCATTGGCAGTACGGACGAGGCCGTCGAGATCGGTGAACGGATCCGTCGTCTAGCCGCGGAGCCGATCCACCAATTCGGTTTGACGATCCACACGACCCTGAGCATCGGAGCCACGTTGTCGTCAGCCGTGGACGAGGGTGCCGCCGCGGTCACGGCGCGGGGCGACGCAGCGATGTACCAAGCCAAGCAGGCCGGTCGCAATGTGGTGGTCGGCATCGACGCGTAGCCGCGCTTTGCCCCAACAGAAAAACCCCGGCCAAAAGCCGGGGATTCTCTGCAATTGTGGGCGAAGGGGGACTTGAACCCCCACGTCCCGAAGGACACTGGCACCTGAAGCCAGCGCGTCTGCCATTCCGCCACTCGCCCAAAACAACCGAGGGAGCGTATCACGGTCGAGGGGGTGAACCTCAACTCGCGCCCACGGCTCCGACCAGCCTAGCGACCGCTGTCACAGCCCCGCTGCCGAGCCCCTGACCTGGCGTAACGGGATTCTCAGAATTCTCATGGTGACGGGGCGTCGACCTGGGCCGATACCATCAAGGGACGGCATGCGCCGACGCGACACGCGACGAACTCGAGGTAGGCGGTGAGATGAGTAACCAGAGAGGTCTGGTTCAACGCATCGAGCGCAGACTCGAGAACACCGTCGGCGACGCCTTCGCCCGAGTGTTCGGCGGATCAATCGCGCCTGCAGAGGTAGAAGCCGCGCTTCGGCGGGAAGCCTCCGCTGGTGTACAGACACTGCCGGGCGAACGCTTTTTGGCCCCCAATGAATACGTCATTACTCTCAGTGCATCTGACTTCGAGAAGGTCAACGCCGATCGCGATCTCACCACGGTCTCTTTTGCCAGACACTTGGGCGGATACATCGGAGATCAGGGGTGGCAAACGTATGGTGATGTGGTTGTCAGGTTCGAGCAGTCGCCGAGTCTGCACACCGGCCAATACCGTGCGCGCAGCGTCGTCAATCCGGACGCCGACCCCCACCCGTCCCAAGCCAGCACCGCCCCACCACAATCGAACCAGGCGTACACCCCAGAACCAGGAGTACCAGCGATGAGCGAAAACCCCCCCTACCGCGGCGACCAGGGTCAGGGGCGGCCCGGCGACGACTATTACGACGACCGCTACCCGCGCCCGGAAGAACCGCGGCCCGCCGCCCCCGAGCAGCGCGGCCCGTATCCGCCCGAGCAGGGCGGCTACGCGCCCCCCGGCGAGCAAGGCTACGGCCAGCGACCGGGCGGCTACCCCGAGCAAGGCGGCTACCCCGAGCAGGGTGGTCACGGCGGCGGCCAGGGTTACGGACAGGGCTACGAGCAACGTCCCCCGGCTGGCGGCGGTTACGGCGGTGGCCAGGGCTACGAACAGGGCTATCGTCAGGGCCCGCCCCCCGGCTACGGCGGCGCCCAGTCCTACGGCCCGCCGCAGGGCGGCGGTTACCCGCCCCCGGCACCGCCAGCCGGTGACTACGACTACGGCCGCGCGCCGGGTCGGCACGAGGACGCCGGCTACGGCCGGCCCGAGGCTCGCCCCGGCTACCCGGAGCAGGGCGGCTACGAGCAGGGCGGTTACGGCCAACCTGGCTACGGCCGTCAGGAGTACGGCCAGCCCGAGTACGGGCGTGGCTACGAGCAGGGCGGCTATCCGGAGCAGGGCGGCCGCGATTACGACTACGGTCAGCCCGCCGGCGGCGGCTACGGCGGTTACGCCCAGCCACCCGCCCAGGGCGGCGACTACCCGTCCACCGGGCACGCGATCACCCTGCAGCTCGACGACGGCAGCGGCCGCACCTACCAGCTTCGCGAAGGCGCCAACGTCATCGGCCGCGGCCAGGACGCCCAGTTCCGTCTACCCGACACCGGGGTATCGCGCCGGCACCTGGAGATCCGGTGGGACGGCCAGGTCGCGCTGCTGTCCGACCTGAATTCCACCAACGGAACCACGGTGAACAATGCCCCCGTACAGGAGTGGCAGCTGGCCGACGGGGACGTCATCCGGCTCGGCCATTCCGAGATCATCGTCCGCGTCCACTGAGGTAGGCGGGCCGCGGCTTGGTTGATGCGGGAGTGGCTTCACCCGCACACCCACCGGCGTCCAAGTATCGTGACGGTGCCGAAGTCGGCCCGGTGCCCGCTGGTATCGCGGGAACGGCAAGCGGGGCACGAGGACGGAGAGGACGCCGGATGCAGGGACTAGTACTGCAGCTGACGCGCGCCGGCTTCCTGCTGTTGCTGTGGCTGTTCATCTGGTCTGTGCTGCGCATTCTGCGCAACGACATCTACGCCCCCACCGGCGCGGTGATGGTTCGCCGGGGCCTGGCACTGCGCGGCACGCTGTTGCCGTCTCGCCAGCAGCGCGGTGCCGCCCGCTACCTGGTGGTGACCGAGGGGACGCTGGCCGGCACCCGGATCACCCTGGGCAGCCAACCGGTGCTGATCGGCCGCGCGGATGACTCCACGCTGGTGCTCACCGATGATTACTCCTCCACCCGGCACGCCCGGCTCTCGCAGCGCGGTGCCGACTGGTACGTGGAAGACCTAGGATCGACCAACGGCACATACCTCGACAGGGCGAAGGTGACAACGGCAGTACGCGTTCCGATCGGCACGCCGGTACACATCGGCAAGACGGTAATCGAGCTGCGCCCGTGACCCTCGTCCTTCGCTATGCCGCCCGCAGCGACCGCGGCCTGGTGCGCGCCAACAACGAAGACTCGGTGTACGCCGGTGCCCGCCTGCTCGCGCTGGCCGACGGCATGGGCGGGCACGCCGCCGGCGAGGTGGCCTCCCAGCTGGTGATCGCCGCGCTGGCCCACCTCGACGACGACGAACCCGGCGGCGACCTGCTGAGCAAGCTCGACGACGCGGTGCACGAAGGCAATTCGGCCATCGCCGCACACGTCGAACTGGAGCCCGAGCTCGAGGGCATGGGCACCACTCTGACCGCAATCCTGTTCGCGGGCAACAGACTTGGGCTCGTCCACATCGGCGACTCCCGCGGCTATCTGTTGCGTGACGGGGAGCTGGCGCAGATCACCAAGGACGACACCTTCGTGCAGACTCTCGTCGACGAGGGCCGCATCACCGCCGAAGAGGCGCACAGCCACCCGCAGCGCTCACTGATCATGCGGGCGCTGACCGGCCACGAGGTGGAACCGACGCTGATCATGCGGGAAGCCAAAGAAGGCGACCGCTATCTGCTGTGCTCGGACGGTCTGTCTGACCCGGTCAGCCAGGAGACCATCCTGGAGGCCCTGCAGATCCCCGACGTCACCGAAAGCGCCGACCGGCTGATCGAGCTGGCCCTGCGCGGCGGCGGCCCGGACAACGTCACCGTGGTGGTCGCCGACGTCGTCGACCACGACTACGGCGGGCAGACCCAGCCGATCCTCGCCGGGGCGGTCTCCGGCAATGACGACGACGTCGCACCACCCAACACCGCCGCCGGCCGCGCCTCGGCCATCAATCCGCGGCCCCCGGCGGCCAAGCGGGTCGTGGCCGAGCCCGAACCGCCGGCGAAACCGCGCTCGCGCAGGCGGATGATCATCGCCGCCGCGGTGATCCTGCTGCTGGTACTGGCCGGGCTTGCGGTGGGCCGCCAGGTCATTCGCAGCAACTATTACGTGAGCGCCCACGACGGCACGGTGGCGATCATGCGCGGTATCGAAGGTTCGATACTGACGTTTCCGCTGCAGGAGCCCTACCTGCTGGGCTGCCTCAACGACCGAAACCAGCTGTCTCAGATCAGCTACGGCCAGCCCACCGACTCGCTGGGCTGCCAGCTGATGCGGCTGCAGGACCTGCGCCCCTCCGAGCGCGCGCAGGTTACGGCCGGCCTGCCCGCCGGCAGCCTCGACGACGCGATCGGACAGCTGAGGGAACTGGCGCACAGCTCGCTGCTGCCGCCGTGCGCGCCACCACCAAGCAGTACACCGACCACCACCCCGGCTCCGAGCGCACCTCCCGCGCCGGGGCCGTCGCCCACCTCGGCCCCGCCCGCACCGACATCCGCGCCCACGCCAGCTCCCACTTCGGCACCGGCGCCCCCGGCACTGAGCGCGACCCTGACGCCGACGCCCACCACTGGCACCGCCCCGGCACCGACTGAAAGTGGTACCGCAACAACCGGTTCCGCTGTTCCCGCGCCGCCGACCAGTCCCGCGCCGACCGTGACGCAACTGCCCGCAGCGCCACAGAAACCGGGCACCGACTGCCGGGCGGCGGCGTGAGCACCCAACCGCAGGCACCCGTCACGCTGGCACCGACAACACCGACCCGGCGCAATGCCGAACTGGCGCTGTTGTGCTTCGCCACGCTGATCACCGTCGTGGCACTGCTGATCGTGGAGGCCAACCAGGAGCAGGGCATCAGCTGGGATCTCGCCAGCTCCACGCTCGCCTTCCTCACCCTGTTCGTCTGTGCGCACCTGGCCATCCGGCGCTTCGCGCCCTACGCCGACCCGGTGCTGCTGCCGGTTGTGGCGCTGCTCAACGGCCTCGGCCTGGTGATGATTCACCGCCTCGACCTGATCGGCGGCGCGCTGACAACACAGCGGGGCCCCAGCGAAGAGCAGCAGATGCTGTGGACCCTGGTCGGGGTCGTCGGCTTCTCACTGGTTGTGGTCTTCCTCAAGGACCACCGCATCCTGGCCCGTTACGGATACACCTTCGGACTGGTCGGCCTTGTGCTGCTGGCGATTCCGGCTCTGCTGCCCGGCCGCTTCTCCGAGACCAATGGCGCCAAGATCTGGATTCGCTTCCCGGGCTTCAGCATTCAGCCCGCCGAGTTCTCCAAGATCCTGCTGCTGACCTTCTTCGCGGCCGTGCTGGTGGCCAAGCGCGACGTGTTCACCAGCGCCGGCAAGCATTTCCTTGGCACCGACGTGCCTCGGCCGCGTGATCTCGCCCCGCTGCTGGCCGCCTGGATCGTCTCCGTCGGCGTCATGGTTTTCGAGAAGGATCTGGGCACCTCGCTGCTGCTGTATGCCTCGTTCCTGGTGATGGTCTACATCGCCACCGAGCGGTTCAGCTGGGTGGCGATCGGCCTGACCCTGTTCGCCGCGGGCAGTGTGGCGGCCTACTACCTGTTCGGCCATGTTCGCGTCCGGGTGCAGACCTGGCTGGATCCGTTCGGTGACCCCGAAGGGGCCGGCTACCAGATGGTGCAGTCGCAGTTCAGCTTCGCCACCGGCGGCATTTTCGGCACCGGGCTGGGCAACGGCCAGCCGGGCACGGTGCCCGCCGCCTCGACCGACTTCATCATCGCCGCGGTCGGCGAGGAGCTGGGTCTGGTCGGCCTGGCGGGGGTCGTGATGCTCTACACGATCGTGATCGCGCGCGGGCTGCGCACAGCGATCGCCGTGCGGGACAGCTTCGGCAAGCTGCTGGCCGCCGGGCTGTCGTCGACGCTGGCGATCCAGCTGTTCATCGTCGTCGGTGGGGTCACCGGGCTGATCCCGCTGACCGGTCTGACCACCCCGTGGATGTCCTATGGCGGCTCGTCGCTGGTGGCCAACTACCTGCTGCTGGCGATCCTGGTCAAGATCTCGCATGCCGCCCGGCGCCCGCTCATCACCAACCCGCACCCCTCCATCGCGGCCTCCAGCACCGAGGTGATCGAGCGGGTATGAACATCTCACTGCGCCGCATATCGGTGATGATCATGGCGTTGATCGTGCTGCTGCTGCTCAACGCGACGGTCACCCAGGTTTTCCGCGCCGACGGCCTGCGTGCCGATCCGCGTAACCAGCGGGTCCTGCTCGACGAGTACTCCCGTCAGCGCGGCCAGATCACCGCCGGCGGGCAGCTGCTGGCCTATTCGGTGTCCACCAACGGCCACTACCGGTTCCTCCGCGTGTACCCGAATCCCTATGTGTACGCGCCGATTACCGGTTTCTACTCGCTGCGCTACTCCAGCACCGGGCTCGAGCGCGCCGAGGACGGCATCCTCAACGGTTCCGATCAGCGACTGTTCGGACGCCGGCTGGCCGACTTCTTCACCGGTCGCGACCCGCGCGGCGGCAACGTCGACACGACGATCGTGCCGCGGATTCAGCAGGCCGCCTGGGAGGCCCTGCAGCAGGGCTGCACCGGCGGATGCCGCGGCTCGGTGGTGGCGATCGAGCCGTCCACCGGCAAGATCCTGGCGATGGTGTCCTCACCGTCGTACGACCCCAATCTGCTGGCCACCCACGACACCGAGGAGCAGGGCACCGCCTGGCAGCAGCTGCGCGATGACCCCGCCTCGCCGCTGACCAACCGGGCCATCGCCGAGACGTTCCCGCCGGGTTCGACGTTCAAGGTGATCACCACCGCCGCCGCGCTGCAGTCCGGGGTGACCGATACCGATCAGCTCACCAGCGCACCGCAGATCCAGCTGCCGAACAGCACGGCCACCCTGGAGAACTATGGCGGTACCCCGTGTGGCAACGGCCCCACGGCGTCGCTGCGGGAAGCTTTTGCCCGATCCTGCAATACAGCTTTCGTCGAACTGGGTATCCGAGTGGGTGCCGACGCCCTGCGCAGCGCCGCGCAGGCGTTCGGGTTCGATAGCCCTCCAGCGCCGATCCCGCTAGAGGTCGCGGAGTCGACCATCGGCCCGATGTCCGACGCCGCCGCGCTGGGAATGTCGAGCATGGGCCAGAAAGACGTGGCGGTGACACCCTTGCAGAACGCGTTGGTGGTGGCGACGATCGCCAATTCCGGTGTGATGATGCAGCCGTACCTGGTGGACAGCCTCAAAGGACCGGACTTGTCCAACATCAGTACTGCAGCGCCTCAAGAGCAGCGGCGCGCCGTTTCGCAGCAGGTCGCGGCTAAACTTACAGATTTGATGATCGGCGCCGAGCAGATGACCCAGCAGAAAGGGGCGATTCCCGGCGTGCAGATCGCATCGAAGACGGGCACCGCTGAGCACGGCTCCGACCCGCGCAACACTCCGCCGCACGCCTGGTACATCGCGTTCGCGCCGGCCCAAAGCCCCAAGGTGGCGGTGGCGGTGCTGATCGAGAACGGCGGTGACCGGCTCAACGCCACCGGCGGTGCGCTGGCCGCCCCGGTCGGACGGGCAACCATCGCAGCAGCACTGCAGGGGGCGCAATGACGCCCCGAAGCCGAGCGAAGCGAGGCGAGCAATGACGCCCCGCGTAGGAGTGACGCTGTCGGGCCGGTACCGCCTGCAGCGGCTGATCGCCACCGGCGGTATGGGCCAGGTGTGGGAGGCCGTCGACAGCCGGCTGGGACGCCGGGTCGCGGTCAAGGTGCTCAAGCAGGAGTTCTCCTCTGACCCCGAGTTCATCGAACGGTTCCGCGCCGAGGCGCGCACTGTCGCGATGCTCAACCACCCCGGCATCGCGGCCGTGCACGACTACGGCGAGACCGATATGGACGGCGAGGGACGCACCGCCTATCTGGTGATGGAACTCATCAACGGTGAACCGCTGAACTCGGTGATCAAGCGCACCGGCCGGTTGTCGCTGCGGCACGCCCTGGACATGCTCGAGCAGACCGGCCGCGCACTGCAGGTGGCCCATTCCGCCGGCTTAGTGCACCGCGACGTCAAGCCCGGCAATATCCTCATCACGCCGACCGGGCAGGTGAAGCTCACCGACTTCGGTATCGCCAAAGCCGTCGACGCGACCCCGGTCACCCAGACCGGAATGGTGATGGGCACCGCCCAGTACATCGCGCCCGAGCAGGCCCTGGGTCACGACGCCACCGCCGCCAGCGACGTGTATGCCCTGGGAGTTGTTGGCTACGAGGCGGTTTCGGGCAAGCGGCCGTTCACCGGAGACGGCGCGCTGACCGTCGCGATGAAGCACATCAAGGACACGCCCGCGCCGCTGCCGGCCGACCTGCCGCCCAACGTGCGCGAACTGATCGAGATCACCCTNGTGAAGAACCCGGGCATGCGTTACCGCAACGGCGGGCAGTTCGCCGACGCGGTGGCCTCGGTGCGAGCCGGCCGTCGCCCCCCGCGGCCCAACTCCGCGCCGACGATCCGCGCGACGCCTGCGGCGATTCCCGGCAGCTCGCCCCGGATGCCGGCCGCCGCCCCCGCCACCGGGATGCGCCCCCGCGCCAACACCGGCAGCCACCGCCCGCCGCCACCCCGGCGCACGTTCTCCTCGGGTCAGCGGGCCCTGCTGTGGGCCGCGGGCGTGCTGGGCGCGCTGGCGATCATCAGCGCAATCCTCATCGTGCTCGCCGACCGTAAAGACAGCACACCGGTGCAGCGGACCGAGACGGAGACGGTGCAACCGAACCCGACGCCGCAGTCGGCTCCCACCGGTTGGACGGAAGACCCGCTCACAGGTAAATCTGGAGGACAGATCGGGTCAATCCGATTCACGGCTGGCAGCGCGGCTATTCCTGCGGTGACCGAGTCCAATCGAAACGACGAGAAAGCGCGATGACCACCCCACAGCACCTGTCCGACCGCTACGAGCTGGGCGAGATCCTCGGCTTCGGTGGCATGTCCGAGGTGCACATGGGCCGCGACACCCGGCTGCACCGGGACGTCGCGGTCAAGGTGCTGCGCGCCGACCTGGCCCGTGATCCCAGCTTTTATCTGCGGTTCCGCCGGGAGGCGCAGAACGCCGCCGCGCTGAACCACCCCGCGATCGTGGCGGTCTACGACACCGGCGAGGCCGACACCGGCAACGGTCCGCTGCCCTACATCGTGATGGAGTACGTCGACGGGGTCACGCTGCGCGACATCGTCCACACCGACGGTCCGATGCCGTACCGGCGGGCCATCGAGGTCATCGCCGACGCCTGTCAGGCACTGAACTTCAGCCACCAGCACGGCATCATCCACCGCGACGTCAAGCCGGCGAACATCATGATCTCCAAGACCGGCGCGGTGAAGGTGATGGACTTCGGCATCGCCCGTGCGCTTGCCGACGCCAACAACGTCACGCAGACCGCGGCGGTGATCGGCACCGCGCAGTACCTCTCCCCTGAACAAGCGCGCGGCGAGAAGGTCGACGCACGCTCCGACGTCTACTCGCTGGGCTGCGTGCTCTACGAATTGCTCACCGGGGAGCCGCCGTTCGTCGGTGATTCGCCAGTGGCGGTGGCTTACCAGCATGTCCGCGAGGATCCGGTACCACCGTCGGCGAAACACCCGGGTATCTCCCCTGAGCTGGACGCCGTCGTGTTGAAGGCGCTCGCCAAGAATCCCGACAACCGCTACCAGACGGCCGCCGAGATGCGCACGGATCTGGTTCGCGTGCACAACGGGGAGGCACCCGAAGCGCCCAAGGTGTTCAGCGCCGCCGAGCGGACCTCGATGCTCAACGCCCCGTCGGTGCCGTCCCGTGTCGCCGACACCGACGAGATCCCGCGGACGGGCACCTTCGTCGAGAACGATCGTGCCGGCGGGTCGATCGGCCGCTGGCTGATCGTCGTCGCGGTGTTGGCCATCCTGACCGTGGTGGTGACCATCGGGATCAACATGGTCAGCGGCAGCCCGCGCGACGTGCAGATCCCCGACGTGCGCGGGCAGTCACAGCAGGATGCGGTAGTCGCTCTGCAGAACAAGGGCTTCAAGATCCGCACCAACACCAAGCCGGACAACACCGTGCCGCCCGAGAAGGTGATCGACACCGACCCGCCGGCCAACTCGATGGCCAGTGCCGGTGACGACGTAGCGATCAACGTCTCGACCGGTCCCGAACAGCGCGAGGTGCCTGACTGCGCGGCGCTGTCGGCCGCCGACTGCATCAAGAAGCTCAAAGACGCCGGATTCGGCAAGTTCAAGCAGACAAACTCGGCGTCCAAGCCCGAGGACAAGGACCGCGTGCTGTCCACCGTTCCGCCCGCGAATCAGTTGTCGGCGATCACCAACGAGATCACCATCGTTATCGGGTCCGGGCCGCAGAACGCCGAGGTTCCCGTGGTCGCCGGCCAGACGATCGATGTGGCCCAGCAGATTCTCACTGCGTCCGGCTTCCTGAAGTTCGTGCCGGTGCCGACGGACAGTACCGAACCGTCCGGTCAGGTGATCGGCACCGATCCTGCGAACGGGCAGACCGTGCCTCAGGACACCCCCATCCAGATCAAGGTGTCCAAGGGCAACCAGTTCGTGATGCCGGATCTGCGGGGCATGTTCTGGACGGATGCCGAGCCGCGACTGCGCGGACTTGGCTGGACCGGCGTGCTGGACAAGGGCGGCGACGTCCAGAACAGCGGTCAGCGCTCCAATGCCGTCGTGACCCAGAGTCCCGCGCCGGGCAGCGGCGTCAGCTTCGGGGCGACGATCACCATCAGCTTTGCGTCGTAGTCACGGCTAGGGTCGGCTCGCCGCCGCCGCCGAGCGCGTGCCGCACGGTGTCGGCGACCTCTTGCTCGAGGCGATGCACCAGCGTTTCCTCGGGCGCCCGGCCGCAGTAACCCAGCCAGTTGGCCAGCATCCGGTGGCCGCCCTCCGTCAGGATCGACTCGGGGTGGAATTGCACGCCGTGGATGGGCAACTCGACGTGGCGCACCGCCATGATGACTCCGCCCTTGGTCCTAGCCGTCACCTCCAGCTCCGCGGGCACCGTCTCGGGCAGGATCGTCAGCGAGTGGTAGCGCGTTGCCGTGAAGGGGTTCGGAAGACCTTGCAGCACTCCACTATTGGTGTGGTAGACGGTGCTGGTCTTGCCGTGCAGCAACTCGGGCGCACGGTCGACCGTTCCGCCGAATGCCACGCCGATGGCCTGATGTCCCAGGCACACACCCAGCAGGGGAGTGGCCGCCGCGGCGCAGGCGCGCACCAACGGGATCGAGGCGCCCGCCCGCTCCGGTGTGCCCGGCCCCGGGCTCAGCAGGACCCCGTCGAATTCGGCAGCGATCTTGGTCTCGTCGGCCAGCCGCACGTCGTCGTTGCGCCAGACCTGCGCGTCCACACCCAGCTGGCCCAGATACTGGACCAGGTTGAACACAAAGCTGTCGTAATTGTCGACGACCAAGACCTGCACCAGGTCAGGTTACCCGGGGCGCAGCAGCTCAGTAACCGACCGGACCGACCGGCTGGGCGTAGCGCATCCGCACAGGTCCGGTGTAGCCGGCGACGGTGATGTCATCGTGGGTCTGCTCGGTGTAACCCAACCCGAACCGCACGACGTACTGCTTGTACAACGTGACCAGGGGAGCGGCGGCCAAGGCCGCCCGCATCGCGGTTGCGTCGCCGACCGCAGTGACGGTGTACGGCGGGCTGTAGGTGCGCCCGTTGAGCAACAGGGTGTTGCCGACGCAGCGTGGGGCCGAGGTTCCGATGATGCGCTGGTCCTGCATCTGGATCGCCTCGGCGCCGGCGCTCCACAGCGCGTTCAGCACGGCCTGGATGTCCTGCTGATGAACCACCAGATCGTCGGGGGAAGCGTCGCGGGGGAAGCGCCCGTTGGCGTCGCGCTGGGCGTCCGACAGTGTGACGACCAGCCCCGCGCCGTGCACCGGATCCAGCCCGGCGTCGCCGGCCAGTTCGTCGGCGCGCGCCAGCATGGCCGCCAGCGCGGTGCCGGCTGAGGCGCCGTGAGTGGAGTCGACCTGTGCGGCCAGCGAGTCACGTTGAACATTGAGCCGGTCGACCGAGTTCTGGGCATCGTGAACCAGGTCGACCAGCCGTGGAGAATCGGCGCGGCGGATATCGGTGCCACCGGAAACGCCGTGGGTAGCGGCCAGCAGCACACCGGCCAGCAGGCAGACCACCGGGACGCCGAACCGCCACGGCGAGCGCGTCGCACCCGTCGTCGCTGGTGCCGGAGTTATCGGGTCGCGGCGCCGCTGCGTTAATCTCATAGTCGATCTGCGCACCATCGTCGCAGAAGATCCCGGCCCGAAGGTACCCATGCCCAAGTCCAAGGTTCGCAAGAAGAACGACTTCACGATCAACCCGGTGAGCCGCACTCCGGTCAAGGTCAAGGCCGGGCCGTCGAGCGTGTGGTTCGTCGTGCTGTTCATCAGCCTGATGCTGATCGGGCTGGCGTGGCTGCTGGTGTTCCAACTGGCCGCCTCCGGTCTGGACGTGCCCACCGCGCTGCAATGGATGGCCAAGCTCGGTCCGTGGAACTACGCGATCGCCTTCGCGTTCATGATCACCGGGTTGTTGCTGACGATGCGGTGGCGCTGACCGAGGCGACCACCTTAGAGGATCGGCGCTGTGCCTTCACCGTTTTGAGGCTGGCAACCTTCTGGTCACCCAATCACACGCGTGTGATTCATCCCCATTGTTGATAGCGCCTGTGGATAACTGCATCACCCACGGTAGATACCCTCGAGGATGCCATGCAGCAAACTGAATGGGGCCCTAAAACCGGGGCCATCGCAGGTCTTGGCATCGCGGGCATCCTGATGGCAATCGGCTGTGTGACCGTTGTCACAGACCCCCCGGGCCGGATCCTCTCCGGGATTGCTGCGGTGGGCCTGCTGGCGTTCGCATTCGGATCATGGCGAGCCAGACCCAAGCTGGCTATCACGGGTGACGGGCTGGTGTACCGCGGCTGGTTCCGGTCGCAGACGCTGCGCCGCCCCGACGTCACGCTGATCCGGATCACCGAGTTCCGCCGCATCGGCCGCAAGACACGATTGTTGGAGATCGAGACGGCCGCTGACCGGCTGATCGTGCTCAGCCGATGGGATCTGGGAGCTGATCCGCTGGGTGTGTTGGACGCGCTGACCGACGCGGGCTACGCGGGCCCGTCAGGCGAGCGTTGATTCCGCACTGAGAGCGAAATTTCGGCTGGATCTTCGCTCTCAGTACCGTCTCAACGCTAGGAGATGGTGATGGACTCGATCACCACGGCGTCGTTGGGCCGGTCATTGCGATCGGTGGCCGTGGTGGCGATCGCGTCGACGACCTTCTGCGACTCCGGATCGACGACCTCACCGAAGATGGTGTGCCGGCGATTCAGGTGCGGGGTCTTGCCGACGGTGATGAAGAACTGGGACCCGTTGGTGCCGGGACCGGCGTTGGCCATCGCCAGCAGGTAGGGCTTGTCGAACTGCAGCTCGGGGTGGAACTCGTCGGCGAACTTGTAGCCGGGGCCGCCGCGGCCGGTGCCGGTCGGGTCGCCACCCTGGATCATGAAGCCGTCGATGACGCGNTGGAACACCGCGCCATCGTAGAACGGACCCGAGGTGCTGCCCGATGCGTTCTGCGTCGAGTACTCCTTGGTGCCCTGGGCCAAGCCGACAAAGTTGCCGACGGTCTTGGGGGCGTGATTACCGAACAGGGCGATCTTGATGTCGCCGCGGTTGGTGTGCAGGGTCGCGGTCGCGGTCGCAATGGGGCTCGTCACGGGAACTCAGTCTGCCACTAGCGTCGAGTACCCCAACTCGCGGCCACCCCCCACAGCGCTGTGGCACTGTTGATGCCACCACCAACCGCAAGTGTCGGGAGTACCAGATGGGCCGCAGGACTGAACGCCAACTCACATCGCGCGAGCGGCTGAACCGCGGACTGCACTACACCGCAGTGGGTCCGGTGGATATCACCCGCGGCGTGGTCGGCGTCAGCGTGCACGGTGCGGAGTCGGCCGCGAGCGCAATCAAGCGCCGGGCCCGCGAAGCACGCGCGATGCAACACGAACTCACCCAAGAGGCCGAGGCGGTCAAGCAGGTGGTGGCGGAGCTGCCGCAGATGCTGCAGGAGGCTCGCAAATCGCAGCATCGCCGTCGGCGGCGGCTGTTCGTCTTCGGATTCCTGGGACTGGCCGTGGTGGCCGGTGGCGCCGTTGCGTTCTCGATCGCGCGGCGCTCCGCCACACCCGAGCCGTCGACACTGCCGCCGAGTGTGGACGTCGCGCCCAAGCTCTGACGTCGTGGCCGTCAGCGTCTTCGACCTGTTCTCGATCGGTATCGGGCCGTCCAGTTCACACACCGTCGGGCCGATGCGGGCCGCCGCGCGCTTCACTGCCCGGCTGGCCGCATTGGGTGTGCTCGACGTCGTCGATCGGGTGCGAGTGGAGCTGTATGGCTCGCTCGGGGCGACCGGCGCCGGGCACGGCACCGTCGGTGCGGTGCTCCTCGGGCTGACGGGTGCCGATCCGGAGACGGTCGACCCTGCTGCCGTCGAGCCGCTGCTGCAGTCGGTACGCGAGACGCGTCGCCTGGCGTTGGCAGGCGGCCGGGTGATCACCTTCGACATCGACTCTGACATTGCAATGAGCTTGCAACGCTTAGCCTTTCATAGCAACGGTATGGCGTTCGAGGCGGTGGGTGCCGACGGTGTCGCGCTGGATCGACACGTGTACTTCTCCGTCGGAGGCGGCGCGGTGGTCGACCAGGACGAAGCGACGGCACCACCGGCCGGAACGACCGATATTCCGTTTCCCTTCGCTACCGCAAAGGAATTGGTGGCATTGGCCGTCGAGCGGGGCTGCAGTATCGCCACACTGATGGCCGACAACGAGCGGGCGATGGCTCGGCACGACGATCTGCGCAGTGCGGTGCTGCGGATCTGGTCGGTCATGCAGGAATGTGTGGCGGCCGGGCTCAGGCATAGCGGGGTGCTTCCCGGCGGGCTGGGGGTGCGCCGGCGCGCGGGACGGCTTGCCGCCCAACTCGAAGAGACCCCCGACGACCCGTTGTATGCGATCGACTGGGTGACCGTCTACGCGCTGGCCGTCAACGAGGAGAACGCCGCCGGCGGGCGGGTGGTCACCGCGCCGACCAACGGTGCGGCCGGGGTGATCCCGGCGGTGCTGCACTACTACACCCGCTTCGTGCCGGATGCCGGTGACGACGGGGTCGTGCAGTTCCTGTTGACCGCGGCGGCGATTGGGGTGCTGTTCAAGTCCAACGCGTCGATATCCGGTGCGGAAGTGGGGTGTCAGGGAGAGGTCGGCTCGGCCTGCTCGATGGCAGCGGCCGGGCTCACCGCCGTGCTCGGCGGCACGCCAGCACAGGTGGAGAACGCCGCCGAGATCGGCATCGAGCACAACCTCGGGCTGACCTGTGACCCGGTGGGTGGGCTAGTGCAGATTCCGTGCATCGAACGCAACGCCGTCGCTGCGGTCAAGGCGATCACCGCCGCCCGGATGGCGATGCACGGTGACGGCACCCATTTCGTCAGCCTCGACGCGGCGATCAAGACGATGCGCGACACCGGCGCCGACATGGCTGACAAGTACAAGGAGACCGCGCTCGGCGGGCTGGCCCTCAATGTGGTGGAGTGTTGAGTTCATTGGCCCGGCAACAGCATTGACTGCCAATCCGGGGCCTGCTGACCACCCGGCGCGAGGTTGCTCTGCGTGTACTCGCGCCCGTCAGAACCGGTGAACGCTCCGGTCGCCGGATCGTATTCGGCGCCGCTCAACTGCGGCACGCCCTGACCCGACAGGGTGGCGTTGGGATCGCCCTTCCAGTTGTAGCCGTCGTTGAGCGGGATGTAGTTCTGGTCGCTCTCGCACATCGCCACCGTCGGCGCGCGCTTGCCCGGCCGGGTGGTACACGGGGTGTTGCGCACGCCGCGCACGCTCAGCGGCGAATCCTGCGGCACGCGGCAGTAGAAGTTGCCGGCCGGCCGGCCCGGATAATCTTGCAGCGCCGACGCCCGCTGCTGCTGGGCGGGCAGGAACCCGGTCGTACACGGCGGTGGCTGGTTGAGGCTCAGGTTCAAGCTCAGATAGACGCCGCGGTAGGGCTGCTGGGTGTCCCGGTTGGCCAGGACGATCGCCTGCGCAGTGGCCGCCGCCTGCGGCAGGAGCACCAGCAGCTGCTCCAGACCCGGCTCATACGTGACCAAAACGGGAGCCAGGCTGGCCATGTTGGCGGCGATGAGGGGGATCGTGGGCCGCACCCGGTCGAGAAGTTGGCGGGCCTCGTCGACAGCCGGGCCTCCTTGTTGGAGAAGATCGGCGACGGCGGCGGCGTTGTCCTTCAGCTGGCGGCCGATAGTCGCCAGGTGCGCGGCCCATGCCTGGACGGCGACCGCGGAGTTGTTCTGCGCGTCCAGGATCGGCTTCGACTGGTCGATCAGGGTCAGCAGCGGTCCGAGATTCTCGCGGGCGCCTGCGGCCAGTTCGCCACCGCCGGTGACGAGCCGGGACAGCTCGGGGCCGAGTCCGCCGACGGCGGTGTAGGACTCGTCGACCACCGTCTTCAGGTCGTCGTGCGGGATAGCTTTCAGCCCGGAGTTCACCGCATCGAGCACCGCGTCGAAGTCGGGGGGCACCGAGGTGCGGTCGGTCGGGATGACGTCGCCGTCGCGTAGCGGCGCCGAATCTCGCCGCGGCAGCAACGTGATGTACTGCTCGCCGACCGCCGACTGGCTGTGCACCTGCGCGTCGAGATCCGAGGGGATGGCGATGCCGGATTTCAGCGACAACACCGCTGCCACGCCGGTGTCGGTCAGCACCACATCCTTGATGCGCCCCACTTCTGCTCCCCGGTAGGTGACGTTGCCACCCGGGTAGACGCCCGCGGCGCGCGGCAGCTCGACGGTCACCTGGTAGCGCCCGATCCCGAACATGGCCGGCAGTCTGATGTAGCCGAATATCATCGCGGCCGCGAAGATCACCGCGACGACGGCGAAGATGGCCAGCTGGATTCGGATGCGTAGCGTCAGTGGGGGCACGTCAGCGTCCCTGGTCCCAATGGTACGGAGCAACAAGGGGATTGCTTCTCGTATACGGGCTCGGCAGCTGCCCGATGGTGCGGCCCCACTGCAACTCCAGCTCCGTCAGGTTGCCCTCCCACCGGGTGCCGGTGAGGAATGACGCGTCGAGCCGGCTCAGGGTCAGGTCGATGACGGCGGTCAGGTTCGCGAAATCCCCACGCTGCCACACGCCGACGGTGTCGGCCGGAAACGGGTAGGTGGCGAACATGCCCAGTGATCGAGTCAGCGCCGGACCGGCGTTGGCCAGTGATTCCAGCACCGGGCCGAGGTCCTTGAGTTCCTCGACCAGGCTGTCCTTCGTCTGATTGGTGGAGTCGGCCACCAGTGCACTGAACTTGCCGAGCTGATCGAGCGCGTCGACCAGCGTATGCCGCTGGTCGCTGATCACCCGAAGGGCTTCCGGGAGGGTCTTCAGTGCCTTGTCGACGACCGGCTGCTGGTCGGCGAACTGGCCGGCGAGAGTGTTGAGGCTCTCGGCGGTGGCGATGATGTCGGCCGACTGGTCATTGACGTAGCGGGTGAACTTGTCCAGCTGCGCGATCAGGCTCCGCAGGTCCTGCTCGCGGCCGGCCAACGCGGTGCTCAACGACTCGGTGATGTCCTGGACCTGACCGATCCCGCCTCCGTTGAGCAGCAACGTGATTGCCGACAACAGCTGCTCGCTGGACGGGTACACGCCTGCCGACGACAGCGGGATCAGCGACCCGCCGTGCAGTGTGCCCTGCGGTGCGACGTCGGCCGGTGGTGCCAGTTCCACGTGAAGAGAACCGAGCAGTCCGCTTTGGCCGACCGTCGCGGTGGCGTTGGCCGGCAGGTCGATGCCGCCGTCGATGCTCATGGTGAGTAGTGCATGCCATCCTTGCCGTTCGATCTTGGTGACGGTGCCGACCGTGACATCGCCGACCTGAACGCGCGAGTTCGGCTCGATGGTGCGCACGTCGGGCAGCTGCGCCTGGATCGTATATGCGCCCGGACCCCGGCCCGCCGTTCCCGGCAACGGCAGCGAATTGAGTCCGCGCCACGCGCAGCCGGATGTCGAGACGGCCAGCGATGCGGCCAGGAGACCGGCGATCATCCTGTTCGGTTTCATGAGCCCTCCCGGGGTGGCAGCATCATGCCGGGCAGTCCGTCTGCCGGATCTGTCTGTTGGACAGTGGGATTCACCGGCGGAACGTAGTCGGGCCGCAGCCAGTCCTCGCTGTAGGTCACCTCGTTCGGCCGTGCGGTGGCCCCGACGATGAGGTTCTCGCTCAACGGTGGGAAGTTGTACTGGCGGTTCTTGACGATCGGTGCCAGATATTGGACGCACAACTTCGCCGACTGTTCGGCGCCCAGTCGGGAGGCCGCCTGAATCGCGCCGCACAGGAAGGTGATCGGATCGGCGAAGTTGTTGAACGCGTATGCGCCGCCCATCGTGGCTTGCGCCGGCTGGTAGGTGTTCATCAGGTTCTGCAGTTCGTTCGGGGCGACATGCAGAGCCTGCTTGATGTCGTCGAGGCTGGCGGCCAGCGCCGACGACACCGATGCCAGCTTGTCCGCCGTGGTGCCCAGCGACTCCCGGTTGTCGGCGACGAAGCTGCGCACATCGCCGACAACCGCGTCCAGCGCCGACACCGCGCCGGCGACTTCGTTGGGGTCGTCGCTCAGCAGGCCGGTCGCCGAAGCCAGGTTGGTGTTGAGCTGTCGCATCGCCTCGCCGCTGTCCTGCAGGGCCGACACCAGGACCGAGAGGTTCTTCAGGGTGCCGAACAGGTCGTCGCTGTGGTCACCGAGCACCGAAACCGCCTGTGACAGTTCGAGAATGGTCTTCCTGATGCTCGCACCCTGTCCTCGCAGGGTGTCCGCGGCGGTATGCACAACCGATCCCAGAGTGCTGACTTCACCCGGCTCGGTGGGCCGCACGAGCTGGCTGAGCCGTTCGAGCTGTTGCCGCAGATCGTCCCACTCGACCGGGACCGCGGTGCGCTCCTGCGGGATGACGGCGTGGTCCTGCAGCTGCCGTCCGCCGGTGTAGGCCGGGGTGAGCTGGATGACGCGTGCGGTGACGATCGCCGGGGACAGGATCGCCGCCTTGGCGTCGGCGGGCACCGGGTATTTGGCGTCGTACCAGAAGGTGATCTTGACGCGGTCGGGCTGCGGTTCGATCCTGTCGATCTTGCCGACGGGGACCCCGAGGATGCGGACCTCGTCACCGACGAAGATGCCGTTGCTGTTCGCGAAGTAGCCGACGATCGTTCGTCTGCTCGCCGCGTCGGCCGACAACACCAACTCGGTGACGCCGGCCAGGATGAGCACGGCGAGCACGGCGGCCAGGCCGAGGCGGACGTTGGCACGCTTGGTCATTGGCCTTGCTCCTCGAGGACGGGCGCCGCAGCCGCGGGTGGTCCGGGCGGAGGTCCGCCGGGCGGCGGCGGCGGTGGTGGCTCGCGATATGGGTAGCGAGGATCGCCGGGCGTGCCGGTGATCGCGTCGGGAAGGGTCAGTCGTGGCTCACCGCCCTGGCCGGTGCGGGGGAAGGGCAGCGGCAGCGGTGGCGTGCCGGGCTGACCGGTCTGCGGATCGGTCCGCTGCGAGGGCGCCAGGACGTTCGGGTCGAGGCCGAGGTCGGAGAAGGCGGCGTCGACGAAGGGTTGGATGAACTGCCCGGGCAGCAGGTTGGCGATGTAGAACTTGAAGAACGGTCCCGACGACATCGATTCGCCCAGCGACATCGCGTACTGGTTGAACCCCTTGATCGCCAGCTGTATCCGCTCCTTTCGATTGTCGAGGATCGTCAGGAGCTGGTTCAGCTTGTCCAACGCGGGCTGCAGCGTCTGCCTGTTCTCGGCGATCACTCCCTTGAGCTGGCGACTCAGCGCCGTGATGTTCCCGGAGATCTCGTCCAAGGCGCGGCTCTGGCTCGTCAGGTCGGCCAGCAGGGCGTTGCTGTCGGTGAGCATCGTCACGATGGCGGCGCTGCGCTGCGCCAGCACCGTCGTAATCTTGTTGGCGTCGGTCAGCAGCTTGCGCAACTGGGCGTCGCGGGCGTTCAGCGTTTCCGAGAACCGCGCCACACCCTGCAGCGCGACCTTGAGAGCCGGTGGCGTTTCGGAGAATTCGTCGGCGAGTACCTTCCACGAGTCGGACAATCGGGTGGTGTCCAGCTGACTGATGGTGGCGGTCAGATCACCGAGGGCATCGGGCAGTTGGTACGGCGAGGTCGTGCGGTCGAGGGGAATGGGACCGGTTTGCCTGCCATCGCCGGCCGGGGTCAATTCCAGGATCTTGGCGCCGAGAATGCTTTTCGTCTTGATCGCGGCCGCGGTGCGGTTGCCGAGCCGGATGTTCTTGTCGAGCTCGAAGGTGACCAGCACGCGCGGGCCGTCGAGGTCGATGCTGTTGACCTTGCCGGCCTTAAAGCCGGAGACTTGCACCGCCGCTCCGGTGAGCAGTCCGCCCGCCTCGGCGAAATAGGCCGAGTAGTGCCGATTGGAGTTGACGAACGGCAGCTTCCCGTAGTTGAGCGCACCGAGGACCACACCCAGGGTGACGGACACGCCCACCACGCCGACGATGATGGGGTTGCGTTCGGCGAAAGTCTTCATCGCGGTGCGCACCTTCCGCTGTCCTGACCGGCAACCTTGACGTAAACAGGCTGCCCGCCTTTGCCGTTCAGCTTCAGGATCAGATCGCACAGATAGAAGCTGAAGTAATCGCCGTAGAGGCCCTGGCGGTTCAGCATCCGGTACACGTCCGGCAACGTGTTGAGCAGATGGTCGAAGTACTCGCGGTCTGCCAGCGCGGCTGTCGCTGTCCGGTCCGCTTCGTGGACAACCTTTTTCAGCGGTGCGCGGCCCTGGGCGAGCAGATCGCTGATCGATGCCGCCGCCTCGTTGGCGTAAGCGAGTCCGTTGCGCAGGTCCCGTCTCCGGTCTGCCATCGCCGTCAACGACACGGACAGCGCGTCGACGGCACCGGCGAACTGCGAGCTCTGGTCGCCCAGCGATCCCACCACGGATTTGAGGTTGCTGATGACCTGCCCGATCAGCTGATCCCTGTCGGCCAGGGTGTTGGTCAGGGTGGCGGTCTGGGTCAGGAAGGCCGAGATGGTCGGGCCTTGGCCCTGTAGCGCGTCGATCAGCTGGCCGGACAGCGCGTTGACCTGCTCGGGGTCCAGCGCGCGGAACAGCGGGCGGAAGCCGCCCAGCAGTGCGTCGAGGTCCAGGGCCGGCGCGGTGTGCGACAGCGGGATGGTGGCTCCGGGTTGGATGACCCGCGTTCCACCCACGCCTTCCTCGAGCGCCAGATAGCGTTCGCCGATCAGGTTGCGGTAGCGGACCACCGCCCGGTTGCCGTCCGTCAGCACCACCGATGCGTCGGTGCCGAATTCGACCACGGCGACTCCATCGTCGCGGATGCTGATGTTCTTGACCTTGCCGACTTCGACACCGGCGATACGCACGAAGTTGCCGTTCTCCAGCCCGGACACCGTGCGGAACTCGGCGGTGTAGGTCTTCTCAGTCTCGAAGCGCAGTTGGGCGAAGATCGCGAGCATGGCCACCAAGCCGAGCGCGCACACACCCAGGAACGCACTGACGCGCCAGATCGCGCCTCGCAGGTTCTCTTTCATGTTTGCCTCGTCATGGTGCCGGCGTGGGTGTCGGTTGCAGTTGGGCCGGCGCGGGCGCCACGAACGGTTCCGAGCCCGGTCGTGGCGGGCCGGGTTCCGGGGCGCGGCCCGGCGGCGGCGCCGGTGGCAGGCCCGGCCACAGCGGTGCGCCGTCGGGGGCGTAGAGATCTGCCCCGTAGGGCGGGGCGCCCGGGTAGGGGATAGGTCCTGGCGCGGGACCACCCGGATAGCGGACGCTGGGCGGTTCGGGCACGCCGCGGGTGACCGGGAAGTAGTCGGCGAATCCAGGGAAGCCGATTCCCGGATTCGGCCGGATGTCCAGACCCGTTCCCCAGCCGGTGTCCGTGATGAGCTGGCGCACCGGCCAATTGGCGGCGACGTCGGGTAGCGATCCGCACCCCGGCGTTCCGCCCGGGCCGCCCTTCGCGCCGATGATCGGCAGGTTTTGCGGGTATCGGTAGGCATCGGGCCCGAAAAGCAGTGTGCTGTCGAGGATCAACGACTTGCCGTTGGCGGCACCCGTCGCGTCCAGGTAGCCGGAGTCCAACGCGGTCTTGGCGCCGACCAGCGTGCAGGTGAACGTCGGGTTGTACTTCAGCAGCAGCCGCGCAGTGGATTCGAAGGTGGTCACTGCGTTGGTCAGGTTGTCCTGGCTCGAGCCCATCAGATCGATGCCGCTGCGCGCCAATCCGACGACACCGGTCAGCAGCGAGTCCAGCATCTGTGCGTTGTCGGCGACGGTCGTGCCGGTGGTTCCGGCGGCGTCGAGCGCGGTCAAGATGTGCTGGGCTGCAACGCTATACGTATCGCTGATCTGCCTGACCGCGCGCCGATCGGCGGTGATGGTGTCGGCGCGGGCGTTGACCTGGGTCATCACCTCGTTGGTGTCGGTGATGGTCTGACCGAGGATCGCGCCGTGTCCGCGCAGTCCCTCGGCCAGCGCGGTAAGCACCGCCTGAAGCTTGGCCGGGTCGACCTGCTTGAGAATGTCGGCGACATCGCGGAACACGGTGTTGATCTCGGTGCTGACGTTGTCGGACGTGATGACGGCGCCCGGGGCCAGCCGTTGCGGACTGGGGTCGCTCGGGTACATCAGCTCGACGAACTTGCCACTGAATAGGGTGCCCGCGCGGATGCGCGCCCCGACGTTTGCCGGAATGAACCTCAGTTGGTCGGGCTGGATCTCGAGCTTCAGGTTCACCCCATCCTGCCCGCCAGAGACCTGGCCGACGCGGCCGATCTCCACGCCGCGCAGCTTGACCTTCGCGCCGCGGTCCATCACCAGACCGGCCCGGTCCGAGGTCAGTGTCACCGGCACGTAGTCGCGCAGCGAGCCGGAGAACAGCATGGTCGTGGCCACGAGGGCGGCGGCGGTGGCGAGGACGAAGATCAGGGTCCACCAAGCCGGGTGCATTCCTTCTGAGCGCGGATCCGACATCGCGCTACCCGGAGAGGTGGAAGTTGCCGGACTGTCCATAGATGGACATCGCCACCGCGAGCAGCAGCAACGTCAACACGATCAGGGACGTGCGCACCGAATGACCGACTGCCTCACCGACTCCCGCGGGCCCGCCCGTGGCGGTGTAGCCGTAGTAGGTGTGCACCAACATGACGGCGATACCCATGAGCACGACGGTGAAGAACGACCAGAGCAGGTCAGTCGAGTTGAGGAAAGTGTTGAAGTAGTGGTCGTAGACGCCGGTGGACTGGCCGTAGAACCCGGTGGTCCCGAATCGGGCGGCCAGGAAGGAGCACACCATCGCCACGCAGTACAGCGGGATCACCACGACCACTCCGGCGATCACGCGGGTGGACACCAGATAGGCAACCGCGCGCACCCCCATCACCTCGAGTGCGTCGATCTCGTCGGCGATGCGCATCGCGCCCAGTTGCGCCGTTGCTCCCGCGCCGATTGTGGCGGCAAGCCCGATTCCGGCGACGGCGGGGGAGATGATGCGGACGTTGACGTATGCGGAGATGAACCCCGTCATTGCCTCGACGCCGATGCCCGAGAGTTCGTTGTAGCCCTGCACGGCGATGACCGCACCTGTGGTCAAGGTGAGGAAACCGACGACGACGACGGTGCCGCCGATGAGCGCCAGCGCGCCGGTGCCCAGACTCATCTGAGCGATGAGGCGCAGGGTCTCGGTTCGGTACCGGGTGAGGGCTATCCCGATCTCGCGCACGGAGCGGGCGTTGAACTTGATCTGCGTGCCGATCCGGTTCCAACCGTCGGCCACGCCGTGCAGCGCGGGCCGCCACCCGGAATGTTCTTGTACCGCAGTCATTTCGCGCTCGTGTAATAGACGGCGGTCGCGACGATGTTGATGACGAACAGCGCGACGAAGGAGTAGACGACGGTTTCGTTGACGGCATTCCCGACGCCTTGTGGTCCGCGGCGCACCGACATGCCCTTGTAGCAGGCGATCAACGCGGCCGACATGCCGAACAGCGCGCCCTTGACCAGGCCAAGGATGAGGTCGGGCAGCCCGGTGAACAGGGTGAGGCCGGCCACGAACGCCCCCGGGGTGACGCGCTGGACAAAGACGGCGAAACTGAAGGAGCCCACCAGCCCGACCAGGGTGACCAGCGACACCAGTGATATCGCGACGACGGTGGCCGCCAGCACCCGGGGCACCACCAGGCGGTGGACGGGGTCGACACCCATCACCCGCAACGCGTCGAGTTCATCACGGATGGTGCGGGCGCCGAGGTCGGCGCACATGGCCGTCGCTCCGGTGCCCGCGACGACGAGGACCGTCACGATCGGCCCGACCTCGGTGACCGCTGCGCTGGCGGCGCCGGTGCCGGAGAAATCGGTGGCCCCGAACTCGGTGAGCAGGACATTGATGGTGAAGACCACCAGGACGGTGAACGGGATCGCCAGGAGCAGCGTCGGCACGAGGGCCACCCGGGCGACGAACCACGTCTGCAGGAAGAACTCACGCCACGCGAAAGGCGGCTTGACCATCGCGACGAGCGCGTCCAGCGCCATCGCATAGAAGTCACCGACCGAGCGAATGGGTTTCAGGACCTCGTCCGCTGATACCACGTCGCGACCCCCTGGCCTGCTGCCGACGATTTGCGGCATCTAGGGATCTCACGCTATGCAGCAAAGACCTGTGCAGGAGGGGTCGAAGGTCACTTCATTAGAGGGCAGAAGGCTGAGGGACCTGGATGTTCGTGGTGCGGGGATTGAGATCGAGATAGGTGATTACTCAAGTACCTAGTGATGTGGATCATACGATTGGCCCTACTGGGGCCGTGCCACGGTGCATGATTTTTGACATGAATTGGGGGGGTCTATCTCGCCGGAAGGTGAAGTGCGGGATTTGTAATCATGAGCAGACGATCTTCACCGGCAGGGACACCTTCACCTGCCGCCGGTGCAAGAAGACGTTGCCGCCGACGCCTTGCGGTTCCAGCGAGAAGCTGGGGTCCAGAACGAGCCGGTGAATCTTTGAGGCGGCGGGCCGACTATTTCGGGTCGCACAGTTGGCGCCGATCTCGACGCCCGTTGTCTGGTTGATGGTGGTCCGGCCTAGAACGTAAATCTCGTCGGCCCGCGAGACACTGCAGCGTATCGTTCCCACTCACGGGAACCGTTCAGCCGGGGGGCAACATGCGGACAGGATTCGTCAGGGCCACTGCGCCGTTCTCAGCCAACGGGAGCGAAGCCCCGATCACCGCGCGAAGACCAGCCGCGCTCCTCGGCGCCGTCGTTGTTGCGGCCGGATTGCTCGCACCCGTCGCGCCGGATCCACTACCGGTGCCCGTGCGCACAGTGCAGCTCGACGTCGCTCTGACAAGCGTGCCGGCGCTCGATCTGCTTACCGGCGTTGTCACCGAAATCGTGAAGACGGTAGCGCGGCTCATTCTGCTTCCGGCGCTACCTGTGCTCATCGGAGCTGTCATATACCAGCAGACTGCGACGTGCTATTCGAATTCTTCGTGCGGCCGTGATCCGCTGTTTCAGCTGTCCGGGCTGATCATCAAGCTGACCACGGCGCTGACGGCGTCGGCCGAACCAGCAGCCACACAGGTTCCCAGCAGCGCGAGCCGTGTGACCCGTCCGCGAAACGGTTCCGTTGCAAAGCCCCACCGCGCCCACGGCACCGCGGCCGCAGCGCGCGCCAAGACTCCAGCTAAAGTGCCGCAGGGCAAGCACGGCCAGGGGCACAGCGCGCGGGGCTGACGCGCCGGGCCGATCGTGATGGTTCGCGTGAATTCTTGTGGAGCTTAGGAGATTCGAACTCCTGACATCTGCCTTGCAAGGCGAATCAGCGTGCAGCTCAGGCCCTTTCAGGGCGGATGAGCAGCTGGAGCACACAACTGTGGTTAACAGTGCTTATCTGTAACTGTGGTCAGATTGTGGTCAGTCACGGGCGGTTAAGGACTTCCATCACTGGGTCGCAGATGTATCCCTTGGCGCCGTAGGCGAACTGGCGGCCGGTCATTTCGCGGAGCGCTCCCAGATCGACCAACGTTTGTATCGCCTTCTTCGCAGGCGGGTAGGTCACGTTGTGCAGTTGAGCGGCCTCCGGAATGGTGATGATCGGATAACCGAGAAGGCTGTCAGCGAGACCGGTCACTACTCCGCGGGCCTGTATGTTCGCGAGCTGCTGACGTAGTCGCGCCTGGAAGGCCAACAGTTCCTCGATCCGCCCCACGCCGTCTTCCGCCTGGTGATGCACGGCCTCGCAGAAGAACTTGATCCACGGATCGAAATTGCCTGTCTTGCTAATCCCCAAGAGTAGGTCTTTGTACTCGTCCTTACGTGGCTCGAGCCACGGCGACAGGTTCAGGAGTGGGTAAGTCAAAGCGCCGGCCGTGACAAGCTGCAACGTCACGATGAGCCTCCCTAAGCGCCCATTGCCGTCCGAGAAAGGGTGCAGGGTCTCGAATTGATAGTGAGCCATTGCGATCTTGATCAACAGCGGATAGTCGTCATCGGTGTGGATCCACTTCTCCCAGCTCGAAACACCTTCGATCAGGTGCTCACCAAACGGAGGCGGGACAAACCGCGAGGCTTCTATGCCCTTCGATCGCTCCCCTATGTAGACGTTCGACTCCCTCAGCCTCCCCTTGTCCCAGCTGTCACCGCGGGTTTTGTCGACGAGGGTGGCCTGGAGTGGCGCGATCACGTTTAGGCAAATCGGCTTGGATCGGACCAGCTCTAGCGCCTGCTCGGCGGCGCGCACATAATTCAGGACTTCGCGAACTTCTGCAGTCCGGTTTGCTTCCTCCACATAATCGGCCTCCAGCACTTCCTCCAACGTCGCGTACGTGCCTTCGAGGGCAGACGTGCTTCGTGCTTCACGCCGTAGCGCCGGCCGAACGAGCAATCCTGGATCTGGGAGGCGCTTCACGGCGAAGTCGAGGCGACCAACCGACGTGCTGGCTTGGTCCGCGAGCTTGTGCGTGCCCATGCTGAGCTCGGTAAGGGTCGGCAAAGGAGCAGGTACGAAGGCAAAGTGGTTGTAATCTCTACCCAGATACGCGTCGTGACCGGAGATCGGGACCAGGCTGCCGACCGGTGAGTTCTCGAAGTCCTCTACCTGCACAAATATACCTTTCCGGGCTTTTGTAAAGTCCCTACCGCGGCTGTTAAACCTTACGCACTACTAGCTACAGCTGTTATAGGAAACTCGAAAAAGCTATATTTTGTTTGCCGACCGGTATAGCTTTGCCGACTCGACACACCACCTTCGGGGAGACCTCCGGGGGGCGGGTGCGGAACGTGACCGGGTGCTGAAGCTGACCCCGGATGAACGTGCGGCACCGGTGGTGGTCTGACGCCGCCGCGGCAGCCGAACGTTCCCCCGCATCGAGAAGAACGTCGCCTGGGAGGAAGTCGCGGTGTACGACATCAAGAGCTTGCAGAACATGCTCGGCCACGAGTCCGCGACTGGCCTGCGTGAATTCTTGTGGAGCCTAGGAGATTCGAACTCCTGACATCTGCCTTGCAAAGGCAGCGCTCTACCAACTGAGCTAAGGCCCCCTATGTCTCAGTCGTCGAGGGTGTGCCAGACTTCGCCGCGGCGGCGGCGAATGATCGCCACACCCACGGCCATCACCGCCAAGAGAAGTGCAATCCGCACGGGCGCCCTTCCCGTCGACCAGGACATCGTGGGCCTAGGAGGACTCGAACCTCCGACCTCTTCGTTATCAGCGAAGCGCTCTAACCACCTGAGCTATAGGCCCGTATTTGCATACGACCGAGCGCCGAGATTACCGCACCCGCAGGGCTGCGCCCAAACCGCGAGCCCTAGTCCCGGTCGGCCAGGGTGACCTCGATACCGCCGACAATGTCGGTGCTGAGGTTGTAGATGAACGCCCCGACGGTCGCCATCGCCGTGAGCAGCACGATGTTGACCAGGCCGATCAGCGCCGCGCCGCCGAAGATCGTCCCGCTGGACACCAGCTCACCGCCGCCACCGCTGGTGGCCGTCAGCAGGTCGCCGACGTTGCTGTTGAGCTTGGTCCACACGCCCATGCCACCGAGCACCAAATAGAGCAGCGCGACCGCGACCATCCACACGAAGAACAACGCCACCGACAGCAGCAGCGACACCTTCAGCGCGCTCCACGGATCGATGTGCCGGATCTGCATATTGGCTCGCACCGGCCCGCGAGAACGATTGGCCGCCAACGCAACCCGGGCAACTGCCCCGGCCGGACGCGCGGGTTGCTCCGGTGCCGGCTTACGCTGCTGCGCCACCGGCTTGGGCGGGGTTGACCCCGACAGATCCGGCAGCTCGCTGCCGTAGCCCTCCGGGCGCGCGACCTCAGTGCGCTGCTCGGGCCTGGGCTCAGGACGCGGTTCCGGACGGGGCTCGGGACGCGGTTCCGGACGGTTCGCCGGAGCGTCGTTCTCGGGCCGGGACTGCGGTGGTGGCGGTGGTCCGCCCGACCCGGACAGATCGGGTGCGGCCGAGCCGGTGATGAACCGGTTCACCCGGGCCTCGATGCTCGACGGGGGACCCGAAGGCGGGGCCGGCGGGCGAGGCTGACCCTCGCCGGCCGGTCGCTGCGGTGCACCGCCTTGTCGTGCCCGCGCCGCACCGCGTTGCCAGGGCGGAACCTCGCCGGATCCACCGTTAGCACCCGGTCCGGGTTGGCCCGGCTCGTTCGGTGCGCTCACCGCCACTCCTTACCTGTCCGCCTCGCCGCGCTATGTCTCTTCGGATGTGTCGTCGGATTCAGGTTCCAGTCCGGCCTCTTCGTCCGTGCTGTCCTGCTCCTCGGCATTGCGGGCAATGGCTAACAGTGTGTCGCCCTCACCCAGGTTCATCAAGCGAACGCCCTTTGTCTGGCGCCCGGCCTTGCGGACCTGACGAGCAGCGGTGCGGATGACTCCGCCGCCCGAGGTGATGGCATACAACTCACTGTCTTCATCGACCACCAATGCGCCCACCAGACTGCCACGCCTGCGGTCGTATTGAATGGTCAGGATGCCTTTGCCGCCACGTCCCTGCACGGTGTACTCGTCGATGGCCGTCCGCTTGGCGTAACCACCGGCCGTCGCCACCAGCAGGTATGTGCCTTCGATCACGACGTTCAGCGACAGCAGGCGGTCGTCCTCGTTGAACCGCATGCCCTGCACACCCGAGGTGGCCCGGCCCATCGGCCGTAGCGCCTCGTCGGTGGCCGAGAACCGAATCGACTGCCCGTTTGCGCTGACCAGCAACAGGTCGTCCTCCGCGGAGCACAGCACCGCACCGACCAGCTCGTCGCCGTCGCGCAGATTCACCGCGACGATCCCGCCCGAGCGATTGGAGTCGAAGTCGGTCAGCTTCGACTTCTTCACCAGGCCGTTGCGGGTAGCCAGCACCAGGTAGGGCGCGTCCTCGTAGCTCTTGATCTGGATGACCTGAGCGATCCGCTCCTCGGGCTGGAACGCCAGCAAGTTGGCCACGTGTTGGCCGCGCGCGATGCGCGAGGCCTCCGGCAGCTCGTAGGCCTTGGCCCGGTACACCCGGCCCTGCGTGGTGAAGAACAGGATCCAGTCGTGCGTCGAGCAGACGAAGAAGTGCCGGACGATGTCGTCCTGCTTGAGGCCCGCGCCCTGTACACCCTTGCCGCCGCGCTTCTGGCTGCGGTACAGGTCGGTCTTGGTCCGCTTGGCGTAACCGGTTTCGGTGATGGTGACGACGACGTCCTCGCGGGCGATGAGGTCCTCATCGGAGACGTCGCCGTCGGAGGCGATGATTCGGGTGCGCCGGTCGTCGCCGTACTTCTCGGCGAGTTCGGCGAGCTCGTCACGGACGATCGCGCGCTGCCGTTCCGGCTTGGCCAGGATGTCTTCCAGGTCGGCGATCTCGGCCTCGATCTTGGCGAGGTCATCGACGATGCGCTGGCGCTCCAGGGCGGCCAGCCGGCGCAACTGCATGTCGAGGATGGCCTGCGCCTGGATCTCGTCGACGTCGAGCAGTTCCATCAGGCCGACCCGGGCGACGTCGGCGCTCTCCGAGGCCCGAATCAGGGCGATGACCTCGTCGAGCGCATCGAGCGCCTTGACCAGACCGCGCAGGATGTGGGCCCGCTCGTTGGCCTTGCGCAGACGGTAGGTGGTCCGCCGAATGATCACGTCGAGTTGGTGCTCGACGTAGTAGCGGATCATCTGATCCAAGCGCAGCGTCCTGGGGACACCGTCGACGATCGACAGCATGTTCGCGCCGAAGCTGGTCTGCAGCTGGGTGTGCTTGTAAAGGTTGTTGAGCACCACCTTGGCTACGGCGTCGCGCTTGATCTCCACGACGATGCGCAGGCCCACCCGGTCACTGGACTGGTCTTCGATGTTGGAGATGCCGCCGAGCTTGCCGTCGCGGACCTGCTCGGCGATCGAGGTGATGAAGTTGTCGTGATTGACCTGATACGGCAACTCGGTGATCACGATGGAGGTGCGACCGCGCGAGTCCTCCTCGATTTCCACGACTCCGCGCATCCGGATCGAGCCGCGGCCCGTGGTGTACGCGTCATGGATGCCGTGAGATCCGACGATCAGACCGTGGGTGGGGAAGTCGGGACCCTTGACCCGCTCGCGGCAGGCCTCCAGCGTTGCCTCTTCGTCGGCTTCGTGGTTGTCGAGGCACCAGTAGACAGCCTCAGCCAACTCGCGCAGGTTGTGCGGCGGGATGTTGGTGGCCATGCCGACGGCGATACCGCCCGAACCGTTGGCCAGCAGGTTGGGGAACCGGCTGGGCAGAACCGTCGGCTCCTGCACGCGCCCGTCATAGTTCGGGATGAAATCGACTGTCTCCTCGTCGATTTCACGCAGCATCTCCATGGCCAGCGGCGTGAGCCGAGCCTCCGTGTACCGCATGGCGGCCGCCGGATCATTGCCCGGCGAACCGAAGTTGCCCTGGCCGTCGACCAGCGGGTAGCGCAGCGACCACGGCTGCGCCATGCGCACCAGGGTGTCGTAGATCGACGAATCACCGTGCGGGTGATAGTTACCCATCGTCTCGGCGACCGAGCGTGCGGACTTCGCGTGGCCACGGTCCGGCCGGAACCCCGAGTCGAACATCGCGTAGAGAACACGGCGGTGCACCGGCTTGAGACCGTCACGCACCTCCGGCAGTGCACGCCCGACGATGACGCTCATGGCGTAGTCGATGTAGCTGCGCTGCATCTCCTGCTGGATGTCGACCGGTTCGATCCGGTCGCCGGCCTCTTCGCCAGGCGGCAGCGTGGTATCAGTCATGTGATTCCTCTTTTGTCCCTATGACGGGTTAAACATCCAGGAAGCGAACGTCTTTGGCGTTTCGGGTGATGAAGCTGCGGCGGGCCTCGACGTCTTCGCCCATCAGGATGGAGAACAGCTCGTCGGCCGCGGCGGCGTCGTCCAGCGTGATTTGACGCAGCACCCGAACCGACGGGTCCATGGTGGTTTCCCACAGCTCCTTGGCATCCATCTCACCCAGACCCTTGTAGCGCTGGATGCCGTCGTCGACGTTGATCCTCTTGCCGGCCGCCTTACCCGCTTCGAGCAGGCCGTCGCGCTCGCGATCGGAGTAGGCGAACTCCGGCTCGCTGCGCTGCCACTTCAGCTTGTACAGCGGCGGCTGCGCCAAGAAGATGTGGCCGTTCTCGACCAGCGGCTTCATGAACCGGAACAACAGCGTCAGCAGCAGCGTCGAAATATGTTGTCCGTCAACGTCGGCGTCGGCCATCAGCACGATCTTGTGATAGCGCAGCTTGGTGAGGTCGAACTCGTCGTGGATGCCGGTGCCCAGCGCGGTGATGATCGCTTGGACTTCGGTGTTCTTCAGCACGCGGTCGATGCGGGCCTTCTCGACGTTGATGATCTTGCCACGCAGCGGCAGGATCGCCTGGAACATCGAGTCGCGGCCGCTCTTGGCCGAGCCGCCGGCCGAATCACCCTCCACCACATAGAGTTCCGATTTGCTGGGGTCGGTGGAGCGGCAGTCAGCGAGCTTGCCGGGCAGGCCGCCGATGTCGGTGGCGCTTTTGCGCCGCACCAGTTCACGCGCCTTGCGGGCGGCCATACGCGCCTGCGCGGAGGACACCGCCTTGTTGACGACGGTCTTGGCCTCGGTCGGGTTGGCCTCGAACCAGTGGGTCAGCTGTTCGTTGCAGATCTTCTGTACGAACGATTTCACCTCGGTGTTGCCGAGTTTGGTCTTGGTCTGGCCCTCGAACTGCGGCTGCGAAACCTTTACCGAGATCACCGCGGCCAGGCCCTCGCGGATGTCGTCACCGGTGAGGTTCGCTTCCTTTTCCTTGAGGAGCTTCTTGTCCTTGGCGTACTTGTTGACCACCGTGGTGAGTGCGGCGCGGAAACCCTCTTCGTGGGTACCGCCCTCATGGGTGTTGATCGTGTTGGCGAACGTGTGCACCGACTCCGAGTAGCCGGCGTTCCACTGCATCGCGATCTCGACCTGGTGGCCCTCACCCTTGCCCTCGAAGTCGATGATGCTGGGCTGGATCGAATTCTTGGTGCGATTGATGTGCTTGACGAAATCGACCAGACCGCCCGGATAGTGGAACACCCGGTGCTTGACCTTGTGCTGGCCGCCGGCGACTTCGGCGGCCTTCTCCACCGCGGACTTCGGTGCTTCGGCGGTGTCGCTGACGATTTCGTCGACAACCTGGTCCGGGGTGACGCGCTCGTCGGTCAACTCGATCGTGAGGCCCTTGTTGAGGAAGGCCATCTCTTGCAAGCGGCGGGCGATGGTTTCGAAGTCGTAGGTCGTCGTCTCGAAGATGTTGGGATCGGCCCAGAACCGGATCGTGGTGCCGGTCTTCCTCGTCTTCTCACCCTGGCGCAGAGTCCCCGGCACCGAATGGTCGTAGGTCTGGAACCATTCGGAACCATCGGTGCGGACGTCAGCCTCGAGGCGACTCGACAACGCATTCACCACCGAAACACCCACGCCGTGCAGACCGCCGGAAACCTGGTAGGCCCCCTCTTCGAACTTGCCGCCGGCGTGCAGCACCGTCATGACCACATCGATGGTGGGGATTCCGGTGGAGTGCATCGCGACCGGAATGCCGCGGCCATCGTCGGTGACCTCGACTCCGCCGTCCTCAAGAATCCGCACCGTGACCTTGGTGGCGAAGCCCGCCATCGCCTCGTCGACCGAGTTGTCGACGACTTCCCAGACAAGATGGTGGAGCCCTCGTTCACCGGTCGAGCCGATATACATACCCGGGCGTTTGCGGACCGCCTCCAGGCCTTCGAGGACTTTGATCGAGTCGGCACCGTACTGTTCTGTGGCAGCCACTAGCGGAACGCTCTCCTTGGGGTTCGCAAGCGCGCGATTCTCGACCGCGCGCAGGTCTTGAGTAAGTCTACCGGTTGGTGCTCTTCGGACTGATTCTGCGGCGGCGTTTCTACACACCTAGTTGCGCCGTGCACGGAATTTCTCGGATCGGCATACGTCTTGACGCTTGACGCTCTCGCCGGCGCGCGTCTCGTGGCCGTCAGCCGACTGTGGTAGTGCGGCTCAGCCGTAGGTGTCGCGCGGCCCCCGCCCGGAGATGTGCAGCTTGCCCTTCCGCCATGACGGAGCCACCGGACCGGTGATCTTCAGCGCCGTCACCACCCCGTCGCCAACCGCCGCGGCGATCTTGGCCAACAGCTGCGCCTGGACCATCCGCAGCTGCGTCGCCCAGGCCGTCGACTCGGCGGCCACGCTCAGCACGCCGTCCCGCAGTGTCGTCGGCTCGGCATG
This sequence comes from uncultured Mycobacterium sp., assembly GCA_900078375.1. Lineage (GTDB taxonomy): Bacteria > Actinomycetota > Actinomycetes > Mycobacteriales > Mycobacteriaceae > Mycobacterium. The sequence continues at coordinate 181,603 of FLQS01000023.1, read as the reverse complement.
CTCGGCAATCTGCTCGCCGACCACCGTGGCCCACTGTGCGAACACCACACCCTCGGCGACCTTGGGTGTCCAGCCGCGCGACTTCGCCAGTTCGTTGGCCACCGTCCCCACCGGCTGCGGATCGCGGCTGTCCGGCCCCGGTCCCGACCAGCGGCGGCGACCGTCTCGTTCGGCACTGCGGCGGGCGCCGGGGGAGCGGCGGCCGCGGCCGACCTCCTTACCCTGACTGCGTGCCGCGCCGCGGGCCTCCTCGAGTGTGCGGCGCACCAGATCCATCCCGGCCAGTCCGGCGAGGTGTTCGGGCGGGCCGGTCGGTTCGACCGCCTCGGCTCCCTCTTTCTCGGGTTCCGTCATGTGGTCACCTCCGACATCCGGCCTTCGTCGTCGTCACGCAGAGCGATCCCGATTCGGGTGGCGTCCCAGTCCGGCGGGATATCTTCACCAACGGCAGCGGTGACGAGTACCTGTTCGGCATCAGCGGCGACGCCGGCCAGCGCGCGCCGGCGCGAATTGTCCAATTCGGCGAACACGTCGTCGAGAATCAGCACGGGTTCACTGCCCTCGGTGCGCAACAGCTCATAGGAGGCCAGCCGCAAAGCCAGTGCCATGGACCAGGATTCGCCGTGACTGGCGAAGCCCTTTGCCGGCTGGTCGCCCAGGCGCAATTCCAAGTCATCGCGGTGCGGCCCGACCAGACACACACCCCGTTCCAGTTCGGCGCCACGCCGAGCGGCCAGTCCGGCCAACAGCGCGGCTTCCAGATACTCGACGTCCTGGCCGGTGCCGTCCAGCTCGACGCTGCTGCGGTAGCAGATCGCGGCTGGGCGCGACGCCGGGGCTAGCAACTGGTAGGCCTTTTCCACTTCGGGCGCCAGCAGATTGGTCAGCTCGATACGCGCGGCCATCAGCTCCGCGCCGTGCGCGGCCAGGTGACCGTCCCACACGTCGAGTGTCTCGAGCACTCCGACGTCACCCCGAAAGCGCCCTCCCGCAGCGGATTTCAAGAGCGCGGTCCGCTGCTTGAGCACTTTTTCATAGTCCGCGCGAATCGCGGCAACCCGCGGCCGACGCACCGAAGCGAGTTCATCGAGATACCGGCGGCGTTCCCCCGGATCGCCACGCACCAGGGCAAGATCCTCCGGCGCGAACAGCACCGCACGCACCGCCCCGAGCACCTCACGGGTGCTGCGGACCGGTGAACGGTTCAGCCGCGCCTTATTCGCCCGGCCCGCCACGATTTCGATATCAACCGCCAGCTCGCGGCCCTCGTTGACGACGATTGCCGACACCACCGCGCGTTCGGCGCCGGCGCGGATCAGCGGCGCGTCGGTAGCCACCCGATGTGACCCGAGGGTCGCGCAATACCAGAGTGCCTCAACGAGATTCGTCTTTCCGAAACCGTTGGGACCGACGAAGACCGTCCGGCCCGGCGCCAACTCGAGCTCGACGTGTTGCCACGACCGAAAGTCACGTAGCGACAGGTGCCGGACGAACATCGGGCCTCGCTATCCCGACACCGAGACCCGCTTGACGGCGTGTCCACCAAACTGGTTGCGCAGCGCGGAGACTGCCTTCATCGTCGGCGAATCCTCTTGCCGTGAAGCGAACCTCGCGAACAGCGACGCAGCGATCACCGGCATCGGCACCCGGTGGCGGATCGCCTCTTCGACCGTCCAACGGCCCTCACCGGAATCCTCGGTGTAACCCGAAATCGCGTCGAACGACGGATCTTCCTTGAGTGCTTTCGCCAACAGCTGCTGCAGCCACGACCGCACCACCGTGCCGTTCGTCCAGGCCTGTATCACGGCCTGGGTGTTGGTGATCAATGGTTCTGCGGCCAACAATTCGTAGCCTTCGGCGTAGGCCATCATCAGCCCGTATTCGATGCCGTTGTGCACCATCTTCGCGTAGTGGCCCGCGCCGACGGGACCGGCGTGGACGAACCCGTCGGCAAGATCGCCGGGCGGGCGCAGTGTGTCGAAGATCGGCATCACCCGGGCGATGTCCTCGTCACTGCCGCCCACCATCAGGCCGTAACCTTCTGCCAAGCCCCAGATTCCGCCTGACACGCCCGCGTCGACGAATGAGATCCCTTTTTTCCCAAGGAGTTCCGCGTGCCGACCGTCCTCGGTGTACTTGGAGTTACCACCGTCGACGACAAGATCGCCCGGGCTGAGAACATCGGCCAGCTCGCTGACGGTGTCATCGGTGATCGGGCCGGACGGCACCATGACCCAAACCACGCGCGGGGCACTGAGCGCCTCGGCCAACCCAGCCAGCGTCGGGACGTCCGTCACCTCAGGCCTTGGGTCAAACCCGATGACTTCATGTCCGCCGTCACGCAACCGCTGGCGCATGTTGAAGCCCATTTTTCCAAGACCGACCAAACCCAACTGCATGTGTGCCTCTCTAGGTCAGGGGTCCGGGTTAACCGGGTAGCCGGACCGGCATCAACAGATATACGTAGTCGGTCTGAACGGCGGGGAACGGCCCGGTGCCTTCTACCTGTTCATCACCATTCGCCGGCCGCAGCACCGCGGGCCGGCTCGGCGTGGTGAAACCGAATGTCACTCGGTCGGAATGCAGCGAGCTAAGTCCGTCGGTCAGGTAGGTCGGGTTGAACGCGATCGTGAGCGGTTCACCCGCGAAGTCAACCGGCAGGTCCTCTTCGGCGCGGCCGACGTCATCGGCACCGGCCGACAGATGCAGCACGCCATCGGTGAATTCCATCCGCACCTGAGCGCCACGATCGGCGACCAGCGCAACACGCTTGATCGCGTCGGTCAGTTCGGCGACCCCGATGGTCGCTACCGCCGTGTGCTCGGCCGGCAGCAGCTGCCGGAATTTCGGGAACTCGGCATCAAGCAGACGCGTGGTACTGCGCTTGCCGCCGCTGCGGATTCCCAGCAGACCTTCTTTACCCACCACCGACCCCGCACCGAGCGCCAAATGAACCTCGGCACCCGAGGTCCCGGCTTTCGCGGCCTCGGCCAACGTCTTGGCCGGCACCAGCACCGCAGCCTCCAGGTTCGGCGAGGACGTCGCCCACGTCAGCTCACGCACCGCCAACCGGAACCTGTCGGTGGCAGCCAAAACGACTGCCTCACCGGAAATCTCCACCCGGATACCGGTCAGCATCGGCAGCGTGTCATCGCGCCCGGCAGCCACGGCGACCTGACCGATCGCCTCGCCGAACAGATCAGCCGAGACGACACCGGTTTCCTCAGGCAACTCCGGCAGCGCCGGGTAATCCTCGACCGCCATGGTGGGCAGTGAGAATCGGGCATTACCGCACGTCAGCGACACCCTGGTGCCCTCCACGCTGACATCCACCGGCTTGGCCGGCAACGCTCTGGTGATATCGGACAACAACCGGCCGGACACCAAAACGCTTCCCGGAGAAGCTATTTCAGCAGGAACACGCACCTCGGTCGAGACTTCGTAGTCGAAGCCGGAGATCATCAGACCCTCGTCAGAGCCGGTGAGCAACACTCCGGCCAGCACTGGCACCGTCGGACGGCTCGGAAGATTACGGGCAACCCAGGCCACCGCATCGGCGAAGTCCTCCCGCACCAGGCGGAACTTCAAGTCGGAGCCAACCGTCGTAGTTGCCACGTGCACCCAGTCCCTTCATCACCAAATAACCCCGACCCAGCGTCCACCCCTGACGAGCAGCGGTGAGCGTGATCTGTGAGTGACAGCCGCAGCACGGCAGTCAGAAGAACAACCGTAGAGCGTCGGACGCCATCTTGAAAGCTAATCGATCGGGGTGACAAGAGCAGCGCCAGGCCGAGGCCGACGGCCGGTGAACCCGGTACTCCCCAAGCCTGTCTTCAAAGAGGAAATTGGAAGATAGATAACAGCAACAGTAATAGGGCCTGTGCAACCTGTGGACGGGACGGTCGATGCCCTGCTCGGGTGTGGTGCCGGTATGTGCATCAGTTGTGGATGACCGGCGGTGAATCACAGGACGCGTGTGCACAGCGGCGGGTTGTTCATTGTCATTCCGGTGCTTCGGCGGAGTTGCCAGGAGTTGTCCACAGCCGTTTACACAGGCCAAAGGTGTGACCACTGGTACGACAGTGACCAAAGTTTTTTGCCGCAGATGACAGGAAAAGTGGGATTTCAGCGCTTGGAACGCTGACGAATCCGTGTGGTGAGTTCCTTGACATGATCGAAGACCTCACGCCGATGTGCCATTTCGCCGCGAATCTTCTTCTCGGCGTACATGACCGTGGTGTGGTCGCGGCCGAAGGCCTGGCCGATCTTGGGCAGCGAGAGATCGGTGAGTTCACGGCACAGGTACATGGCGATCTGCCGAGACTGAGCCAGCGCCCTGGTCTTGCCCGGGCCCCGTAATTCCTCGAGCGTGGTGTCGAAGTACTCGGCTGTCGCGGCCATGATGACTGAGGTGCTGATCTGCATTGTGCCGGCGTCGGCGATGAGATCGCGCAACACGATCTCGGCGAGGGCCTTGTCGATCGGCGTCTTGTTCAGCGACGCGAAGGCGGTAACTCGGATCAGCGCGCCCTCGAGCTCGCGGATGTTGCGCTCGATGCTGCTCGCGATGAGTTCCAAAACGTCGTCGGGAACATCGAGCCGCTCCATCTGCGCCTTCTTGCGCAGGATGGCGATGCGGGTTTCCAACTCAGGCGGCTGGACGTCGGTGATCAATCCCCACTCGAACCTGGTCCGCAACCGGTCTTCGAGGGTGGCCAGCTGTTTGGGCGGGCGATCGGAGGAGATGACGATCTGCTTGTTGGCGTTGTGCAGGGTGTTGAAGGTATGGAAGAACTCTTCCTGGATACCTTCCTTGCCTTCGATGAACTGGATGTCATCGACCAACAGGACGTCGATGTCGCGGTAGCTGCGTTTGAACGCGACCTTGCGGTCGTCGCGCAGTGAGTTGATGAAGTCGTTGGTGAACTCTTCGGTCGAGACGTACTTCACCCGCATGCCGGGGAACAGCCGTTGGGCGTAATTGCCGGCCGCGTGCAGCAGGTGTGTCTTGCCCAGGCCGGACTCACCCCAGATGAATAACGGGTTGTACGCGCGGGCCGGGGCCTCGGCGATCGCCAAGGCGGCTGCGTGCGCGAATCGGTTGGAGGCTCCGATGACGAAGGTGTCAAAGGTGTACCGCCGGTTGAGGCTCGTGCCGGGCGTCTCGGCGGAGGTATTGCTGCGCGGCCGTTCGATGAAATAGCTGGGCCAGGTTTCGTGCGCGCTGGCCAATGCTTCGCGATCTTCGTCGACTTCGTCGAGTTCGAGGTCCACGGCCGGCACCTCCGGTGCCGCGGTGTCCTCGGGGTCTTCGAGATCGGGCGGGGCGATTCGCACCCCGAGCTCGACCCGCTGTCCCAGCCGGCGGCTGAGTGCGTCGACGATCTGGGTTCGCAGATGCCGTTCGATCTCGTTCTGGACGAAACTGCTCGGCACCGACAGCAGCGCGAAGCCTTCGGCGATCGTGAGCGGCTGGACCAGCTTGAGCCAGGCGCGTTGTTGTGGAGTCAGCGGTGCATCGCCACCAGTGCCATTACTGAGGCGTGAGTCCGCAGTTCCGTCGCCGTTGAGTTCGGCAACGACCGAGCTCCACACCGTGGCGAACGCTGAACCGGGATCTTCGGTCAACGACAGATCCCCCTGGTCCGATCGGGCAAATTCCATCTAGTACACAAAAGCAAAGGAGACGACGACAAATCTGTCCACATAGTTATCCACAGGTGTGGACAGGACAGTCGTCCTCGTCTCGCAGCATATCGGCGCAGGAACTGCGGCCGGCAGTTAATCCGAGCAATTCGGTGTCGTACTGGACTTCCGCCGGCCTGTGCCCCCGCTGGTTGAGTGGCGTGCCGCCTCGTGCTGAAGCGGCTTGGCAGAAGTTAACAGTTTTCGGGGCGGGTGCCAACCGTTCTGCAACATTCTGATCACGTTGGTATAACGGCGCGCGGGCTGGCAGTGCTGGCTGTGCTGGCTGTGCCGTGGTCCTGCTGATCCCTGAGGATCCGTGCGGTGATCGACGGCACGACAAGGCGGTTTGACCAGGGGAAGTGAGGTCAGTACCCTCGAACAGTCGCCCATACGTTGGCGATACGGCTGCGACCGGGTTTCGGGACCGCGCCGGTTACGAGCGAGACCAGAGCTTACCAACGGCAGTCGCGAACGCCGATGTACACACGCAAGCGTGTACACCGGACAGCGACCGCCATACGACGAGGAGATATAGCCGTGGCCAAGGGCAAGCGGACCTTCCAGCCGAACAACCGGCGCCGGGCGCGGGTTCATGGCTTCCGTCTGCGGATGCGCACCCGTGCCGGGCGCGCAATCGTGACGGGCCGGCGGCGCAAGGGTCGTCGTTCACTGACTGCCTGATCCACGAGATCAGGCAGCGTGCTCCCGGCTCAGTTCCGGATGACACGGTCTGCGGAGTTCGGCGCCACCATCAAGCACGGGGTGCGAGCGGCGCAGCCGGATATCGTCGTGCACGCACGACGTGAGGTCGAGACCGATGGGGGACCACGGATCGGTCTGGTGGTCGCTAAATCCGTCGGCAATGCCGTGCAACGGCATCAGGTGTCTCGTCGGCTACGACATGTCGCTAGATCCGTCTTACCGGAGCTGACCCCGGACGAACGTGTCGTGATTCGTGCGCTGCCCACCAGTCGGCACGCGCTGTCGGCTCGGCTGGAACAACAGCTGCGAACCGGCCTTCGCCGCACTCACGATCTGATGGAGAAGAAGCGGTGAGCCATCTTCCGGTCCGGGCGCTGATCTTCTTCATCGAGCTCTACCGCCACACCATCTCGCCGCTGCGGCTGCCGACGTGCCGTTTCACGCCGACGTGTAGTCAGTACGCCGTGGATGCGCTGACCGAGTACGGCTTGATCCGGGGAAGTTGGCTGACCGTGATCCGGCTCGGGAAGTGCGGGCCGTGGCATCGGGGAGGATGGGATCCAATACCCGAGCGGTGCCCGCAGGCGCCCGGGGCCGATGTCGAATTCGACAGCAGGAGCATGCATGTTTAATTGGTTCAGCCTGGACGTCATCTATTACCCGGTGTCGGGCATCATGTGGCTCTGGTACAAGCTGTTCGCCTCTTTCCTCGGCCCCACGAACTTCTTCGCCTGGGCGCTGTCGGTGATGTTCCTGGTGTTCAGCCTGCGCGCGCTGCTCTACAAGCCGTTCGTCCGCCAGATCCGCACCACGCGGCAGATGCAGGAGTTGCAGCCGCAGATCAAGGCACTGCAGAAGAAGTACGGCAAGGATCGCCAGCGGATGGCGCTGGAGATGCAGAAGCTGCAGAAGGAGCACGGGTTCAACCCGATCCTCGGCTGTCTGCCGATGCTGGCTCAGATCCCGGTGTTCCTCGGTCTGTATCACGTGCTGCGTTCGTTCAACCGGACCACCGGCGGCTGGGGTCAGCCGCACCTGACCGTCGCCGAAAACCGGGCCACCGGAAACTACGTCTTCAACCCCGACGACGTCGGCCACTTCTTGGACGCCAATCTGTTCGGCGCACCCATCGGCGCCTTCATGACCCAGCACACCGGTCTGGACGCCTTCACCGAATTCAGCCGGGCCGCGGTCATCGGGGTCTCCGTTCCGCTGATGCTGTTGGCCGGTATCGCCACCTACTTCAACAGCCGGGCCTCGGTCGCACGCCAGAGCGCGGAGGCGGCAGCCAACCCGCAGACCGCGATGATGAACAAGCTTGCGCTGTACGTCTTCCCGCTCGGCGTCGTGGTGGGCGGACCGTTCCTGCCGATCGCGATCATCATCTACTGGGTGTCCAACAACATCTGGACCTTCGGTCAGCAGCACTATGTGTTCGGCAGGATCGAGAAGGAAGAAGAAGCGAAGAAGGAAGAGGCGCTGGCTCGCCGTGCGGCGAACGCACCGGCGCCGGGCGTCAAGCCGACCAAGCCAAAGAAGAGTGCGCCGGCAGTCACGAATGGCTCGGCAGCCGACGACGCCGATGACTCGACAGACATCGCCGATTTGGCCGACACGGACACCGACACCGATTCCGGATCGGGGAGACCGGCCGACGGCGGCACGACCAGCCGTACCCCGCGCCCGGGGGCGCGGCCCAAGAAACGTAGGCGTTGACCGGAGATTGCTCCGGCGAAAGAGGGAGAGACACATGGCGGAAGCCGATACCACTGACGTGACTGAAACCGACGCAGTCGAGCAAAGCGTGGACGACAGCGTGGACGACAGCGTCGACAAGGGCGAGGACCTGGAAGACCGTCTCGTCGCCGAGGGCGAGATCGCGGGCGACTACTTGGAGGAGTTGCTCGACCTGCTCGACTTCGACGGCGACATCGACCTCGATGTCGAAGGGAACCGCGCGATTGTGAGCATCGACGGTGGCGAAGATCTGTCGAAGTTGGTAGGCCGCAAGGGTGAGATCCTCGACGCGCTACAAGAGCTGACCCGGTTGGCCGTGCACCAGAAGACGGGCGAGCGCAGCCGGCTGATGCTGGACATCGCGAACTGGCGCCGCCGTCGCCGGGAAGAGCTGAGCGCGCTGGGCGACAAGGTGGCCCGCCGCGTGCTGGAGACTGGCGAACGTGAAGAGTTGGCACCGATGACGCCGTTCGAGCGCAAGATCGTGCACGACGCCGTTGCGGGTGTCGACGGTGTGCACAGCGAGAGCGAAGGCGTGGAGCCCTCGCGTCGCGTCGTCGTGCTGAAGGGCTGAAGTTACATCGATGTAGTTCGATGCCGGAGGCCGAGATGACCGGAGGATGTTTCACGTGAAACATGGCGCTGCGCCCCTGCCTCCGACGGCCGCCGAGGCTGTCTTCGGCGACCGTGTGAGCCTGGCTCACCGCTACGCAGACCTGCTGGCCGGTCCCGGCGTCGAACGAGGATTGATCGGTCCCCGGGAAGTTGAGCGGTTGTGGGACCGCCACATTCTGAATAGTGCCGCGGTGGCCGAGCTGATCCAACCGGGGGAGCGGATCGTCGATATTGGAAGCGGTGCCGGTCTGCCGGGTCTACCGATTGCGATCGTTCGCCCCGACGTCCATGTCGCTCTGATCGAACCGATGCTGCGGCGCACTGAGTTTCTCGAGGAGACGGTCGCGGCGTTGGGCTTGCCGGTCGAGATCATCCGCGGCCGTGCGGAAGAACCAGGCGTTCGCACCCGAGCCGGGGGAGCGGACGTCGTGGTGTCGCGCGCCGTCGCGTCGCTCGACAAGCTGACTCGGTGGAGCCTCCCGTTGTTGCGCCCCGGTGGCCGGATGCTCGCGATGAAGGGCGAGCGGGCCGAAGAGGAAGTGGTTGAGGGGCGCCGCGGGATGGCGTCGTTAGGCGCAACCGATGTGAGGGTGGTGAGATGTGGCGAGAGCTATTCGGATCCACCCGTGACCGTGGTTATCGCGGTGCGGGGGGAGCGAGCGTCAGGCGGAAAACGGCCCACGCGGACCTCGGAGAGAAGAGGATCATGACTGTCCCACCCAACCCCGATCCGTCGGGGACCGCGGGCGCCGACGTTTCACGTGAAACATGGAGCGCGCCCAATGACTACGAGACCCCGATCGGCGCCGCGGCCGAACGCGCGATGCAGGTGCTCCACACAGTCGCCGGCCAGTTACCCCGGCCCCGCAGCCGCCGTGTCCTCACCGTCGCGAATCAGAAGGGGGGCGTGGGGAAGACGACGACCGCGGTCAACATGGCCGCCGCGCTCGCGGTCCAGGGCCTCAAGACTCTGGTGATCGACCTCGATCCGCAGGGCAATGCCAGCACCGCACTGGGGATCGCCGACCGGCACTCCGGCACCCCGTCGTCGTACGAGGTGCTCCTCGGTGAGATCCCGCTGCAGGCGGCACTCCGGCAGAGCCCGCACAGCCCGCGACTGTTCTGCGTGCCCGCGACCATCGACCTTGCCGGCGCCGAGATCGAACTCGTCAGCATGGTTGCCCGGGAGAACCGGTTACGCACCGCGTTGGCCGCACTCGACGATTCCGACTTCGACTACGTCTTCATCGACTGCCCGCCGTCGCTGGGGTTGCTCACCATCAACGCGCTTGTCGCGGCGCCCGAGGTGTTGATCCCGATCCAATGCGAGTACTACGCCCTCGAAGGCGTCTCGCAGCTGATGAACAACATCGAGATGGTTCGGGCCCACCTCAATCCCCGACTGTCCGTCTCGACTGTCATTCTCACGATGTACGACGGCCGGACCAAACTGGCCGACCAGGTCGCATCCGAAGTGCGCCGCTACTTCGGCGACAAGGTTCTGGGAACCGTCATTCCGCGCAGCGTCAAGGTATCCGAGGCGCCGGGCTACAGCATGACGATCCTCGATTACGATCCCGGTTCACGGGGTGCGTTGAGCTACCTGGACGCGAGTAAAGAACTCGCGCAACGGGCGACCCCGGCATAGTGGAGGCACAGTAATGACCCAGCCGTCATCGAAGAAAAAGGGCGGCCTCGGCCGCGGCCTGGCGTCGCTCATCCCGACCGGACCGGCCGACGGCGGCCCGCGGTTGGGCGACGCGGCGGCCGATGTCGTGATCGGCGGTGCCCCCCTGAATGTCGACGGCGTGGGGGCGGTCTACCGCGAGATCGATCCGTCGGCCATCGAGCCCAACCCGCGCCAGCCCCGCCAGGTCTTTGATGAAGAAGCGCTCGCCGAACTGGTGCACTCGATCCGCGAGTTCGGGCTCATGCAGCCGATCGTCGTGCGCTCAGTTGCGGACGCCACAACCGGAGCGCCGAGCCGCTATCAACTGGTGATGGGGGAGCGGCGCTGGCGCGCCGCCCAGAAGGCCGGGTTGGCGACCATCCCGGCGATCGTGCGGGAGACCGCCGAGGACAACCTTTTGCGGGACGCACTGCTGGAGAACATCCACCGGGTTCAGCTCAATCCGTTGGAAGAGGCGGCGGCCTACCAACAGTTGCTCGAAGAGTTCGACGTCACCCACGACGAACTGGCAGCCAAGATCGGGCGTTCGCGTCCGGTGATCTCCAACATGATCCGATTGCTCCGGTTGCCAATCGCGGTCCAGCGCCGGGTGGCCGCCGGCGTGCTGTCGGCGGGGCATGCTCGGGCGCTGCTCTCCCTCGAAGCCGGCCCGGAGGCTCAGGAAGAGTTGGCCGCGCGCATCATCGCCGAGGGATTGTCGGTGCGGGCCACGGAGGAGGCGGTCACCCTCGCCAATCGGTCGGACGCCAAGGCGCCCACCGCGCCGCGCCGCAAGCCGATCCAGATGCCCGGGCTCCAAGATGTGGCCGAACGGCTCTCGAGCACCTTCGACACCCGGGTCACGGTGAGCCTCGGGAAGCGCAAGGGCAAGATCGTCGTCGAGTTCGGGTCGGTCGACGATTTGCAGCGCATCGTGGACATGATGAACCGGCCAGGAGGCTGAAAAGCCGGGTGTCGCAATACCAGCCAGTTCCGTCACAGTGACGCCAGCGCCGATTGACGTTCGCTACCGAGCCCGTGAAGCGAGGAATCGCACAGTGCGCCAACAGGTTTCGCCCCCAGAAGGCCGAGGATTCAGTTGCTCGGCCACTACTGGCACGTTCGGTGTCGGCTCTCCTATCCTGAAGGGGCTGTCGTGCACATTTGCACCGCGTGAAAGCCGGGGAGGCTAGTGTCCGTTCGCATCATGCCGCTGCGGCTCGAGGCGTTCGAGCAATTACCGAAGCACGCCCGTCGGTGTGTGTTCTGGGAACTCGACCCCGGGACGCTTGGTGCCGGTGGCTACCTTGCCGACCCCGAGTTCGAGAAGGAAGCGTGGCTGTCGATGGTCATGCTGGAGTGGGGTTCGTGCGGTCAGGTCGCCAGTAAGACGCCCGCCGAAGGATCCGAGTCCGATGACGAGGAGCCGTGCCTCGGCTACGTCCTCTATGCGCCGCCGCGTGCGGTGCCGCGCGCGCAGCGCTTCCCGACCGGACCGGTCAGCGCGGATGCCGTCTTGCTGACGTCGATGGGTATCGAGCCCGGGCAGACCGACGGGCTGACGCATTCGTTGATCAGTCAAGTGGTGAGCGAGCTCGTCCGCCGCGGTGTGCGGGCACTGGAGGCATTCGGCCGCACCGCCGATGCCACCGAACTGCTCGACCTCGAGACCGCTGATCCCGAGCTGCGGCCGGCCATCGAAGTGCTGGGGGACTGCTCCTTCGACCAGTGCATGATCGGTGCCGACTTCCTGCTCGACGCGGGATTCACGGTCGTCGCCCCGCATCGGTATTTCCCGCGGTTGCGGCTGGAGCTGGACAAGGGGCTGGGCTGGAAAGCCGAAGTCGAGGAAGCGCTGGAGCGACTGCTGAAAAGCGCCCAACTGCAGCAGCCGGTCGGCGCCGGCGCGGAGATTCGCGGCTAGCGATCTAGAGGGCGGGCCGGGCCTGCTCCACCGACAGCTCGTGGGCGAGAAGTTCGGCGAATGTGAAGGTGCCGGTGGGCCGGTCGTTCTTGCCCAACAGGTACAGCCGCTTGACGGCGGCCAGGATGCCCTCGGCGATGGAGTCGCGGGCCTGGTTGGTCACCAGCATGGCGCGGTCCCGCGGGTTGGTGATGTATCCGACGTCGACCTGAACGGTGGGCATTCTGGTGAGCCGCAGCAGATCCCAGGTCCGGCCGTGAGTCCGGCAGTCGCGTAATCCAGTGCGTGCCACAACTTCTCGCTGAATGAAGTCCGCAAGATTGCGGCCGATCGTCGATACCGAGCCGTGCGAGCTGCCGAAATAGAACGACGCCACGCCATTGGCCGACGGGCTGGGCTGAGTTTCACAGCGCAGGCTGATCATCAGGTCGGCACCGACGGTGTTGGCGGTCGCGGCGCGCTCGGCGTCCTGCGGACTGCGACTGACCGGCCGGGACAGGAAGGTCTCCATGCCGATCGCTGTCATCCGGCCTTCCAGCCGACATGCCAAGTCCCACAAGAGGTCTGCTTCGCTGATCGGCCCGTCGGGACCGTTGGTGATCAGCCCGTGGTCGTTGCCGCCGCGGCCCGGATCGATGATGATCCGCTTGCCCGACAGTCTGGGTCCGGAGCGACGGACCAGTTCCTCTTCCCGGATGGCGTGCAGTGAGCCTCCGGTGACGCGGGAACCCAGAAAATACAAGGAGCGCAACGTTTCTGGGCCGCAGATGCCATCGGCGGCCATGCCGTACTCGCGCTGATAGGACATCAGCGCATTGTGCGTCTGCAACCCGAAGTAGCCGTCCACCAAAGCGGTGTAGAAGCCGAGTTCCTGCAGCTTGGACTGCAGCGTGGCGACATCGTCGCCGTACATCGGGGCGCCGAACTGATGGACCAGGGTGCGCGCCCCAAGCCGGTAGGAGGCTTCCTTCAGAGCGCGGTAGGTGGCTTCGCCGACGATACCGTCGACCAGCAGCCCGCGGCGTTGCTGAAATGCCCGCACCGCGTGGTCGAGGTCGGCGTCGAACACGTCGGCTGCCACATGCCGCCCGGTGGTGAGGTTCTCGTCGGGGTTGTCGACCAGCCCCAGCGCAGCCAACGCCCCACGGATTTCGACGACAGCGCTGCTGCGGTCACCACGGCGCAAGGCATCATCTTGGCCGCTCCGGTTCCGGGAGGTATCACCCCCGGGACCGTGGCGAAGACTCGACATACAGGGCCCTTCGGTCACCGCTGTCAGCTGGCTATTGAAGCCATGACGATTGCTCACAGGCTAGGAGGCATTCTCTCAGAACCCTGCCGCATTCCGGAAAACGGCAGGCGAAACCGCCTATAACGGAATCGTCTCGGTCAGGTCTAGACGAGGTCGGCGATCTCGCGCAGCAGGGCGGCTTTGCCCTTTGCGCCGACGATCCGCTTCACCGGCTGACCATCCTTGAACAGGATCAGCGTCGGAATCGACACCACCTGGAAGTCACGGGCGGTCGCCGGGTTCGCGTCGACATCGAGCTTGGCCACCGTCAGTGAACCCGCCTTCTCGGTGGCGATCTCCTCGAGCACCGGGGCGACCATGCGGCACGGACCGCACCAGGTGGCCCAAAAGTCAACGAGGACAGGGGTATTGCTAGACAGGACGTCCTGGCTGAAGGAGTCGTCGGAAACCTTTACGGTCGCGCCGCCGTCGCTCATTGATGTGCTCCAATCATTTCGGTGTTTGCAGTGTCGTCGGCATCGGCCAGCCATCGCTCGGCATCGATCGCAGCCGAGCAGCCCATCCCCGCGGCGGTGATGGCCTGCCGGTAGGTGTGGTCGACCAGATCGCCGGCGGCGAACACGCCGTCCACGGACGTGGCGGTGGTGCGGTCGCGGACCAGCACGTAGCCCTCGGGGTCGAGTTCCACAGCACCGCGCACCAGCTCAGAGCGGGGATCGTGGCCGATCGCCACGAACACACCCGTCACCGGGAGAGTGGACTCCTCGCCGGTCAGCACGTTGTGTACACGCAGTCCGGAGACGGTCTTGTCACCTTCGACGGCGTCGATCGCGGTGTTGGTGAGGAAGGTGATCTTCTCGTTCTCGCGGGCGCGATCGAGCATGATCCGAGACGCCCGGAACTCGTCGCGCCGGTGCACCAGGGTGACGCTGCGCGCGAAACGGGTGAGGAACGTGGCCTCTTCCATGGCCGAGTCGCCGCCGCCGATGACGGCGATGTCCTGGTCCTTGAAGAAGAACCCGTCACAGGTCGCGCACGCGCTGACGCCCCGGCCGAGCAGTTCCTGTTCGCCGGGTACACCGAGGTAGCGGGCGGCGGCGCCCATCGCGAGGATGACCGAACGGGCGAGATGGGTCTCGCCGTCGCCGGTCACCACCTTCTTGACGGGTCCGTCCAGGTCCACCGACTCGACGTCTTCCATCCGCAGGTCGGCGCCGAAGCGCAGGGCCTGCTCGCGCATTTCGTCCATCAACGCCGGACCGGTGATGCCCGAACGGAAGCCGGGGAAGTTCTCCACCTCGGTGGTGGTCATCAGTGCGCCGCCGAAGGAGGTGCCTTCGAAGACCAGGGGGTTCAGCTGTGCGCGTGCGGTGTAGATCGCCGCGGTGTAGCCGGCGGGGCCTGAGCCGATGACGATGACGTCATGAACTTGGTTCGCGCTCATTCCAGCCTTTCTGCCCGGTCCCGGGCTGCAGGCAAGGAGCCTGCGCGTCGGGTGCCTTGTGGGCACCTGGTCAAACAACAGGGTAGGCCGCGCTGTTCCCCGCCGTGCACTATGGGCGGCGCACCGTCGTGTCAGCGATCAGTCCGGTGGCGACCGAGCTGCACGATGCGGCAACGGTCACCCCGACGATCACGTCCGGTTGGTCGCCAGGCAGCACCAGCACGATGGCGGGTTGGCCGTCGACCTGCAGCGTCTCGGCGCCCAGCACCTGTACCGAACTGGGGTACCCCAGTGCGCTCAGGCATGCCGCCCGCCGCTTGGGATCGGTCAGCGGACCGAAGTCAGGGGAGCGGGCGATCAGCGCGTTCAACTCGCGGCTTGATATCGGCATTGTGGGTGTGACGGTGATCAGGCTGGCGCTGGTGAGAGTGCTGGCGGCGGGGCCGGTGGATTTGAGGAGCGCCGCGGTGCCGACGCCGACGGCGGCCAGCACCGCCACCGCCCCTGCCCCGGCCGCGATCAGCCGCCCGGTCCGGACGGCAGGGCGACGGGCGTGTGCCGCCCCCTGAGTGGACCCCGGGGTGACGGTATGCGTGGGCTCCACCTGACCCAGTGTGCCGGGTCAGCTCGGCGTCACAGCCACGTCGGCGCGCAGCAGGCCGGTCAGTCGCGCCCGGCCCCGTGCGCAGCGGCTCTTCACGGTGCCCTCGGCGACGCCCAGCAGCGCGGCGGCGTCGGCCACCGAGTACCCGTGCATGTCGACCGCCAGAACCGCCGCGCGTTGCTCAGCCGGCAGCCGCATCAGCGCGCGGCGCACCACCAGCACGGTGTCCACCTCGGCGGTGCGATCACCGATGGCCGCATCATCGGTCAGCGCGATCGTGGGCTGCGCCGAGGTGCGCCGCAGCCGATCCAGGCAGGCATTGACGACGATGCGGTGCAACCAGCTGCCGACGGCCGCCTCGTGCCGGAAGGTGGCGGCGCCGCGGTGGGCGGCCAGCATCGCGTCCTGCAGTGCGTCGGCGGCATCTTCGGGGCTGCGAGTGGTCCGGCGGGCCAGGTGGTACAGCCGGCGTTGGTGGCGACCGATGAGTTCCTCGAATGCGTAGCGATCGCCGGCGACGTGCGCGGCCAGCAGTTCGGCGTCACTGCGGACAACGGTCGGGCCGAGGAAGCTGAGCATGGCCGGACGGTAGTGAAACCGGCGCGGCCGGGCACTTCACCTCGGCCCCGGCCTGTTAGGAACCGGTGACGCTTACGACGCTGCCTTGACCGTCAGGCCAGAGATCTCGGTCTTGTTCTTGCCGTCGGTGGTGCCCATCGTGGAGATCCACACCACCAGATACGTCGTCGGCGCCTTCGCGTCGACCTGAATCGTGTTGGCGCCCGTTTGCAATGCGGTGGGCTGGGTCAGCGCGGTGGTGTCGTCGAGGGTGCTCGGGGTGGCCGAAGAGGCCGATCGGATCTGGACCTGGGTGCCGGTGCTGGGCACCGTCAGCGAGACACTGCCGACGGTGGTCGGCTGCGGCAGCTGCAGCAGCAGACCGACGCCGCTCTTGAAGTTGGGGAACGGATTTGGATCGGTATAGGTATCGGTCGTCCAGCCCGGGCCGCTCGACAGAGCCAAGTCGGCCTTGTCCGGGTTGTCCGCACCACCGCCCGGTGAAAAGACCGTCACCTTAACGGGTTTGACAGCGCTGCCGCTGGGCGTGTTCGCGCTCTGCGATGTGGACGGGTTCAGCCCGAGCTGATCACCCTTGAGGCCGCCACCGACATCGCCGAAGATGCTGGACAGCACGGAGGCCAACACGATAAGGGCGATCACCAGGATCGCGGCGCCGACCCCGACCCCGATGAGCAGATTGCGCCGCCTGCGCGCCTGCGCCTCGGCATCCGCTCCGGTGGCGGGCTGCGGGGACGGCGGGCCTGACGGCGCGACCGGCTCGATCAGGTCGGTCCGGTCAGCCACCGCGGTAGCCTGCTGCAAGAGGTTCAAAAGTGTTGGGGCCGAGCGGATGCCGCCACCGGCCTGAACCGAGCGGGCGGCTGCGGCCGAGATTTGGAACGGGATGGCGCCGTCGACCGCGCGTGGTTCGAGTGCTTCACCGGCCGGGTCGGTTTCGGCGGGTTCCAGACCGCTCGGCACGCCCTTCTCCGGAAGCGGCCAGCGATCGACCAGTAGGGCATACAGCGCGGCACCGATCCCGCGGATGTCGTCCTCGGGGGTGGCGTTCGGCAACGTCGCCGGAAAGGCCAGCGCGACATCGCCTTCGATGCTGACCCGCACCCGGCTGGGGTGGTCGATGGACAGCGCGACGCCCGACCCGTGGGCGGCGTCGGCCGCGGCGGCCAGCGCTTGGACGGCCCGCGCGCCGCCGATGGGCGAGGGTGAGGTGTCGGCTACTTCCTTCAGCGACCCGCCCCGGATCCACTCCGAGACCACAAGACCGCCGGCGCCGGTATTGGCGACGTCGAGCACCCGGGCGATTCCCGGTCGCTCGATACGGCTGAGTTTGAGTGTGCGGGAAAGGATTTCCTGTACCTGCGCGTCGGTCATGGTCCGGTCGGGGTCGACGAACGTCAGCGCGACCTGCCGGTCCAGGGCGGTGTCCAGTGCCTGCCAGAACTGCAGTCCCGGTGGGCCGCCGTGGAACACCAGCAGCCGGTAACGTCCGCCGGCGATGCTCGCCCCGGGGATGAGGTGAGCCTCGTCATCATCGGCGGCGGCGGCGGATTCCATCGCCGGTTCGCGCGGGGGATCGAACGCCAGCGGCTCGCGGGTCGGGCCGCCGGCGACGTCGGCGGGCGGCGGCACCGGCACCGGCCCCGGCACGGTGCCGACCTGAACCTCGTCGGGCACGTCAGGCTGAAAATCGTCGGCGGCCTGGCGCGGGATCTTCGTCGTTGCGTCGCCGGTGGAATCGGCGGGACGCATGCCCGACGGTTGGTCGTTCACCCCCGGTCCTTTCCCCGTTGCGTCCGCGGTTGTCTCGTACCGGAGTGGCCGGTGCCCGGTTCCGGACGAATTGCTGTGCTCAGCGTACGTGACCGGGGTCGCGACCTGGGGCCGGTCGAGCGCAGTGCCTCCAGTGGCGATCACCGGCGGCGTGCGGGTGATGCGGCGCTTGATCGCGCCCCAGGCGGCGACGGCGTCGGGCACCCGCGCGGCCAGCATTACCGCGGCCAGGATCGGAAGCATGATCAAGCCGAGGACCACCAGCCGCAGCAGCGAACCGACCCCGCCGGCGTGCTCGGTCAGCGTCTGCAGGCCCAGCAGCCGGTCGATGACGTAGGCGATCAGTCCGGCCAGCAGCGATGCCGCAGTGGTGACCAGGATCGTTCGGATCACCTCGAGGGTCAGCAGCTTGCCCCGCGGCGGCTTCAGTGCCCGGTGCAGCAGCAGGTAACCCAGGACGGCTCCGGCCAGGAACCCGATCCCGTTGGCCAGGCCCAGGTAGCCGGCCACCATCTCCTTGTCGCTGGTCAGATGCGGTGCCAGCAGCGATGTCGCGATCTTGACGACCGTGATCGCGATGATGATCAGGATCGGCGTCCACGGCTGTTCACGGGCGTAGAACACCCGCAGCTGCAGCAGCACCAGCGCGTAGGGGATCAGGGTGAACGCCGACAGACTGATCGCCATGCCGAGGTAGTTCGCGTCGACCTCGCCGAACTTGCCGTAGGCGAACAGGGCGCTGCCCATCGCCGGACCGCCGACGGTCATGAACGCCACGATCGGGATCAGCGTCACCATCGTCAGCCTGGTGGCCAGTGACAGGTCGGCCAGCACGGCGGGTCCGTTGTCGTCGGCGGCGTTTCGGCTCAGCCGCGGCATCACCACCGTCAGCACGGTGACGCCGATGATGCCGAACGGCAGCTGCAGCACCAACCACGTGTAGGCGTAGATCGCCGGACCCGAAGCGGCGGCGGTGCTGGCGATCTGGTTGCCGACCACCAGGCCGATCTGACTGATCAGCACGTAGAGCACCATGGCGCCGGCCATCGTGCCGAACCGCTTGAGTCGATCGTCGATTCCCCACAGCGGGCGCAAGCTGATCCGCTCGGCGCGGATCGCCAGCAGCAGAACGGCGGTCTGGGCCACCACGCCCAGCGTCGTTCCGATACCGAGCACCAGCAGCTTGGCGTTGCCCATCTGGACCGGATCAACCGAGAGGGGGCCCGGTACAACGAGATACAGGCCCAGGGTCGCAATCGCGACGACGTTGTTGATCACCGGTGCCCACGCCGGCGGCCCGAACACGTTGCGGGTGTTCAGGATTGCCATGAACACCGACGACAATCCGTAGAAGATCACCTGCGGCAGAAGCAAATACGCGAAAGCGGTGGTCAGCGGCTGGTTGACCTGCGGGTCGTGGCCGAGCATCAACCGGACCAGCAGCGGGGCCGCGGCCACCGACAGGATGGTGGCCACCAGTAACAGCGTGGTGGACAGGGTCACCAGCCGGCGTACGAAGGCGGCACCGCCGTCGGGGTCGTCGCGTTCGGCGCGGGCCAGCACCGGCACGAAGATCGCGGTGAACGTGGCCTCCAGCACCAGGGCCGCGATCAGGTTCGGCAGCTGGTTGGCCACCGTGAACGCGCTGGACAGCGCCGCGCCCAGGATGGCGGCCAGCAGCACGATGCGGATGAAGCCGGTGATGCGGCTGACCAGGGTGGCCAGCGCCATCCCCCAGGAGCGGGACACCACCGCGGCGTCGGAGAGCTCGGCGCGTGCCGGTCGGGTGCGGGGGCCGGGGCGCACGTCGGCGACCGGCCGTCCGGGCGGCGGCTTCATCGACGGCCTTCGGCGCTGGCGCGTCGCGGGCGGTCCAGGTCGGCGGGGTCGGGCTCGCCGCGGAAGCGGTGGTAGAGCCGGCGCCCGACGAGCAGCGCCAGCACCGTGCCGCCGATCAGGGTGATCGCGAACAGCACCTTGCCGTACGCATTGGAATGCACCGACAGGCGCACCGGCTCACCCAGCTGCAATCCATCGGGGGTGCGCAGCGTGACGTCGACGGCGACCCGCTGGGTGAAGTGCACCTCGATCGGAACCCGCAGCGGCAGATAGCCCGGCGGCACCTCCTGCTCGCCGAGGTCGGTGACTGTCATCCCCGGCGGGGCATCGACCTGCAGGCGCACCCGGATCGGCACGGCCAGGTCGTTGCGCACCGCCAGCGGCAGCGGGCTGTGTTCGGTGGCCAGCGTGTAGGAGCCGCCCGGGTTGACGATCGTCACCGCCCCGAACAGGTCGCCGATCGTGGCGCCGACCGCCGCCAGCCGGTGCCGGGCGAGGTCGTTGCGCTCGTCGGCCGGTTCGGTCTGACTCAGCGCGCGCAGCATGTCCTCGCGCAGCGGCGCGGTGTATTGCGGTCCGGTCAGGCCGGTGCGCGGGTCGGTGGTCAGCGCCGCGGTCAGGCCCCACAGCCGGCCGACCTGGTCGGCGATCGTCGAGACGATGTCGTCGTCGAATTGGCCTCTGGCGTCCGCCGGAAGTTCGGCACCGGGACTCGCGGCGGCGGCCCTCGTCGTCGACTGGCTGATGACTGCGTCCAGCGGGCGGGGGACGGCCAGCCCCGAGCGGATCGTGGTGGCCAGCGCGGTCAGCATTGACTGCGCATCGCTGGGTTGCGGACTCCACTTCAAGGGCGGCACCAGGATCTGGTCGCGGGGTTCGGCTCCGGGCTGCAGCGCCCGCCACAGCATCGACGCGACGGCGTCCTGACGGCGGGCAACGGTGGAGTCGTGGTTGAGCGGTACGTTCAGGGACGAGTCCAGGTAGGTCGGCAGGTCGGGGTCGGTGCCAACGGCGGCCAGTGCGGCGCCGACCGCCGGGTCGAACGGCGCCATCACGACCTGCGGCGACAACCGGCGCGGGGTCACGTCGGCGATCATCGGCTCCCCGGTTGCGGAGTCCTGGGCGGCGCAGTTCGCCGCCGCGATCGCCACCGTCGAACCCTGGCCGCTCAGCAGATCGACCGCGGGCGGGGTCAGCGGTCCGTCACCCAGGATCGTGGCGCCGCGCACGGATGTGATGCCAAGGATCTGATCGATGATGTCACCGGCGGCGCTGGTCGCCGCGGAGTTGAGCCCGGCGTCCCCGACGCGCTGCAGGGCGCTGAGATCGGCCTGCGCGTACGGGGTGGGGACAACGCACATCCGTTTGGCGAGGCCGCGCAGCTTGTCCAGCCAGGCCACCGCGGTGGCCTGCCCGGTGCCAGGGTGGGCGGCGGCACCCAATCCGTCGGGCGCGTCGGCGACGACGTAGCCGGTGGTCATCGCGTTGACCGTCACCAACAGGTCGGGATCGATAGCCAGGCACAGCGCGCGGGTGGTTTCGCCCCCGGGATCCACCGGCGGGCTGGTGGCGAAGTCGACCGCCGACAGCAGGGTGTCCAGCCGGCCGCCGGCGGCCAGCGACACCGCCAGGTCGTCATTCATCAGCCGTACCGGTGTGGTGCCGCCCGGCACCCCGGGGGCCAGGCGTGGCTTGTCGGCCAGCGGCCACAGCATCGTCACCCCGACGGGCTTGGTGGTGTCGGGGGGTACGACGTCGGCCACGGTGTCCGCTGCGGGGTCGGCCGCTTCGGGCGGAACGCCAAGCACCGGCAGCAGGAACCGGGCGTCGTCGAGACGGGCGGCGTCACCGTAGTCCGGTGTGCCGTTGATGTTCACCAACAGCGGGTACACCCCGGGTCGGTCGATACCCAGCGACGGCGCATTGGGCGAGCGGATCGGATAGCTGAAGGTGAACCCGACGGCCTGGCCGCGCTGCATTTCGGCTGCCACCGTGGTGAATTCGCCGACGGGCTGAAATTGTTCGTTGGCGCCGTCGAGGTTGGTGCGCAGCCCGGCCGACGAGGTCACCGCGGCGGCGTGTTCGAGGCGCGCGACGACGTCGCGCACGGGCCGGTCGCCGACATTGGTGACCGTGCCGGTGACGGTGACGGTCGGCTCGCTGGTGGTGGTGATCAGATCCGGTGTGACGCTGTCCACCCGAACTTGGAGGAACGGCGCCGACCCGGGTTCGCCGGCGGCGGCCGGCGCGGTCGTTGGCATCGCGAGCAAGGCAAGGACACCGAGGATCACCAAGATCCGGGGCAGACCGCCGACCCGCCTCGGCATGGTCACGTTCCCGGTCCGCAGCCGTTCGTCCGCGGGCCGGATTGTCGCGGCCCGGCGTCGTCGGAGCGACGGTTGCGGGTGTGCGAATGAGTTTGGGGGCGCCGCCGCGGAGTGGTGCGCGGCAGCGGGGGCAGCGCGGCGATGCCGTCGGACTGCAGCAGTTGGATCAGCTCGCCGGCGACCTCGGCGAGCCGGCGCTCGTCGGCGTAGGCCAGCCGCTTCGGGAGTTCCCCGATGGGCACCCAGGCCACCTCGGTGACTTCGACGTCCTCGTCGCACAGTTCACCGCCGGAGAACTGCATGAGGTAGTGATGCACGGTCTTGTGGACCCGGCGCCCTTCGGTGACGAACCAGTAGTCGATGCTGCCGAGTGCGGCCAGGACCTGCCCGCGGATACCGGTTTCCTCGGCGACCTCGCGGATGGCGGTCTCTTCTGCTGTCTCGCCTTGCTCGATGTGGCCCTTGGGCAGCGACCACAGCATCCGTCCCCGCCGATCGACCCGGCCGATGAGCGCGGCCACCTGGGCTTCAGGCGGGCCGTCGATGCCGTCGATGACCAGTCCGCCCGCGGAGGTCTCGTGCACGGTGCGCAGCCGGGCCGGGGCGCGCCGCGGCGACCGGGGCCGCCCGGGTTTGCCCGGTCGGGGTCCGCCGTTGCCGCTGCTGGGGGCGGGAGAGGGGACTGTGGCGCCGGAGGTTTCCGTGGTGGCGGTGTCCGCTGCGGTGGGATTTGCCGGACCTGCCGCGCGACGGCCACGGCGCCGACCCCGGCGCCGTCGTGGTTTGGCCTGTTCGCCGTCCGACACCCAAGCGATAGTAGCTGGCACACGATGGTGTCCCGACCGCACTCGCCGGTAGACCAGTAGGCTCACGCCACGTGTCCGAAGCCACCCACGATGTCGAGCTGCTCGCCCGGGCCGTCGTCGCGCTCAATCGACAGGGTGAGGTGCTGCGCGGAATCGGTGGCCTGTTCGCTGCGGCCGGCCACGACCTCTACCTGGTCGGCGGCAGCGTCCGCGACGCGGTCCTGGGCCGGCTGAATCCCGACCTCGACTTCACCACCGACGCCCGGCCGGACATTATTCAGCGCATCGTGCGCCCCTGGGCGGATGCGCTGTGGGACACCGGTATCGAATTCGGCACGGTCGGCGTGGGTAAGGGCAGCGACCGGCTGGAGATCACTACCTTCCGCGCCGACAGCTATGACCAGGTGTCGCGCAACCCGCAAGTCAAGTACGGCGACCGGCTCGAGGACGATCTGGTGCGGCGCGATTTCACCGTCAACGCGATGGCGGTGCGCATCACCGCCGACGGTCCCGGCGACTTCATCGACCCGCTC
Source organism: uncultured Mycobacterium sp. (assembly GCA_900078375.1). Taxonomy (GTDB): domain Bacteria; phylum Actinomycetota; class Actinomycetes; order Mycobacteriales; family Mycobacteriaceae; genus Mycobacterium. The sequence goes on along the minus strand of FLQS01000023.1, from coordinate 158,111 downwards.
GGTGGGCTCGCGGCCCTGCGGGGGCGCATTCTCGACACTCCCGCGGCGCCCGAGGTGTCATTCGGCGACGACCCGCTGCGGATGCTGCGCGCTGCGCGATTCGTATCGCAGCTGCAGTTCGACGTGTCCGACCGGGTGCGCCGCGCGATCGTGGACATGGCGCCGCAGCTGGGGCGGATCACCGTCGAGCGGGTGGCCGTCGAGCTGGACAAGCTGTTGCTGGGCGCCGACCCGGTCGCCGGCCTCGACCTGATGGTCCAGACCGGCATGGGCGAGGTGGTGCTGCCCGAGATCGGCGGCATGCAGATGGCCATCGACGAACATCATCAGCACAAGGACGTCTACCAGCATTCGCTGACCGTGCTGCGGCAAGCCATGGCATTAGAGGAACAGCCGGATTTGGTCCTGCGATGGGCGGCGCTGCTGCACGACATCGGCAAGCCCGCCACCCGCCGTCACGAGACCGACGGCGGGGTGAGCTTCCATCACCACGAGGTGGTCGGCGCCAAGATGGTCCGCAAGCGGATGCGGGCGCTGAAGTACTCCAAGCAGATGGTCGACGACGTCTCGCAGCTGGTGTATCTGCACCTGCGGTTCCACGGATACGGCGACGGTAAGTGGACCGACTCGGCGGTGCGGCGCTACGTCGCCGACGCCGGGCCGCTGCTGCCGAAGTTGCACAAGCTGGTTCGCGCCGACTGCACCACTCGCAACAAGCGGCGGGCGGCCCGGCTGCAGGCGAACTACGACCAGCTCGAGACGCGGATCGCGGAGCTGTCCGCCAAGGAGGATCTGGCACGGGTGCGCCCGGATCTCGACGGCAACGAGATCATGCGCCTGCTCGGCATTCCGGCCGGCCCGCAGGTCGGGCAGGCCTGGAACTTCCTCAAGGAGCTGCGCCTGGACCGCGGGCCGCTCGACCACGACGACGCCGTCGCTGAATTGCTGGCTTGGTGGAGTGAGCGGAACGCGAAGGACCAGCCCAGCGTCTGAGAAGGGTATGGACTACTGCCTGGGATCTGGTGATGGAACGGCGACGATGTTCAGCGGGCAGGCGGCCGTGGACATCGACGGCGATGGTGAGCTCGACGGGGTGCGCCTCGATATCGACGGCGACGGTGTCTTCGACGACGCACTGGCCGACTTCGACGACGACGGCCTGGCCGACCACGCCGCACTCGACCGTGACGACGACGGCACGGCCGAAAGCCTCTACACCGACGACGGATCCGGCACCTGGGCGCTGACGCCGGCGGGGACGGGCGGGCCGCTGCGCTGGTTCGGACTCGACGGGGTCGAGCACACATCAAGTGGTGCAGTCGATTTCGATGGTGACGGTCGGCCCGACCGGCTACTGGACGTCGACCGCGACGGGTTGGCCGACCGCGCGTTGCGAGCCGGACCCGAGGGCGGTTTCGACACCGGCTACATCGACACCGACGGGGACGGTCGCTGGGACCTCACGCTGGTGGACGCCGATGGCGACGGCGCCGCCGACGACGCCAGCCCGGTGTAGTCGCTGCCCGCGGACACCGCGCAGACCCCGCCCGACTCGAGCAGTTCGCGCGCAGCGTCCCGCAGCAGGGGCTGGTGATAGAGGAAGCCCTGCCCGGCAGTCGCGCTCGACGACACGCGAACCGAACACATGGCAAATAACAAAGTAAAGCTAATCGCTAGCCTCTTGGGGCGTTATCTGCCCCTGCCTGGCGGTCCGGCGAAAGCTTGAGCGATTTCTAGCCACCTCGCGGCATCAGCGCCTTCGGCGACCACATCGAGTTCGGCGAGGGGCCGCCGCTGAGTTACCAGACAACAGAAATCCATCGCAGAGCCAATGACTCGCTGGCCGGCGTCCTCGGGGCCCCACGTCCAGTGGGTCCCGTCGGGGGCGGTCAGGTCGACAAAGAACGGCTCGGCGGGCGGGGTCAGCCCGTGCACGCTGAACGCGAAGTCGCGGGTACGCACACCTAGGTGGGCGATCGATTTCAGCCGGGCCGACGGCTGGGCGACCGCGCCGACAGCGTCGGCCACGTCGAGACCGTGCGCCCAGGTCTCCATCAACCGCGCGGTCGCCATGGACGCCGCACTCATCGGCGGCCCGAACCACAGCAGCTTGCGCCCCTCGGTGACCCCGCGCAGCGCGGCGTGCAGCCGAATCCGGGTCTCCCGCCACTGCGCCAGCAGCTGATCGGGCGGGGTGAGCGCCAGTTCCTCGGCGGCTTTGTCGACGAAGCCCAGTGGATCGGCCGCCGCGGCGGTCAGCACGTCGCCGAACGCGGGTTCGTCGGTGATCGACGTGAGCGACGTCCGATCCGTCCACAGCAGATGGGCGATCTGGTGGGCGACGGTCCAGCCGGGCGCCGGGGTGGGCGCAGCCCAGCCGGCCGGGTCGAGCGGTGCGACGAGTGCGTCGAGCGCGTCGCTTTCGTCGCGCAGGTCATCGACGATCGGGTCTGCGGCAGCCATGAGCCCAACCTAGATCCCGCGTTGGCTGCGACGCCCCACAATCGCGTGCATGGCTAGGCCGACCAGATAGATCGCCGAGCCGGACAGCGCCAGCACCGGCGAATGGCCGTCGGCCGGTATCACCAAGGCCGCCAGCATGGTCGCCACGATGAACGACACCCAGAACACCGAATCCTGGACCGCGAAGACGTGCCCGCGCAGGGCGTCGTCGACGTCGATCTGCATGGCGGTGTCGGCGCACAGCTTGACCATCTGGCCGGCCAGGCCCAGCAGGAAGCCGCACAAGATCATCACCGCCAACTGCAGTGTGGCGCCGGCGAGTTGGATGACCGTCGCGCACGCCAGCGCGCCGTTGGCGGTCGCGTATCGGCCCCATCGCTTGATCGATATCGGGGCGAAGATGTTGGCCAGGAAGGCGCCGCCGCCGGTGGCTGCGACGAACACGACGGCGGTGCCAAGGCCGGCGACGGCGACGGCCTCGGTGTCGGTGTGCCGCACGATGACCAGCACAAGCAGGGTGTTGATCCCGAACACCATGCGGTGGCTGGCCAGGCCGGACAAGGTGGCCGCGACGGTCGGCGTAGTCAGTACCGTGCGGGCGCCGTACAGCCAGCCCGTGGCCACCGCGTAGACCACCGATCCGTGCACGGCGCGCGCGGTGTCGTCGGGCCCTAATTGGTGACGGGGAAACCGCAGCGACAGCACCAACGCGATCGCAACCGGAATGGCCACCAGCGCCATGATCGTGGCGGCACCGGTATCGCCGGAGCCGAAGAGCCACCGGGGCAGCAGCATGAAATTCGCGCCGAGGAAGGTGGCCGTCGCCCCCGTCGCGGTGGCGACGGAGTTCATCGTCACGACCTGCTCGCGCGGGACGACGTGCGGCAGCGCCGCCGACAGCCCCGAGGTGACGAACCGGCTGAACCCGTTGACGATCAGCGCCCCGCAGAGCACGGTCGTATCGCCCGCCCCCACGGCGAGCAGCACGGCGACGCCGGTCACCAACCCCAGCCGTGCGAGGTTTGCCGCGACGAGCACCGCGCGGCGGTCCCAGCGGTCCAGCAGCGCGCCGGCGAACGGGCCGACGATCGAGTACGGCAGAAACAGCACAGCGAACGCGCCGGCCACCGCCCATGGGCTGGCGGCCCGCTCGGGGTTGAACAACAGTCCACCGGCAAGGCCGGCCTGAAACAGGCCGTCACCGAACTGGCTTGCCGTACGAAGCTCCAGCAGGCGCCAGAAGTCGGGCAGGCTGCGCACCGACCGCCATAGCGAACCGGATGCGCGGCTGTCGACCATCGGACCAACAGTACAAATATCCACACGCGCCCGTTACCGCAGCAACACCTCTGTGATGCCATGATGGTGGGGTGTCACAGCACGAGGACCCCGAAGACTTCGTGGCGCCCGCGGCCAACAGGGTGCGACCCGGGACCCTGCTGCTGGCCAATACCGACCTGCTGGAGCCGACGTTCCGGCGCAGCGTGATTTATGTCGTCGAGCACAACGACGGCGGCACGTTGGGTGTGGTGCTCAACCGTCCGAGCGAGACCGCCGTCTACAACGTGTTGCCGCAGTGGGCGAAACTTGCCGCCAAGCCCAAGACCATGTTCATCGGTGGGCCGGTGAAGCGGGACGCCGCGCTGTGCCTGGGCACGCTGCGGGTCGGCACCGATCCGCAGGGCATGCCAGGGCTGCGCCATGTGGCGGGCCGGATGGTCATGGTGGACCTGGACGCCGATCCCGACCTGATCGCCCCGGCCGTCGAGGGCGTGCGGGTCTTCGCCGGCTACTCGGGCTGGACCATCGGTCAGTTGGAAGGCGAGATCGAACGCGACGACTGGATTGTGTTGTCCGCGTTGCCTTCCGACGTACTCGTCGAGCAGCGGGTGGATCTGTGGTCGCGGGTGTTGCGCCGCCAGCCGCTGCCGTTGTCGTTGTTGGCCACCCATCCGATCGACGTCAGCCGGAACTGATCTGCGGTGCGGCGCGGCCCAGCCGGCTTGCGATCACCGCGCAGACGAACAGCTGAATCTGATGAAACAGCATCAGCGGCAACATGATCAGACCCACCGTGGCGGGCGGGAACAGCACCAGCGCCATCGGTAGTCCAGATGCGAGACTCTTCTTCGACCCGCAGAACAGCAGCACAATCGCGTCACCGCGGTCCAGCCGGGCCAGTCTGCCGGTGATCCACGTCCACGTCAGCACGATGGCCAGCAGCAGGGCGCTCACCGCCGCGACGGCCGCTACCCGCCAGGGCTGCACACTGCTCCAGATGTGCTCGGCCATCCCCGCCGAGAACGCGGTGTAGACCACCAGCAGGACAGAGCCGCGATCGACGACCTTGGTCAGGACCGCGTGCCGGGTGACCACTGGCGCGAGCCATGGCCGCAGCAGCTGGCCGACGGCGAAGGGCGCCAGCAGCTGCAGCGCGATGTCGAGCACCGCTGACCCGTCGACCCGTGGCGCCCCGCCGATCGGCATCAGCACCAGCACGAGAAGCGGGGTGAGCAGCACACCGACGATGTTCGACAGCGAGGCACTGACGATCGCCGCCGACACATGCCCGCGCGCCATCGAGGTGAAGGCGATCGAGGATTGCACGGTCGAGGGCACCAGGCACAGGAACAGCAGACCGGGATAGAGGTCGTCGGTCAGCACCGACGGGACGAGCGCGCGAGCGGCCAGCCCCAGCAGCGGGAATACCACGAACGTGGTCGCCAGCACGAGCAGGTGCAGCTTCCATTGCCGCACGCCGTGCCACGCCTGCTGCGGCGACAGCCGTGCGCCGTAGAGCAGGAACAGCATGGCGATGACGATCTTGGTGGCCACCGACAGCGCATCGGCGGCCGCCCCGCGCGCGGGCAGGACCGTGGCCAGCGCGACGACGGCGACGAGCAGCAGCAGGAACGTGTCGACGGGAAGCCGTGACAGCCATGCCCTCATCAGGTCGTCGCGGGACTCACTTGCAGGACAGCGTGCAGCTGGCGCAGCTGCCCGCGCAGCTGGCTTCGGCTTCCCGGCGCGCGGCGTAGCGGGCGCCCTGCCACGAGCCGGCGGCCACGGTTCCGACCGCGCCGAGCACGCAGACGATCACGACCGTCAGCGCAGTGTGCGCGGGTGCCGCCAGGGCGGCTGACCCGCCGGCGGCCAGCATCACGGCCGCGGCCAACTGCGTCGGCGCGACCGAGCGCAGCACCTGGCCGGTCACGTCAACCGCGGGCGGCCGGGTCAGTGCCCACACGCCCGAGCCACCGATCAGGACGGCCATCCCAAGGCACACCAAGCCGACGACGAACATGGGGCCACAATACGAGCCCGGGTTCAGTGTTGCGCGAGTGGATCCACGGGAGCTGGGGGCGGGGCGAGCGCCGCGAGGGGGTTCGCGGGGTCGGGCGCTGGGGCCGCACCCGGCGCGGGTGCGGCCGGTGCGGGTGCCGCGGTCGGGGACGTGACCTTGAAGCCGTTCACGATGGCGTCGGTCGCGTCGGCGGTGGCGACCACCTGGTTGGCGGCCGTGGTCACGTACAGCGAGACCAGGTAGCGGTCGGCTCCGGATTGGACGATGACGTGCCGGCGCGAGGTGTTCAGCGTCATGTCGTTCTCGCGGTAGGTGCCCTCGATGATCGAGGACGGGAAACCGCAGAAGTCGGCCATCGACGCGTCGGTCGCCTGCCAGTTGAACAGCTGCTGGCTGTCCAGGTAGCCGTGGGTGATGGCCACCTTCGGGTCGAAGTCGCCGACCAGTTTGTAGACCTTCAGCTGGGCGTTGGAGGTGTACAGCCCGTCACCGCCGAGGCGGTCGGCCAGCACCGTGAAAGCGTCGGGGACGTTCGGGTCGGGGACGACGCTCCAGCCGCGCGGCATGGGCAACACCAGGTTGAGCCCGGTGAAGCCGGCCGCCTTCTGCGGCTCCATCTTTACGCCCTTCTCCTTGAAGAAGTCGGCGAGCGTGCCCGACTCGGCCGGGACCAGGGTTTCCGGCGCGGCGGCGGGGATCGCGGGAGCTGCGGCTTGCGGAACGGCGGCCGCCTGGCCGGCAGCCGGCGCGGATCCGGGTAGCGCGGCCACCTGGCCGGCGGCCGGGACGGCGTTGGCTGCGGCAGCCTCGGGGGCGACGGTGACGGTCTGGGTGACGGTGACCGGAGCCGGTGGCAGGGGGAGAGCGGGATCGGCAGAGGCGCTGGCGCCGGTAAGCCCGGTGAACCCGAGAACGGCGGCGGTTCCCGCGGCCACACCACCAATTACCACCCGCCAATTACGGGCCATCGTCATCATCGCAGCAGTCCTTCTCCACACGGTCGGGCCAGGTGAGCCCCCTCGTTAGGGGCCGACTGTAACCACGGGCCGGGGCACGCGGATAGGGCTGGAACCGAGCTGGAACCAACCGTCGACCGCACTGCAATCCAACCGATATCGGGCCGTTGCAGAGGGTGCGACCGGGGTCACACACCGCTGACCGGGGGCAACGCCTGCGGCAGCCCTTATACCCTGTGTGACGTGACCGAATCGCCGACCGCCGCAGTCTCGGACCCCGACAGCTCCGACAACGACGTGCCGCGGTACCGCTACACCGCCGAGCTGGCGGGGCGGATCGAGCGGGACTGGCAGGAGAACTGGCAATCGTGGGGCACCTTCAACGTGCCCAACCCGGTCGGCTCGCTGGCCCCCGCCGACGGCGCGGCCCTCCCCGACGACAAGATGTTCGTCCAGGATATGTTCCCCTACCCCTCGGGTGAGGGCCTGCACGTCGGACACCCGCTGGGCTACATCGCCACCGACGTCTATGCGCGCTACTTCCGGATGACTGGCCGCAATGTGCTGCACGCGTTGGGCTTCGACGCCTTCGGGTTGCCCGCCGAGCAGTACGCCATCCAGACCGGCACCCATCCGCGCATCCGCACCGAAGCCAATATCGTCAACTTCCGCCGCCAGCTGGGCCGGCTGGGCCTCGGGCACGACCAGCGGCGCAGCTTCTCGACCACTGACGTCGACTTCTACAAATGGACACAGTGGATCTTCCTGCAGATCTACAACGCCTGGTTCGACACCGACAAGAACAAGGCCCGGCCCATCGCTGAGTTGATCGCCGAATTCGAGAGTGGCGCGCGCAGTCTCGACGACGGCCGGGCGTGGTCGGCGTTGTCGGCGGGGGAGCGGGCCGATGTCGTCGACGGCCACCGGCTGGTCTACCTATCCGATTCGCTGGTGAACTGGTGTCCCGGGCTGGGCACGGTGCTGGCCAACGAGGAGGTCACCTCCGAGGGTCGCAGCGAGCGCGGCAACTATCCGGTGTTCCGGAAGCAGTTGCGGCAGTGGATGATGCGCATCACCGCCTACTCCGACCGGCTGCTCGGGGATCTCGACGTGCTGGACTGGCCGGAGAAGGTCAAGGCCATGCAGCGCAACTGGATCGGCCGTTCCACCGGGGCGTCAGTGCTGTTCGGCGCGGATGGCACCGACATCGAGGTCTTCACCACCCGGCCCGACACCCTGTTCGGCGCCACCTACCTGGTGTTGGCCCCCGAGCATGAGCTGGTCGACACCCTGGTTGCCGCGCAATGGCCCGACGGTGTCGATGCGCGGTGGACCTTCGGTGCGGCCACCCCGGTCGAAGCGGTGGCCGCCTACCGTGCGTCGGTCGGCGCGAAATCCGACCTGGAACGTCAGGAGAACAAGGTCAAGACCGGCGCGTTCATTGGCGCGTTTGCCACCAACCCGGTTAATGGCCAACAGGTTCCGGTCTTCATCGCCGACTACGTCCTGGCGGGCTACGGCACCGGGGCAATCATGGCGGTGCCCAGCGGGGATCAGCGGGACTGGGAGTTCGCCACCGAGTTCGGGCTGCCGATCATCGAGGTGGTCAGCGGTGGTGATGTCAGTGTCGCCGCCTACAACGGTGACGGAACGCTGGTGAACTCGGGCTACCTCGACGGCCTGAATGTGACGGATGCCAAGAAGGCGATCACCGAGCGGCTGGAGGCCGACGGCCGTGGCCGCGCCCGCATCGAATACAAGCTTCGGGATTGGCTTTTCGCGCGGCAGCGGTACTGGGGTGAGCCGTTCCCGATCGTGTACGACGCGGACGGGCGAGCCCACCCGCTGCCCGACGGCTTACTGCCGGTGGAGCTGCCCGACATCGCCGACTATTCGCCGGTGATGTTCGATCCCGACGATGCCGGCAGCGAGCCGTCGCCGCCGTTGAACAAGGCCACCGAGTGGGTGCACGTCGAGCTGGACCTGGGCGACGGTCTGCGGCCCTACACCCGTGACACCAACGTGATGCCCCAGTGGGCGGGCAGCTCCTGGTACGAGCTGCGCTACACCGATCCGCACAACGCAGAAGAGTTCTGCGCCAAGGAGAACGAGGCCTATTGGATGGGCCCGCGCCCGGCCGAACACGGGGCGGGCGATCCCGGCGGGGTTGACCTCTACGTCGGCGGTGTGGAGCACGCGGTGTTGCACCTGCTGTATTGCCGGTTCTGGCACAAGGTTCTTCACGACCTGGGCTACGTCACGTCGCGGGAGCCCTACCGCCGCTTGGTGAATCAGGGCTACATCCAGGCGTTCGCCTACACCGATTCTCGCGGCGCCTACGTGCCTGCCGCCGAGGTCGTCGAGCGCGACGGCAAGTTCTTCCTGCCGGGCCCCGACGGCGAGGCCGAAGTTTTCCAGGAGTTCGGCAAGATCGGCAAGAGCCTGAAGAATTCGATCTCTCCGGACGAGATCTGCGACGGCTACGGCGCTGACACGCTTCGGGTCTACGAGATGTCGATGGGTCCGTTGGACGCGTCGCGACCGTGGGCGACCAAGGACGTCGTCGGCGCGCATCGGTTCCTGCAACGGGTGTGGCGTCTGGTGATCGACGAATCCACCGGCGAGGCAAGGGTTTCCGAGCACGAGGCGTTGGACGAGGACACCCTGCGGCTGCTGCACCGCACAATCGCCGGGGTGTCGGATGACTACGCGGGCCTGCGGAACAACACCGCCGCGGCCAAGCTCATCGAGTACACCAACCACCTCACCAAGGAGGGCATCAGCTCCCGCGCCGCGCTGGAGCCACTGGTGCTGATGGTGGCCCCGCTCTCGCCGCACCTGGCCGAGGAGCTGTGGCAGCGGCTGGGGCACCCGAAGTCGTTGGCGCACGGCCCATTCCCGGTGGCCGACCCGCAGTATCTGGTGACCGACACCGTCGAATACCCGGTCCAGGTCAACGGAAAGGTTCGCGGACACATCACCGTCGCGGCCGACGCCGACAAGGCCAGCCTCGAGGCGAGTGCGCTGGCCGACGAGAAGGTGCAGGCGTTCCTGGCCGGCGCCACCCCGAAGAAGGTCATCGTGGTGCCCGGCCGGTTGGTCAACCTCGTCGTCTGAGGACGCCCATCAACGCGGCCGGACCACCACCTGATGGGTGTGCGCGTCGGGCGGAGTCGCGATCACGTCGGCGACGATCCGCGCCACCGTCTCGGCCTTGAGGTAGTTCGCCGGGTCGTACTGCCCGCCCTCGTAGGCGACCAGATCCTCCTGCATCTCGGTGGCGACTCGGCCGGGATGCACGCTGGTGACCCGCAGGCTGGGTTCGTCGGCGCGCAGCGAGTCGGCGAACGCGCGCTGTGCGAACTTGCTCGCCGAATACGCCGCCAGCCCGGGCGAGACGTTGAGTCCAGCGCCTGAGTTGATGAAGACGACGTGCCCGCGGGCCGCCCGCAGCGCCGGAAGTAATGCCTGCGTGAGGGCGACGGGGCCGGTCACGTTCACCTCGAAGCAGGACCGCCACTGCTCGGGTATCGACTCGTCGAACCGTCCCGGATGTGAGACACCGGCGTTGTGGACCAGCACCTCCAGCTCAACCAACGGCTCGGCGGCGGCTTCGATGCCGTCCTGGTCGGTGAGGTCCAACGGCCAGGTCGTGGCCCCCAGACGAGCGGCGACGGCATCGAGCCGGTTGGATGGCCGGCCCGCCAGCAGCAGGGTGTGCGTCGGGGCCAATGCCTCGGCGATCGCCGAGCCGATGCCGCCGGCGGCCCCCGTTATAAGAGCTGTGGGCATGTTCGCAACCCTACCGACCTGCGTTTCACAACCGCGAGACGCAGAATGAACGCGTGGCATTCGACCCGAGTTTCGGCCCGACGCAGCTGGCGGCCCGCGCGGCTTACCTCCTGCGCGGCAACGACCTGGGCGTGATGACCTCCGCCGCCCCACTGCTGTACCCGCACATGTGGAGCTGGGATGCCGCATTCGTCGCCGTCGGCCTGGCTCCGCTGAGCGTGGAACGTGCCGTCGTCGAACTCGACACGCTGCTGTCGGCGCAGTGGGCCAACGGGATGATTCCGCACATCGTTTTCGCCAACGGCGTCGACGGATACTTCCCTGGTCCGGCCCGCTGGGCCACCTCGGCCCTGGCGGCCAACGCCCCGCGCAACCGACACACCTCGGGGATCACTCAGCCGCCGGTGCATGCGATCGCGGTGCAACGCATCCTCGATCGCGCCCGCACCAGGGGCCGTTCGACAAGGGCTGTCGCCGAGGCGTTCCTGGACCGGCGGTGGGCGGATCTGGTGCGCTGGCATCGCTGGCTGGCTGAGGCCCGCGATCAGGATGAGCACGGCCGCATCACGCTGTATCACGGCTGGGAGTCCGGGATGGACAACTCGCCGCGGTGGGATTCCGCCTACGCCAACGTGATTCCCGGGTCCATCCCGGAGTATCAGCGCGAGGACAACCACATCGTCACCGATGCCAGCCAGCGCCCGTCCGATACCGAGTACGACCGCTATCTGTGGCTGCTCGAGGAGATGAAATCCGTTCGTTACGAGGATGATCTGCTGCCCAAGGTGATGAGCTTCGCCGTCGAAGACGTCTTCGTCTCGGCGATCTTCTCGGTGGCCTGCGACGTGCTGGCCAATATCGGCGAGGACTACAAGCGGCCGAATGCCGATGTGCGCGACCTATATTCGTGGGCCGAACGGTTTCGCGCCGGCGTCGTCGAGACGACGGACGGAAGAACCGGAGCGGCAAGGGATTTCGACGTCAAATCCGGCAAGTGGATCGCGACGGAGACCGCCGCGCAGTTCGCCCCGCTGTTGTGTGGCGGGCTGCCGCATGACCGCGAACGTGCACTGCTGCGAATCCTGGAGGGCCCGCGGTTCTGCGGCCATCCGGATCTGAAGTACTCGGTGATTCCTTCGACGTCACCGGTTTCCAAAGACTTCAGGCCCCGCGAGTACTGGCGCGGACCGGTCTGGCCGGTGCTGACGTGGTTGTTCTCCTGGGCGTTCGCCCGCAGGGGATGGTCGGAACGGTCTCTGCTGCTGCGCCAAGAAGGTCTCCGGCAGGCCAGCGACGGCACCTTCGCCGAATACTACGAGCCGTTCACCGGCGAGCCGCTCGGCAGCATGCAACAGTCCTGGACCGCCGCCGCGGTCCTCGACTGGCTCGGTTAGCGCTAACTAGCTCTGCGCCTGGTCGGCCAACCGCTCCAACGGCCGAAGCGCCTTGGCCAAGGTCTCCCGCTCCTCGTCGGTCAACTTCGACAGCAGGGCCGACAGACTCGCCCGGCGCACGGCCAGCGCCTCGCGGTGTTGCACCAGCCCCTGCGGGGTGACCTCGACCAGAACCGCACGCAGATCCGAAGGATCCCGCGAGCGCTTGACCAGGCCAAGCTTCTCCAGGCGACGGATCGCCACCGTGGTAGTCGGGGTGCGCACCCGCTCACGCGCGGCCAGCTCGGTCATCCGGATCGGACCCTGATCGAGCAGGGTCAGCAGGATCGACAGCTGGGCAAGCGTGAGGTCCGCGCCGGCGGTACTGGTCTTGGTGTCGGCGCGACGCAACACCGAAAACAGCTTCGAGAGGACCCGCTGCAGGTCAGCAGATAGGTCAGTGACCTGCGACTCGGCCTCAATCATAGTTCGCTAGTCTAACCTGTCGGCGCCTGCCAACCACTCGATACGGCGTTTTCGCACGCAATTACAGAACCTGGGACAGGAACCGCTGCAGCCGATCGGTCTCGGCGGCGGTGAAGATCTGGTCGGGCGAGCCGGATTCGACCACCTTGCCGTGGTCCATGAACGCCACAGAATCCGCCGCCGAGCGGGCGAATCCCATCTCGTGGGTGACCACCACCATCGTCATTCCGTCGGATCCGAGTTCGGCGATCAGCGCCAGGATCCCCTTGACCAGCTCGGGATCCAGCGCCGAGGTGGCCTCATCGAAGAACATCACCTGCGGGGTCATCGCCAACGCCCGGGCGATGGCGACCCGCTGCTGCTGCCCGCCGGACAGGGTGGCCGGCCGCACGTCGGCCTTGTGCCGCAACCCGACCCGCTCGAGCTGGGCCAGCGCGAGGTCCCGGGATTCGTCGGCCGATAACCGCTTGAGCTTGCGTGGCCCCAGGGCGACGTTGTCCACCACGCTGCGGTGCGCGAACAGGTTGAACTGCTGGAACACCATGCCGATGCGCTGACGGAGCTTGTCCGGATCGTCGCGCAGCACCGACTTACCGTCGAGCAGGATGTCGCCGCGATCGGGTTCGTAGAGCCGGTTGAGTGTGCGCAGCAGCGTCGACTTGCCTGATCCCGACGGCCCGATCACCGCCGATGTGGTGCCGGCCGGCACCTCGAGGTCCACCCCCCGCAATATCGCATTGCCGCCCAACGTCAGGTGAATATCGTTGGCGGCCAACGAAACCGGTTCGTATACCGAGGCCATCACACCATCTCCTGGGTCGTGGTGTTCGGGTCCAAGGGGTCCTCGTCGGCCGTCCCGCGCCCGCGGCGCAGCCGCGCGTCGATGTAGTTCACCAGGTGCGTCAGCGGAATCGTCAGCAGCAGGTAGAACAGCCCGGCGGCGACCAACGGTGACAGGTTTCCGGTCTGGGCGTTGAGATCCCGGCCCACCTGGAACAACTCACGCTGGCTGGCCACCAGGCCCAGGAAGTACACCAGCGACGACGCTTTCAGCAGCGAGATGAACTGATTCACCAAGGCGGGCAGCACTCGCCGCACCCCCTGTGGCACGACCACCAACCGCATCGATGAGGTGTAACTGAACCCGAGCGCACGGGAGGCTTCCATCTGCCCGGCGTCCACACTCTGGATGCCGGAGCGGAAGATCTCGCCGATGTAGGCGGCGGCCATCAATCCGAGCGCGGCGATGCCCAGCGGGTAGGGGTCATTGCCGGTCAGCTGACCGACCACCGGCCCGACGCCCAGACCGATCAGCAGAATGATCACCACTTCTGGTAGCCCGCGGAAGATGTCGGTGTAGATCCGGGCCGGCCAGCGCAGCCACCGCGACCGGGAGATCCCGGCCACCGCAAGCCCCATGCCGAGCACCAGCCCGATGACGGCGGCACTGACCGTCAGCAGCAGGGTGTTGGGCACCCCGGTGGTCAGCAGATCGGGGATGGCTTTCTTGTACAGCTCCCAATCCAGGAACGACTCGCGCAGCTGGGTCAGCACCGACTTCGGCGCGCCCGCGGCCGCGGCGGGTTTCTGATGGGCTGCGGCGATCGCGGCGAAGTCGGGCAGCTGCGGCACCGGCGCCGCCTTGGACCCCGGTTTCCAGCCGGGCGGCAACGCTCGCGGCACCCACTCGGAGTACAGCCGCGACCAGGTGCCGTCGGCGATCACGGCGTCAAGCCCGGCGTTGAGTGCGTCGATCAGTGGCTTGTTCTCTCCTGCCACCGCGTAGGCGACGAAATTGTCCAAGCTGAACGTGTTTTCGACGATCTGGGCGGGGTCGCCTGGCTGCACGGTGCCCACCGCCTGTTGCGACGGCGCGACCCACGCGTCGATCTGGCGGGTCTTCAGACTGGCGTACACCGTGTTGTAGTCGGGGAATTTCACCGGCTGCAGATGCAGCGTGTCGATGAGATAGGCCTCCTGCACGGTGCCCTGCACCACCCCGATGCGTTGGCCCGGCCCGAGTTTGTCGAACCCGGTGATCGGCGAGCCGGACGGCACCACCAGCGAGAAATAACCGAAGTCGTAACCGTTGGTGAAGCCGACGGTGCGCCGCCGCGCGTCGGTGGTGGTGATCGACGACGACCCGACGTCAAAGCGACGGGCGGCCACCTGGGCGAGCAGGCCGGAGAACTCGGTGCCCACGAAGGTGATCTTCAGACCGAGCTTGTCGGCGATCGCGCGCAGCAGTTCGTTGTCGAACCCGGTGAACTGACCTCCTGCGTCGATACAGATGCTCGGCGGCGCATCGGACAGCGTGCCGACGGTCAGCGTTCCCGGGGTGATGAGGCGCAGCGAGTCGCGGTTGACCGCCGCGAGCGGCTCGGTGGTGGCGGTGGTGTATTTGTCTTCGCTGGGCCCTTTGGCCGCGGCCGCCAGGTTGGTGGGCAATGCGCTGGCCGACTCCACACCCGGTGGCGCGCACTGGTCGGCGCCGGCGGGCGCGGCGGCAACCAATCCGAAGACCATCAGCAAGACCGCCGACAGCGCCACGAACCGACTCGAATGAAAAGTCATCACTAGCAAGGTACTGCGGACGGCAGTCCGGGCACGGCTTGCGATCAAACGGAATCCAAGTCGGCGAACACCCCGCGGCGGCGCAGCTCGGCGGTCAGCACGTCGGCCATCAGGTCGGTGCGGTCCAGGCAGGCCTGTCGCGCAGCGGCCGGCTGGCGGCGCCGGATCGCGGCGTACTCGGTCTCATAGAGCGGCATCAGCTGGGCCGGACCGTCGGAATGGGTGGCCCAGAACTCTTGGGGCAAGAAGCTGCGCGACGCACTGATGCCCGCCTTGAGCCGGGGCCCGGCGTATTCGTCGACGAGAACGTCCCGGAACATGTTGGCGCCGTCGAGGTACTCCCGGGGGCCGGCTGCGTCGCGCATCATCACCATCGTCTGTTCGAGCGCCTCGAGTGCCGGCGGCCGTGGGCTGGTCGCGGCGCGGGCGGACGCCGCACCGGTCAGCAGTCCGTGAACCTCGTGGTGTTCGCGCAGCACGTCGGCATCGAAGCGATGGACGAACGCACCGCGGTGGTAGCGAGACTCCAAGATTCCGTCGTGTTCGAGCTGGACCAGGGCCTCCTGCACCGGTACCCGGCTCAGGCCGAGGGCAGCGGCGATCCCGTTGCGGTCCACTCGATCACCGGATCGCAACCGGCCGGTGAGAAGCAGGTCGAGCACATGCGCGACGACCAAGTCCTTCTCTTTGACCCCATAGCGTTTGGGCATCGTTCTCTCCGCGCCGTCTCGGACACGTACTTGCTGGCAATCCTCCCGGTTTCGGGCGCGGATCTCGGTGAATCTACCGTAACGAGACTGTCGGTCTCGTTAGGCTCCGGAGATGACGACGACGGAACTACCCGAGACGTACTACGCGGACACCCCGATACCGAGTGGTCGCACCGCGGCCGTGGAGTATCTGCAGCGGCCAGGTCCGGTTTACCGGGTCGGCGGCACGTGGATGATCACCAGTTATGAGGGCGTCCGGTACGCCCAGAAGCACCCCGACTTGTTCTCCTCGGCGAAAGCCTTCGACGGCATCGTCAACGCGATCCAGATGATCCCGATCGCGATCGATCCGCCCAAGCACGCCGACTACCGGCGGGTGCTCGACCCGATGTTCGGGCCCAAACGCATGGAGGCGATGGACGGCGAGTTTCGCGCCCAGCTGCGCGGGCACATCGATGCGTTCGCCCCGCTCGGGCGCTGCGACGTGGTCGCGGATCTGTCCTACAAGTTCCCCACCCAGGCGATCCTGACCCTGTTCGGGTTGCCGCTGGAACACCTGCCCAAGTTCCTGGAGTGGGTGACCGGCATCATCAAGGGCGCCGATATCGCGTCACTGGGCCAGAATCAGCCGCCGCACGTGATCGAGTGCGCCATGGGGCTTTTCGGCTTCCTGGCCGAGCAGCTCGAGATCAAACGCAGCCACCCGGGCGACGACATGCTCAGCAACATCCTCGCCATCGACGGTGACGCGGCGTGGACCGACGCCGAGATCCTGGGCTTGTGCTTCCTGATCATCCTGGCCGGGCTCGACACCGTCACCGGTGCCATCGGGTTCTCGTTACTCACGTTGGCCAACGATCCGGCGCTGCGCCGCAGGCTGATCGACGATCAATCGCTGATCGCGCCGTTCATCGAAGAGATGCTGCGCCTGGAGGGTCCGGTGCCCGGGGTTCCCCGTGTCACGACCGCCGACGTCGAGGTCGAGGGTGTGCTGATCCCGGCGAACTCGCAAGTGATGCTGATGTTGTTCACCGCGAATCGGGAAGGCCCGCACGCACACCAGATGGACCTGACCGCCAAGTCCACCCACCTCGGTTTCGGCGGCGGTATCCACCGGTGCCTCGGGTCGCATCTGGCCCGCCGCGAACTACGGCTGACCGTCGAGGAATTCCACGCCCGCATCCCCGACTACCGGCAGGCCGGCGAGGCCACCGTGCTGTGGCCCGCCGGCACCTTCGGTCTGGAATCGCTACCGCTGGAGTTCGACCCCTGCTAAATCAGCGTGCGTCGCGCCAGCGGATCAGGGTTTCGGCCGGGCCGAGGTTGTAGTCGGGGCCGTCGGTGCCGACGGTCAGCAGGGTCACCCCCAGCCCGGCCAGCGCCTCGGCACTGGCGATGATGGCGTCGGGGTCGCGGCCCTCCACTCCCGAGGACCGTTCGATGGTGCCCGGATCGCGGCTCACATCGGAGCAATGCTGCTCGAGTACCTCGGCCTTGACCGGGTAGGTCTCGGCGTTGGTGAAGCCGTGCCAGATATCGCCGTGCTCAGCGACCAGGCGAAGGGTCTTCTTCTCACCCTGGCCACCGATCAGGATCGGGATGTCGCGCGCCGGTGCCGGGTTCAGCTTGGCCAGCCGGGATTTGATGCGCGGCAGCGCGCCGGCGAGATCGTCGAGACGGCTGCCAACGGTGCCGAAGTCGTAGCCGTACTCGTCGTAATCCTTCTGCTTCCAGCCCGACCCGATACCAAGGATCAGCCGGCCGCCCGAGATGTGATCGACGGTGCGGGCCATGTCGGCCAGCAACTCCGGATTGCGGTAGGAGTTACACGAAACCAGCGCGCCGATCTCGACACGGGAGGTCTGCTCGGCCCAGGCGCCCAGCATGGTCCAGCACTCGTAGTGCGCGCCGTCGGGGTCGCCGTACAGCGGGAAGAAGTGATCCCAGTTGAAGACGACGTCGACGCCGATGTCCTCACAGCGCCGGACGGCGTCGCGGATCTGGTTGTAATCAGTGGAATGCTGCGGCTGCAGTTGCACGCCGATGCGAATGGGAAAGGTCACGCATCAACCGTACGTTCGGCTAGACGCCGATATTCCCGCCGCTCTTCCAGACCGCCACGATCGACGGGCGCGCGGTGCCGTTGCCGCCCGAGGGCCAGTTGGACAGGGGGTCGTCGATGCTGTTGTCGTCATGCTCGCCGGGGTGCTGCACGGAGACGGTGACGAGGTCGTCGAGCACGATCGGCCCGCAGGTTTCCGCCCCGATCGGGACGGTCAGAAACTGGCGTGTCTCACCGCGATTGGGCCCGTCCAGCGCGACGGCGAACAGCCCATCGTTGGATGACAGGGCGTTGCCGTCGGTGGAGATCCACAAGTTACCGTGCTTGTCGAACGCGAGATTGTCCGGACAGGAGATTGGGCTGACCTTCGACTTGTCGAAGCCGCCGAAGTAAGTGTCGGCCGCGGCGGGATCGCCGCAGACCAGCAGGAGGTCCCAGGTGAAGGTCGTGCCGGCGTGGTCGTCGGTGATCTCGAGGATCTGCCCGTTCTTGTTGTCGTTGCGGGGATTGGGCGCATCGGCGGCGGGTTTGCCTGACGCTCCGCGCTCGTTGTTGTTGGTCAGCGCGACGTAGAGCTTGCCGCTGCGCGGGTTGGCTTCGAAGTCTTCCGGCCGGTCCATCTTGGTGGCGCCGGCCTTGTCGCCGGCGAACCGGGTGAACACCGCGACCTCCTGCGGCGTCATGCCGGGGACCAACGACTCCGCGGCCCCGCCCGGGCCGGACCGCAGCAGCGGCAGCCAGGTCCCCGATCCGCGGAAGCCGCCGGCGGGCAGCGCGCCGGATCCGTCGATCTGGTTGGCCGGGATGTCGGTGGTGAGCTTGGCGACGTACAGCGTGCCTTCGTCGAGGATCGTCATGTTGTGCGCTATCGCGGCGGCGTCGTGGCCAGGCTGGATGTTCTTGCTAGAGATGAACTTGTACATGTAGTCGAAGCGTTCGTCGTCGCCGCTGTAGGCAACGACCGTCCCATCGGGCGTGACGTAGACGTTGGCGGCCTCGTGTTTGAAGCGGCCCATCGCGCTGTGTTTGACCGGCCTCGACTGCGGATCCCACGGGTTGAGTTCGACGACGTAGCCGAAGCGGTTGACCTCGTTGGGGGTCTTGGTGGGGTCGAACCGCGGATCGAAGGTCTCCCAAAGGCGTTCGCTGGGTTTGGCTTTGATGCCGTAACGCTTCCATCGGTCGGCGTCGATCGGGCTGGGTGCCGGTGCTCCGTCGGCCGAGCCGAAGTAGGCGTTGAAGTTCTCTTCCCCGGACAGCACGGTGCCCCATGGCGTGATGCCGCCCGAACAGTTGTTGATGGTGCCGCTGACGGTCCGGCCTTCTGTGTCGGCGGAGGTCTTGACGAAGTCGCTGCCTGCTGCCGGTCCGACGAGGGTGAACGGGGAGTCGGCAGTGAGCCGGCGGTTGTAGGGGCCCAGCACCGGTTTGAGCCCGTCGGCGGTGCGCTCGACCTCGACGACCGTCAGGCCGTGCGCGGCGACGGCGGTGTCGAATTGTTCACGGGTGGGGTGCTTTTCGTCGTAGCCGGGGAACATGAACCGTTCGGTGGTGTACTCGTGGTTGACGACGAGCAGGTAGTGGTTCGGATTTCCGTCGATCGGCAGCAGGCCGGCGAAGTCGTTGTTGAAGCCGAACTGCTGACGCTGCGCGGCGGCGGTCTGCTTGGTGACGTCGAAGGCGGGCGCACCGGCCAGCACCGGGTCACCCCAGCTGATCACCACCGCCTGCTGGTAGCCCTGCGGGATGACGACGGCGTCTTCGATGTTGGGTGCCACGGCGGTGAAGTTCATCCCTGCCTGCGGTGCCGCCGGCGCCGATGGTGTGGACTGCGCGGTGGGCTCGGTGTCGCCGCCGCATGCCGCCAGCGTCGAGCCCGCGCCGACCGCGAGGACCGCAACGCCCGCGGCCTTGAGGGCGGAGCGCCGCGATACCGCTTCGCGGACAAGGTCGCCGAAGTAGGCGTTGTCGCTGGTGTTGGGCGCCGGATGCGCGCAGGCATCGCCGCACCGGTAGCGGCAGGTGATCCGTTGCCGTGCGGAGCGCCCGTCGTGGTTGATCAGCAGATTCAGCGGCACCAGAGACATGCCGCGAAAGTATGGCAGCCCGGGAATCAGCTGTGAAGCTGCTGGGAATCAGCCGGTGAACAACAGGGAAACGGCTCAGCCGCCCAGCACGCCACGGAGGATCTCGACCAGTGCCCGGGGCTGGTCGCCCTGCACCGAGTGGCCGGAATCGGGCACCACGATCACCCGCTGGAAACCCGGTGCGGTGCGCGCGAATTCGTCGGCGTCATCGTCGTTGACGAAGAACGAGTTGGCGCCGCGCACCAGGGTGGTGGGCACGGTCAGCCCCGGCACGTCGTCCCACAGGCCCTCGAAGCCGTCACCCTTGCGGAAGGTGTCGTAGCGCCACGTCCAGTTGCCGTCGTCGAGCTGCTTGGAGTTGTGGAACACCCCGCGGCGCAACGAGTCTCGGTCGCGGTGGGGTGCCGCGGCGATGGTCACGTCAAGCATGGCCTGAAAGCTGGGGAAGGTGCGGTCGCCCTGGACCAGCGCGACGGTTCCCATCTGCGCCTTGGTCATCTGTTCGTGGCGCTCGGGCGCCGACGGGGTGACGTCCACGAGGACCAGTTTGCGGACCAGATCGGGTGCGGTCGTCGCCAGCCGCAACGCCGTCAGGCCACCCAGCGACATGCCGACCACCAGGTCGGCGTCGGCCGCCAGCTCACGCAGCACCGGTTCGATGGTGTCGGCGTTGAGCTTCGGGCCGTAGTCGCCGTCTTCCCGCCAGGCCGAGCGGCCGTGGCCGGGCAGGTCCACGGCCAGAGCGCTTGTCCCGAGGCCGAGGATGACGGTGTCCCAGGTGTGGGCGTTCTGGCCGCCGCCGTGCAGGAAGACCACGCGGGCCGGGTCGGCGCCCCAGCGCACGGCGCTGACAGTGCCGCGGTCGATGCGTTGCACCGGGGGCAGCGGATCGCTCACTCCGGCTTGGGTGGCGTTTTCGGGCAGCAGCGCGAACTCGTCGAGTCCGATCAGTTGGTCATCGGAGATCACGCGTCCATCTAACGCGAAAGTGCGGCCCGATCGCGATGGGGCGTCCCATCCGGATCTCACCGCACTCTCGTCGCTGACGGCTACCTGTCGCCGGCGATGAACTCCTCGAGCTGAGTCCGGGCGATGTCGTCGGGCAGCTGCTTCGGCGGGCTCTTCATCAGGTAGGCCGAAGCCGGGATGATCGGGCCGCCGATGCCGCGGTCCTTGGCGATCTTGGCCGCACGCACCGCGTCGATGATGATCCCCGCCGAGTTCGGCGAGTCCCATACCTCGAGCTTGTACTCCAGGTTCAGCGGCACGTCACCGAAGGCACGGCCCTCGAGACGCACGTAGGCCCACTTGCGGTCATCGAGCCACGCGACGTGGTCCGACGGTCCGATGTGGACGTTCTTGTCGTCGATCTTGCCGGCCAGCGAGCCCGTCAGGTTGGACGTGACGGCCTGGGTCTTGGAAACCTTCTTGGACTCCAGGCGCTCGCGCTCGAGCATGTTCTTGAAGTCCATGTTGCCGCCGACGTTCAGCTGATACGTGCGGTCCAGCGTGACGCCGCGATCCTCGAAGAGCTTGGCCATCACGCGGTGGGTGATGGTCGCGCCGACCTGGCTCTTGATGTCGTCGCCGACGATCGGCACACCGGCGTCCTCGAACTTCTTGGCCCAGACCGGATCCGAGGCGATGAAGACCGGCAGCGCGTTGACGAACGCGACCTTGGCGTCGATGGCGCACTGCGCGTAGAACTTGTCGGCCTCGTCCGAGCCGACCGGCAGGTACGACACCAGCACGTCGACTTGAGCGTCTTTGAGCACCTTGACCACGTCGACCGGCTGCTCGTCGGAGATCTCGATCGTCTCGGCGTAGTACTTGCCGATGCCGTCCAGGGTCGGGCCGCGCTGCACGACGACGTCGGTCGGCGGCACGTCAGCGATCTTGATGGTGTTGTTCTCCGACGCGAAGATGGCCTCCGACAGATCGAAGCCGACCTTCTTGGCGTCGACGTCGAACGCGGCGACGAACTTCACATCGCGCACGTGGTAGGGACCGAGCTTTACGTGCATCAGGCCGGGGACGGCGGCGTTCGCGTCGGCGTCCTTGTAGTACTCCACGCCCTGGACCAGTGAGGACGCGCAGTTGCCGACGCCGACAATGGCGACTCGCACATCTGCCGATGCTCCGTTGTGCTCCGTCATGGGACGTTCTCCTAACTCGTACTTCTACTGGCTGCTGTTCGGGTACTTCGGTGGCCGCGTCAGGCCTGGTCAGGATGGCTCTGCGCCACCCGCTCAGCGGCAATGAGCTCGTTGAGCCACTTGACTTCCCGCTCGCTGGACTCCAGGCCCAGCTGATGCAGTTGGCGGGTATAGCGGTCGAGCGAATTGGTCGCCCGGGCGATGGCCTCCCGCAGACCTTCGCGGCGTTCTTCCACCTGGCGTCGGCGGCCTTCCAGGATCCGCATCCGGGCCTCGGCCGGGGTGCGGTTGAAGAACGCCAGGTGCACACCGAAGCCGTCGTCGGTGTAGTTCTGCGGACCGGTATCGGCCACCAGCTCGGCGAACCGCTGGCGTCCGGCATCGGTCAGCTGATACACCCGGCGGGCACGACGCAACACCGTTGTTCCCGCGGGTGCGGTGTCCTCGACGATCAACCCGTCGGTCTGCATCCGGCGCAATGCCGGGTACAGCGAGCCATAAGAAAACGCCCGGAAGGCGCCTAACAGGCCCGTCAGTCGTTTGCGCAGTTCGTAGCCGTGCATGGGGGATTCGAGGAGAAGACCCAAGATGGCAAGCTCCAGCACCGGGTCACCTCCTTTGCTCAGCCGTTACGGTGCTTCGACACCTCCGGCGATAGTATCGGAGCGATATATTTAGCGCTACTTGGACGCCAACGATCCAGGTGATTGCCACCGGGTGGCGTGCTTGGCGAAAGAACCCCGAATTAGGGGTAGTTGACCTGCTTGACCGAGCCGTCCGGATTGAGCTGGATGTAGCCACTGCCGAAATCGCTGGAGACGTAGACCGAGATCGACACCGTTCCCGGGGCGGTGATATCTCGAGTCGGCTCGACGATCAGGTAGGTGCTCTTGACATCGCCGGGCTTCATATTCAGCGTCTCGGGTGCACCGCGCAGGACGCCGACGACGGCTTTGACGTCGAACTTGCCCAGGTCCACGACCGTGGCGTCGCTGCCGGCCGCCGAGGTGCTCGGGTCGCCCCAGCCGCCGCGGTAGGTATAGCTCAGCTCGCGGCGCTCGTCATTGGGATCGGGACGCGTCAGCGACGCGTAGTCGGGATAGATCACCAGCCGGAAGCCGTTGGTGTCGCCGAACTTCTTCTTCATCTGCTCGAGCAGTCCGGTGAGACCGCCGAGTGACTGCAGCTGGCGCGGCGGGGTCAGCACCACGGGAGCCACCCCGTCAGGCTTGGCGCCCGGGTCGGAGGTGAAGTTGAGCGGGGAGGGCGTGTTGCCGTACAGGCCCCAGCCGATGCCGATCCCCAGCACGATCAGCACGGCCATGATGGCGATGCGGATGCCCCAGCTGCCTCCTGTGCCGGGCGACGACGACAGCCGCGGCTTCTTCAGGGTGGGCAGTTGAACGGGGGCATTGCCGGTCTGCAGGTCCGAGACCAGGGCACGCAGGTCACCCAGTGTCGTGGCGTTGGTGGCGCCCTTGACCCGCTGCTGGTGCTCGCTCATCGACAGCTGCCCCTCCGACAGCGCGGTGTCGAGGATCTGGCAGATGTCGTTGCGGTCAGCGTCCTTGGCGCGCGTGCTGGCCGTCTGGGAAGTCGCCACGGCGTTGATCGTAAGAGTTCGACAGGCAAGAGCGCAGACCAGGCGCACAAACCGGCGCAATCGCGAGTCGGTTGCACGCCGGTGCCCAGATCCCCGACGTACTCTGGTCATCGTGCGATTGCAGCGACAGGTGGTGGACTACGCCCTTCGGCGACGCTCCCTGCTGGCTGAGGTGTACTCCGGCCGGACGGGTGTGACCGAGGTCTGCGACGCCAATCCCTATCTGTTGCGCGCCGCCAAGTTTCACGGCAAGCCCAGTTCGGTGATGTGCCCGATCTGCCGCAAGGAGCCGCTCACGCTGGTGTCCTGGGTGTTCGGCGATCACCTGGGCGCGGTCTCCGGATCGGCGCGCACCGCCGAGGAGCTGGTGTTGCTGGCGACGCGGTTCGACGAGTTTTCGGTACATGTGGTGGAGGTATGCCGCACCTGCGAATGGAATCACTTGGTCAAGTCCTATGTGCTCGGAGCGCCGCGTCCCACCAACGGGACGCGTGGACGCCGGGGCACCCAGACGGCGCGCTCTGGCGCGCGCACGGCCAGTGAATAGCGAAGGGCGTCACGACGGGCCTGGCACTGACAATCGCACGGGATCAGGGCCCGATGATGCGACCGGTAAACACGAGGCGCCGACCACCAAGTTCCGGATAGCCGGCGCAACGGAGTCGCCCGGTCCGACCCGCAGCGCGCCCCGCCGCCAAGTGCCCCCCGATGATCGGTTGACGTCGATCATGGAGCCGATCCGCGACGACACCGTGCCGCTGCGCGACCCGATCGACGTCGTCAAGGCGGCCCTGGACGGCACGCCACCGCCGAAGTTCCCGCCGCCACCACCACCTCCGCCGAGGAGTGGCGGACCGGGCGGCCCGCCGCCCCCGAAGCCGCCGAGCTTCTCCCAGCAGGTCAACTGGAAGTGGGTGCGACGCTCGCTGTACATCGCGGTGGTGCTGGTGGTCGTGCTGCCGATGATCACCTTCGGCATGGCGTACATGATCGTGAAGGTGCCCCAGCCCGGTGACCTGCGGACCAACCAGGTGTCGACGATCCTGGCCAGCGACGGCTCGGAGCTGGCGAAGATCGTTCCCCCCGAAGGCAACCGAGTCGACGTCAGCATCGACCAGATACCGGTTCCGGTGCGCAACGCGGTGATGGCTGCCGAGGACCGCGACTTCTACACGAACCCGGGGTTTTCGCTGTCGGGGTTCGCCAGGGCACTCAAGAACAACCTCCTCGGTGGTGACCTGCAGGGCGCCTCGACGATCACCCAGCAGTACGTGAAGAACGCGCTCGTGGGCGACGCCCGGTCGGGCATCGGTGGCGTGGTCCGCAAGGCCAAGGAACTCGTCATCTCCACGAAGATGTCGAGCGAGTGGTCCAAAGACCAAGTGCTGCAGGCGTACCTGAACATCATCTATTTCGGCCGCGGCGCCTACGGCATCTCGGCGGCCTCGAAGGCGTACTTCAACAAGCCGGTCGAACAGCTGACCGTCGCCGAGGGTGCACTGCTGGCGGCGCTCGTCCAGCGACCGTCGACGCTGGATCCGGCGATCGATCCCGAGGGCGCGGCCCAGCGCTGGAACTGGGTGCTCGACGGCATGGTGACCATGGGTGCGCTGTCCAAAGAGGAACGCGCCCAACAGGTCTTCCCGCCGACCGTGCCGCCGGAGCAGGCCCGGGCGGCCAACGTCACCACCGGGCCCAACGGCCTGATCGAACGCCAGGTCACCAAGGAACTGCTCGACTTGTTCAACATCGACGAGCAGACGCTGAACACCCAGGGCCTGCAGATCACCACGACGATCGACCCGCAGGCGCAGCAAGCCGCCGAGAAGGCGGTGACGAAATATCTGGACGGCCAGATGCCGGACATGCGCTCTGCGGTGGTGTCGATCGACCCGAAAACCGGTGGGGTGAAGGCCTATTACGGCGGCTCGGACGCCCAGGGTTTCGACTTCGCCCAGGCCGGGTTGCCGACGGGCTCGTCGTTCAAGGTGTTCGCATTGGTGGCCGCCCTCGAGCAGGGCATCGGGCTGGGCTACCAGGTGGACAGCTCGCCGGTGACCCTCAACGGCATCACGATCACGAACGTCGAAGGCGAAGGCTGCGGTGTCTGCAACATCGCCGAAGCGCTCAAGCGATCGCTGAATACCTCGTATTACCGGTTGATGCTCAAGCTCAAGAACGGTCCGAGTGACGTCGCCGACGCCGCGCACAGCGCGGGTATCGCCGAGAGCTTCCCGGGCGTGGATCACACGCTGTCCGAGGACGGCAAGGGCGGACCGCCCAACAACGGTATCGTCCTGGGGCAGTACCAGACCCGGGTGTTGGACATGGCCTCGGCGTACGCGACCCTGGCCAACTCCGGCGTCTATCACAAGCCGCACTTCGTGGAGAAGGTCGTCAACTCCCGCGGCGAGGTGCTCTTCGACGCCAGCACATCGGACAACAGTGGCGAGCAACGCATCCCGAAAGCGGTCGCCGACAACGTAACTGCGGCCATGCAGCCGATTGCGGGCTGGTCCAACGGGCACAACCTGGCCGGCGGGCGGGCCTCGGCGGCCAAGACCGGTACCAATCAGCTCGGCGACACCGATGCCAACCGCGACGCCTGGATGGTCGGCTACACGCCGTCGTTGTCGACGGCCGTGTGGGTGGGCACCACTGACGGCACCCAGCCGCTGGTCAACAAGGGCGGTGGCCAGGTGTACGGCTCGGGCATCCCGTCCGACATCTGGAAGTCGACGATGGACGGGGCGCTCAAGGGCACCGACAACGAGACGTTCCCGAAGCCGACCGAGATCGGCGGCTATGCCGGTGTTCCGGCCGCACCCCCGCCTCCGCCTCCGCCGCCGTCGATCCAGGTGATCCAGCCCAGTATCGAAGTCGCACCGGGCATCACGATTCCGCTCGGCCCGCCGACCACCATCACCGTGCCCGCAGGACCTCCCGCGCCGCCCGGCGTGCCGGGGGCACCGGATGCGCCGCCGCCGGTCGTCCCGGGTGACGCAGGCGCTCCGCTCCCGCCTCCACCGCCGTGATCGACGGCGGTGTTGGTGACGACCAACCGCAGGATTTTTCGGCCGACCGGCCGGCCAACGCGCCGGCCGGCGGTGTGTTAGTGGGCCGGGCCACGGTGTCACCGCAACCGTTGGCCGCCGACCGGCGCAGCGCCGACGACCGCGACAAGCCCAGCCGCACCGACACTTTGGGCGCCGCCCTCTCGGAGGTGGTGGGCGGCCCGGTGGGCAGGCACGCGCTGATCGGCCGGACTCGGGTGTTCACCCCGCTGCGGGTGATGTTCATGATGGCGCTGGTGGTGCTGGCGCTCGGCTGGTCCACCAAGTCGCCGTGTCTGCAGACCGTCGGTACCGGGCCGCCCGATCAGCGGGTGGCGAACTGGCAGAACCAGCGCGCCTACTTCGAGTTGTGCTACTCCGACACCGTGCCGCTCTATGGCGCGGAGTTGTTGAGCCAGGGACGTTTTCCGTACAAGTCGAGCTGGATCGAGACCGACTCCAGCGGCCGGCCACAGATCCGGTACGACGGCAAGCCCGCGGTGCGCTATATGGAGTATCCGGTGCTGACCGGGGTGTACCAATACGTGTCGATGGCGTTGGCCAAGACCTACACCGCCGTGGCCAGGATGATGTCGCTGCCGGTGATCGCCGAAGTGGTGATGTTCTTCAACTTCGCGGCATTCGGCCTGGCACTGGCGTGGTTGACGACGGTGTGGGCGTCGTCGTGGTTGGCGGGCCGTCGGGTCTGGGATGCCGCGCTGGTGGCCGCCTCACCGGTGCTGGTCTTCCAGGTTTTCACCAATTTCGACGCGCTGGCAACGGCTTTGGCGATGGGCGGGCTGCTGGCCTGGGCGCGGCGACGGCCGGTGTTGGCTGGGATTCTGATCGGGCTCGGGGTGGCCGCCAAGTTGTATCCGGCGCTGCTGTTGCTGCCGCTGGTGGTGCTGGCGATCCGCAGCGACCGGATGCCGGAGGCCGCGAAAACGGTGGTGGCCGCGGTCGGCGCCTGGTTCGTCGTCAATCTGCCGGTGATGGCGCTGTTTCCGCGCGGGTGGTCGGAGTTCTTCCGGCTCAACTCCCGGCGCGGTGACGATATGGACTCGCTGTACAACGTAGTGAAGTCGTTCACCGGCTGGGACGGCTTCGATTCGAATATGGGGTTCTGGCAGCCACCGGTGGTTCTCAACATCGTTGTCGCGGTGTTGTTCCTGTTGTGTTGTGCGGCAATCGCCTACATCGGACTGACCGCACCACAGCGACCGAGGGTGACGCAGCTGGCGTTCCTGACGGTGGCGGCGTTCCTGTTGGTGAACAAAGTGTGGAGCCCCCAGTTCTCGCTGTGGCTGGTGCCGCTGGCGGTGCTGGCGCTGCCGCACCGGCGAATCCTGTTGGTGTGGATGACCGTTGACATGCTGGTGTGGGTGCCGCGGATGTACTACCTGTACGGCGAGGGCAACAAGGGCCTTCCCGAGCAGTGGTTCACCGCGACCGTGCTGTTGCGAGACATCGCGGTGATCGGGCTGATGGTGTTGGTGGTGCGCCAGATCTACCGGCCCGACCTGGATCTGGTGCGCTGGAACGGCCGGGTGGACGATCCGGCCGGCGGAGTGTTCGATCACGCCGAAGATGCGCTCCCGCAACGGTTCCCGCGGTGGCTGCGCCCGCGCGCGGCGGCCGTTGCTGCGCCCGAACAGCAAGAGGCACCGGATGCAAATCGCGATAGCACTGTTCCCGCGTAACACCGCACTGGACGCGATCGGTCCTTACGAGGTGCTGCAGCGGATCCCGTCGATCGACGTCGTCTTCGTCGGGCATCAGCGCGGTGAGGTCCGCAGCGACAACGGAATGCTCGGCCTGATGTGCGACGCCACCTTCGACGAGGTCACCCGGCCCGACGTCCTGGTTTTTCCCGGCGGGATCGGCACCCGCGCCCTCGTCGAGGACGCCGGCGTCCTCGACTGGATTCGTGAGGTGCACCGGCACACGGTGTTCACCACCTCGGTGTGCACCGGCAGCCTGATGCTCGGCGCGGCCGGCCTGTTGACCGGGTTGACCGCCGCCACGCACTGGCGGGCCACCGAGCTACTCGAGTCCTTCGGTGCGATCTACACCCCGGAGCGCGTCGTCGAGCATCTACCGCAGCGCATCATCACCGCCGCGGGCGTCTCGAGCGGTATCGACATGGCGTTGCGACTGGTCGAACTGCTCGTCGGGCCGGAAGCGGCCAAGGCCAGCCAGCTGATGATCGAGTACGACCCGCAGCCGCCGTTCGACGCCGGCGCACTGGGCAAAGCCTCGGATGCCACGCTGCAGCTGGCGCTGGAGTACTACGGCCAGCGGAGCTGATTTCGCTGATCAGCATGTGCTCCGGTAACCTGTGCAGGTTGCCGACGCAGGCGACTCTCCTGCCACGGATTGGCCGTGGCCGTTAATGACCATAGGAGGTGATGAGGTTCCCATGCGTCCATACGAAATCATGGTCATCCTTGACCCCACTCTCGACGAGCGCACCGTAGCTCCGTCCTTGGATACGTTCCTGAACGTCGTCCGCACTGACGGCGGTTCGGTGGACAAGGTCGACATCTGGGGTCGGCGCCGCCTGGCGTACGAGATCGCCAAGCACGCCGAGGGCATTTATGCCGTCGTTGATGTAAAGGCCGAACCGGCCACCGTGTCCGAGCTCGACCGTCAGCTCAATCTGAACGAGTCGGTGCTGCGGACCAAGGTGATGCGGACCGATAAGCACTAGTCACTGAGTGGATAACCTCGCCGCGCGTCGGAGCTGTTACGTAGGCTCGCGGTGAATCCATCCGCCTATGCCAGGAGGACCTTGTGGCCGGTGACACGACCATCACCGTCGTCGGAAATCTGACCGCCGACCCCGAACTGCGGTTCACGCCGTCCGGTGCAGCCGTCGCCAATTTCACGGTGGCGTCCACACCGCGGATCTTTGACCGCCAGAGCTCGGAGTGGAAGGACGGCGAAGCGCTGTTCCTGCGCTGCAACATCTGGCGTGAGGCGGCCGAGAACGTGGCCGAGAGCCTCACCCGGGGTTCGCGGGTCATCGTGACCGGCCGGCTCAAGCAGCGGTCCTTCGAAACCCGTGAGGGCGAGAAGCGCACCGTCTACGAGGTCGAGGTCGACGAGATCGGCCCGTCGCTGAAGTATGCGACTGCCAAGGTCAACAAGGCCTCGCGCAGTGGTGGCGGGGGCGGCGGCTTCGGCGGAGGCAGTGGCGGTGGCGGGGGTTCTCGTCCGGCGGCGGCCTCCAACGACGCGCCCGCAGACGATCCGTGGGGCAGCGCCCCGGCGTCGGGCTCGTTCGCCGGTGGTGACGACGAACCGCCTTTCTGATCTAAAAACCTTTGCGCGCCAAGGCGCGCCACTTGAAGAACGAAAGAGATTGACCCATGGCCAAAACCAATAAGCGGCGTCCGGCACCGGAAAAGCCGGTCAAGACCCGCAAGTGCGTGTTCTGCTCGAAGAAGGGCAAGCTGCAGACGATCGACTACAAGGACACCCAGATGCTGCGCACCTACATCAGTGAGCGCGGCAAGATCCGCGCCCGCCGGGTGACCGGTAACTGCGTGCAGCACCAGCGCGACATCGCGATCGCCGTCAAGAACGCGCGTGAGGTTGCCCTGCTGCCGTTCACGTCGGCGGCACGGTAGAGAACGGACGTATCGAGATGAAGCTGATCCTGACCGCTGAGGTCGACCACCTCGGCGCTGCCGGTGACACCGTCGAGGTGAAGGACGGGTACGGCCGCAATTACCTGCTGCCACGCGGCCTGGCCATCGCGGCCTCGCGTGGCGCGCAGAAGCAGGCCGACGAGATCCGTCGCGCCCGCGAGACCAAGACCGTGCGCGACCGTGAGCACGCCGATGAGATCAAGGCTGCCCTCGCAGCTCTGGGCTCGATCCAGCTGCCGGTGAAGACCGCCGCGGACTCGGGCAAGCTGTTCGGCTCGGTGACCGCCAACGACATCGTCGTGGCGATCAAGAAGGCCGGCGGCCCGAACTTGGACAAGCGCACCGTGCAGCTGCCCAAGGCTCACATCAAGGCGACAGGCGCCCACACCGTCGGCGTGCATCTGCACCCCGAGGTGAACGTCGATGTGACCGTCGACGTCGTCGCACAAAGTTAGCCATACGCGTCAATTCCCCGGGTGGCGGCCGTTCGCGGTCGCTCTCGGGGAATTGCTGCATTCCTGGCGAACACATTCCGGTGGGCCTCGCCCAGCTAATCTAACCGGCCGTTAACCTTGTGCATAACCTCCGGCAACACAACACGCCCGAGATCGCAACCGGGGCCGACACGCCGATGAACTTGCCATCCACAACACATACCAGGGGTTACCCTGCTCTCAGCTGCGCAGATGCCGCAAAAATGGTCAGTTCTCCACAGGTTCTCCCCAACACCTCAACACTAGTTTCCCGAGCTATCCACAGACCACTAACAGGTTGATGAACAGGCCCGGTTTGCGAGGGCTCCAGCAACGTCTAGCGTGAGCCGTCGGCGGTGCCGGTCATCACCGCCGCGACGAGTACTTGTCGGGGGTGTCGGGTAAACCTCCGGCTATGCATCGAACTGACGTTCGACAAGCTTTAGGTGGAGGTGGGGATAACCCGATGGCGGTCGTTGACGATCTCGGACAGCCTGGGATGGGCAGTCCTCCTCCGTCCGAGGACTTCGGTCGCCAGCCCCCTCAGGATCTCGCTGCCGAGCAGTCGGTGTTGGGCGGCATGCTGCTGTCCAAGGACGCGATCGCCGACGTGCTGGAGCGCCTGCGTCCGGGCGACTTCTACCGGCCCGCCCATCAGAACGTCTACGACGCGATCCTGGACCTGTACGGGCGCGGTGAGCCCGCGGACGCGGTCACCGTGGCGGCCGAGCTGGACCGGCGCGGGCTGCTGCGTCGTGTGGGCGGTGCCCCGTATGTGCACACCCTGATCTCGACGGTGCCGACGGCGGCCAACGCCGGCTACTACGCGGGCATCGTGGCCGAGAAGGCGTTGTTGCGGCGGCTGGTGGAGGCCGGCACCCGGGTGGTGCAGTACGGCTATGCCGGTGCCGAGGGCGCCGACGTCAACGAGATCGTGGACCGTGCGCAGGCCGAGATCTACGACGTCACCGAGCGGCGGACCGCGGAGGACTTCCTTCCGCTGGAGGATCTGCTGCAGCCGACGATGGACGAGATCGACGCCATCGCGTCGAACGGTGGAATTTCCAAGGGTGTGCCGACGGGCTTCACCGAACTCGACGAACTGACCAATGGACTACATCCCGGTCAGATGATCGTGGTGGCGGCCAGGCCCGGTATGGGGAAATCGACCCTGGGATTGGATTTTTTGAGGTCGTGCTCAATCAAGAACCGGCTGCCGAGCATTGTGTTCTCGCTGGAAATGAGCAAGTCCGAGATCGTCATGCGGCTGCTGTCGGCAGAGGCGAAGATCAAGCTCGCCGACATGCGGTCGGGTCGGATGACGGACGACGACTGGACGCGCTTAGCACGCCGGATGAGCGAAATCAGTGAAGCACCTTTGTATATCGACGATTCGCCGAACCTGACGATGATGGAGATTCGCGCGAAAGCGCGACGGCTGCACCAAAAAGCCGGCCTACGGCTGATCGTGCTGGACTACCTGCAGCTGATGACGTCGGGTAAGAAGGTCGAGTCGCGCCAGCAAGAAGTATCCGAGTTCTCAAGGCAGATCAAGCTTTTGGCGAAGGAACTGGAAGTTCCAGTGGTCGCGATGAGCCAGCTGAACCGTGGTCCCGAGCAGCGGACCGACAAGAAGCCAATGTTAGCTGATCTACGCGAAAGCGGTTCAATAGAACAAGATGCGGACATGGTGATTTTGCTGCACCGGCCCGACGCGTTCGAAACTGACGACCCGCGCGGCGGTGAAGCCGACCTCATTGTCGCGAAACACCGTGCAGGACCGACGAGAACGGTCACGGTCGCGCACCAGCTGCACTTGTCGCGGTTTACCAACATGGCACGGTAGCCAGCGATGTGCCTCACTGCTTCGACGCGAATTTCGCTTGCGGACAGCGGCGGTGAGGTGGCGTTGGGCAATTTGATGCATCGCGACGACCACCCGACCACGGTCAGCCCCCGCACCGGGGCCGGCTCGTCGGGGTCGGGTGTGTGTCGCTTCGCGTGCCGACTAGCCGGGGAAGTCTGCACTGCGAGAGAGAGTTTCGTTCGTGCGGATATCGGCCAGGCTCTGCTCCAGTGAGTCCATGACGGCGTCGTATCCGCCGTTGCCCAGGACCAGCCGATGCGGCGGAGGGTCCTGTTCCATTGCCGCAATCACCGCCCGGGCACCGCGGCGCGGATCGCCGGGTTGCACACCGTCCATCTCAACGAAGATGGCGCGGACCTGTTCCAGCATGTCGTGATACTCCGGAATCGGTTCCGCGACAGGCTCGTTGGCGAAGCCGGCGTAGGCGTTCGTGCGGAACGCTCCCGGTTCGACTGCCAGCACGGAGATACCCTGGGCGGCGACTTCGTCACGCAGCGTGTCGGTGACGGCTTCGACGGCGAACTTCGTCGCGCTGTAGTGGCCGAATCCCGGCGCGGCCACGAGCCCGGCCACCGAGGACACGTTGACGATCCACCCGTCGCCGCGGGCGCGCATGCCCGGCAGCACCGCGCGCGTCACGGACAGCACCGCGAAAAAGTTCAGTTCGAACATTGCCCGCACCGAGGACTCGTCCATCGCTTCGATCGATCCGAACCAGCCGCGGCCGGCGTTGTTCACCAGCACGTCGATACCGCCCAAGTGCTCCTCGGCTGCATTTACCGCGCGCAGCACCTGGGCCGCGTCGGTGACATCCAACGGCACGACCAGAGCGCGATCGCCGTACTGGTCGGCCCACGTCGCCAACTCCTGCGGACGCCGGGACGTGAGCACCACGCGGCCCCCCGTCTCGAGCGCCGCCTCGGCGAATGCCACTCCGAAGCCGCCGGGTGTGCCGCCTGTGATGAACCATCGCCTCGTCATGGCTCGATCACCAACCGGCTGATCAGTGCGCCGTCCAACGTGAAGCGGTAGTGCAAGTCGGCGACTCCGCCGGGGAAATTGCCCTCCAGGTGCTGCCCGACGTCGATGGTCGTGTCGGTCGTGGTCGCGCCGGTGAACGTCGTCGTATAGGTGTACTCACTGACTGCATCGGTGAGCCAGGCCCCGATGTCGGCACGGCCCGCGTAGTCGCGGCCCTCGTCGGTCACGACGGCATCGGTGGTGAAGGTGGCGAGCGCTCGGCTGTCCTCTCGGGCGTCGAGTGCGGTCATGAACGTTTTTACAGTCTCCGGGAGTGCATCCCATTCGGTGGTCATGACGCCACGGTGGAGCTTCCCCCAAGGGGAAGGTCAACCCCGGGCCGGAGAGTCATTGAACTCGCGCCGCGATGTTGACCTTGCCCTAGGGGGAGACTGCACGATGGCCTCACCGGATAAGGCAGGGCGGCGGATCGCAGAGGAGGATGCCATGGGCGCACGGGTTTCGATTGGTGACTTCGCAGTGATGACCACCCTGAGCAGAAAGGCGCTCCGGCACTACCACGACATCGGCATTCTCGAACCCGCGCACATCGACTCCCAGACCGGCTATCGCTTCTACGACACCAGCCAGGTCGACCACGCGCACATCATCCGACGGTTTCGATCCCTCGGCATGTCCATTCCCGACATCAAGGCGCTGCTGAGCACCGACGACGCCGCGGCCCGCACCGAGATCATCACGACTCATCTGGAACAGATGGAGGTGCAGCTGCAGCAGACTCGCGACACCGTGGGCGCGTTGCGCGAATTACTCTCTCCCGTAAGCACCCCCGCTCACGTGGAGGTGCATCACAAGCCGACGCTCGCGGTGTGGTCCATTGCCGCCACCATCGACGTCTCCGAGATCGACACCTGGTTCGGGGTGACGCTGAGGGCACTGCGCGACGCCGTTGCAGCGGCAGCAAGCGCACCGCTCGGGGTCGTCCCGGGTGGCTTGTATGACCGAGCGCTGTTTCTCGAATCACAGGGACAGGCAACCCTCTTCGTCCCTGCACCGCACTCCGCGTACCCACCGGAGGGTGTCCGTGCCGAGGTCCTACCTCAGGCCGAGTTCGCGGTCCTCACCCACTCGGGCGGCCACGACGGCATCGACCGCAGCTACGGGGCTTTGGGTCGATATGTGAACGAGCACCTGATCAGCCATCAAGGGCCAATCCGCGAGCACTACCTCGGTGCCACGCCGTCGAATCCGACAACGTTCACCGCCACAGAGATCTGTTGGCCGATCTTCAGCACCACCACACCGCCAGCCTGAAAGCAGTCATCGGCCCGTGCGGTCCCTGAAACGGTTGTGACACAGACTCATCCGTTGGACCCGCATCAATCCCCAACGGGTGCACCAGCCATGCCGCGATCACCTCAGCGCCGGTTGGCGCGCTATACCCGAAGGAGACACCCGCCGTGCACGAGCAGTTCGGCACTTATGGAGCGTGGCTCAATCCCGCGCTGGGCGATGCACCCCGTATCGAATACGCACCCCAACTCGAAGAGCTCGGTTATCAGACGATCTGGGTGGGAATCGGTGCAGACCCCGTAGGCGATATGGCCCTGCTCGAGCGGTTGATCGCTGCGGCGAGACACGCGATCATCGCCAGCGCGATCATCAACATGTGGCAAGACGACGCCCGCAGCGTCGCCTATCACTACCACCGGATCGTCGGCCGCTACGGACCTCGTCTGCTGCTGGGCGTCGGCCTTGGCCATCCTGAAAAACGAGAGGCCTACCAAAAGCCCTATGAGCGGATGCCCACTACGTCGACGCGCTCCTGGAGGGCGGAGTGCCGGCCGAAGCGATCGTGATCGGCGCGCTGGGAACCAACACGCTCACACTGGCCGCCGACAAGACGTTGGGCGCACATCCCTATCTCACCGTGTCGGCGCACACGCGGTATGCCCGAGAAACGTTGGGCAGCAGGGCTTTCCTCGCTCCCGAGCACAAGATTGTGCTGACCGAGGACGATGTCGAGGCGCGAACGATCGGCCGTTTCGCCGTCCGAAATCCCTACCTCGGCTTACGCAACTACACCAACAACCTGATGCGGCACGGGTTTACCGAAGCGGATGTCGACGGATCAGGCAGCGACGCACTCATCGACGCCCTGGTCGCGCACGGTTCCCCGGAAACGATCTTCAGCCAGATCAACGAGCACCTCACGGCCGGCGCGAACCATATCGGCATCCAAGTCTTCGCCGAGGACCCCACAGCCTCGCCAGTACCGGCCTTCCGGGTCTTAGCCGAGCACCGGGGCGTTCAATGAGACGCACTCGAAGGCATTGCAGATGAACATGTTTGCCGGCGACGCGCGTCTCAGCTGGACGCGGTCAGCCCGGGCCCTACCTCGACGACGACGTCACGCGCGGTCAATTCGGACCCACACCGATCGCACGCGTGGAGCACTTCGGCATGTCCACCGCAGTCGCGGTGCCGGTACAGCAGGAACGGACCGTCGGGCGCCAGATACTTGTCGCCCCAGGTACGTAGCGCCATCAGAATGGGGTAGAGGTCCATGCCCTTGTCGGTCAACCGATACTCGTAGCGGGTGCGATGCTCGTCCTTGTACGCCGTGCGTTCGAAGATGCCGGCATCTACCAGTTGCGCCAGTCGCTGGGCGAGCACGGCGCGCGACAGGCCCATCGTGGCTTGGAACTGGTCGAACCGCCGGACGCCCGTAAAGGCTTGGCGCAACAAGATGAGCGTCCATCGGTCCCCGAGCAGCGCGACCGGTCGTGCGATCGAGCACTGCTCATCCTTTAAATCGTCCTGCGCCACATCGACCAGGCTAGCAGTTGCGTTCGTTTAATGAACTCAGTAAGTTGAGTTCGGTATTAGAACTCAATCTCACGCCACGGCCCAACGAAGAGAGAACGCCATGCCGCTCTATCAGGTGATCGCACGCAATGACCTGCTCACAGACGACCTCCGCCGCCGGATCGCCGGCGAGATCACGAGGATCCATACGACGAACACTGGGGCACCCGCGGTCTTCGTCAACGTCCTGTTCCAGGACCTTCCCGCCAGCCGCCTCTTCACCGCGGGGGAGCCGTCGCGCACCTCGATAATCGTCGGCAACATACGCGCGGGCCGCGAGCTTGGCGTGCGGCAGGCGATGCTGCGTGACCTTGCCGAGATGTGGACCGCGCAGACCGGCCAGTCCGCCGGAGAACTGCTGATGTCGATCCAGGAGGTCGACCCCCGTGTATCGATGGAGGCAGGCCTCATCATGCCCGCGCCGGGGGAGGAAGATGCCTGGTTTGCGGAGCATGAGGACAGGCTCCGCGAACTTGGCCTGACCGCATCCTGACCACCGCTCCGCGTCTGTCAGTCGGCGATCACGGCGCCGAGTTGGCCGAGTCACCGATGCGTGGCTGGGCTGGCGATGATTTCGGCGCACAATTCGACACTGGGACTGGACTTTTGCGGTCATGCTCGATCAAGCACCGGTTGCCGAGCATCGTGTTCTCGCTGGAGATGAGCAAGTCCGAGATCGTCATGCGATTGTTGTCGGCGGAGGCGAAGGTCTTACCGGCGGACATGCGACGACGCGACACGGCTGGCGCGCCGCATGTGCGAAATCAGTGAAGCGCC
Source organism: uncultured Mycobacterium sp. (assembly GCA_900078375.1). Lineage (GTDB taxonomy): Bacteria > Actinomycetota > Actinomycetes > Mycobacteriales > Mycobacteriaceae > Mycobacterium. The sequence goes on along the minus strand of FLQS01000023.1, from coordinate 120,873 downwards.
TTCGGATTTCGACGATTAACCGAACCCGACGATGATGGAGATCCGCGCCAAGGCTCGACGGCTGCATCAGAAGGCGGGGCCGCGTCTGATCGCGCTGGACTACCTGTTGGGCGATTCAGCCCGACTACGCCTCACCCAAACTCGGCCGGTAATCAGCCGCCTCGGCCTCGGCAGCAAGCAATGCGCCCAGCTCACCCTCCTGCTGGGCAACAAACACGCCGATCACCTGCCGGCATACCTCTGGCACGCTCACCCCACGCATATCCGCAATACGTTTCAGCCCGACCAGCATTGACGTAGACACGTGAAACTGCACAGCGAACTGACCGCACGAACCATCCTCAGGCGGCAACCCCGGACCCACGACCACAGGTTCATCCACCCCGTACTCGCCCACCTCAGCACCCCGAGCTCGCTCAACAACCCCACCGCCACCAACGCCGTCGGCCGGATCCGGGAACTCCTCATGACTGAACAAACCCATTCCGCCCACGCTAGACCTCGCAGAATTCCCAGGTCGCCAACTAAGCGACGCCGTTCGCCAGAGACCTAGGTGTGCTCACGCCGCTGACATGACGCAGAGAAACCACAGGCAGCACGGCGTGCAGGGGGTGCCTGTTGAAAGAGGCAATTCAACGGCGGGTCTAGTGGTGGGCCGTGACAGGATGCTTCAGCGTGACACGTCCCAACTTCCTGGTCATTGTGGCCGACGACCTCGGGTTCTCCGACATCGGCGCCTTCGGCGGCGAAATCAACACCCCCAACCTGGACCGCCTGGCCCACGCGGGTATCAGGCTGACCGATTTCCATTCCGCCCCGGCCTGCTCGCCGACGCGGGCGATGTTGCTGACCGGAACCGATCACCACGTCGCCGGAATTGGCACCATGCTCGAGATGGCCGCCCCGGATTTCCGCGGCGCCCCCGGCTACGAGGGGTATCTGAACGACCGGGTCGTGGCGCTGCCGGAACTGTTGCGCGATGCCGGTTACCAGACACTCATGGCGGGCAAGTGGCATCTGGGCAGCACCATCGACAGATCCCCGTGGGCACGGGGATTCGACCGCTCCTTCGCCCTGTTGCCGGCCGGAGCCAGCCATTACGGCACCCGCGGGGGCGGCGGGTTCTCGGCCGCGCCGACGATATTCACCGAAGACGACCAGTTCGTCACGGTAGGGGAGGACTTCTACTCGTCGGATACCTATGCCGACAAACTGCTGCAGTATCTCCGCGAACGTCCGCAGGGCCTGGAAGACCGGCCCTTCTTCGCCTACCTGCCCTTCCAGGCGCCCCACTGGCCGCTGCAGGCCCCGCGGGAAACCATCGCCGCGTACCACGGTCGCTACGACGCCGGACCGGACGCACTGCGCGAGGAGCGGCTGGCGGCGCTCACACGCCTGGGCCTGTGCCCACCCGACATCGAGCCGCACCCGGTGGTGGCCGACGGCGCCCCCGAATGGGCGGACATGACCGACGAGGCGCGCGCCGTGTCCGCCCGCACCATGGAGGTCTACGCCGCCATGGTGGACAGGATGGACTGGAACATCGGCCGGGTGATCGACTACCTCGACAGCACCGGCGAGCTCGACAACACGGTCGTGATCTTTCTGTCGGACAACGGCGCGGAGGGAACGATCGTCGAGGCGATGCCACTGCGCGGCGCCGGAATAGCCGCATTCGTCGCGAAACACTGTGACAACAGCCTGGATAACCTCGGCGGTCCCACCTCCTACACCTGGTACGGCCCGCGCTGGGCGCAGGCCGCCACCGCGCCGTCGCGGCTGCACAAAGCCTTCACCAGCGAGGGCGGTATCCGGGTGGTGGGCTTCGTCACCTGGCCGGGCTTTTCCCGGCAGGGGGAGATCGGCACGGCGTTCACCACCGCCATGGACATCGCCCCGACCGTGCTGGAGCTCGCCGGCGCCGAGCATCCCGGTACCGCGTACCGGGGTAGGGAGGTCGAGCCGATGCGTGGCCGATCGATGGTGCCCTACCTGTCCGGACAGACGGACATGGTGCACGATGCCGACACCGGCACCGGGTGGGAGTTGTTCGGCCGCCGCGCTATTCGTCAGGGCGATTGGAAGGCGCTTCACCTGCCCGAGCCCTACGGCCCGGGCGCCTGGCAGCTCTATGACCTCTCACGCGATCCCGGCGAGGTTGACGATCAGGCCGCCTCCCGACCCGACAAACTGGCCGACCTGCTCGAGCTGTGGGACCGCTACGTTGAGGAGAACGGCGTGATCATCGGGCCCGTCTCGCTCTTCGAGGTCGACGCGGAGGCGCTGAGCGGTTCATCTGACTGATACCCGATGTCACGTCCGTGAAGAACGGTCGTCCATATGACCCACCACGCCCCTACATTGGGGTGATGGGGACTGATCAACGTTGGCGGGCGCGGACTGGTCTGGCGATTACGTGCTTGGCAGCACTGATCGTGACTGGCGGGGGTTCCGGTCATATCGCTCGGGCGGACGAACCGCCGACCACGCCGACCGCTCCTTGCCCCTGCGCCCCAGCCGTTCTCGTCGACCTCAGTGATCCCGCCGCGGTGGCCGCCTGGACAACGGTCAACGATCCCGTCATGGGCGGCCGGTCGACCTCGGCGGTCGCATTCGGCGACGGTGGCCTAGTGTTCTCGGGCAACATCTCGCTGGACAACAACGGCGGATTCGCCTCGGCCAGCGGTTCGATCGATTCCGAGATCGGGCGCCGGGCGATCGGTGCGACGTCGCTGAGTGTGCGCGCGCTGGGCGACGGCAAGACCTACGTGTTGAAGGTGGAGACGGGGCAGCCCTGGTCCTACATCCAGCGCTTCTCGACCGACCCCGGCGTCCGCCGAACCTACGACCTGCCCGTCAGCGCCTTCCAGCCGGTGGGCATGTTCCTCGATCCTGTACCCGCGCCGCCTCTGGACCCCTCAACCATCAGCCGGGTCGGGATCTACATCCTCGACAAGCAGGAAGGGCCGTTCAAACTCGTCGTCACTGACATCGACACCTCAAGTTGAGGATTCCGCGCGGCGCCTAAACTCTTGCCATGCCAAGAAAACTCACCAACGAAGAGGTTGAGGCCTATCTGGATGGCCGCCCGGGCTGGGCGGTCCTGAGCACCATCGACAAGGATGGATTTCCGCACTCGGTACCCCTTGGATACTTTCGCCTTGACCGCGACATCATCATGGGTGTGCGAGATGGGACTCGCAAAGTTGCCAACGTCGAAAGCAACCCGCATGTGAGTGTCTTGCTCGAAGACGGCTCTACCATGGCCGATATCCGGGGAGTGCTGCTCCAAGGTCTCGCCCGTATCGTTCGCGAATCAAGCGAAGCACTTGAGCTCTCGAGGGAAGGTGCTCGGGCGCGGGGCGTGCCCGAGTCCGACTGGCCCACCGAACCCAGACCGGGCGCCGCCTACATCCGCATGACGCCCGTCAGAACACTGTCGTGGGATTACTCGCCGGATCAGGCTTAGCTGCGGCCAACCGTCGCGGAAGGGATCGTGCTGCGACGCGGTCCGGTGTCGTCTCCCAAGCGCCGAAGATGTTCAGTGCGTGGGTGTCTGGAAATTTTCCTGGTGGCCCCCGGACATCAACACCGTCTGGGATTGGCGCGAATCTCGTTGCCGCGCATCGGCATACCATCGATCACTGCGTAGATCTGTTGAAGGTCCGGTACCTCGGTGACGCGTAGCTTCTCGCCGCCGTCTTTGCCGATCAACACCACCGAGAAGGCGCTCGCGTCAATCGAGAACTGCGTCCTCAGCCGCAGCGACTCCTCGGCGTCGACGGGTTGGCCATCGAGTGTGTTGGGGCCCGTGGCCAGGACCTGCCCGAGCACCATGTCGCGGGTGGCGAAGTCACAGCGAGTGGCCTCAATCCGGCTCAGGGTCTCGGCGAGCCGTGGGTCGCTTTGCGCGGGCGCGAACACCAGCAGTGGACGACGTTCCCAGCGATAGTCGCCGAGTTCCGCAGCCATGCCGGTAGCTGATCCAAGGGCCGCGCTCATCAGCAGGACAGTGAGGACAACCGTCGCTCGGAGGATGCTGCGCTTGACGGCCATGGCGCTTCTCAACTGTAGCGACCTACGGTCGGTTGGCGCTGAGGCAATAATCCGCACCATCTGACAACGGGCGTTGCCAGATGGTCGCAGCCGCGATAGCGTCGCTTCATGACGGTGACTGGTGAGCGTCGGGAAATCCTCCTCGAGGACGTCGACTTCAATCGGCGCGATCATCCCGACCGGCCGTTGCGGCCCATCCCGCCCGGTCGTGACCAGTTCGCCGACCAGTGGCGTCACATGCGCGAGTTCATCTTCGGCGAGTGGATCGACATCGACAAAGAGCTCGAACCCAGCGACCTCACCCGCATCCGTGACGACTACTTCTGGCAGCGCGACGAACTCATGATCGGCGCGGTCGAAGCGTTCGAGCGCCTTGGTTATGAGCAGGGCCGCGCACTGTTCGAGCAGGCGTTGACCCAGGGCATCGACACCCTCGAGGATCCCCCGCAAGAGTTCGTCGAGCTCTTCGAGCATTTGGATCAGCTGCCCGCGCAGTTCGATCTCGTCGCCGCCGAACGAGGCCGGATGCTGGCGATGTCGAGCACGTTCTCCGCCACCACCATCATCCGCGGATGGGCGTTCTACGAAACCGCGATGACCGGCGACATCTCCGCCGCCACCGGCGCCACAGGCCGCTTCGCAGACGACGGCCCGCGCCGCTTCATCGAAACAGCCCGGGTATTCGCAGAATTCACCCTGCCAGACATCTTCGACCGCCATTCGGATGCATTCCAAGACGTGGTGCGCGTGCGGTTGATGCACGCACTGGCCAGTCGCGGGTTACGGCGGAAGTGGGGTGACGATGTCTATCTCAAGTTCGGCGAACCGATTCCCGTGACGTCGTTGCTGGGGTTCGGCAGCGGCATGCTGCTCGGACGACTCGTCGACCATGCCTTCGGGCGCAAGCTGACCCCGCAACAGCTCGAGGATCTCGCCGAATATTCCTCCTTCTCAGGGCGGTTGTGGGGAGCCCCAGAACCGCTCCACTCGCCAAACGGCATCGAGCTGATCAAATCGCTGAATTATGTTCTCGCCAGGGGTGGCAACCCATCCCCGTGGCGTGCCGAACTCGTCGACGCCATCGCCGGCCCCCTGCACCTGACGACACTGACGGACGCGCTTCCCGGCCCGGTCAAGAAGGTGGCCGCCCGCTACGCCAACCAGATCACGGCCAGCATTGCCCTGACGCCGGCAGGCGTCGTGTTCGGGTACAAGCAGATCGAGGCCATGGTCGCGGGCACGCTCTTTGAGCCCCTGGGCTACAACTTCGAACGCCGAGTGCGCCTCTTCACGAACCTCACCAAACTCAACGTCGGCATCGCCATGGTGGCCGACAGGCTGCCGTGGTCCAACCCCATCCGCGAGCGCAGGAAGAAGAGCGGTGCGGCCGCGCGCGAGCGGATCGCCGCGCTCAGCAAGATCGCCCGTGGCCGGCACATCCCGCTGACCTTCAGCCACCACGACCGTTCTACCGCGGGTGAGGGCTTCACCGGCTAGGTGGCCGCTGTCAGGCCCGACTACGATCGAGGTTGATGACTGAAGGACCACCTCAACCGGCGTCGGCGCACGAGCAGGTCGGTGAGGTCCCCCCGCTCGATGTCGACGGCTCTGGAATTCTTCCCCCGGTCGAGGACCGGGTGCGCCGACGGTTTTGGCTGCTTGAGCGGTTCGCACCGTGGTTGGGATCGCGGTGGGCGGTCGAGTTGTGGTGCACCCCACCGGTTCTCGAGTCGAGTCTGCGCATGCCGCCGGGTGTGTCGCCAGGCAGGCCGGTAGAAGCGTATTGGGACGGGCATCGGGTCGCTGGTGAGGAATGGGGCGAGGGGCCGCCGGTATACCTGGTGCACGGTTGGGGCGGGCAGCGCCCGCATTTGGCTATGTTCGTCAAACCGCTGGTGGAGGCCGGGTATCGGGTCGTTGCGTTCGACTTACCCAGCCATAACGAATCCGATCCAGGTGCGCTCGCTCCCGGGCGCACCACCGCCACCGAGTGTGCCGACGCGATTGCGGCCATGATCGAGGCTCACGGGCCCGCGTACGCGGTGGTCGCTCACTCACTCGGCGCGAACGCGACGGCATTGGCGGCGGCGGCGGGCGCACCGGTAGGACGCCTGGTCTTCTTCGCTCCCATGGCTGATTTTCCGCTCTATCTGGACCTGTTCGCCGCACGCCACGGCTTCGGCCGACGTATCCGCGCGGGCCTACACCGTCGTCTGGAAAAGCGCATCGCCATGCCGCTGCATGAGACGAATATGACCCGGGTCGGTCGACGAGCCAACTACCCTCCGCTGCTTCTCATTCACGACCCCGACGACCCGGATAGCCCGTATGCCGCTAGTGCGCGACTGGCCGCGTCATGGCAGGGCGCGCAATTCCTGACCACAAAGGGGCTCGGCCGACTGGCCCATTACCGAGTCCTGCGCCACCGCCCTGCTATCAGCGCCGGGGTGGAGTTCATCGGCGACCGAGCCGATGGCACGAGCCAAGATCACCGCGAGTAGGCGCGCTCAGCCGGAAACGGTGACGCCGAGAGCGAAGTCGAAGTTGCCCACCCCGTGTTGGGCGAGGCCCATCATGATCAGCCCCGCTCCTTCCAGCCAGTGCGCCATGTGCAAACCACCAACGTCCAGTGGGCGCAGATTGAGACTTTCGACGAACTCGGCTACGCCCGCCTTGGCCCGCGCGTCGTCACCGGCGATGAAGACGTCCAGCGGCCGGCCCTGGGCCAGGACAACACCGAAGATCGTGTTGAATGCCTTCACCACACTGGCGCCGGCCGGTGCCACCTTGGCGACTTCCCGCGCCACCGAAGTGTCATCGGGGATGGCCAACCCGTCGGCCGCGGAGTTGAAGGGGTTGCTGATGTCGACGATGACCTTGCCCGCCAAGGCATTTCCGTACTGCGCGACGACCGGAACGACGTCGGCGTACAGCAAGGCCACGATGACGATGTCACCGGCCGGGACGGCGCCAAACTCTCCGGTCGTGGCGCTGTCGCCGAGATCCTTGGCCAGATCGGCAGCCTTGGCCTGATCGCGGCCGATGACCTCGACGGTGCTGCCGCCCGCTACCGCCAGCGTGCCGATGGTGCGGGCCATGTTCCCTGTGCCGATGATGCTGATGGTGCTCATGTAATGTCCAATCATGTTGTGGTTCAGGGGTTTGTGAGAAGTTCCCAGGCCTGCATGCCAAGTGCATCCGCAAGGCGCCGCTGCATCTGGACACCGGACGGCAACGGGCGCCACCAGATGGTCACCTCGGCGATCTTGCCGTTCGCGTCGAGCAGGATGTAATCCATTCCGTCGACCACGGTGTCTTCGATCCGGAGCCGGAAGTACGCGGCGTGGTGCGTCTCTCCGCTGAGGATCTCCTTATAGGTGAGGTCGGCCGTTCCGCCGACCCCGCGCATGGCTTCAACGACTGCCTCGCGGCCGGTGAGTGGCTCATCGCCAAGCGGGCTGTACAGCACCACGTCCTCGGCAAGGATTCCCGATAGTGCGTCTTTGTCTGCGCCGCCGTGCATGGTGTCGATGAAGAATTCCACGGTGTCGCGGTGTGGCGCGAAGGTGGTCATATCGCTGAAACCCCGCCGTCAACAACCAATTCCATGCCGTTGACGTAGCTCGAATCGTCGGAGGCGAGGAACAGCGCGACGGACGCGATCTCCTCGGGGCTGCCCATCTTCCCCCGCGGAATCATGGATTCGAACTGCGCCTTCATCGCCTCGTCGAACAGCTCCTCTTGCTTCGGAGTGGCGACTTGGCCGGGCGTCAGCACATTCACCCGGATCTTCCTGTCCTTCAACTCGGACACCCACACCCGTGCGTAGGCGGGAAGCACGGCCTTGCTCGCTGCGTACACGCTCCACTCCGGGTAGCCCTTGAGCGAGGCGTTTGACCCGGTCATGAAGATCGAGCCGCCATCGTTGAACAGCGGTAGCGCCTTTTGGACCGTGAACAGCGTGCCGCGCGCATTCAGCCCGAAGGCGGCATCGAAGTGCTCCTCGGTGATCTCGCCGAGCCTGCTCTGCTCGCCGGTCCCGGAACTTGCCCACAACACGTCGATCGAGCCCTTTTCCCGCTTGACCGTGTCGAACAGACGGTCCAGATCATCGAGGTCGGCCGAATCACCTTGCACGCCAGTCACGTTCCGCCCGATCAGTCCGACGGCCTCATCCAGCGCGTCCTTCCGTCGGCCCGAGATGAAGACGTGAGCTCCCTCTTCCACGAACAACTTCGCACCGGCCAACGCCAAACCACTCGTCGCGCCGGTGATCACCGCGACCTTGCCATCGAGCTTTCCCATGATCAGTCCAATCTTTGACGATCCCGGCGTTATGTACACCGATCTGATTACTTAACGTAGCGAGCCATCGCGCGAGGCGCAAGCTATGTACACCGATCTGTACCAAACTGGGCTAAGCTGCGTGCATGGCGGAGTTGGAGAAGGGGCCGCGCGGCCTGCGCCGCGGCAGGGGCGCACGAGAGCGCATCCTCAACGCGTCACAACAGCTTTTCCGCGATCAAGGCATCAACAGCACCGGCCTGGACCAGCTCTGCGCGGTCGCCCAGGTGTCCAAACGCACGTTCTACCAGCATTTCACCAGCAAGGACGAGCTGATCGCCGAATACCTACGCCGATTCGATCCCGACATCCTGCCCGAGGTGTTCGACCGCACCGACCTCACACCCCGAGAACGGCTCCTCGCCGCCTTCGACCTTCACGGACCTCTGTGCCCGTTCATCGCGGCGGCCGTCGAAATCAATGATCCCGGCCACCCGGCACGCGTACACGCGGGCGACTACAAGAAGGCTTTCGCCGCGCGGCTCACCGAAACCGCGCGCGAGGCCGGCGCCGCCAACCCCGAACAGCTTGGTGAACAACTGGCGCTGCTCTTGGATGGCGCTTCGGCCCGCAACCGAGTCCTCAACACAGAAACCTTCGAAACCGCCGCCGCCATCGCAGCCGTCCTCATCGACAACGCCATTCCCGCGCCAGCGGTGCCGCTTGGCGCAGGCGCAGACCCGACGTAGGCCGGTTCTTGGAGCGCGGGTGTCTCGTGCTTTTCGTGTCGCAAGTCCTCAAGCTGTTCGGGCCGCCGCCGTGCTCCGCTGAGCTTGAGCCAGCAGGGTGAGGGCCGACGGGCCGGTTGTGCCAACTAGACATCGAAGGGCCGAGTTCGTAGCCTGTCGAAGGCCTGTCCGGCCGTAGCAGACCCCCTACAACGAAGGATCGCGGTGCGCCACACAGTTCGGCGAACAGCGGTCAGTGTGGCGACCGGGGTCGCGGTGCTAGCTGCGTCGATAGTGCAGAACGTCTGGGCGGACCCGGCGTCTGACGCGCTGGCCCAGCTCAACGAGCTGTCCCGTGAGGCGGTGCAGACGCGCGAGGCTGTCAGCGCTGCGCAGCGCGATGTCGACCGCAGGCTGGCCGACCAGACGGCGGCCGAGGAGCGCCATCTCGCGGACCAGGCAGCCTTCGGTGCCGCGAACGCTGAGCTTGCGCCGTATCAAGCTGCGGTCGATCGGCTCGCGGCGATCACCTACATGAGTGGAGGTACTGGCCAGTTCGTGGCGGTGCTGACCGCAACCTCCCCGCAAGATCTGATCGACCGGCTGTCATTACAGAATGCGATCGCCGGTATGACGGCCGATCAGATGAAGGCCCTCCGCGCAGCGAGGGATCGCGCCGCTGCCGCCGCCGAGGCTTCAGAGGTATCGGCCGCCGAGGCTCGTGCCGCAGCCGAGCAGGCCGCATCGGTTCGCGCAGATCTGCAGGCCAAATGGAGTGACCTGCGGCGTCAGATCCTGGCCGCCGAGGCGCAATATGCCGCACTGACACCACAGCAGCAGGCGATGGTCGATACCGCCGCAGCAGCTGTACCGGCAGCACAACCGCCCGGCGACGTAGCCGCTCCTCCTCTCGCCGCGATGCCTGCCGACATCCCGGAGGCGTTGCCGGTCGGAGTCGCGAATGAGGCTGGGCTACAGGCCAACACCGTCATCGCGGCTCGTGCCATCAGTGCGCAGTTCCGCCAGATCGGCGAGATCGACGGCGTCCGGCCCGACTCGAAGCCGTGGCATCCAAGCGGCCTGGCGATCGATGTGATGATCCCGAATTCCGGGACCCCTGAAGGCATCGCGCTCGGGGATGCGATTCTCGCGTTCGTCATGAGCAACGCGGGCAGATTCGGCATGCAGGATGCGATCTGGCGCGGCACGTACTACACGCCGGGCGGACCCGCAGGATCGGGCTACGGTCACTTCGACCACGTACACGTCACCACGACGCCACGGGGCTGACTGACTTCGACTAAATCCTGCGGAATCTCGGTCGCAGGCCAGACTTCACAAACCGCGAAACTTCCGGTACAACGTCCCGACGATCGAATGCCGCAGCGGCCACAGCGCCACCGTCTCGATGAGCTCCAGAGCGCTCTCCGGGATCGACTGCGGCACATGGCCGGGATCGAACAGATCGTTCTCCGCGAACGGACCTGCGTCCGCGGCTACCATCGTCTCCGTCAGCGCACGCAGGGAGCGCCCCGCCCCACGCAGTGCTTCGACAGCCTGAAGGAAGGTCCCGCGAGTTTGCAGCGCCACGCGGAACTCCTCGACCGTCACTCCTAAATGCTCGGACACGAGTCTGTCTCGCGTCCAGAGGATTTCATCCTGGAGCGCTCCGCAATCAGGTCGGCCGGGAAGCGCCTCGATGGCAACATCGCACTCGCTGTCGAAGCCAAGCGACCTGTTGTTGAAGTTGGAGGAGCCGATGCGAAGTAGCCGGTCATCGATCACCATGATCTTCGAGTGCACGTACACCGAAACCCCCTTACCCGCGACCGGCCAGTAAACCCCCAGCCGTCCATGTAAATCCGCCTCTTTGAGCAACCGGAAGAGCCGCGCGCGGGCACTGTCCATCGACTCTTGTTCTAGCCGGCTCTCGGAGCTCCGCGGTAGAACCAGCACGACTTCGGGGCCGTCCGGCTCGCGCAGTCGTGCGGCGATCGCTCCAGCGATACTCCGTGCCGCAAAGTATTGATTTTCCAGGTAGATCACGTCGCGCGCGCCGGCAATCCCCGCGAGATCGAGTGACTCGACCTCGCGTACTTCGCTGCGCTCTCGCAGCGCGGGAAGGGTACGTGCGACCCCGACCTTGACGTTGCGCAGCCGAGGCCGGAGCCCGTCGGGCCACGCCGGCGGTGGATCACCGAGTGACGGCAGTGCTCGCCCAGTTGCCGCCTCCCACCGGTCGCGCGCCTGCGCCGCAAGAACTTCCGCGGCAGCACCGTCCATCGCGACAGCAACCTCGTGGCGCGGTCCGTATGCGTCCCCAGGCCCATTCCTGCGCGGATCGGAAGGACGGTGCTCAGGCGTATCCCAACGCCCGAGCGTCAAGTCCAGGCCACCGCAGAACGCCATGGTGTCATCAACAACCACGATCTTCTGATGGTGCACCGCACCGGTCGGGTGCGCGCCGTCGACGGCGAAATGCAAACGCGCCGAGGTGAATTGGTTGAGTAGACTCACCGGCGCAACACCGAACCAGAACCCATCGAAAGCGGGCAGCAGGCGAAGATTGGACTTCAAGAGGTACACCTCCAACCCGCCGCGCTTCCACAACAGCCAGTGCAGGAACAGGCCGAGTTGATTAGGCCCGTCCAGCGTCTGCTCGCCGCGCTCGAAGGCGGTTCGGTAATCCAGGTCCCAGCCGATGATGATGATCCGCTCGTGAGCGCTGAGCATGGCTGCCTTCACATGCCGGAGGTAGTCGGCGCCGTCGATGATGGGCGCGAATCGGCCCGCCTCCGCCGAGCGCCAGCAGGTGTCTCCTGGCACCAGCAGCGCCGACGCGTCGGAATCCGTCATGGTGCACCGATCGTGAACGGGCACGGGTCCTTACCGCAACGGTGAAACGCCGGCGACGACCCATCCACGAACAGCCACACGAACCCCGCCACCACTGCGACGAAGATCATCACCACGACGGCCAGCACCGCAATATCGCGTGGCGTCAGCGGCTTCTTCTTCACTCGCTGATTATCGCCGCAACCCGTCAGTTAGGCGTTGGCACCTGTCCCGCCGTGGCCGCCGGTACCGCCTGCTCTTCCGGTTCGGCCCTTCCTGTCGCTGCCGGAACTGCCGCTGTCACCGTAGCTACCGGTGCCGCCGGCACCGCCTAGCTTGTTCCCGGTGGAACCGCCGGATCCGCCGCCGAGGCCTTGTCCGCCTTTGCCCCCTCATCCGGAGCCGCCACCGGGTCCTGGGCTGCCGATCAGTCCACCCGCTCCACCGGTGCCACCATTTCCACCGTCGCCGCCGGTGCCGCCGGTGCCGCCGGTGCCGCCTTTTCCGCCGACACCGCCGGTTCCGCCGGCGGTCGCACTTCCGCCGCTGGTGTATTCCCTTCGACGCGAACGGCCGTGGTGGGCGCGCTGCATGTGTGCTGTGGTTTCACGTCCGGTGAACCCTGCCCAGAAGTGTGCGCGGCCATCCGGGTCGGACTTATCGGGAAAATTCCCTATCTTCGGGCCTCGCTAGCCAAGTCTGGAGAGGTTTCGTACCGCTCCCGCACCAGCTACGCGTTGGCACCGGTCCCACCGCCGCCACCTGTGCCACCGCCGCCACCTGTGCCGCCTGTTCCACCGGTCCGGCCGGTGTGGCCGCCGCCGGAGCTGCCGTCGTGACCGTAGCCACCTTTGCCGCCGACGCCGCCCGACTTGTTCCCGGCGGGACCGCCGGAGCCGCCGGCTGTGCCTTGACCGCCGGAGCCCCCTGTTCCGCCGGCGCCGCCGGGCCCCGGGCGGCCGATCAGTCCCCCCGCTCCACCGGTGCCGCCACGGCCACCGCTGCCGCCGGTGCCGCCGCTGCCCGCGTCGCCGCCGGTGCCGCCGCCGGCTCCAACGCCACCTTCGCCGCCGAAGCCACCTCCGCCGCCGTAGCCACCAAAGCCGCCATTGCCGCCGACGCCGCCGGGGCCTCCGTTACCGGAGAGCAGTCCGCCGCGGCCACCGTCACCTCCGGCACCCCCGCTGCCGCCTATGCCGCCTTCTCCACCGACATTGCCGGTTCCGCCGGGAGCCCCGCCGGTGCCAGACTTGCCCTGGCCGCCGGTGCCCCCCGTCCCGCCGAACCCGCCGTTGCCGCCGTAGCCGCCGTAGCCTCCGTTACCGGTGAGTAGGCCGCCGTTGCCCCCGTTGCCGCCATCGCCCCCGGGGCCTGCGTTCCCACCTGAGCCTGCTGGCAAATTGCTGGTGCCGTCGGTACCGCCTTCCCCGGATTGGGAACCGTAGCCGCCGTACCCGCCGTAGCCACCGTTACCGAACAAGCCTGCGTTGCCGCCGTTGCCGCCGTTGCCAGGGGCCTGAGTAGTGGAGCTTCCGCCGCCAGAGCCACCCGCGCCGCCGTTGCCGCCGAACAGTCCGCCATTTCCGCCGTTGCCCCCGGACTGATTGGCCGCGCCGGCGGCGCCGTCGCCACCGTTGCCCCACAGGATGCCGCCGTTGTGACCGTCTTCACCGGGCAGCACGCCGTCGGCGCCGTTACCGATCCACAGGGTGCCGAAGGGGTCCCTGATCGCGAAGCTGGCTAGCGGACTCGCCGAGGCGGAGATCACTTTGGCGGTGGCCTGAGGAGCGTCGAAGATGTTCAGTGCGTGGGGGTCTGGGCCAGTGCCCCGCCGCCGTGAGCCCGCACTCTTCGACAGTGGTGGTGGAACGGCGATCAGCGTGGTGTGCACCAGAGGCGCTCCGGCGTCGGCCGTCTGTATCGCCTTGGCGCGAGGGCTGATCGATGTGACCGTAGGGGACTGCTGGACAGCAGAGTTCGTGGTCATGTCGAGCGGCACTGCTCTAGGCGAACCCGCATACGTCGCCGACGCTACGGAAACCATCGTGTATGGCGCCGGGTTCGGTGGTCCTGGTAACGACCCGGCGATCGGGTCGACGGGTGCTCCGGCCAGCAGGATAGTCACCGCCGCCACGGCCAATCCCGTCGGTACAAGCCGAACGCCTGCCCCCCATGGTGTCGCGGGTGCGCAAACGGTTTGTGCCGCTTCGATCTTCATTCCTGTATTCCCTTCGGCGTGATCGCAGGGTTGAACCCCCCGCCGAGAAGTGTGCGCCGCGATTCGGGTCTGCCGGATCGGGAGAATTCCCTACATTTCGCAGCAGCGCTGCGGCCCCAGAAGGCCTATCGACTACTGCGTTCGGTCCGGTTGCAACATGTGCGCCGCGGCTTGGGTGCGGTTCTCCACACCCAGCTTGGTCAGAATCGCTGCGACGTGGTGCCCGGCGGTTTTGGGACTGATGGAGAGTTTGGTCGCGATCTCGGCGTCACTGTGGCCCGCCGCGATCAGTGTGAGCACCTCGCGTTCCCGGCGAGTCAATCCATCGGGATCCGACAGCGTGTCGGAGTTGCGACTGCGGCGCTTGGTGCCGCGCAGTGCGGTGAGGCGCTGCTGGGCGCGGCGGGCCGCGGCCTTCGCGCCGAGCCGCCGAAATGTTGCCAGCGCGGCTTCCACCGCGGTGGCATCGCCGCCGAGTTGGGCGATGGCCGCGTCGTAAGGGCAGTCGCGGGCGGTCCACTCTTCGGCGGCAGCCTGCCAGTCCCCACTGATCTCGAGCCGGTAGGGAGTGACGGTATCGGCCGTCGGGTCAACATCGAGTGGCGCGCCGACCAGGTGGGCCCAGCGCAACAGATGTCCGAGCAGCCACGGGTCTGGCGGATGACCCGCGGCGGCCACGGCCAAGCCGCTTTGGGCATCGACGCGGGCGTCGTCGTCGTCGCCCGCCAGCCAGGCGGCTTCGGCGCGCGCGGCCCACACGACGCCGGAGCGGAAGATGTCGTCGGGCCCTGAGCCCGCGAGGGCCTCGTCGAGCAGCGGCCCGACGGACCGCTCACCGCGGCGCGCTCGGATCAACGCGACCGTGACGAGCGGCATGATGTGAATGAGCGGAGCCAGCGCGGGCAGCGTCAGCACATCATCGGCGAGGGCGCGGGCGCGATCCCAGTCACCGCGGTGCAATGCGGTGAGGGCTTGGGCGCCCTCGTGCAGTGCCGCGAAGGTGCCCACATCGTGGTCGCGGCAGAACTCCAGAGCTTCCGCGATGACGCGATCGGCCCGGTTCACGTCGTGATGGAGCGCGGCGGTCCAGGAGATCAACGCGCCGAACAGCCCGACGTGTTCGGCCAGTGCCGCCGGACCCATCGCATCGCGCCACGCGGCCTCGAGCTCGTCCCACCCGGCGTCGGTAGTCAGCACCGTATGCAACGCGCGATAACCGCGCGCCCGGGCCACCACCGCAGGAAGTCCAAAATCGGTACCGAGGGCAATGCACCGTTGGCCGAAGTCCAGGCACTCCGGGTCGTAGCGGCATCCCGCTAGCATGGCCATATTAGCTAGCGCCCAGGCCAATTGCGGTGACGGCGGAAGGTTTTCGAGCATACCGAGCGCGGCCATACCCGCGTCGGTGGCCTCGGTCGTGTTGCCCATCGCCCACAGCATGTGGGACAGCCACCGAAGGTTGTCACCCTCTCCAAGCGCGTCACCCAGCTCATGGTGCTGCGCGATCGCGGCTCGGAACGACTGCACGGACACCGCGCCGAGGCCGCAGAGGTAGCTGGCCATTGCGTGTTGCTCGAGCCAGACGACTCGCTGCTCGGCGGGAACAGCATCAGCGTGGCGCAGAACCAGTGCATAGAGCTCGGTGGCTTGTCGGTTGGCACCCAATCCCGCGGCCCGCTCGGCACCGGCAACGCCATAGCGAATGACGGCCGCCTGGTCGCCGGCGCGGTCGGCATGAAAAGCTAACGTCGACAAGGTGTTGGGGTCGGGAGGCAGCGCCTGGAGCTCGGCCAGGGCGCGAATGTGCAGCGCCTTGCGATGATGATCGGGGATTTGATCCAGGGTCGCGCGCCGAGCCAGCTCGTGGCGAAACCCGATCGCATCCCAATCGGTGACCAGCACCGCAGCATCGAGGCATTCGGCCAAACCGGTACTCGCTGCCGGACACACCCTATCCAGCAGCGCGGGGTCGACGCGCGGTCCGCACACCGCGACCGCTTGCGCAGTCTCCCGCCCGGCCGCCGACAACCGGCTCATCCGTCCGCGAACTGCATCAGAAATACTGTGCGGCAGGGCATCCCGGCCCAAGGGGTTGACGCCAGCGGCCAAAACCTCGGTAGCGAAAAATGGGTTGCCGCCCGTGATCTGGTGCAACTCGTCGGCATTGATGCCGCTGCCAGCGGCCAGCGTTGCTATCGCGCCGCGACTCAGTGGCTGCAATCCGAAGTGGCTGACCGCGGCGCATGTCGCCACGTCGCCCAGCGCGACCGACAGGGGATGTTCCCGGTCGAGTTCGTCATCGCGGAAGGTCACTATCAAAAGCAGTGGAAGCGAGTCGATTCGACGAGCCAGGAAGCGGATCAGATCCAGGGTGGCCCCGTCGGCCCAGTGGGCATCCTCGATCACCCACACCCAGCGGTGGCCGTCGCGCAACAAGGCCAGCAGCCGCCGATACAGCGCGCCGGTGTCCCCGGATTCGATCGCCGCGTCCAACGCACTCGCCGCGGCGGGACCCACGCCGACGAGTGCGTCCAGCAGCGGGCCCAACGGCCGTGGTGCAGCCAACGGATCACACCAGCCTCGGAGCACCCGCAAGCCGTTGTCCAGTGCCGCGGTGAACCGGGTAACCACCGCGGTCTTACCGACCCCGGCCTCACCGCGCAGCAATACCACCCGGCCCACGCCCCGGCTCGCAGCTCGTGCCAGCGCGCTCAACTCGGTGAGCACCGCGTCGCGCTCCAGCAACGCCGCCACTAGATGGCCGCCTCGTACCCGGAAGGGGGTGGTGGTGCCGCCACACTCAATGCCGCGAAAATGGGGAATCGCCCTTCTACCGGTCAAGATGCGGCTCTTACTCTAGCTCGCCGGACCCCGATGCGCGCCGGTTGACTACAGCCGGACCGGCGCAACCGTAGGCAAACAGATGTCGGTTCGTCACCGACTGCCCCGCACGCTTCGACCCGAGTGACCGGTTGCCGGGGTGCGGGTGCCTACTTCGCTCGTCGAGGTTTTCCGGGATGAGGTCTTGTTCGCCGCGGGTCCGGCTTTGGCAGCGGCCTTTTCGGCACGAGTAGCGACGGCGCGTAGCGGTAGGTGCGCCAACGGCTTGCGAATGGCGACGCTGCGCACCGCGGACGCCGTCGTCGAACCCGCAGGGCTCGACCCGATGCCCACGACAGCGTCGAATGCTCCCTTAGCCGTGGCGATTACCGCCTTGATGGCCTGAGACCCGAAGTTGAACACCGCCAAAGCCGGAGCGAACGCGAGGCCGCGCACCGCCGCAACCACGACCCTGGCGACACCAGAACCGGAGGCATCGCCGAGCTGGGTCATCAGCCTGCCGAGACTGCCGAGCGCATTGTTCAACTGGAATGTCAGCTCATCCACGACGATCCCGCCGATGTCGAATCCTGCATCGCCCACCGCCTGGACCACACCCAGTCCGTTTCCGACGAGGAGAGAACCCGTCTCGATGCCCGCGGCAAGAAGCCCCGCGTAACTCGCCGGTGCCAGGGGTGCGTTGGCCGCCGCCACGCCTGCGACGAGGACGTTGCGCAACGAACCGGTCAACGCCATCGTCAGCAGATCACCTACCTGTGCGGTGGTGCCGGTGATGACCGCATTGATCCGACCCAGGTTGTGCGCGAGCGTCGCGAACGCATCGACGCAGAACGGTTTCAGAATCGCCAGCGACCCCAACTGAGTGGGGTCGCTCGTAGCGTTCATCAACCGGGTGAAGAGCACATCCCACATCGTGACGATGTTGTCGACCACGCCGATCAATCCCTCGCCCGGGACGCCGGCCGCCGCGGCGAGTTGAGCTGTGCCGCTGAGCAACGCGGACTGAAGCTCGTCGACGGCGGTCTCAGTGTCGGATGGGCTCGCGACAAGCCGGATGTCCGCCGTGGTCACGCTGACCGGGTGGTGGTCCATGAGGGGCAGTGGGGCAAGAGCGATAGCGCTGGCCGCCAAAAGCGAGACACCGGCGGTGAGGTAGGAGCGGGCTGGGATGTCCACGAGCAGAACCTTTCTGGTGATGTCACGCCGCAAGTTCGTTCACGACGCGGGCGAAAACATGGGGCATTGTTTGAGCGGTGGGGACGATGCGGGAGCGCATCAGCGGCACCGAGCCGACCCGGACCAGGCCCGCGGTGAGCAGTCGGTAGCGCCGGGTCAGCGCCAGCCACCGCCGGTCGTATTCAGAAGTACGTTGTGTAACCACGCAATTCACAAGGAGCTCGGCGGCACCGAACGCCATGCCGACGCCTTCGCCGGTCAACGCGTCGATGTAGCCGGCCGCGTCCCCGACGAGCAGCACCCGTCCGGCCGTCCGGCTGCGCGCTTTCTGTCGCAGCGGACCGGCGGCGCGGTCGGGACCGTGTGCGTGACCAGCCACCCGGGCCATCAAGGCGGGGAAGTCGGAAAGGTGCCGATCAAATCCGCCGCGGGTCGAACTCAGGATTGCGACGCCCACACAATCGTCGGCCACCGGGGTGACGTAGGCCTCGCTGCAAGGGCCCCAATGCACTTCGACGTGGTCGCTCCACGGCGCGGTCTGCACGTGATGACGGATTCCCCACCGGCGCGCTCCCCGGCAGGGCCGCGACAGTCCCAGCGCGCGCCGGATCGGCGAGTGCAGACCGTCCGCGGCGGCAAGGTATCTGGCTTGCAAACCGGCCGCGTGCACTGACGCGGCATCCTGGCTCACGGGCCCGATGTCCTCGTGCACGAATCGAACCCCCGCGTCGTGAGCGGCGGCCAATAGGGCGGCGTGCAGCACCGTCCTTCGCACCCCGCGGCCGGGTCCGGTCCGGAATGTCGCCTCGATACGTTGGTCTCCGTCCACATAGGCGATGCCCCGCAGCGGCATTCCGTCCGGGGCCACCCCGAGCCGCGCCAGATGCCCAACGGTGTGGGGCATCATGCCTTCGCCGCAGGCTTTGTCCAGGGTGCCGCGACGGCGCTCGACGACGACCACGTCGAGTCCAGCCCGTGCGCCATGGATCGCGGTGGCCAATCCGGCCGGTCCGCCACCGGCGACGAGAAGGTCGATCACCGCAACCTCGCCAGTGCCGTGTTCTCAACCTCGAGGCGGGCTTTCAGCAGTGCCGCATTGAGCACCGTGAAAACCGCAGCAGTGATCCACGCGTTGTGTACCAGGGGGAGGGCGAAGCCTTCGACGATCACCGCGACGTAATTCGGATGCGGGATCATTCGGTACGGTCCGCCGGTGATCCGCGCCGCGCCGGGGACCACGATGACCCGGGTGTTCCACTGGCGGCCGAGCGTGGTGATGCACCACCACCGCAGCACCTGCGCCGCCACCACCAGTGCGAGCATCGAAAAGCCCAGAGCCGGGAGGAACGGCCGGTGCAGCGCGATGGCCTCGAGCAGGCACCCGGCGAGCAGACCGGTGTGCAGGCTCACCATCACCGGGTAGTGGCCGGAGCCGACCTCGATCCCGCCGCGCTCCGTACTCCAACGTCGATTGCGTTCGGCGACAGCCAGTTCAGCGAGCCGCTCCACGCCGATCGCCGCGACCAGCAGTACGTACCAAACCATGAGGACCGTCGCTCAGCGCCAGCGCAGCAGCACGAGTTCGGAGCAGAACCCCGGGCCCATGGCCATCATCAGGCCGGGCGCACCGGCGGGGGGCCGCTTGGCGATGGTGTCGCGCAGGACGTGCAACACCGACGCCGACGACAGGTTGCCCACTTCGGCCAGTGATCGCCAGGTCAACTCCAGGGCGTCTTCGGGCAATCCGAGCGTGGCGGTGATCGCCTCGATCACCTTGGGTCCGCCGGGGTGACTCACCCAGGTGCGGATGTCCTCGACCGCCAGATCGTGGCCGGTGAGGAAGCCGGTGACGTCATCGGCGAGGTAGCGCTCGACGACCTTCGGGACGTCGGGGGAGAGAACCAGACGGAAGCCACTGGCGTCGATGTCCCATCCCATCGTGCGCAGCGAGTCCGGGTAGAGGTGGCTGCGCGAGTCGATGACTTCGGGACCCGCTCCCTTGTCGGCGTACTCGTCGCCGACCGCAACCACCGCGGCGGCGCCGTCGCCGAACAGACTGCTGCCCACCACAGTTGCCATCGACGGATTCGTCTTCGACACCAGTGAGCACAGCTCGACGGCCAACAACACCGCGACGCCGTCCGGATGGCCGCGCAGGTAGTCGTTGAGCCGGGCGATTCCAGCGGCACCCGCGACACAGCCCAGCCCGAACATCGGCACGCGCTTGACGTCGGGCCGCAACCCGACCCGGGCGGCGATGCGAGCGTCCAGCGGTGGTACCGCGATACCTGTGACCGTGGTCGTCATGATCATGTCGACTTCCGACGGATCCACACCGGCGTCTTCGAGGGCACCGCTCAACGCAGCAGCGCCGAGCTCCACGGCGTGGGCGATGAAAATGTCGTTCGCTGTGCCGAAGTCGGTGATCCCGACATACTCCTCCAACGGCAGAACCATATGACGGGTGTCCACCTTGGCGCTCTTGTGCAGTGCGCGAATGCTGTCCGCATACTGCTGGTAGCCCGGTAACGCGATCAGCGCCTCGGTGACCTCGGCTTGTGTGTAACGGTGCTCAGGCACCTCTCCGCGCACGGCGGCAACAACACTCATGACAATCTTCCTTTCTCGAGGACGCGGCCGGATGTCACGTCCATCAGCGGGGGATCGGGGATGTCGTCGCCGTGATGCAGGCCGACTCGGTGATGAAGTCGCGCAAGCCACTTCGGCGCCCACCAGTTCCATTCGCCGAGCAGGTGCATGAAGGCAGGCATCAGCACCATACGCACCAGCGTCGCGTCGACCAGCACGGCCAGCGTCAGTCCGAGTCCGAACATCCGCATGAACGACACCTGGGCGGCGACCAATGCGGCGAACGAGATGGCCATCACCGCGGCAGCTGCAGTCACCACCCGGCCGGTGTGCGCGATCCCCAATGCGACGCTCGCGTCGTTGCCCTCGCCGGCCAGCCAGAACTCGCGGATACGGGAAACGAGGAAGACCTCGTAGTCCATCGACAGGCCGAAAGCGATGCAGAACAACAGCACTGGGACGTTGGCCACCAGCATTCCCGTCGGCGTGGTTCCGAGGCCGTCTAGATGTCCATCCTGGAAGATCCACACCATCGCGCCGAATGTCGCGGTCAACGAGAGCAGGTTCAGCACGAGTGCTTTGAGCGGGATCGCGACGCTGCCGGTCAACAGGAACAACAGGACGAACATGATGGCGGCGATCACGCCGAGTACGACCGGCAACCGTGACGCGATCGCGTTGACGCTGTCCCTGTTGGTCTGCGCCGTGCCGGCTATCAGCACGTCCCGACCGCCCGGCCAGGGCACGGCATGCAGTCGATCAAGCTGTGCCTCTGAGCGTTCGGAGAACAGGGGCGCGGTGCTGTAGACCGTCAGGAGTGCGTGGTTGTCGACCTGGACGGGCGGGGACACCGCGGAGACGTCGGCGACACCGGCCAACTGATCCCGGTACGCCTGCATCTCGGCGGCTGTCAGACCCGAGGTGTCGGGCACGACGACGGTGACGGCAGTCGCCGAATTGTCGACGAAGTCGTTGCGCAATTGATCGCCGATCTGATGGGCGGACGCGGTCCGCGGCAACACCCGGTCGTCGGGAAAACCCCAACGCACGCCGGCAAACGGTGCACCGAGGAGCAACAGCAGCACGACGACTGCCAATCCGAACGGGACCGCGCGGCGCATGACCAGACGTGTCGAGCGGTACAGGAACTGTTCTTGCACCGGACGTTTAGCTCGTTTGCGGCGCTTGGTGATGCGGGCGCCGAGCAGCGCGATGGCGGCGGGCGTCACAAGCAGCGCGGCAAGGGCGGCGAACACGACGGTGGCGACGCCCGCATAGGCAAACGACTTGAGGAAGTGCATCGGGAACAGCACCATCACCGCCATCGACAACGCCACGATCGTCGCGGAGAACAGCACGGTACGCCCCGCCGTGACCATCATCGTGGCCAGGGCGTCCTCGCGGCCGGCGCCGCCTTCGACCTCGTCGCGGTACCGGTTGACCATCAGCAGCGTGTAGTCGATCGCCAACGCGAGACCCAATGCGGCGGTGAGGTTCAGGGCGAAGATCGACACGTCCGTGAACAGGGTGACAATGCGGAGCACCGCCAGTGAGCCGACGATCGCCATCACACCGACGGCGACGGGGACCGCCGCCGCAAGCAACCCGCCGAAGACCCACACCAGCACCAGAAAGCTCAGCGGAATTGCCAACGATTCCATCCGAAACAGATCACGCTGGGACTGCTCGGTGATTCCGAGATTGACCATGGCGGTGCCGCCGGCGCGGACGGTGACGCCGTCACGATCGTGAACCACATTGTCGGCCAGAGCTTTCGCGTAACGCGGGGCCCCAGTCTCATCTCCGGAGATCCCCGCCACGATCAGCGCGGAGCGGCCGTCGTCACTGACAAGACCCGCAAGACTGGCCGGCGGGGCCGTCCAGGCCGACGTCACCGTGGTGACATGTGGCGATCGGGCCAATTCGCCGGTGATCTCCTCACCGACCTGTCTGGCCGCGACGCTGCGGTACCCCTGTGCCGTCGAGACGACGATGACGATTTGCTGCGCGCTCTGGTGAAAGTCGTTGGCCAACAGCGCTATTGCTCTCGCCGACTCCGACGAAGGATCTTCCATACCGCAGGCGCAGAGTGAATGAGCAACGGGGACAGCGAAAATCCCGGCCGCGACCGCCACCAGCACGGCCGTGACGAGGAATCGTCTCGGCGCGGCGAGGGTCA
The DNA here is from genome assembly GCA_900078375.1 of uncultured Mycobacterium sp. Classification (GTDB taxonomy): domain Bacteria; phylum Actinomycetota; class Actinomycetes; order Mycobacteriales; family Mycobacteriaceae; genus Mycobacterium. The sequence goes on along the minus strand of FLQS01000023.1, from coordinate 97,967 downwards.
GTGCGGCGACCGTGCGGAGGAGCGAACGGTCGTGCGCCGGCTGAGTCATGGTGCCCCCTGATTGATGATGTCAACAGGTGATGACTTAGCACGCTATGCCCACAGAGGAACCATGTCAACAGCTGGTGACATACGGGTATGCGAAGGTGCTCGGCACCAGGGGCGTACTGGAGTGGACTACTCCGGGTAGGTGCCGACGAGAAGTTGACGGATCAGTGGCCGGGTCCAGTGGAGCAACTCGTCCTGGCTGAGATTGGCCACCGCCGGGTTGGCCAGTACGTACCGCGTGGTCGCCAGACCGATGACGAGTGAACCCATCAGGCCGGCGCGCTGCGCGGGGTGATCGGGGGCGACCGCCGCAAGCACGGGTCCCACCTGCGTGGCGAATACCTTTCGCAGCGTGTCCGCCGCTGTCTCACTGGTCATGGCCGCACGCAGCAGGGCGACGAACGTGGTGTCCTGTTCCCACACCGCGAAGAAGCGCGAGAGCAGGGCATCAGCGATGTCGTCATGGGGCAATTTGGTCAGATCCGGCAGGTTGATCGTGAACTCGGCCGCCTCGGCGAAGAGTTCCTGTTTGGTGCCGAAGTACCGAATGATCAGCGCCGGATCGATGCCGACGTCCGCGGCGACCGCGCGCAATGTGGTGGTCTGGTAGCCGTCAGATCCGAACCGCCGCCGAGCCGCGTCCAGGATGTCGGCGCGCGTCTGCGCTGCGTTGCGCGATCGACCCGTGCTCATCCGGTGAAGGATAAGCCGTCCTGCAGCTCTCATGGCGCTGCCTCGTCTACGCCGCGTCGGGCCAGCTCACCGAGCTGGCGACTCTTCGGGTCAGGTAATCGATCTGGATATGGATCGCGTACAGCACCAGGGCGGGCAGCACGATGAAGGGGATGTTCTCGCCGATGAACTTGAACCACAACCCGAACGCACCCTGCCCGATATCTCTGAAGCCGGCGCCGACCTCAGCGATGAAGTAGACCGCGGTACTGCTCATCAGGACCGCGATACCCGCGAACGCCAGCCACAGCGAGCGAATCCGCTTCTCGATCGGGAGTGATTGCCGGACGAGCCGAGTCCACATGGTGATCACCACGATGCCGGTGGTCACCCCGACGACCTCGAGGGCGAAGGTCCACGGATTTCCGCTGGCGTAGCGAGTATCGGCGAGGCCGTATTGCCACCAGAGCCACTTGATGCCCGGGTCACTGGTCGGAGTCCACCAGCCCAGCGGGTGGCCGATGAGAAAGACAAGTTCGTAGCAGATCTGGCTGAACGCGGTGTAGGGCAGATAGAACAACGTGAGTTCCGCCGCCTTCTCCTCTCGCATGCGATGCTCGCCCGGTGCATCCCAGAGGAGGACAAGGGGAACCAGAATCGCCGGAATGCCGAACAACAGATTGGCTATGACATCCGAGGTGAAGTTCGGCTCGATGACGCCGATGCCAACGCCGATGGTCATCCCGACGAACACCAGTCCGGTGAAGAGGCCGGCGGCCACGTAGGTCCGCACCCGGTGAGGCGCCCATGGGCTGGCGAGGTTCGGCTCGCGTGCAACAACATTGGTCATAGCGATACCTCTCCGACGTTCGGTCGCGGCGTGATGCACACGGGGATGTTTCCCTGCCGCGGCAAGCCGGTGATGCGGTCGTATTCGTGGGCGGTCGGGATCAACCTGGCTACGCTGCTCCCGCGGTCGCGGACCTCGCCATCTTCGGCCGGCAGGCCGCCGAAAGCATGGTGCGTCGCGACGACGTCGTGACGGAGACTGTCGTCGGCCTCGAGGACGCTGGGAATGCTGTCGTGAGGCGACGTAACCGTCACCAGGTCACCGGAATTCAGACCCAACGCCGCGATGCTGTCCGGATGCATGTAGGTGGGGTTGTAGGGCTTGCCGTGGTTCAGTTCTGCCAGATTGATTCCAGAGGAATTCATGAAGTTGTTGTGCCGCCGCGGCACCAGCCGGAACGGGAAGTTCGCGTCCGTCCTGGCGGCCCGGAAATCCTCGACAAAGTACTCGGTGAGCTCGGTAAGCAGGTAGTCGTTTCCGATATCGAGTTTCGCCGTGCAATCCGGGTCCTTGTCCTCGACGATCGCTTCCACGTCGAAGATCGCACCGTGCGGATGACTTCGGACTTCGGCCAGCGGAATTCGCGAGGTCTCGCACATCTTCTCGAACAGCTCTTCGGTGGTGATCTCGGTGTCGCCGTTGAAATTACAGACGATGGGCGGTGACTCCATGAACCTGCCGCCGCCACCACCGAAGAAGTTGACGAACCACAATTCGAGGTCCATGCGCTTCGCGAGGCCGAGGAAGAACTGCCATTCCTCGACCAGGTCGGAACCGGCAGGTGGCTCGACGAGCCGTGGCACATACTGTGCGTAGGGAGCTGGTATCCCGGTCCCGCTGGTGTAGTACTTGATCAGCTCGCTGCCCATCGTCATTGCGGGCGTTTCCATCTGCATCCTCGGCGCGATGACGTAGTCAGCCAGTCGCGATGTCAGCGACATCTCGGTGTCAAGGGTGACCAGCAACTCAAGGCTTTCCAACGCCTGCAAGGTCTTTCGTTGATCGGGCCATGCCGCCATGGGATTGCCGCCGATGCAGATGAGGGCCTTCACCTGCCCGTCCCCGTCCATCAGAATCTCGTCTGCCAAGGCGGCAGTCGGCATACCGCAGACCGCATCCGTCAGACCGCGAACCCGCAGCTGCTCGCCGTAGCCCCATCCTTCATAAGGCGGGTGCGCCTGGGCCTTGGCCGTGAATGCAGGCATGAGGGTGTTCGGCCGGAGCACCTGCTCCCCGGCGCGCTGCCACCGGCCGCAGATGGACGTCAGGCACAGACACAGATATTCGACGACGTTGCCGTGCATGGCCATGTTGGCCCCGGTCCCGGCGTTCACCATGCCGCCGCGCCTACCGTGTAAAGCGAATAGCCTTGCGGCGTCGATCAATTGTTGCTCGTCAATGTCTGCCCGTTCGGCGACATATGCTGGCGTGAAGGCAGAGACCGCCTCGGCCAGTGCGGGGAAGCCGTCGACGTGTTCCTCGATGAACTGCCAGTCATACAGTCCCTCGGTAATGATGATGTTGATGATCCCGGCGAGGATCGCCGCGTCTTCGCCGGGGCGGGGTTGGATGTGAATGGCCGCTCGAGCGGCGGTCTGCGAACGGCGTGGGTCGATGACGATCAACTTCATGCCGCGGCTTATCGCCGCTTTCAGATTCTGCGCCGGATTTTGGCCGGGAATGCCGATCGCCTTAGACACCAGCGGATTTGTGCCGATCAGCATCCAGCTCTTCGCCTCGCCGAAGTCGACGTCACCGCCGAGCCAGTGGCCGTGGGCGGCGAGCGCAATTTGCTTACCCGGCTGATCGATGGTGTTAGCGGTGAAAAACATCGGAGATTCGATGGCTCGGATGAAGGCATTGGCCATCAGCGCCGACGCGGGGTAAGGCAGGCCATTCGTGCCCAGATACAGGGCGACCGAGCGCGGCCCGAATTCTGCGATCAGGTTCTGCAATACCGCCGCGACCTCGTCCATCGCCAGTTCGGATTCGATCGGCGCAAAACCGCCGTCGCCGCCGCGCTTCTGGCTGTGCAAGAGCCGGCCGGGGTTGTTGTGAATTTCGGGCAGGGCTCGGCCCTTGGCGCAGCTGTAGCCCTTGAACAGGGGATTGTCGGGATCGCCGGTGACCTTGGCGAGCCGGCCGTCGGTGACCGTCGCCAGCACCCCGCAATGGGCCGAGCAGATACGGCAGATACCTGGGCGGATGGTGGTCGGCATGGTCCTAGGCTGTCCTCATTGCTGGCACTGACGTACTCGGATTTTACGAATTTATCCCGAACGGGAAATTATCACGCTTCGATGGAAGTTCGGAACGGAAAGGCGTGACGTGCAGGACGCAGCGGGAGACCCCGCGAAGCCCCGGCAGCGAGGGCGACCGCGACAGATAACACGCGAGCGGATCGTGTCGGCCGCCCGCACGCTAGCCCCGGAGCAGCTCACGATGCAGGGCGTCGCCGACGTACTTGGCGTCGATCCCAAGGCTCTCAACTACCACGTAGGGGACCGCGAAACGCTGCGTGAACTGGTAGCCGTCGACGCGTTCACCGTCGAGCTGAGTCGAATGGCGATACCCCACGGCGGCGACTGGCGCGACGTACTGCGTGGCTATGCGGCCGCCCTGCGCGAAGCCCACGTCGCACTGGGCGTGCTGGCGACCTATTTCCGGCTGCCGGCCAGTAGCCTCGGAGCGCTCGAACCTGTCGAGCGTGTACTTCGAGCGTTGGTCGATGCGGGATTCTCCGTGGACGACGCGAGTCACATACTGCGTCTCGTCAGCGAGCTGGGCCACGCTGCGGGCCGTGAAGCGGTATTCCTTTCCCAGAGCAGAGAGCACCCCTACGTCTCAGAGGTGGCGACCGCGTTGCGTAGCGCCGGTGCCGACGACTTTCCCGTACTGCGCCAAGTGGTGGCGGCCCGCGACACCGATGCCGACGACGGGCAGCAGCTGGAATTCAGCCTGAATACCATCTTCTCGGGATTACGGGCGAAACTGCCGTAAGCGCGCCCCGGTTCGGCAAAGAACCGTTGTTTACCGTCCAACCTGCCGCGCTTGGGGCGGTGACGCGTCATCCCAGGCGGCTGATATGCGGTAACGCGGTAACGCATGCCCACCAGCCTGCGACAATGACGGCATGACCAAAAGAACTGCAGCGATCCTGTTGAGCGTGGCTGCTTTGTCGGCAATCCCCGCAGCGATCGCCCCGGCGGCCCAGGCTGACATATGCGGCGACGTCGGGGGCCGGCACGTGACCGTCGGCGGTTGCACCCCGGGTATCGCCGGCGACGCGGTGGACGCTGCAGTGGCCGGTGACTGGGCGCGCTACGGCTTCCCGGAGAGCTACGCGTATTCGCTGGTCCCCGCATTTCCCGGCGAGGCGCCCTGTATCTCCCCGACCGGCCTGCCGTACTACACCCCGGCCGATGCCCCCTGCTTCGCCGGGTAGCCCCAATAGTCTCAAGGTGTGACTACCGCAACCCATGAGCAGCCGGTCGTCGTCGGTATCGACGGATCGGATGCCGCCCTCGGCGCTGCCCGCTGGGCCGCAGAGTTCGCGACCAAACATGCCCTGCCGCTGACGTTGCTTCACGCGATCCCGCGGTTGGACTGGCATTTCGCCAGCGCTGCTGACGCATCCACCGGACTCGAGGGAAACGGCGACGGGGTACTCGCAGCGGCGGAGGCGGTCGTGCGGTCGGCGTATCCCGCTCTTGCGATCAGCACGGCGACGGTCAAAGGCGCGGTCGCGACGGCCCTGGCAGACGCCTCGCAATCTGCCCGCGTGCTAGTGGTGGGCACCGGTGCGTCGGACCATCGCGCGCTGGGCGGACACGTCGTGAGAGCGGTCCATCGGACCCACTGCCCCGTCGTGGTCTGGCGACCCCCTGTCGCCAGGCGGACCGGCAAGCCGTTGCCCGTCGTCGTCGGCGTCGACGACTCCGAGGCGTCTGGCCGCGCGCTCGCGGAGGCCTTCGACATCGCCCGGGTGTTGCATGCGCAGCTGTCGGTGGTGCACATGTGGGAGCTCGACGCCGCGGTTGGAATGGGCGATCTCGGTGGCCAGGGGAACATGGACTGGCCGCTACTGGACCTGTTGCAGACACAACAGCGCCAGCAGATCGACGAGTTGGTCGAACCGCTGGCCAGGAAGTACCCGAACGCCCACGTGATCAAGGTCTTTCGAGACATCAGCCCGGCGAAAGGGCTCACCGATCTGTCGCGGGAGGCTCAGTTGGTGGTCGTCGGCAGCCACGGCCGCGGAAGAGTCGCCGACTCGATCCTCGGTTCGGTCGGCCAGAACCTGATTCATCACGCCGAGTGCCCGGTGCTCGTGGTCCGGTAATCGCCTGCGGTTGGAGAAACGCCGACTGCCTCGGCACTCGCTCAGGTCTCGGCCTCGCCCATGTTGATGGTCAGCGGCCGCCGGAAGAATCGCGTCAGCCACAGCAGCACGACGATCCCGATACCGAACCAAATGATCCCGTACCGGGTCGACTCGGCCGAAAGATACAGCCACAGAACAACCGTGAGCATGACACCGATGGCCGGCAGGACAATGTTCCGCAGAATCTGACGTGCCCCGCGGACCTCGCGACGCCGGTAGGCGAAGTAAACGATCACGGTCAGGTTCACGAACGTGAACGCGACCAAGGCGCCGAAGTTGATCAGCGAGGCCACGAAGTCGAGATTGAACGCAATCGCCAGCAGCGACACCACACCCACGAAGACGATTGCGTACGCCGGGGTTTGGAAGCTCGGATGCAGATAACCGAAGAAACGCCCGATCGGGCCGCGGCCGTTACGGCCCATGACGTACAGCAGCCGCGACACCGAAGCGTGCGAGGCGAGGCTGGAGGCCACCGTCGCCGCGAACGCCGCGGCGGTGAGCAGGATCTTGAACAGATGCCCACCGACGTTGAAGGCGATCTCGGGTAGCGCACTGTTCTCCAACGATTCCTCGCTGAAGTTGGAAACGTCCGGAAACAGGGACTGGGTGAAGAATGCGGCGACGAAGAAGATCGCACCACCGATCAACAGTGCCAGCATGATCGCCTTCGGCACGGTGGAGGGGTCCTTCGCCTCCTCGGTGTACATGGTGATCGCGTCGAAGCCGATGAACGAGAAGGCCACGATGGTGGCACCGGTGATGACCAGGTTGAGGTGTCCGCCTTCGTGCCACAACGGTTGCGTGGAGAAGAGCGTCCCATTGCCCATCCCGTCGATCAGGGATTTCGCGGCCAGGATCAGGAACACCCCGATCAGGACCACCTCGAACACCACCAGCAGCATGTTGACGCGCGAGGTGTTGGTCATGCTGAACAGGCACATCCCGGTGATGACGGAGACGTACACCACGACCCAGATCCAGGCCGGGGCCGAGGGGAAGAACGAATACAGGTAGCTGCGGATGATGAGCGCGTTGACCAACGGCAGCAACAGGTAGTCGAGCAGCGCCGCCCACCCGATCAGGAAGCCGAGGTTGGGGCTGATGGTCTCGGTGGTGTACGTGTAGGCCGAACCGGCGGACGGGAAGACCTGAGTCATCCGGCCATAACTGATCGCCGTGAACATCATGACCACCAACGCGAAGATGTAGGCGGTCGGGACCACGTTCCCGGTCTCGGTCGAGACGATGCCGAACGTGTCGAACACGACCGTCGGCGTCATGTAACCCAGGCCGAGACCCACGATGGCCCACAGACCGAGCGTCCGGGCGAGCTGGGTGGTGCCCTTCGGCCCAGAGGCAACCTGACTCATCTTCGACCACCATCATCAAATCGTCCCGACTCGTACGCTGTGGCTTACCACAACGGCGGCTACTCCGGCACTTTTTGACGACACCAACCCGCCCAGCGGCCAAGGGCGAGAACGTTTCTGCAGTCGACCAACCTGCGCCCACCGCCCGTGTTAGCGTCACCAAGCATGCGGTACGTCGTCGGTTATGGCCCCCGCCGCCGCGGCCTTGACGCGGTCAATCTCGCGGCCACCTTGGCCCGGTCCTCAGGCGCGACGCTGGATCTGGTCGCGGTGTTGCCCAGTGGCGCGCCGACTTTTCACCGGTACTCACCCGACCAGGCTTTCAACGCCGAAGTCGAGGAGCAGGGCCGCGAATGGCTCGCGGATGGACTGGCCCAGGTGCCGAACGACGTTCAGGCCGAAGGGCACCTGCGCAGGGCGGACTCCATCACTGAAGGACTGCTCGACGCTGCGACTGATCCCGATCAGGGCGAGGCGGCCCTGATCGTCGTCGGCACCTTCCATCGCGTCCGCAGCGGGCGGTTCGGGCTGGGAAGTCTGGCCGATGCTCTGCTGCACTCCTCGGAGGTGCCGGTGGCACTGGCGCCGGCTGGATACGAATCCCGGGAGCGCATCACCCGCATCACCTGCGCGATAGGGATGCGACCGGGCAACGAGAATCTGTTCGACAATGCGATCAGTCTGGCGGCCGAGTGGAAGGTGCCCCTTCGGCTGATGTCGCTTGTCGCCGTCGGTGAGGGAGGCAGTGAGGAGCGCCGCCACGAGTGGACCCGGCTGGCGCAGCAGCACGCGGCCGGCCTCGTGGACAAGGCCACCGCCGCGCTTCCCGCCGGCGTGTCGGTAACGAGTGTTGTGGGACAAGGACATTCGCTTGACGATGCTGTCCTGGAACTGGACTTCGAGGACAGCGAGATCGTCCTGGTCGGCTCCAGCCGTTTGGCGCAGCCGAAGCGGCTCTTCCTCGGCCACTCGGCAAGCAAGATCATGCGGGCGCTGCCGGTGCCGATGATTGTGTGGCCGCGCGGCTGAAGAGCAACGGCCCACTGACGGGGCGATTACGGCGGCGAAAGGTGCTTCTCTTTCAGGTGACAATTGTTCCCGCCTGCGGGCCGCAGTTCACGCCGTCTTTGTGCCGGATCATCGGTACGAGCAACAGGCCGCCGACCAACCAGGCGTGGTCGGCCACCAGGATCCATGGCACGGCCCAACCGGCGATGCCGGCCTGGTGGGCCAGCTGCGGTAGATAGATGACGTAGATCACCCAGCTGAGGTTGAACACCAGTTGCAGCAGACCGAAATACACGCCAATGCCACGTTGCCCCGTGTTGGCCGTCCGGTGTTCCAGCAGCTTGCCCCTCGGAGTCCGCCAGCTTAGGTATTCGTAGAACGCGCCGTCCGGCGGGCAGTCTAAGCGGTGAACGGTTCGGCGGCACCACGGTCATGGGGCGCGCGTCCGCCCTGGCGCTGGCTGCCTGCGATGCGAGGCCGGACGCGCCTCGGAATGTCCGTCTTCCAGTGTTGTGGAGTACGGTCCCGTGTCGTACTGTCAACTAGGTTGATTAGCCACCCTATAGAAGGTCCGTCGCCGTCAGCGCCTGTCGCCGCTCATGAAAGGGTCACGGATGCAGCGGGATTCGATCGGACGCCGATTGAGCAAAAGCTGGATGCTGCTGGTCGCGGTGGTGGTCGTCGCGGTCGCCGGGTTCGCGGTGTACCGCCTGCACGGCATCTTCGGCTCCCACGACGTCACGTCCACGCCAAGCGGCGCCGGCAACGACATCGTCCCGTTCAACCCGAAGCACGTGGTCATGGAGGTTTTCGGCCCGCCGGGCACCGTCGCGACCATCACCTACACGGACGTGAACGCCCAACCACAGCGCGCCGACAACGTCACGCTGCCCTGGGCCTACGACACCACCACCACCCAGCCGGCGGTCTTCGTCAACGTCTCCGCCCAGGGTGACAGTGACTCGATCGGCTGTCGGATCAAGATCGACGACGTCGTCAAAGACGAACGAACCGTGAACACCCTGAACGCCTTCACCTACTGCCTGGACAAGTCCGGATGAGCCACCGGATCCCGGACCTCATCCGGCGATTCTCGGTGGTCATCGCGCTGTTCTGGCTGGGTCTGGCGGTCGTCACGAACGTCTTCGTGCCGCAGCTGGAGACCGTCGCCGAAAAGCACAACGTGTCACTGAGTCCACAGGATTCGCCGTCGCTGCAGGCCGCCAAGCGGATCGGCAAGGTGTTCGGCGAGTTCGACTCCGACAGCTCGGCGATGATCGTCCTGGAAGGCGACCAGCCGCTCGGCGCCGACGCGCACCACTACTACGACGGCTTGATCCAGAAGCTCCGACAGGACACCAAACACGTCCAGCACATCCAGGACTTCTGGGGAGATCCACTCACGGCGGCCGGCTCGCAGAGCGCTGACGGCAAGGCGGCACTGGTGCAGCTTTACCTCGCCGGCAACCAGGGTGAGTCGCTGGCGAACGAGTCCGTCGACTCGGTGCGCGACATCGTCAACAACAGCCCCCCGCCCCCCGGCCTCCGCGCCTACGTCACCGGCGCGGCGCCCCTGGTCACCGACCAGTTCGAGGTGGGACGCCACGGCACGCTGAAAACCACCCTGATCACCCTCGGGGTGATCGCGTTGATGCTCTTCTGGCTCTACCGCCGCCTCACCACGGTGTTCTTGGTGATCTTCACGGTGATGATCGAGCTGACCGCCTCCCGTGGGTCGGTAGCCGTCCTGGCTAACGCCGGCATCATCGAGCTGTCGACGTACTCGACGAACCTGTTGACGCTCTTGGTGATCGCCGCCGGAACCGACTACGCGATATTCCTACTCGGCCGTTTTCACGAGGCCCGGTACGCCGGGCAGGACCGCGTCACGGCGTACAACACGATGTACCACGGCACCGCGCACATCATCCTGGGGTCGGGCCTGACGATCGCCGGCGCGGTGATGTGTCTGATGTTCACCCGGCTGCCGTACTTCAACAGCCTGGGCGTGCCCGCCGGTATCGGCGTCCTGATCGCTGTGATCGCGGCACTGACCCTCGCGCCGGCCCTGCTGGTCATCGGCCGCCACTTCGGCCTCTTCGAACCCGCCCGCCCGATGCGCACTCAGGGTTGGCGACGCATCGGCACCGCCATCGTCCGCTGGCCCGGCCCCATCCTGGTGGTGACGGTCGGCATCGCCCTCATCGGTCTGATTGCCCTGCCGAACTACAAGACCAGTTACGACGCCCGCGGCTACATGCCGGCAGGCGCGCCGGCCAACGTCGGCTACACCGCCGCCGAACGCCACTTCACGCAAGCCCGGCTCAATCCCGAACTGCTGATGATCGAATCCGACCACGATCTGCGCAATTCCACCGACATGATCCTGCTGGAGCGGGTCGCCAAAGCCGTCTTCCACACCGCTGGCATCGCACAGGTGCAGGCGATCACCCGGCCGCTGGGCACGCCCCTGGACCACACGTCGATACCGTTCCAGGTCAGCGCGGGCAGCCTCGGGCAGATCAACAACCTGCCGTTCCAGCAGGCCCGCAGCGCCGACCTGCTCAAGCAGGTGGGCGTCATCAATAACTCGATCGACATTCTGCGCCAGCAGTATGTGCTGCAGCAGCAGTCCAAGGAAGTCACCGACGAGCAGACCAAGGCATTCCAGGACACCGTCACCACCGCCCAGGACCTGCGCAACAAGATCGCCAACTTCGATGACTTCTTCCGGCCGCTGCGCAACTACTTCTATTGGGAGCCGCACTGTTACGACATCCCGGTCTGCGCGGCGCTGCGCTCGCTGTTCGACGCGCTCGACGGCATTGACGCGCTGACCGATCAACTCGGCAACGTCGCGGGCAGCATCGCGAAACTCGATGCGCTGCAACCGAAACTGCTCGCGTTGATCCCGCCGCAGATCGAAAGTCAGCAGACCAACCGCGACCTGACGCTGACCAACTACGCCACCAACTCGGGCATCAACGACCAGGCGCAGGCCGCACTGCAGAACTCGACCGCACTGGGCCAGGCGTATGACGCGTCGAAAACCGACGACACGTTCTATCTCCCGCCGGAGGCGTTCACCAATCCCGAATTCCAGCGCGGCATGAAGCTGTTCATGTCACCGGACGGTAAGGCCGCCAGGATGATCATCACCCACGACGGCGATCCCGCTACGCCCGAAGGCATTTCGCATATCGACTCGATCCGCAACGCCGCTCAGGAAGCCGTCAAGGGCACACCGCTGGCCGGGTCCAAGATCTTCATCGCCGGCACCGCGGCCACGTACAAGGACATCCAGGACGGCGCCAAATACGATCTGATGATCGCTGGGATCGCGGCGCTGAGCCTGATCCTGCTCGTCATGATGTTCATCACGCGAAGCATCGTCGCGGCTTTCGTCATCGTGGGCACCGTGGCGCTGTCGTTGGGCGCTTCGTTCGGGTTGTCGGTGTTGATCTGGCAGGACATCTTTGGGATCCACCTGTTCTGGATCGTGTTGGCGCTGGCCATCATCCTGCTGTTGGCGGTGGGGTCGGACTACAACCTGCTGTTGATATCCCGATTCCAAGAAGAGATACATGCGGGACTGAATACCGGCATCATCCGGGCGATGGCCGGCTCGGGCGCGGTGGTGACGGCGGCAGGTCTGGTGTTCGCGGCGACGATGGCGTCGTTCGTCTTCGCCGACTTGCGGATTCTCGGTCAGATCGGAACGACGATCGCGCTCGGTCTGCTGTTCGACACCCTGATCGTGCGGTCTTTCATGACGCCGGCCGTCGCGGCCCTGCTCGGCCGCTGGTTCTGGTGGCCATTGAAGGTACGCCAACGCCCCGCCAGTTCGATGCTCCGGCCTTACGGAACCCGCCGGTCGGTCCGTCAGCTACTGCTGTGGGAAGACGGCGACGCGATAACCAAAGCGCAGAACTGACGAAAGTCAGGCGCTGCCAACGCTAACGAGCTCGTCCGTCGACTCCGGCTCCAGCACCGCGATGTCGGCCAGCTTGCGCTTCATGCGCGCGACCTTATGCAGCTGAACGGCCATGTTCATCGAGGTCAGCATCGGGATGCCACCGATGAATGTCCGGAACGACGGGTGCCCGCCGTCGAGGTGCAGCATGAACAGGCAGCCGACGACGTAGAAGAAGCCCATGGTGAACAGCGCCGCGGGAATGCCGTAGGCCAACGGGGACCGCGCATCGGCGACTAGTTCGGAGGCGTAGTCGAATTCGTCGCGGGTGAGCGGCTCGCGCTTGCGGATTTTGGCCAGCACCGCTTTGTGGGCGCCTACCTGGTCACCCATGGGATGGGAGGTTCGCCGCTCCAGCCGACCGATGTAGACGAACACACAGGTGGCGAAGACGACGGCCATGACGCCGGCAAAGATGGTGAGATCACCCCACGGGCCGAGATTCACGTGGTCGCTCCTTCGATCGGTATGCGCGCCTCGTTAAACGCTACCTGATCTAAGTAATCTTCCCGAACCTCACAGAGACCCGGCAGGCTCGCCCTAGAGCCGACTGCTCCGCTTCGCGTACAGGGCGTGGTCGGCGTCGTCGAGCACGGTGTCAACCGAGCGTCCGTCGCCCGGGTTGTGCACCGCGCAGCCGATCGTCAAGCCAACCGCGACCTGAGTGCCATCGCCAAGCGTGGCCGGCTTGCGGCCCAGATCGTCGGTGATCTGCTCGGCCAGGCGCGCCAACTCCGACTCGTCGACAGAGTCGGTGATTACCAGAAATTCGTCGCCACCCCATCGCACGACTGTGTCGCGGTCTCCGACGGCCTCGTGCAGCCGGCGGGCGACCTCCACTAGCAGCCGATCACCGGCTCGGTGGCCGTGTTGATCGTTGACGGACTTGAATCGCTCGATGTCGCACAGCAGGACGCCGTAGCCCGACTCCCTCGCTTGGAGTTGTTCCAGGCGGTTCCAGCCCGCCGACCGGTTGGCGACGGCGGTGAGCGGATCGGTGGCGGCTTGGCGGGCTAGATCGGCCTCTCGGATGCGGTCGACCGTCACGTCCACGATTTGAGATACGAAGTAGCGCGGGCGATCTCGCGGGGCATGCACGATCACGACCGTGAGGGCTCCCCACACGATCCGTCCGTCCGATGCGATGTAGCGCTTGTCGATGCGGTACGACCGCCGGCGCCCCTGCAGGCAATCGTTGAGCAAGGACACGTCGGCATCTAGATCGTCAGGGTGGGTGATCTCCTGGAAAGTGAGCTCTGCGAACTCCCATTTGCTGTATCCGAGCATGGCGCGCAGCGCGCGATTGGTGCGCAAGAAGGTGCCGTCCAAACCGACCACAGCCATGCCGATGGGTGAATGCGCAAGCGCCAGTTCGAATCGTCGCTCACCGAGGAGGTCGACTTCCGTGTGAAGCAGGTCTGCGGGCTCTGCGGTGACCTCAGCAGGCTCAAACCCGTGACCGACGGGCCGTGGGCGGCTGAGGAAGAACCCTTGGGCCGCGGTGATACCGACGGCGCCGACGGCATCCAGTTCGCCCTGGCTCTCAACACCTTCGGCGATCACCGTCGCGCCCATCTGTCCGGCAAGCTCGGCGATGGCGTGCGCGAGCCGTCGGCGGGTGTCGTCGACGTCGATGTTGCGGGTGATCGACTGGTCGATCTTGACGAACTCGGGGCTCAACTCGAGTACATGCGAGAACGAGGAGAACCCGGCGCCGACATCGTCGACCGCGATCCGGACGCCTCGTGATCGGCACGGCTCCAAGGCGTCTTCGAGTGCGCCGTAATCCAGGACGGCATCATGTTCGGTCAGCTCCAGCACAATTCGCGACGGTTCGATATCGGCGAGCATCTGAGCCCACGGAGCCACCAGTGCCGCTCCTGGTGAGATATTCACCGCTACGAACACCTCTTCGGGCAGCCGCGGCACCATAGAGAAGACGCGAGCCAGAATGGCAGTCTCGAGTTCGATTCCGAGACCCAGCAGTGCCGCCTGCGCGAGAAAGGCGTCGGGGCGAAACGGTGCATGGGGAAAGCGCGCCAGGGCCTCCACGCCCATCACCTTGCCGGAGGTCACGTCATGGATGGGTTGGAACACCACCTCGAAGTCGCGTTGGTAGACCACCGTTCGGATTGCTGCGCGCTGGGACGCGGTGGTATCGGGCCCCTTGTCCGGCGATTCGATCAGTGTCCCAATGAGTTCGGCGACCTGTTTGACGACCCGTAGGTCGATATCGGCGAGGTACGGCTTGGCCTCCTGGCTGACCGCACACACCATCCCGATTGTCGCACCGGCGGGGTTGAGCACCGGCACACCGACGTAGGCGCCGAGGTTCCAGTCGCCGGTGATCGGCAGTGCGGCCGTCGTCTGATTGGCCGCCGTGTCCGGGATGATCGCGGGAAGCCGTCCGTCGATGACCCGCACGCAATACGAATCCGAAAGCGAGGTGCGGTCACCCAACGAAAGATTCACCGCCTCGGCGTCGCCGTCGAGCACCTCCATCGTCTGCATTCCGTCGCGAAAGGAGGACAGCCATGCGGTATCCAGACCGAGTCGGGCACGCAGCAGGCCCAGCAGGGTACGGACGAGTTCGACGGGGATCTCTGGCCCGTCGTCTGAGAGAGGCTCGCCGTCCCCCTCGAACCGCATAACCACTAGTAGACCCCACTGCCAGCCAATCTGCACTGGAATGCCGGGGTCGGGTTGACTGTTGGGCGGGTAGCGACTTTCGCCGACGAGGAGGCAACGATCGATGGGGCGTGCGGACGATCAGCCGTCGACGCGGACGCGGACGGCGTTGCCTGCGATATTGGTGGTGCTGTTCGCCACCGGCTGGGCCGCCAACCACTTCACGGCGCTATTACCGATACTCGCTCAAAGCGAAGGATTGGGCAGAACCGCAATCGACGGTGCGTTCGGTATCTACGCAGTGGGGTTGCTACCGGGTCTGCTGGGTGGTGGAACATTGTCCGACCGGTGGGGTCGGCGGCCGCTGCTGCTCACCGGTGCGGCGGTGGCGGGGCTGGGTAACCTCGCGCTGCTGTGCTGGCACGACCAGTCGGGAGTGTTCATCGGCCGGCTGATCGTCGGAGCGGGCGTCGGCGTGGCGATGAGCGCAGGCACCGCGTGGAGCGCCGATATCGGCGGAGGGTCCGGTTCGGTACTGGCCGGTGTGTCGCTGACCGCCGGATTCGGCTGTGGCCCTGTCATTTCCGCGCTTCTCGCACAGTTCACCGCGGCGCCGGTCGATGTGCCGTTCGCGGTCTCGGTCGGCTTGTCGGCCACGGCCGTACTGACCGGTGCCGCCCTGGCCCGCACCGCAGGCGCTCCCGAGAGCCCCGCGTCCGGGCGGGACGTTTCCGCAGACGCCGGCAGCCACCAGGGTGTGGTGGCGGCGCTCGGCGCGGCGCTGCCGTTGGCGGTGTGGGTCTTCGCCAGCGCGACGACGGCGATGGTGACGATGGTCGAGCGGATGCACTACCGCTTCGACGGGCCGCTGCTGCCCGGCATGGCCGCGGCCTTGACATTGTCGTCAGGTGTGGTCATTCAGATGGTCGCCCGGCGCAGAGAATGGGGTTCAAGCGCCGGCGCCGCCGGTGCGCTGGCCGCCGCTATCGGATTCGGCACCGTCGCCGCCGCGGGGGCCACACCGTCAGTGGCCGTCTTCGTGGCCGTCGCGCTCGTGCTGGGTATCGCCTACGGGTTGTGTCTCCGGCAAGGCCTGGTCGATGTGGAAACCTTGTCACCTCCCCGGTTGCGCGGAACGCTGACCGGCATTTTCTGGGCTGTCACCTATCTGGGCTTCGGCCTGCCCGTGCTGCTGGTCACGATCGAACCGGCCGTCGGTATCACCGCGCCGACGATTGTGCTGAGCGTCGTGGCGGTCGCCGTCGCGGTGCTGCGCGTCGTGCGCGGGTCGTCGGCGAAACCCGCTGCTGCACATACAGTTCGGGATGAAGCCGACCGCAACACCCAAAAGATCTGAATAAACTTACCTGGCCACCCCTGGCGGCGCCGACGCAATAGCCCTGGGTGTGCGATTGGCCAGAACGTTCGACGCTGAATGTTCAAGGTCTTCTTCGTCTCAGCAGCCCTGGCCGCGGTCATTGCGTCGAGCCTCGCCTCGCAGGCCAGCGTGGCGCGGATGATCTCTGTGATGGGCCACAACGGCAAGGGCCGGTTCGGCCGGTTCCTGTCCTATATCCGTCCGGGCTTTCTCACCCCGACCCATGCCGTGGTGAACCTGACCATCGTCGTGTTTTTCGCCTTCGGCATGGCGCTGACCGGAGCGCTGAGGATCAACCCGATGCGCATCGAGGAAGAGACACTCGCTGAGGGAGGCACGCCCGTCATGCACATCGAGCACGGGCAGTGACGCCGGCCCGCGGGCCGCTGAAGAACGGAACTTCTCCATCGGCGTCCTGGGAGGGGCTGACCGAGTGCACACTTGTGGGACGACGCGTGGTTGCGCGACGACGTGGGGGTGGAAGTCGGGGTGCTTGTTCCGGATGAGGCGCGGCAGGGATCATTGATCCCCGTACCGACTGACCGCGACGCGCGGGCGCCGGTGGCGACCGAGAGTCAACAGACCGTCCTGGTGGTCGACGACGACGCGCGCCTGCGCGACCTGCTGTGCACGGTCCTAACTCCGTTAGATTGTGAGATCGTCCAGGCTGGCTCCGGCGAGGAGGCGCTCACCGCGCTGCTGCAGCGCAAGGTGGCCGTGATCGTCATGGACATCAACATGCCGGGGATGGACGGATTCGAGACCGCGCAACTTATCCGGGAAGCCGACGAAATGGCTTCGACACCGATCATCTTTCTCACCGGTCAGGCAGACGACGGCGACCTGGATCGCGGCTACGACCTCGGGGCGGTGGACTTCCTGCTCAAGCCGGTCTCCGCGGGAGTGCTCTACGCAAAAGTCAAAGCCCTGCTCGAACTGGATCGGTCGTTTGCCAGGCTACGCCGCGAAGCGGCCAATCTGCACGAGCAACAAATGCAGGCTGCCCGCTCCGCCGAGACCCGGCAGCGAGAGGAGTTAGCGCTTACCCGACGGCGGGCGAGGCTTGCCACCATCTTCACCGAAGGCAGCCTCGATCTGTCTTCGTTGGAGAAGACCATCGTCACCGAACTCAGCCAGATGTTCGATGCCGAGTGTCTACTCCGCCTGCCGACTGACGACCACGACTGGCATGATTCGTTCTCGCACAACGAAACGGATCGAACGTCGGCATTGCCGCAGGCGTGGCTTGTCGAGCACCTGGTCGGCCGGATTGAGGGCGTCACACCACAGCGCTCGGTCATGTTCGAGGAGTTGACCGCGCGGGGTGAGCGCGTCGGCTACCTGTGTGTCGGCCGTGCCGACGGCTCCGCCTTCTCGGAGGTTGAATTAGCCTCGTTCCGAGGGGTTTCGGCGGCAGCTGCGTTGGCGCTTGCCAACGCGACTCTCTACCGGGTCCAGACCGAGTACGCCGCCGTCATGCAGGCCACTGCCGACGCGATCCTCGCCGTCGATGCCTCGGGTGTCATCCGCAGCTGCAACAAGGCTGCTACAGCTCTGCTCAGTGGGCACTCCGAAACGTTGATCGGCCGGTCCATCGTCGAGCTTGCCGTCGACGCTGACCGCGACCGGTTGCGTGAGCAATTGGACGTCACTCTGGCGATGCAACAGGAGGTCTCGCTGGAGATGGCGTTCGCCGCCGATGCCCGCCGCCCCGTTGATGTCCTGATCACCTTGTCGCCGATCGGCGATTCGGACGATCTGCACGTCGCGGTCGTCGTCCACGACTTGACCGAGATCAAACAGGCCCAGCTGGTGATCAGCCATCTCGCGAGCCACGACCCGCTCACCGATCTGGCGAATCGACGACAACTGAATGAACGCCTTGCGGATCTCGTCCACCGGCGGGAGCACGGGACGCTGGCTGCCTTGCTGTACATGGACGTCAACAGGTTCAAGTCGGTCAACGACACCTACGGCCACGACACCGGCGACGAACTGCTTGTCGGCGTGGCGTCGCGACTTCGGTCCGCGGCGGGCAGCGATGCCCTGGTCTGCCGCATCGGCGGTGACGAATTCATCGTCCTGCTCGAACATGTGCCGTCGATGAGTGCCGCGGTTTCGGCCGGGAACCGGATCCTCGAGGTGGTTCAGGAACAGCCGGTTTCCTGTAAGAACGCGACCATACGTCCGTCGCTGAGCATGGGCGTTTCCGGTCTTGGTGCGAGCGCCCACACTCCCGAGGAGTTGCTATCCCAGGCCGATATGGCCATGTTCGAATCGAAGAAGAATCGACTGAACGAATGCGTGCTCTACACCGACCTGATCGGGTCGCGGCACAAGGGGAAGATCGATCTGAGAGCCGAAGTCTCCGGCGCCATCGCGCGATCGGAGTTCCGCATCGCTTACCAGCCGATCGTAAACTCGGCCACGGGAGCGCTTTTCGGCCTCGAAGCGCTGGTTCGCTGGCGGGTTGGTGATGAAGAGATGCCGGCAGAGGAAATCATCGCCTTGGCTGAGAGCGCCGGGCAGACCGGTCCGCTGAGCCGGTGGATCTTGGCGCGTAGCTTCGAGGACTACGCATCCTTGGGCAGAAGCGACCTGAAACTGCACGTGAACCTCTCGCCGGATCACGTGATCGCAGCCGGCTTCCTCGACGATCTGACCGGGGCCCAACATGACAATCGGATATCTCCGGAGAACGTCTGCCTGGAACTGGCTGAGCTGACGTTCTACGCAGATCCCGTTGCGGCGCGTCTGGCGCTGCGCCAGGCCCGGGGAATCGGATTCAACTTAGCGATAGACGATTTCGGGACCGACCACGCCAGCATGACGAATCTGCTGCACGTCCCCGTCGACTGGCTCAAGATCGATCGCACGTTCGTAGCCCAACTTCATGACGACCAACGCGTACAAAGACTGGTGCGTAGCCAGATCGCTCTGGCCGCCTGCATGCAGGTCGATCTGATTGCTGAGGGTGTCGAAAACCAAGAGCAGGCCGATTGGCTGCGAGACGCGGGATGTGCTCTGCAGCAGGGCTTCTTGTATGCGCACCCGATCGAGGCGGCGGACCTGGTCGCGAATGTCGAGAACTGGGCGGCGGTTTGGGCCAGCCACCGTCCGGCTCGAAATGACCTGCCCTCAACGACAATGAGCGCACATGAGAGTGAGGGTGTATGACCCGTACGGAGAAGGTGACGAAGCTGTCGCTGCGACAGCTGATCTGGATATGCGTGGGCGCGATCGCCGCCGTCTTCGTCGTCTCCATGGCGATCTTGCTCGCCTCTCGCTTTGCGGTGGCGGACGCCGTGCATGAACTCGGCGGGAGAGCGCTGCCTGCGCAGGACGACGCTGCGGCGTTGAGCGGGGCGTATGTGGACCAGGAAACAGGCTTGCGCGGTTTCATGCTCACTGGTGACTCGTCATTTCTCGATCCTTATAACCAAGGCAGAGCCGAGGCTGATCGGCTCGTTGCCAACTTGCGAAAGAATATGGCCGGCGATCTCGAAGGAAGCCAGCTGCTGACCGCCGTGGTCGCTGCCGCCGCGGACTGGACCTCTCAAGCCGCCGAACCCGAGATTGCGGCCCGTCGCGCCGGTCCCGTCGCGCCGGC
This sequence comes from uncultured Mycobacterium sp., assembly GCA_900078375.1. Lineage (GTDB taxonomy): Bacteria > Actinomycetota > Actinomycetes > Mycobacteriales > Mycobacteriaceae > Mycobacterium. The sequence continues at coordinate 78,043 of FLQS01000023.1, read as the reverse complement.
TCAGCTCGAGTCGACGGCGGGGACGGGCAAGCACCTGTTCGACGCGCTACGGACCCAACTGGCGGCTTTGCAGGCCCGTACCGGTCAGCTGATCGACGGGCAGCTGGATCGAGTGAATTCCGCTCAGCTACTGGCGAATATCGCCCAGGGCATCGGATCGTTTCTACTGTTTGCCGTCGTGGGAGCCACCGTTTGGCTGTCGCGCCGGCTGCTGACCCGGCCGTTCAACAGCGTGCTGGGTGATGTGACCGCGGTCGCCAACGGTGCCCACGACCGACCGATCCGCGTTATGGGTCCGCGGGAGGTGGCCGCGCTCGCCGGTGCGGCGGAAACTATGCGCGACAATATGAACGTCGCAAACGCGAGTCTTGCCGACCAGGCTGCCGTGAGCGAAAAGGCGCGCCGTTCCAAGGAGATTCAGGCGCACCTGTTGACCGAGGTGCAGGGAGCGACCGACCCGGCGATAGCGTGCGCGACGATCGTCACGCGTACCGCAGAGGCTCTCGGTGCCAAACACGGGGCGCTGTATCTTCGGCAGCCCAACGATGACGAGTTCGCCCTGACCGCCTCGTATGCGTTCCACCGTCGCAAAGACATCCCCAATTCGTTCGGGCTCGGAGACGGCCTCGTCGGCCAATGCGCGTTGGAAGGCAACAGGATCGAGGTGACCGGTGCGCCCGGTGACTACGTCGAGATCGTCTCCGGATTGGGCAAGACCGAGCCGGTATCGCTGATTCTGATCCCCATCAAGTTCGAATCAGAAGTTCTCGGCGTCTTAGAGCTCGCTGGGCTTCGGTTGTTCGAAGATGACGACATCGAACTCTTGGAGAGCATCGCACTGGGAGCCGGGGTGGCCATCAGCGCGATCAAGGCGACGCAGAAGACTCGCGAGTTACTTCGGCTATCGCAGGCGCAAACCGAGGAACTGCAGGCCCAGGAAGAAGAGCTGCGGACGGCCAACGAACAGCTGGTGCACCGTGAAGATCAATTGTCGGTACAGAACGCCGAACTGGAGGAGACGACCGAGGAACTGCGCTCGCAGCAGGAAGAGCTGCGGGCCAGTTCGGAGCGACTCGAGACGCAGGCTCAAACCCTTGAGCGCAAGAACTCCGAATTGCACCGCCTCAGTGAGACTCTCGAGGCCAAGGCCGAGGAACTGGCGGTATCCTCGCGGTACAAGTCAGAGTTCCTGGCGAACATGTCGCACGAGCTGCGAACCCCGTTGAACAGCATCCTGATCCTGGCGGGTCTCCTTTCCGACTCGGATGACCCGCTCCCCGAGAAGCAGCAGGAATTCGCGGAGACGATCCAACAATCCGGCAAAGACCTGCTGAACCTGATCGACGAAGTTCTCGATCTCGCGAAGGTGGAATCCGGATCACTACGACTCGAACGGGAAGTGATCGAGGTCGGCGAGCTGGTCGATTTTCTGGAGCGCACATTCCGCCCGATCGCCGAGCACAAGGGCGTGACCTACCGGGTCGTGTTGGGCGACAGCGCCCCAGCGCAACTCACGAGTGATTACACCCGGGTCAAACAGATCGCGAAGAATCTGGTGGCGAACGCGATCAAGTTCACCGACAACGGTTCGGTGACCGTGCAGCTGTCCGCCGCGGGTGATGCTGAAGGCAATCCGGGTGACGGGTTTCTGGAACTGGCCGTCGTGGACACCGGAATCGGGATCGACCCGAAGGATCACCACTTGATCTTCGAGTCCTTCCAGCAGGCCGCACGGGGATCGACCCGGCGGTACGGGGGTACCGGTCTCGGGTTGGCGATCAGCCGAGAGCTGGCGCGCAATCTCGGCGGTGAGATCACGCTACGCAGCGCGCTCGGCCAGGGAGCGACGTTCACCTGCTGTCTGCCGGTCGACGGACCGGGGCAGTCGGTGACCCCGGGCATTCCCTCGGCGGCACCCCGTGCGGCGACGTCGAATGGCGATCAGCCAGTTGCGCAGGGATCCCCCGAGACCGGTCACGGTCTCGAACGCTTTGAGGATGTGGACATCTCAACCGTCAGCTGGCCTCAGGGAACCAAACCCGTGTTGCTGATCGTCGAGGACGACCCAACCTTCGCGGCGATGCTGGCCGAGCTGGCCAGGGAAGCCGGATTCGATGCGGTTGTCACTGACAGCGGCCGGATAGCGATCGCGCTGGCGAGGGAACGGAAGCCCGCCGCCATCACCCTGGACATCGGCCTGCCGGACATGGCCGGCTGGGTTGTCCTCGACGTGCTCAAGCATGACCTCGCCACCCGCCACATACCCGTCAACGTCATTTCCGGGACGAACGACGACGGCCGCGGTCGTCGAATGGGCGCCATCCACACCCTGAACAAACCGGCCGACATCACTGCGCTCCGTTCGATGTTCACGGCCGTCGCCGATTTCCTGAAACCGGGACCGCGACACGTGCTGGTTGCCGAGGATGACGCCAGCCAGCGCCAGGTCGTCAAGCACATGATCGAAAGCGACGATATTGCAATCACCTGCGTCGGTACCGGCGAGCAAGTGTTGGCGGAACTCGCGGGAGCAACCTCCTACGATTGCCTGGTCCTCGATCTGGGGTTGCCCGATATCGACGGGATCGACCTCATCGAACAGATCAAGGGTCAGCTGCAGGAGAAGAGCCTTCCGGTGATCGTGCACACCGGGCGAGAGCTGACCGCTGCGGAAACGCAGCGTCTCGAGGCCCTGGCGTCCGCGATTGTGTTGAAGAACGCCAAATCGCCGGAGCGACTGCTGGACGAGACCGCACTGTTTCTTCATCGAGTCGCCAATGACATGCCCGATTCGGCACGCGAAATCCTCTCCAACCCGAGGCGTATCGACGAATCCCTGGAGGGCAATACGGTACTGCTCGTCGATGACGACGTCCGGAACGTATTCTCGCTCGGCAGTGCGTTGAAGCGGTACGGCATCAAAGTGATACCCGCGAGCAATGGGCAAGAGGGCCTCGACGCCCTCGCCGCGCATCCTGAGGTCGGGCTGGTGCTGATGGACATCATGATGCCCGTCATGGACGGTTACGAGGCGATGCGACGGATCCGGGCCGAAACCCGCTGGCGCAGTCTTCCCGTCGTCGCACTCACGGCGAAAGCCATGAAGGGCGACCGCCAGAAGTGCTTGGAGGCAGGCGCGTCGGACTATGTCACCAAGCCTGTCGACATGGATCAACTCACCTCGGTGCTCAGAGTGTGGTTGGCCAGCCGGCCACGGGGAGAGCGGACCGTCAACACCCGTGAGTAATCCCGCCGAGAAGTCAGACGCGGCTCGATCCCAGGAACTCACTGCGATCGAGGCGGAAGCGTTTTTCTACACGGTGTTCGAGCATCACGGCTACGACTTTCGCCACTACACGGACGCGTCGCGAAACAGAAGGTTGATGGCCTTCGTCGAGAAACAGTCGCTGGGCACTATCTCCGAGGCGCAAGGCCGGGTCCTTCGGGATCCGGCGCTGCTGTCGTCGTTCCTGTCGACGATGACGGTGAACGTCACCGAGATGTTCCGGGATCCGTTGGTGTTCGCGAAGATTCGGACGGAGTTGTTGCCCAGGCTGGCCACCTATCCAAGCATTCGGATCTGGATCGCGGGTTGCGCGACCGGCGAGGAAGCGTATTCAGTTGCGATCCTGCTGGACGAGGCCGGCTTGTTGGATCGGACGACTATCTACGCCACCGACATCGACAGCGACTCGCTACGGGCCGCCTCGTCGGCGATCTACCCGGCGGACGCGATGGTCGGGGCGACTCGTAACTACCAGACCAGCGGCGGGGAAAGACCGTTCTCGGACTGGTACATCTCGAAGTACGACCGCTGCATTCTCAGCCCGGCGCTGCGATCCCGGCTCGAGTTCTTTTCGCATAATCTCGCCACCGACAGCGCATTTGGTGAATTTCATCTGATCATGTGTAGAAACGTCTTCATCTATTTCGAGGAGACGCTTCAACGCCGGGTCGAGCGGGTGTTCTGGGATAGCTTGGCGCCCTTCGGCAATCTTGTCATCGGTCCGCGTGAGGGCCTCACCGGTGACGGCACGCGATTGTTCAAACCACAGGACCGTCGGCTGGGTATCTACGTGAAGAGCCAGAACCAGCATGCCCGGCCCTGATGTCGTCGTCATCGGCGGGAGCGCCGGCGGAATAGGCGCGTTGCGGGGGATCTTCCAGACGCTCGACGACGTCCGCGACAGGGTGGTCGTTGTGGTCTTGCACCGAGCGCCTCAGTACGGCGGGCTCGCCCCAGTGTTGCAGGGGTTCACCGCGATTCCGATTCACGAGCCGAACACCAGCCCGTGGGCGTGTCCGTCGGGGGAAGTGACGCTGGCCCCGGCCGGTTACCACCTGTTGGTGGGTAACGACCGACGGCGATCGACGCGGCCGCAGACTCCCGTCGACCAGTACGACACAGGTCCCGATGTGCGCGCACACCTGACATTGGACGGACCGGTCCTCTGCTCGCGCCCCTCACTAGACGTGGTGTTCGGCAGCGCGGCCACACTCGTCAATTCGGTCACCGCCGTTCTCCTTTCGTGCGCGAGTGAGGATGGTGCCGACGGTTGCGCGATCGTCAAAGCCGCCGGGGGGCGAGTCGTGCTGCAGGATCCGGCCAGTTGCGAGGCTGCGCTAGCAGTCAACGCGGCCATGCGCAAAGTCGATCCCGACCACGTTGCGGATCCGCAGGGGATCGGACGATGGCTTTCGGGGCTCGGCTGAACCGCACGCTCATCGTCGCTAGCCCAAAGATCTTCCGGCCGTCGGACTTCGCCCCGACGAGCACGACACCCGAACGGGTTTCCGGGTCCAGCGATGTGATCGTGCCGCTGAACTCGATGTCCGCGCCCTCCTTCGCCGACACGATCGCGGGCAGTGACCACCAGGCATCGGATAGCTGCAGGTAGGGGCGGAGCTAGCCGGTCTGATTCCGAGCTTCCGGCCCGGTGGTGCGCAGGTAACCTGCTGCCTCAAGCTGGTTCATGAGTCCACCGGCGGACAACATGTCGACGATGAACGCGGGGAATGGATCGAAGGTGTGCGTCGATTTCTGCGTCTGGTTATGCAGTTCGGCGCCGACGAGGTCAATTTCGAGGAGATCGCCTTCGGCGATGATGGCCCGCGCGTTGCGAAGGGATATCGCGGGCAGCCCATAGTTGAGGACGTTTCTGTGAAAGAGCGAGTTGAATTGCTCGGCGATCAGGCAGCTGACTTGCAGTTCTTTGAAGAGTTCGGCGACGGGTCGACTGGATCCGAGCCCGAAGTTGCGCCCCGCTACGACGATGTCACCGGGTTGGACGAGGGACGGCCAGTCTGGTCGGGTGGCGTCGAACATGTGCTTGGCCGCCTCGGTCGGCGGCAGCTTCATCGCGAAGCCGGGGTACATGTCGTCGGTGTTGACTTCGTCGCCGAACACCCAGGCGTGGCCGCGGGCGACCGTGAGTGTCATTGCTTTGCCTCCCGGGTGGTGGCCGGGCTGATGCGGCCGGTGATGGCGGATGCTGCGACCGTGGCTGGTGATGCCATGTAGATCGTGGCTTCGGTGCTGCCCATTCGTCCGCGAAAGTTTCTGGTGCTGGCGGTAATACACACTTCCGACGGTGCGAGCACGCCCATGTGATAGCCGAAACAGGCGCCACAGGTGGAGTTGGTGACGACTGCGCCCGCCTCGACCAGGGTGGCGACATAGCCGAGTTTGACCGCGTCTAGGTAGACCCGTTGAGACGCTGGCGTGACGATCAGACGGACGCCGTCGGCGACGTGCCGGCCGGCGAGGATATCGGCTGCCACCTCGAGGTCGGCGAGTTGTCCGTTGGCGCAGGAACCGATGAATGCCTGGTCGATCCGGACATCGGCCAACTCAGAGACTGCCAGGGCATTGTTGATCACCGTCCCTGGGCGGGCGACCATCGGCTGGATGCTGTCCAGGTCGAGCACGCGTACTGCGGCGTATTCGGCGTCGGCCTCGGCGTGGCGGGGCGTGAAGTTGGCCATCGGCGCGGTGCGTGAAAGGTGTTGCAGGCATAGGTCGTCTGCGGGGAAGAGGGTGAAGTCTGCGCCGATCTCGGCGCCCTGGGTAGCGATGGTGCGCCGGTCGCTCATGGGAACACTGGCCAGACCGGGTCCGGCGAATTCGAGTGCGTGGTCGGTGGCGTCACCGAATTGGCCGGCGATGGCCAGGAATATGTCTTTGCCGTTGATATTGGGTGGTTTGGTGCCGACCAACTCGTATCGAATGGTGGGCGGTACCCGGTACCAGGTTTTTCCGGTGCAGATCATTTGTAGGATCTCGGCGGGGCCGAGGCCACGGGCTGCGGAATTCATCGCACCTGCTGCGCAGGTGTGCGAGTCGGTGCAGGCGACAACCGTCCCCGGCAGGGCGAGCCCCTGCTCGTCGATGACCTGGTGGACGATGCCGTGGCGCCCGATGTCGTAGAAGCGCGCGATGTGGTGATCACGCGCGAATGCCCGGGCGCGGGTCCCGTGAACGGCGTCGCGGACAGTCGGCGCGGGCACTGCGTGATCCATGACGACGGCGACCTTGGCCGGATCGTGCACAGCCACGACATCGCCCAGACGAAGATGGGCGAATTGCACGTCGATGATGACTGTCATGTCGACATCGCAGGTGACGATCTGGCCTGGTGATACAGCATCGTTGCCGGATGCGGCCGCCAGGATGTTCTCGATGATCGTCTTAGGCATCGAGATCCCCACCGTCGAAGGTCGCGCGGACGTGCTCCCAGAAGGGGAGGCCGAGCGCGTTGAAGAACTCCCGCGGCGACGCCATGCCGTCGTGGCTGGTGTCGCCGCGACTCAGCGCTGCCAGGGCATCACCGATTCCGCCTACGGCCCCGCCGACGCCCGTACCCGGAGCGATGGCAATCGCGTAGCCGAAACTTTGCAGTTGATCCAGCGACACCGGTGGGGTCTTTCCCCTCGGGACCAGGTTGAAGAGCACGGGTGCATCCAGTTCCCGTGGGACACGGGCAATTTCATCGAGTGACTGCGGTGCCTCGACGAAGATGACGTCTGCACCTGCCGCCGCATACAGGGCGGCGCGACGCAACGCCTCATCCATTCCGTGCACCGCCCGGGCATCGGTTCGCGCGATGATGAGCATGTCGGTCCGCGCATCGACGGCGGCGCGGATCTTGGCAGTGAACTCGCCGACATCGACCACCGTTTTGTCGTCGAGGTGTCCGCACCGCTTCGGAAACACCTGATCCTCGAGCTGAATGCCGGCCACGCCGAGGCGTTCGTACTCTTGCACGGTTCGGTAGACGTTCGTCACGTCCCCGAACCCGGTGTCGGCGTCGGCGATCAGCGGTTTGGACAATCGGCGCGTGATCACCGCGGCCTGCGCAGCCATCTCGGTCATGGTGGTCAGGCCGATATCAGGCAGACCCACGGCCGAGGCCGATACAGCGGCGCCGGACATATAAGCCACCGGGAACGCGGAGTGTTCGACCAGGGCAGCTGATATTCCGTCGTACACACCGGGAGCGACTACGAGTTCGGGCGCAAGGATCAGTTCGCGCAATCGGGCCGCCGTCATTCTGAACCTCCGTCAACCCGGGACCGCCGCAAGTCCGCAGCAGGGCTGACCGTCGCAGCGACGAGGTGCACTCGCTCACTCGAATCACGCATACCAACTCGATCCACTAGATGGATATAAGAACCATTAGATGGTGACGGTAGGTGGGGTGGGGCACCCTGTCAAGGCGCGTCCTCAGCCCCGCGTACGGGCAATTCCGTGCTTGACAAGCCGCGAGAGTGGTGACTACGGTCACACCACCAGACGGATTCACAATCCAACTAGCGGGTAACTTTGGAGGGGCTAATGGTTGACGAGGGTTCAGTACGCGTGATCGAACGGGTCTGTCTCGTTCTTGACTGCTTTTCGAAGGAGCGGCCACGGCTGCAGATCGGCGATCTGCGCGAACTCACCGGCCTTCCCGCCACAACGGTGGCGCGCATCGTGAAAAGCCTTGTCGCGCAGCGGTTGCTGGAACGCGAGGGAACAGATTACCGGCTGGGGCTACGCGTTCTCGTGTGGTCAGCACCGGCGAAGGCGGCTTCGGATCTCATCGTCGCTGCCGGTCCAGTCATCGACCACATCCGGGATCTGACCGGCGAAACCACTGGAATCTACGTGCGCCAGGGTGCGGTACGCGTCGGCGTTGCTGCAGCGATGTCGGATCGATCGATCATCTACAACGGGTACGTCGGTCAGGTCATGCCGTTGCACGCCGGTGCAGCGGGCAAGGCGTTCATGGCATTCGATTCTGCCGCGCTGAAGGCGGCCCTCGACGCCGGGCTGACCCGCTACACCGATGCGACGACGACCGATGCCGCCCAGCTTCGGCGTGAACTGGAGACGGTCCGCAGGCACGGTTGGTCATACAGCTCCGAAGAACGCGAACCGGGATTGAGTTCCCTTGCAGCGCCCATCTTCGACTCAGTCGGTGATATTACCGCCGCGATCACCGTTGGAGGTCCGACCTTTCGACTCACTCCCACGGCTGCCGAAGAGTTCGGCCCGCTGATCGCCACCGCCGGCATGTCCATCTCACAACGGCTGGGTTACGTCGGCCACCTCAGCGACGATCCGGCGGCGGCCCTCCACCATCGTGACGGGCCGCGATCGATCTCGAATCCATCCAACCAGTAGCGATTTCGTTTACCCTGCCCCGAACGGAGAACCACCCACAATGTCGAACGCCTCCGCACCCGACACCCGATCCATCCATACCTTGACCTTCGCCGGTGCGCAGTCACTGATCCAGGCAGCAGTGGCAGCCGCACAAGAACAGTCGATGGCAGTCTCGGTGGCCCTTCACGACACCGGCGCAAACCTGGTCGGCTTCGCGCGCATGGATGGCGCTCCCGCGCTGACCATCGATATCGCCCAGAACAAGTCGTATACGGCGGTCGCATTCGGACTGCCCACCCACCAATGGCACGACGTCCTCAAGGACGACGAACCCCTCAAGCTGGGCATCGTCCACACACCCCGGCTGGTCACCTACGGCGGCGGATATCCGATCGTCTCCGACGGCCAGATCGTCGGCTCCATCGGGATCAGCGGAGGCCATTACACCCAGGACATGACCGTCGCCGAGGCCGCCCTGAAAGCCTGCGGCTTCGCCCAATAGGGCTGTTCGCCAACTAACACTGAACTAAGGAGATCTTCACCGTGTCCGCACTCAACATCGACGACCTCGCCGAAGCACGATCGCATCTGGCGCTCTACGACGACAAGAACAAGCTGAAACTGGGAACATTCGCCACCAATGTCAGCTCGGGGGTGAGCATCAGTGAGGCCCCCACGTCCTACGAGGTGAGCTGGAATCACACCGAGGGGCTGGCGCGTCAGGCCGAGGCCATGGGGCTCGACATGCTGATCCCGCTGGGCCGGTGGCGTGGGTTCGGCGGCGCCACCAACTTCAATGGCGAAGCCTTCGAAACCTATACCTGGGCAGCAGGTTTGGCCCAAGCGACCGAGCGAATCATGGTATTCGCAACCTCTCATGTGCCCGTCGTGCATCCGATCGTCGCCGCCAAACAAGCTGCGACGATCGACCACATCTCCAACGGGCGTTTCGGGCTCAACCTCGTCATGGGATGGTTCAAACCCGAGATGGAGATGTTCGGTTCGGCGCTGCGCGAGCACGACGAGCGGTACAAAGTCGGTGACGAATGGATCAACATCGTCAAACGACTGTGGGCCGAGCAGGAGCCATTCTCCTTCGCGGGTGACTACTACACCATCAACGATGCTGAATCTTGGCCTAAGCCAGTGCAAAAGCCCCACCCTGTCATCATGAACGCCGGCGCCTCGCCGGCGGGTAGTGACTTCGCCGCGCGCAACGCAGATATCAGCTTCATCGTCGTCGACGACGCGGATAGCGCGGCTGTCTCGGTCCAGAAGTTCAAGAACCACTCGTTCGAGAAATATGGCCGCCAGCCGCAGGTGTTCTCCGGGGCCTATATCGTGTGCCGCGACACTGAGAAAGAGGCGCAACAAGCGCTGCAGGCCGTCGTCGACGGCGGTGACCGCCAGGCCGCCCGCAACCTGATGCAGGTTCTCGGCATCCAGAGCGGCTCGTTCGACCACCTCATCAGCAAGGACGCGGTAGATCGCTTCATCACCGGATACGGCGGAGCGCCTTTCGTGGGAACCCCCGAGCAGATCACCGACCGCTTCATCGAGATGGAGAAGGCGGGTGTTTCAGGAATGACGTTGGGATTCCTCGACTACGCCGAGGGGCTCAAGCACTTCGACGACGCGGTGATGCCGTTGCTTCGCCAGGCTGGACTCCGCGCGTAACACGTTTCGACGCAGGACTATTCGACTCGACAACTCCGAAGAAAAGAATCTCATGGGACGTCTTGACAATAAATACGCGGTGATCACCGGCGCAGCTGGGGGAGTGGGGCGAGCGGCATGCCGCATGTTCTGCGCCGAAGGCGCATCGGTGGTCGGCGTCGATATCGACCTTGCGGCCGGCGCCGACCTGGAACGGGAACTCAAAGGCGAAGGTTACGACTTCCAGTTCCGGACGGTCGACGTGTCCTCCGAAGAGCAAGTCAACGAATTGGCCGCAGATATCACCGTCGACCGGACCGTAGACATCGTCTACAACAATGCGGGAGTCATAGTCGGGAAACACATCTTGGAATCCTCGGTGCAGGACTGGGATCGCGTTCACGACATCAACTCCAAATCGGTGTTCCTGATGATCCGGGCCTTTGCGCCCAGAATGACCAATCCGGGTGGCTCGATCGTGAACACCTCCTCGGGGGGAGGAGTCGTCGCCGTTCCGAACATGTCGATCTACGGGGCAGCCAAAGCCGGCGTCGTTCTGCTGTCCCGTGCTGCGGCGGTCGACCTCGCCCCAGGCATTCGAGTCAACGCGCTCGTTCCCGGCCTGATCGACACCGCGATGCCGCACAGCTTCGTCTCACTGTTGCCCGACGAGCACCAAGCCGCCGTTCTCGACGGAATGAAGGCCCAGCATCTGACCGGACGTTTGGGACGCCCCGAGGAAGTCGCCGCGGCAGCGCTGTTTCTGGCCAGCGATGAAGCCTCCTTCGTCACCGCAAGCGCCCTGTACGTCGATGGGGGAGCCACCGCAATGTGAGTCGGTGCCTTAGATCTCCGAGCTTCGGTTTTCCGCCGCCTCAAGGAAGGGCGGCACCAATCGGAGGACATCCGCGGATGCGTCTTCAGGGATGAGATGTCCACCCGGGACCTCGAAGCCCGAGACGTCGTCGGCCCAGCGTCGCCAGACGTCGACGGCAGTGGCGCCGTCGGACGTGACCCCCTCGGCCACAAGGCGCTCATTCGCCCACAGAACCAGGACAGGGCACTTCAGCCTGCGACGGGCCGCACGGTCGGCCGCATCGTTGTCCGTGTCCGACCCGTAGCTGGCCCGGTAGTCCTTGATCATCGCCGCGCGAACCGAGGGTTTCCGGAATGCCGCGCGGTAGTCGGCGACGGCGGCCGGGTGCAACCTGTCCAGTGAGCCGATCATCTGCCTCAAGGTCTCGTCAAGATAGGCATCAGGGTCGCTTGCCAGAAGCCTTTCGACCAGATCGCCGGGTTGCAGGAAGAGGAACCAGTGGAAGGCGTCTTTCGCGAACTCGCGGTCCAGGGCCGGCCAGATCTCCAGGGTGGGCACGACCGCGAGGGAGACGTATGCCAGAACCGAGGAAGGATGATCGAGCGCCAACCGGTAACCGGCCCGCGCCCCACGATCGTGCGCGACGATCGAGAAGCGCTCGTGGCCAAGGCGGTTCATCATTGCGACCAGCTCGGAAGCGACCTCGCGCTTGTCCCACACAGAGTCGCGCAGGATCCTGCTTGCGCCGTATCCGGGAAGGTCTGGAGCAATGACGGTATGGCTGGCCGCGAAAGTGGGTGCGACCGCATGCCAGGCCGCGTGGGTCTGGGGGTAGCCGTGCAGGAGCAGGAGCGGAGGGCCCGAACCGCCGACGACGCCGCTGAAGTGGACGTTAGCTGTGGCGATATCGAGGGCGGCGAAGCCGCCGAACAGTCCGTCGTCTCGCATCGTGGATCAACCCTGCCCCGTCATTCCGACAAGAAGCGCAGCAGCAGCTCGGTGACCTCGGTCGGACGCTCCTCCGGCAGCCAATGTCCGCAGCCCGCGACACTGCCGCCCGTCACGTCAGTCGCGAACTCCTGCAGCATCATTACGATCTGCGAGCCGTACGAATGCTCCCCTCCGAGGGCGAGGACGGGAATCGTCAGCGGTTCCCGCTTCCAGGCCAGCGCGTTCTCGTGGTCGAGCGGAAAGGCGCGATACCATTCGAGCCCTCCCCGCAGGTTTCCCGGTTGTGCCAAGGACCGCGCGAACTTCTCGATGTCGGGGACCGAATGGGCGCCCATATCGAAGGCTCGGTCGTAGATGAAGGTTGAGACATAGTCGAATTCGCGCCCACGGATGAGCAGCTCTGGGAGGTCGCGCTTCATGTGAAAGGCGAAGTGCCAGAGCTTCTGCTCACGCGAGTTCTGCTCCCACCGGCTCCAACCGGGCTGGGACGCGTCGAGCACGGTCAAGCGAGTGACGGCATCGCGGTGTGTCAGCGCCAGCGCCAGCGCCGTCATCGCGCCGATGTCGTGGCCGCAGACCGCGTACTTGTCGAAGCCCAACGACGTCATGACGCTGTGGACGTCGCCACTGAGGCTTGCCTTGTCGTACCCGCCTTGTGGATTGTCGGAATGCCCGGCACCGCGGAGGTCGACGGCGACGACAGTGTGCGTAGCGGCGAGCCGCGGCATCATGTGGCGCCACTCCCACCACGTCTGCGGAAAGCCGTGGATCAGGACCAGCGGCGGTCCGCTGCCGCCGATGACGGCGTGCATCTTGACGTCGCCGACACGTGTCATCCGGTGCTCAAAGCCGGCTACATTCATGACAATTGCCCTCCCTTCCCGTAGGCGCGGAATTCGCCGGAGCGGAGCCCGGCCTAAGCGCAGCAGGCCTCAGATCAACCGCGCCCCACAGTCGACGTGAATCGTCTCACCGGTAATCGCCGCATTCTGCATGAGAAGCAATACGGTCTGGGCAACTTCATCCGCGGTCACCAGGCGGGGGATCGGCTGCCTCGTGGTGACATCGCTGAGCGCCTGCGCGCCGTTTTCCGGATAGACCCGTTCCCACATCGGGGTATCGGTATAACCGGGCGCGACGGCGTTGAAGCGAATGGGCGCAAGCTCCAGAGCAAGGACGCGGGCCAACTGTTCGGTCGCCATCGTCGCAATGCCAGACACCCAGGCTCCACTCACGGGGCGGTCAGAAGAAAGGCCACCGGTAAAGGTGAATGAACCGCCGGGGCGCATCAGGTGATGCGCGGCGCGAACCACGTTAACCGAACCCCAGAGACGTTCATCGAATTTGTGCCGAAATTCGTTGAGCGGGTGATCAAGTGGACTTCCCATCTTCGTGCTACCCGCTGCAATATAGACGTGATCCACGGCTGGCAGGCCAGAAAATAGTCCGTGAATGGACGCGGTGTCGTTGATGTCGGCCACGTGAATGTCCAAGCCGTTCACCGCATCTCGTGCGGTCTCGAGTTTTCGTTTCGTTCTCGATACGGCGAGAACTCGAGCTCCGAGGGCACGCGCTGCTTTCGCGACCGCGAGGCCGATCCCTTCTGAGCCGCCGATTATTACGACCTGTTGATCGACCATCGTCACGACACGGAGCCTCTCGTCGGAGATGTGCCTTGAGGTGGACCGCACACCTATTTCTGTAGCGATCACTAAACAATACCTCTTTACGTCGTATCGTCAAGCCCCTACGTTGGGAGGATGAGTGCCACAGGGTCTACTGCAGCCGAGACGAGATCACGGGGCCGCAGACCGACTTTCGATCGGGATGAGGCCGTGAGAATCGCACTCGATCTGTTTTGGCGCCACGGCTACGAGGGAGTGTCGATAGCCGACTTGTGCCAGGCGATCGGGATAGCGCCGCCGAGTCTGTACCACGCATTCGGCAGCAAAACGGATCTCTACCGTGAAGCCGTGCGCCTGTATCAAGCGAGCAACCTGACGCCGGACGATATCGCGGCAGCATCCTCCGCACGCTTGGCCGTGCAAAACGTTCTGGAGCGCGGAGTCGAGCGCGTCACGCAGCCGGATAGCCCGGTCGGCTGCATGATCTCAAGCGGAATGCTCATGGTCGGGGTCGAAAACGCAGGTCTTGCAGTGGAACTGCGATCTCTGCGTGCGGAACTACGAGAGGCGTTGGAGCTTCGCATATCCCGTGATGTGGAAGCGGGAGTGCTGCCGGACACGACCGATCCAACCGCGCTTGCCCGCTTCTACGCGACCGTTCTACAGGGATTGTCGGTGCAGGCCGTCGACGGTGCCACGCGGGCCGACTTGGATGCAGTCATTCTTGCGGCGCTGCGCGCTTGGCCGGTGTGATGACCCGTACGCCGGGCGTGCCGTCATCAGCTGACCCGGATCAGCAATTTGCCGACGTGCTGGCTTCGGGATAGCCGCTCGAAGGCCGCCCGCGTTTCCTCGAAGGCGAACACCTGCGCAATGACCGGGGGCAATTCGGTGGCAGCGGCCAGGCGAACTAGTTCCACGAGGTCGTCGCGGCTGCCCACGACAACAGGGCGGGTGGTGGCCAGACTGTGCTTCAGCGCGAAGTAGTCGATGCCGGGGTTGTCGGTACTGAGCCATCCAATCAACGTCACTTCACCGCCGATGGCGACCGCCCGTAGCGACTGACCAATCGTGGCGGGCCCGCCGACTTCGATGACGCGGTCCACGCCCCGCCCCGCGGTGAGGTCGCGCACCTGCTCGTACCACTCGGGATGCCGGCCATAGTCGATGACCTCGTCAGCTCCCAGCTGGGTGAGGATGTCCGCCTTCTCGACGCTCGATGTTGTCGCAATAACCTGTGCACCAACGGCTTTAGCCAGCTGCATGGCGAATAGCGAGACGCCGCCCGAGCCCAATGTCAGCACGCTGTGTCCCGCGCGGATCGGGCTTGGTCCGCGCAACGCACTCCAGGCTGTCACCCCGGCGCACGGCAGTGTCGCGGCGTGTTCATCGGAGAGCTGATCGGGCAGTCGCACCACGGCTTCCCGGGGGACGACCTTGTACTCGGCGAGCCAACCATCCTGCCCGCTGCCGTAGCTATCTGCCTCCAGAGTCGGGGGCGGAGCGCCGCCGAACCAGCGTGGATGGAAGGTGCTGAGAACACGATCGCCTGGGCGGTAATCCTCCACGCCCTCACCGACTTCGACGACTTCTGCCGCGGCATCACTACATGGCACCAAGCCTGCACGACTTTTTCGCACGTAGCGTCCGGCTGCGATCGCTCCATCCCGGTAGTTCAACGCCACGACGCGTACGTGTAGGAGTAGCTCGCCGCGCTGTGGCGAAGGGGTCGGCTCGTCGTGCAGTCGTAATCCGTCGACGCCGGTCGGCTCATCGACTCTAATTACGCGCATTTGCCCGATACCAATCGATGGTGTGTTTGACGGCCTCAGCGTGGCCGGTTACCGGCAGTGGGCCAAAGGTGTTGTCGAACGCCGAATGGTCAACGACCCATGGCTTGGTCCGTTGGTGGTCGAGTTCGTGGTATCCGCGTAGTCTACGGTCGAACACTGACATCAGCCGAACTGTGGTGGTGGGTAGGCGAATTGGTCGACGGACCCGCCCAGCGACCTCGCCTGCCAGTTTGATGAAATCCGAGACCGGCAGCGTCTCGGCGGCGGGAGTGTGAAAGACCCGGCCGTCGGCGCGTTCGTCGTCGCCCAGAATGATCAGCGCTTTGGCGGTGTCGATGGAGTAGCCGAACGTGTGCGGCATATTCAAGGGCGCGAACCACATTGGATTCCTGCCACGCGACAGCGGCTCGAGCACGAGTTCGTCCGGCAGGGACATCCGAGCGTCCGGACCGTAGTAGTCACTGACGCGACCGATGGTCACTCGTACTCGGCCGCGTGCATGCGCATCGAGCAATGTGTGTCCAAGGTGGGAACGCAGCTGTTCCTTCGGTCCGCGCGGCCGTTCGGGGGTCTGCTCATCGAAAGGCCCATCGACGGGGCCGTAGGCGTACAGGTTGTCGGTGAGCACCAGCTTTGCGTTGGCCGCCTCCGCGGCGGCAATGCCGTTGGCGACCATGGCGGGAAAGGTCGTGAGCCAGTCGGGGTAGGGGACATTGGCAGCGAGGTGGATCACCGATGCCCCCTGGGACGAGGCGATCGCCGCGTCGCGATCCAACAGGTCGGCCCGGCAGACTTCGACACCTTCGGGGGTGCCCTTCCCGGTGCGAGTCACGCCGCGTACCTGGCGGCCCTGTTCGACGTACTGCCGAGCAATCTCGGCGCCCAGGCCGCTGCCGGCGCCAAACACTACTGCTGTACCCGCCATACCCGCTCCTCCGTGACTATCAATAACTAAAGTTACGCCCCATTACTACAGTACGATGTCGTCACAGGGCAGCGAAAGGGATCGATGTCACAGCCGTTGACCAGCCGACGCGAACGACTCCGCCACGAAGCGGTGGTCGAGATCAAACGATTCGCGATGCGTCAGCTCGCCGAATCCGGGGCCGCCGGCATCTCGATCACGGCGATCGCCAAGCAGATGGGAATGACCGGTCCAGCCTTGTATCGGTACTTCGCCAACCGCGAGGCACTGCTGACCGCGCTGATCCGGGACGGATACGCCGACCTCGCGCAAACCGCCGAACGCGCCGCCAAGCGTGCTGCAGCGCTGCCACCGGCCGAGCGCCTGCATGTGGTGGCAGCCGCCGTGCGCGGGTGGGCGCTAGCCGAACCGCAGCGGTATCTGTTGCTCTTCGGCACGCCGGTACCGGGTTACGAAGCGCCGATGGACACTCTCGATGAGGCCACCCGGACGCTGAACGTCCTCATCGCCATCACCGCAGAGCTGGCGAGCGAACCCTCCCGTGCGCTCGTGCTGGCGACGGTTGCATGGACACGCCTGCACGGCATCATCAGCCTGGAACTGGTCGGTCAGTTCACGCACCTGGACGTCGACCCGGAATCGCTACTCGCCGGCGAGATGAATTCTCTGGTCGCACAAGCAATCACGACTGTCTAGGTGGGGTCCGATCACTGACGTCCATTCGGCGGCCCCGCTGTACAGGCGGCACGCGCCGCAGTGATCAGGACCAGTTCGGTGCCGGTTGTGGCAGCGGATGGGCGCCCTCTGGACGCAAGCCATCGAAGATGATGGCGAGATACCGCCGCCACAGATCTGGGGGTGGATCGGAGAGGTACACGACTGCGTGAACCGGTGCGCACATCAGCAGGAAGACATCGGTTCCGGTGATGTCCTGCCGAACGGCGCCGCAGTCGCGCGCCCGATCGACCAACGATCCGACGTCCGCGTGCAGCTGGTCCCGTAGCTGCACCACGTGCAAATCTTCAGCGCTGGCTGACATCACAAGTGTGAGGTCACGTTGTTGCCGCTGGTCCGCGGCCATCGTCAGAAATTCCAGGAGCGCCGCCCCCGGCTCCGCTGAATCCGACAGTCGTCGGGCAACGTCGCTCAGGGTCATCAGGTACCTCGCGACGACGGCGGCGATCAACTCCTCCTTTGTGGCGAAGTGACGGAACACGGTGCCTTTAGCCACGCCCGCCCGGCGGGCGATGTCGGCGACCGAGGTCTCCAGACCATGCTCGGCGAACTCGGCCTCAGCGGCGGCCAGGAGTGACTCGCGGTTGCGTGCCGCATCGGAACGCAGAGAGCGGACGGGTGTGGGCACGAAGCTGATCCTACAAGTTGACCGCTCGGTCATTTTAGCGATAGTGTCCATGCCCAACATGACCGTCCGGTCATCTTACCCGGGAGAAGCAGATGAAACTAGACGGCGCGACCGCCCTGGTCACCGGCACCAACCGCGGATTGGGCCACCACTTCGCCGTCGAATTGTTGCGGCGAGGGGCGAAGGTTTACGCCACCGCGCGGCGACCAGAACTCGTCGACATCCCCGGCGCTGAGGTGGTTTACCTTGATATCACTGACCAGTCGTCGGTCGACGCGGTCGCGGCGGTCGCCGGCGATGTCGATGTGCTGATCAACAATGCCGCGTTCACTGCCGGTGGGAACCTCGTGACCGGTGACCTGGACGCGATCCGGGCGGTGATGGATTCGAACTATTACGGCGCGCTGGCGATGATCCGGGCGTTCGCCCCCATCCTCGCTCGCAACGGCGGCGGAGCCATCCTCAACGTGCTGTCCGCCGCAGCCTGGAACACCGTCGACGGCAACACCGCCTACGCCGCCGCCAAATCCGCGGAGTGGGGGCTGACCAACGGCGTGCGGGTCGAACTGGCCGGCCAGGGCACCCTCGTTTCCGCCCTGGTACCTGGACTCATCGGCACCCAAACGCTGTTCGATTTCGCGGACAGCGCCGGGGTGGTATTCCCCGAAGGCGCCGTGACCGACCCGGCTGACCTAGCACGGCTGGCCCTCGACGGGCTCGAAGCGGGGGACGTCGAGATCCTGGATCGTCTTGGCGCCGCCGCGAAAGCGACCCTTTCCGGACCTCCACGCGCATTCAATTTGGAAGCCGCCGCCGCTGAGTGAGACTCAAGCCAGCGAACCGGCACTCCGACGGGGGCGACTGATGATGGTCGCGGAGCCGAAGCAGCGGCTTGCCCGCCGACACCGTCCAATACCCGGTCAGCTAAACCGCACGCTCATCGTCGCTAGCCCAAAGATCTTGCGGCCGTCGGACTTCGCCCCGACAAGCACGACACCCGAACGGGTTTCCGGGTCCAGCGACTTGATCTTGCCGCTGAATTCGATGTCCGCGCCCTCCCTGGCCGAAACGACGGCGGGCTGGGACAGGCGCACCGCGAAGCGGGTAACCGCACCCGGGTCACCCGACCAGGTGGAGTGAAAACCCGCACCCAGGCCCATGGTGAGCATTCCGTGGGCGATCACATCGGGCAGCCCGGCCAGCTTGGCGATTCCTTCATCCCAGTGAATCGGATTGGCGTCGCCGGCCACCCCGGCGTAGTTCACCAAGTCGCCGCGCGAGAGCCGGGTGTGGTGCACCGTCAGCTCGTCGCCGACGTTCACATCGTCGAAGGACGGCGTCCCGGGCGTGCGGGTCAAGCCACCCTCGGAGATCCGGATCTCGCCTGCCGGCCGCACCTCTTTGTCGTAGGCGCCATCCGATCCAGGAATGTCGAGGATGTTCATGTCGTGCATCATCGCCTTCTGCACGGCCACCTTGACCCCGGCGTCGATGTCCTCGCCGGTCACGCCGACGACCGTCGTGTGCAGGGTGTGCACCCGCTCGCCGTCGGCGTCGGTGAAGGTGTTCGTGACAGTGATGAAGTCCCGGCCCGCGGTCCGGCGAACCGACGTCAGTTCCACGTCGATGACCAGTTCGTCACCGGCCACGATCGGGCGGTGCTGCTCGAAAACCTCTTCGGTCTGCAGGTAGGTGTCGTAACCGACGACGATCTCTTCGAACATGCGGCGATTGCATTGCATCCCCGGCGCCGAGGTGAACGTCAGCGGCGCGATGACGTCCGAATAGCCCAGCTCAGCCGCGGCGGCGACATCCCAGTGCGCGGGGTGATAGTCCTGCACCGCACGGGCGTATTCGCGCAGCTTCTCGCGGCCCACCAGGTAGGTGCCATCCATCTGGTAGTAGTGGCCGACCCGAGCTTCAAGCGGTGACGTATCTGCAGGTGCAGTCATGAATTGCTCAACTCTTCTATTCACTGGTTCGCTGAACCCGACCAAAGCACACTAACGCGCTCACAACAGGTCGATACACGCCGATACGATTCGGCTATCTAAGCGAACCGAGCATACGGCGGTTGGGGTGAGCGATGACCGGAGCGCCGACGGCCTGCCCTTATTGCGGGGCTGACCTCGACGGCACTGGCACCTGCGCGCGCTGCGGAGGGGTCACAACGCCCATCGCATTGACCGGATGGCGCCCGGATCCGACCGCCCGCTACGAGGGCCGCTACTACGTCGCCGGCCGGCCGACTCAGCGGGTGCGCAACGGCCGGTCCGAAGCCGGCGACCCCACCGGTGGGCAGATGCTGCCCGCCTATGTCGAGGTGCCTGCCGCCCGGTCCAGTATTCGCGCGACGTGGCTGGCGACCGGCGTGACGACCGCGGTGATCGTCATGGTCGGCGCGGTCATCGGTGCACTGCTGTGGGCACGACACCGGCCGGGGCAGCCACCCGAAATCGACTACGTCCAGGCGCTCGAAACCGCCGGGCTGATGAATCAATTCAATTCGGAGGCCAACGCCGTCGCCCATGGGCATGACGTCTGCGCTCAGCTGGAACATGGCGGCCCGCAACAGGGACTGCTGGCCGACAAGATCGCCGTCGACGCCTTCTGCCCGCAATTCAACCCAGGTTTCCGCATACTCGAATCTGCCAAAATCTCAGGGGTTTTCGTCCTGACCGACAGTCTCGGCACCGGCTCGATCGAAGCCGACGACCAGACGTGCCACGGAACGGATGGGTACGCGGACGTCGGCCGGAGTACTCCGGTGACTGTCAAGAACGGCAAGGGTGAGGTCCTCACGTCGACATCACTCGGCCCGGGGACAGGGAACAGCGCAACGTGCACGTTCTCGTTCACCTTCCCTATCACCGAAGGCCAGGACCGCTACGTCGTATCCGTCGGCCGCCGAGGCGAATTCAGCTACAGCTTCGAACAACTCCGGTCGCACGGCGTTCAGATCCGGCTCGGTCGCTAATCCGCCGCGGGGCTGGCCTGGTAGTAGGCGATCCGCCAGCCGCCGTCGGTGCGGACGACGACAACGCCCAGGCGCAGCTCGACAGGATCCCGGTCGTGAAACGCGAACACGCCGCGCGGGCCGACACTGTACGGGCGCAGCCCCTGGAAGATCGCGTCATCGGTGAACGCCGCGGCCACCGACTGCGGATCGGGGGCGTCGATTCCGCCCTTCCACTGATCGAGCACCCCGCGCAGGAGCGACTCAATGCCCGGCACCTTGACCCCCGTCCACATGAAGAGTGTCGCCGGTGACGAACCCGCAGGGCGATACCTGCGCCGATTCCGCCGAAGCCCCAGCCGGCCAGATGCGCGGGCCGTCCGTGCACGTGCTCCAGCAGGTTGTTAACGGCGATCACGAACACCAGCGCACTGGTCACTCCGGCCAGCGCCCGCAGCGCGGTCCACTCGAATGTATTGGTGGCCAACGGCATTCCCGCCATACTGACGACGAGCAAGGCCAAGGATATCCGGCAGGCGACGACCGACCGGGCCAGGCGGGGCCAGGCGGAGCCGGCGAGTGCGCCGGCCAGGTATCCGATGTAGATGACGGTGGCCAGGGTGGCGGCGGTGTGCGGCGTGACGCCCGCCTGCGCCGTCATCAGCGGCAGGATCGGGGTGTACACAAACCGGCCGATGCCCATGGCGGTGGCCGGTGCCGCTGCGCTGCGCGCGACATGCGTGTGATGGTCCATGGGGTCACCGTGGAATCCGCCCCGGCCGGTCGGCCACGACCAGCGGGCTCATAGCTGGAAGGCGTCGGCTCCGAGTAGTGCCAAGAACTCAGCTGAGTCTAGCGGAATTAACTCAGCCTCCTTTAGGGTTGTCGCCATCAGGACTTTGGACTTGGGAGAAGGAGAACTTCGATGGCAGAGCAGATCACCGCACTGGTAACCGGTGCCAATCGTGGATTAGGACGACAGTTCGCCGCTGAGCTGGTCGCACGCGGTGCCAAGGTTTACGCCGCGGCCCGCCGGCCGGAGACCGTCGACGTGCCGGGAGTGGTGCCGATCCAGCTGGACATCACCGATCCGGCATCGGTACGCGCCGCGGCAGCCATCGCTGGCGACGTCACCGTTCTGGTGAACAACGCCGGCGTCTCGACGCAGGCGGACCTGCTCAGCGGGCCGATCGAGGACATCCGCTTGGAGATGGAAACGCACTACTTCGGAACCCTGAACGTCAGCCGGGAATTCGTCCCGATCATCGAGAAAAACGGTGGGGGAGCGGTACTCAACGTGCTTTCGGTACTGGCCTGGTATCACCCGCCCACCTCCGGAGCTTATTCGGCGGCCAAGGCTGCCGCGTGGGCGCTGACCGACGCGCTGCGAACTGAGCTCGCGCCCAAGGGGATTAGCGTCTCCGCCCTGCATGTCGGGTACATGGACACGGATATGGTCAGCTACATCCCGGCCGACCAGAAGATCGATCCCGCGCTGGTGGCGAAACAGGCCATCGACGGGCTGCTTGCTGGCCAAGCGGAGATCCTGGCCGACGACTTGAGTCGGCACGTGAAGGCGGGGCTCTCCACCGCGAACGGCTAGGACGCCGGTGGGTAGTCAGGCAGGCGAAGGGGTGTGGGGCCGGCGATCCCGGCTCCGGAGATGACAGCGTGACGGAACGTAGCCGGGAGAAGTCTCAGTCGTCTCCGGCGGCGACCAGCGGACGCAACCGCACCCCGGGGTTGTCCTCCTGGAAC
Organism: uncultured Mycobacterium sp.; assembly: GCA_900078375.1. Taxonomy (GTDB): domain Bacteria; phylum Actinomycetota; class Actinomycetes; order Mycobacteriales; family Mycobacteriaceae; genus Mycobacterium. The sequence goes on along the minus strand of FLQS01000023.1, from coordinate 55,552 downwards.
CCTTGCAGGCGCCACTTCGTGGTGAACAACGCCAGCATGACGCCGTCGGTGCGGGTGAGGACTTCCATCGACACCTGCTTTTCGACGAACTCGGCGTCATCGGGATCGACGGCGCGGGCGACGGTGTAGGGCAGCCCCTCCAGCGAGATGGGCGCGTTGAATTCGGTGGCCATCCGGTGGCTGGTGACCTCGAACTGCAGCGGACCGACGGCGGCGAGCACGGGTGCCTGATCCCCGCGCCGGTTCGAGCGCAGAACCTGCACCACGCCTTCCTCCTCCAGTTGCTCGATGCCCTTGCGGAATTGCTTGTGCTTACTCGGATCGGTGCCACGGGCGACGGAGAAATGCTCGGGGGAGAAGCTCGGTATCGGCGGGAACTGCACGGGAATGTCCCGGAACAGGGTGTCTCCCGGACGTAGCGCCGCGGCGTTCGCCAGCCCGATCACGTCGCCGGGCCACGCATTGTCCAGCGTCGAGCGCTGCTGACCGAACACCGACTGGGCGTACTTGGTCACGAACGGCTTGCCCGTCGCGGCATGGGTGAGGACATCGCCGCGCTCGAATGTCCCCGAGCACACCCGGGCGTAGGCGATCCGGTCGCGGTGGGCGGAGTCCATGCCCGCCTGCACCTTGAAGACGAACGCGCTGAACGGCGAGTCGACGGGGCGCACGTTCCCGTCGACGTCGACCTGCCCGCTGGGCGGGGGTGCGAGCCGGACCAGAGTGTCCAGCAGCTGGTTCACCCCGAAGTTCAGCGCGGCCGAGGTGAACAGGACGGGCGTCGTCACGCCTTGCAGAAAGAGTTCCTCGTCGTGATCGCCGTCGTCGGCGGAGAGCAGTTCACACTCTTCGACCGCGTTGTCCCAATCGATCCCGGCGGCGTCGTGGCCACGCTCGGGTGCGATGTGCTCCTCGGGGGCGGCGGTAGCACCGCCGGCGGTGCGGGTGAACCGAATGAAGTTGCCGGTGCGGCGATCGAGGACGCCCTTGAAGTCGCCCGCGATTCCGACCGGCCACGTCAGCGGGGTGGGTTTGAGCCCGATGCGCTCCTGGATCTCGTCGAGCAGTTCCAGTGCATGGCGACCGGGCCGATCCCACTTGTTGATCACGGTGAGGATCGGGAGGCCGCGGTGCTTGCACACCTGAAACAGCTTGAGGGTCTGCGGTTCCAGCCCCTTGGCGGCGTCGATCAGCATGACGGCACAATCGACGGCGCTGAGCACCCGGTAGGTGTCTTCGGAGAAGTCCTGGTGGCCCGGGGTGTCGAGCAGGTTGATGACGCAGTCCTGCCCGTCCGGCGAGCGGTAGGGGAACTGCAGCGCCGTCGAGGTGATGGAGATACCTCTGGCCTGCTCCATCTCCATCCAGTCCGACACCGTCGCGCGTCGTCCGGATTTGCCGTGGATGGCGCCGGCCTGCGTGATCACTCTGGCATGCAGGGCCAGTGCCTCGGTCAGTGTCGATTTACCGGCGTCAGGATGGCTGATCACGGCGAAGGTCCGCCGGCGACCGGCTTCGGCCGCCAGGCGCTGAGCCGCAGCCGTCCCCGTGGGAGCTGTTCGGATATCCAGGTCGTGATCAGTCATTGCGTCATCGATCGTATTTGCCGACGACGCAAAACCTCTAATCGCGCGGGCGTGCTGCTCAGGCCGCGATCGTGGATTCGATGGCGGGAGTGAGGTGGGCGGTGATGGTCTGGTAGTCGTTGGCCGCCCAGGCGCTCATGAACACGTTCAACTTGACGGCCATCCCCTGGCCCTTGGTCTCAAAGGCGCTGTCGTTGACGTAGACGATGTCGTTGACCGTGTCGATGCCCAAGACGGTGATGGCGTGATCGGCCGTGACGGCCCCACCCGGCGCGGCCCGTCCCCAGGCGATGTTGGCATTGATCGTCACGATCACCGATTCTCCCGCGGTCAACGCTGTTTTGAGGTTGTCGACCGCGGTAGTGCCCTGGCCCTTGGAAAACTGGGTCGACGTCGCCGTGATGCCGTGAGCCTCCAGCAGCGCCAGGGCATCGGCGTACGCGACGTAGGTGTCTTTGATCGGGTCGTAGATCATCTTGCCGGGCTTCACGGTGCTCGGCGTCGTGGCGGCCTCGTCGGTGATCTGCTGTGCGGTCGGCATGTTGTCGATGCCCCGAAGTTGTCCGATCACCATGGCTGTCGACATCAGCACACACCTGTTGGTGTCGCCCTGGGGGACGAAGTAGACCTCTTTGTCGGCCGGATTGCCGATGAGTCCGGGCGTATCGTCCGCCGGGATGTCCGGCTGCTCGGGCTGCCGGTTGGGTCCGACGATGGCCTCGAGGTCGTAGCGCAGGGTGGTCAGGTTGTCGCGGATGCCCTCGATCTGGTGCTTGACCAGCAGCTCGACGTTGCGACGGAGGGTGTCCAGATCGCGGCGCGCGGCGTCGAGACCCGCCACGATCGCCTGCTGAACCTCCGCCGGCGTGGGAAGGCGTTGGGCCCGAGACTGTTTGACCGACGCCGTCGGAGTCGTGGTGTCGCTGGCCGCCGGGGCCACCGCTTTCAGCGCGCTTGCCGCCGCCGGTGTGCGCTTGCCGGTGTTCATCTGGACGACCGGTGCCGAGGAGTCGGTCGTGGAGCTGATCGTGCGGGCCGGTTTGGGCTTGGCTGAGGTGCCGGTCGAGTTCGCAGCGGCCGGCCGGTGCGTGCGGGCACTTGATGCCGAGGAACTGGTGGTCGACGTGTGCCCCGCGTCATCGGGGGCGGCCGCGGCCACCGCGGCGCCGGCGCCGGAGGCGATCAGCAAACCAGCGCCAACCGCGAATCCGAATGTCGCGATTCGCCCAGCCCGCTTAATGGAAGTCACGTCAGGCCCGCCCCATCATTGCGAATTGGAATTCTCGATGCTGACCGTAGTGACTTGTCTCCACTGGGGTTCGGCGATCGGCTAGATAACCGAGACGGTGCGCTCATGTCAGTCCAGTTAACGACGCACGAATCTTTGCCACTGCTGGACCCGGTCATGCGGCGACGGCTCCGTCGGTGGCTTGGGCTGTGGCAGGAGCCAATTCGGCGAGGATGGCCGTATAGCGGCTGGCCTGCCAGGCGTCCAAGAAGTCTTCGAGCGACATCGTCAGGTTCTGGCCCTGGGGATTCGCGCCGTCGTTGAGATAGACGAGATTCTTGGTGATATTGATCCCGAGCAGCACCGCCTGGTGCTCGGTCGTCCATACTTCATCGTTACCGGTGTTGCTGGAGACGACCTTGCCGCTGATGCTCACAATCACCGACTTACCTTGCGACAACGCAGTTTCGATCGCATCCAGGGCCCGCTGCTGCTGGCTCTTGGTGTAGTAGACGGTCGTCACCTTGATGCCGTGGGTTTCCATCAGCTGGACCGCGTCACTTGCCCACACCCAGTCATAGGTGTCGGTGCCCAGGTACATGGCCCGGCCCGGTTGAGCGACGCTGTCGGTGTTCATGGCTTCGTTGACGATGCTCTGCGCGGTCACGGTTTGACCGGTGATCGCGCTGATCACCATCGCCGCAGCCATCAGGCTCGCGGTCTGGGCACCACCGGCCGCCCAGTATTGGGCGTTTGCCAGGTTGCCGTAGATGATCTGCTTGTTGGGGTTGAAGACGCGCTCCAGGTCGATGCGCAGCACGACCAGGTTGTCCTGGAAACCGACGATCTGGTTCTCGACGAGCACCTGGATCTTCTGGCGCAGGTCGTCGAGGCTACGGCGCGCCGAGTCGAGACCCGCGACGATGGCCTGCTGGAATTGGGTTGGAGTGGGAAGTGCGGGAACGCGTTTCGGTGCTGTCAGTGTGGTCGAGGCCGCGGGTACGGCGGAGATGTCGTCAGTCGCGGAGACCGCGGACGTGCTGGCAGCAGCGGCCGGCGTGCTCTTGCCGGTGTGCGGCTGTATCGCTGGTGCCGAGGAGGTGCTGACGGTGCGGGCCGGCTTGGCTTTGGTTGCCGCCCTGGTCGAGGCTCGGGCCGAGTGGGCCGCCGATGATGAGCTGCTCGACGCCGAGGAACTACTCGGGCCCTGCCCGGATTCCCCGGGGGCTGCCGTGGCCACCGCAGCGCACGCACCTGAGGTGATCAGCAAACCGGCTCCGACGGCGAATCCGAAAGTCGTGATTCGCCCAACTCGCTTGATGGATGTCACGCCGGCCCCCGCCCACATCACCGCGAATCAGAATTGTCGACCCCGACAGTAGCGGCTCGTCGGCCGTCTCGCCCATCAATGGTCTAGATAGCTGGGACCAAGATTGACATCGCGCAGTTAACACTTCGAGATCCACCAACCGACACGGCTGCTGCCACGACGCTGATGCGCGCGAGTCGGCAGACCGGCATCGAGATCAGGTCGGGTTGACGCCGGGCCAGAAGGTGATCGGCAAGCTGCTGCATTCCGCCCACCTCGAGGTCGACGGCCAGCGCACCGAAGAACCGTTCTACGAAGCGCACTTCATTGCCTATGACGCCGGCGAGCAGTCCCCGCAAGCGCCTAGAGCGCGATTTTCTGTCTGCTCGCGGCCGGCGCCGGAGCGGCTTTGACTGCGGCGGGGCGGGATCGACGCGCCTGAAGGCGGTCGTGACGCTGGATCCTGCGGTCGAGGATGCGCAGGTCGCGGTCGGTTACCGAGCGATTCCGGTGGACCAGCAGATCGAGCTGCTCCCAGCTCAGTCCGTCCAGGTCGCCGTCGGCGTCGTGGGTGGCGACCACGATGCAGCCGGGCAGCAGGGGCACCGACTTCGCCGTGAAATTCGTTGTTGCCAACAACAATTCGGTAGCGCGCTCATTCACCCGGCTCTGGCATCCCGGTCGTGACGGGCTGAACCAGAAGTCGAACTGCCGGTCGCTACTGGTCAGGCAGTGCAGCTGGTGATCCTGGACGAGTCGATCGATATCGGCCTTGGTGTAGGCACGGGTTTCATAAACGGTGCCGCGGGTGCTGAAGTAAAGGACTGTGTTCATATCGGAAATCCATTCGGCTCTTTCTTCGCTGGTCAGAAAGGTGCTCATGTAGTAACACCTGTTACCAAAGTTACCCGTGTTGCGAATGTGATAAACCGTGATATCGATATGGAAACGATGTGGTCTTGCTGACAGTTGTCCAGATCCGGGTGGCCTGCCGCGGGCACCGTGAGACTGGTGACACGTCCACCAATTCGGTGACTTTCTACCCTGATGGCCGCCGTTCCCGCGTCAATAGCGTTGATCACGCCCGCTGAGTGCGGGGGAGGTGAAGCCGGTGTTGACGATTCAATCCCAAGTGACCCGCTCCTGCGCCTGTACTTTTCGGCCGGCTTCGCCGCGGCCATGGATCGGCATGTCCACACCGAGTTTCCACTGACACGTGACCGGCTGCATCCGGTCGTTGAGTGACCCACGCCAAGAGAAGGAACCCAACCATGAACCGCGAAGTCTGCAAATTCCTTTCAGGATCGTTCGCCGCGCTGGGCTACGCGCACGCCGCATATGCGGTCGCGACGTCGCGCGGCATCATCAGCGAGCCGGTGTTCCTCGGCCGGCGGTGGGGTGTCGGTTTCATGTGGTCGGAGGCCGCGGTCTACTCGGCGCTGGCCGTGGCACTCGGCTACGCCGGCTGGAGCAGCGAACGGCAAACCGAGCTCACGAGGTTGCCAGCGGCGCAGACCGCGGAGGTCCCCCGTGAAGCGCGGCCGGTATCCATCGACTGATCCCGCGACCTCAGTCGTCTTCCCACAGCAGGAGTTGGCGCACGGATTCGCGCGTCCCATAGGGCCGCAGCATCGAGCTGGCCGGACGTGGCCGCACGCGCAGCGGCCACCAGAACCAGCGCCCCAGCAGCGCGGCGATCGACGGGGTCATGAACGACCGCACGATCAGCGTGTCGAACAGCAGACCCAGACCGATGGTCGTGCCGATCTGGCCGAGCACCAGAAGGTCGCTGAAGACGAATGACGCCATGGTGAAGGCGAATACCAGGCCGGCGGCGGTGACGACGCCACCGGTACTGGCCATGGCGCGGATGATGCCGGTATTGAGCCCGGCGCCGATCTCTTCTTTGAATCGCGATATCAGCAGCAGGTTGTAGTCCGATCCCACTGCCAGCAGCAGGATCACGGCCAACGCCAAGACGACCCAGTACAGCGGCATGCCGAACAGGTACTGCCAGACCAACACTGAGAGCCCGAATGAGGCGCCAAGGGACAGCGCCACCGTGCCGACGATGACCAGCGCGGCGACAATGCTCCTGGTGATGAACATCATGATGAGCAGGATCAGGCTCAGCGCGGCGATCCCGGCGATCACCAGGTCGTACTTGGCCATGTCCGCAATGTCTTTATAGGTCGACGCGGTGCCGCCGATATAGATGCTCGATCCGGCCAGCGGGGTTCCCTTGATGGCCTCCTGAGCGGAATGCCGCATCGCATCGATATGCGAAAGCCCTTCGGGCGTCGCGGGATCCACGTCATGGGTGACGATCATCCTGGCGGCCTTGCCGTCGGGGGAGAGGAACAGCTTGAGCCCGCGCTGAAACTCGGGGTTGCTGAACGCTTCTGGCGGAATGTAGAAGGAGTCGTCAGTCTTGGCGGCGTCGAACGCCGCGCCGAGAGCGGTCGAGTTCTCCAGTGCTGCGGCAGCCTGGTCGTAGAGGCCCGACTGGGTGGCGTAGTTGGTCATCGTCAGGTCGCGGTTGGCTTGTTGACTGTCGATGTTTTGCGGGATCAGGGCCAGCAGCTTCGGCTGCAGCGCATCCAGCTTGTCCAAACTCGCTGTGACATTGGCCAATTGGTCAGTCAGCGCGTCGATCCCGTCCAGCGCGTCAAAGACCGACCGCAAGGCGGCACAGATCGGGATGTCGAAACAGTGTGGCTCCCAGTAGAAGTAGTTACGCAACGGCCGGAAGAAGTCGTCGAAGTTGGCGATCTCGTTGCGCAGGTCCTGGGTTATCTCGACGGTTTTGTGAAACGCCTCGACCTGCTCGTGCGTGGCGGCAGAGCTCTGCTGCTGCAGGGCGTACTGCTGGCGCAGGATATTGATCGACGTGTCGATCTCGCTCACCTGCTTGATCAGATCGGCGGCGCGGGCCTGCTGGAACGGCAGGTTGTTGATCTGTCCGAGGCTGCCTGCGCTGATCTGAAATGCCAGCGAGGTGTGGTCCAACGGCGTTCCCAGCGGGCGCGTGATGGACTGGACCATCGCGATACCGGGCGTGTGGAAGACGGCCTTGGCGACTCTCTCCAACAGGATCATGTCGGTGGGATTCCGCAGATCGTGGTTGGTCTCGATCATCAGCAGCTCGGGATTGAGCCGGGCCTTGGAGAAGTGCCGCTCGGCGGCGGTGTAACCGACGTTGGAGGGCGCATCGGTGGGCATATAGGCGCCGACGTCGTAACTGGTCTTATAGCCGGGCAGTGCCAGCAGACCGATCAGTGCGATCGCGAGGGAGACAACGAGAATCGGTCCGGGCCACCGCACGATGGCCGTGCCGATGCGCCGCCAGCCGCGGATTTTCGTGCGGCGTTTGGGATCCATCAGCCCGAAGTGGCTGCCGATGGTCAGCACGGCGGGGGCCAAGGTCAGTGCGGCGATCAGCGCGACGAAAACTCCGATCGCGGCCGGGATGCCGAGGCTCTGAAAGTAGGGATTCCGGGTGAAATGCAAGCAGTAGACCGCGCCGATGATCGTCAGGCCCGAACCCAGAATGACGTGTGAGGTGCCGCGGTAGGTGTCGTAGAACGCGGTCTGCCGGTCGACTCCCGCCGACCGCTCTTCGTGATAACGGCCGACGAGGAAGATCGCGTAGTCCGTGCCGGCGGCGATGACCAAGAGCGTGAGGATGTTGGTCGAGTAGGTCGAGAGTCCGATGAATCCGGAGTTGGCCAGCCACGCCACTATCCCTCGGGCCGCAGACATTTCGATGAGGACGGTGATCAGCATCAAGATCATGGTGACCAGCGAGCGGTAGACGATCAGCAACATGATCGCGATCACCCCGATGGTCAACAGCGTCACCTTCGTGGTGCCCTTGTCGCCCGTCTCGAATTGGTCGGCCACCTGTGCTGCCGCACCGGTGACGTACGCCTTGACGCCGGGCGGTGCCGGTGTGTGGTCGACGATGTCGCGGACGGCGTCGACGGAGGCCAGGGACAGCGCTTCGCCTTGATTGCCGGCCAGGAATACCTGAACGTAGGCGGCCTTGCCGTCGGGGCTTTGCGCTCCCGCGGCTGTCAGGGGATCACCCCAGAAGTCCTGGACGTGCTGGACGTGCTTGCGGTCGGCTTCGATGCGCCGGATCAGCTCGTCGTAGTACCGGTGAGCGTCGGCTCCCAGAGGTTGCTCGCCCTCCAGCACGATCATCGCCGCGCTGTCGGAATCGAACTCACCGAAGACCTTCCCGATGCGTTGGAACGCCTGCAGCGATGGCGCGTCGGGTGAGCTCAGTGCCACGTTATGGGCTTCACCGACGACTTCGAGCTGCGGAACCAGCGCATTGGTCACTGCGGCGAGGGCGAGCCAGACCAACAGGATCGGCGCGGCGAGCGTCCGACACGCTCGCGCTGCCTTGTGCGTGAACGAGCGGTCGGAGACCTGCTGTTGGCTCATCCGGACTTGTCCAGGCAATAGGTGAAGGCGTTCAACGTGTTGACCGATCTTTCGTCTTTCACTACGTCGTCGATCTTGATGCGGCAGCCGAGCGAATCACTGTCACCCTGGGCGGCGACGTTGACGAAAACCGCCGGCTGGGTGGTGGTGGTGTCGTACGACCAGGGCAGCGACACCGCGTCGGCGCGCTGTGGTTGGGCGTTGACGTCGGTGTAGGTGATGGTCGCGACGGTGCCCGGCGGGCCGAACACCTCCATGACCACGCGCTTGGGGTTGAACGGGACGATGTCGTTGCCGGAACCGCTGGGCGTGGCCGTGACGTCCTGTGCACCGAAGATCCCGTGCAGCCGGTACACGGCGAACCCCGCGGCCGCGACGACCGCCACGGCGACCAGCAGCATCCAACCCCGCCGGGCCAGCGCTCCGATCGGAAACCTATGCACCCGTAGGCCTTTCGATAACCGGCAACACGAAACACTGGGCAAGTGAGGGATCGGTTCCCGGGCAGCCGGGACCGAGTGCTCTAGGCGGTACGGTACGGTACTGGATCTATTCGGGCAAGACTTCCGATGCTAGAGGGGTCTGGTGAGGCTGGGGATGAGGACGTTGTCGACGAAGGTCTGCACGGTCTTCATGGTGGGTGGACGGTTCGGCACGATCGACCGGAAGATCAGGTACCCGGGCAGCAGGTCCCAGAGTTCCTCGCTGATCGCGGCGGCCTCGATCTCACCCCGGTCGACGGCGTTCCGCAGTACCAATTCGATCAACGCCTTGCGCTGGTCGAGGAACTGATGCTGCATCGCCTCGCGCAGTGCGGGGTCGCGGGACACCTCGACCATCACCGCGCGGATGGTGGCCGAGTGTTGGGTGGCGTGCGCGGTGATCGACTCACCGAGAAGCAGTAGATCGCCCCGAAGCGTCCCGGTATCGGGGACGACCGCCACCTGGCGGCAGCCCTCGATGAAGGCGGCCAGCACCAATTCGCCCTTCGACGGCCAGCGCCGGTACACCGTCGCCTTGCTCGCCTTAGCCGTCGCCGCGACGGCGTCCACCGTCAGACGCTCATACCCGTGCTGCTGCAATAACTGCAGCGTGGCGGCCAGCAATTCGGCCTCACGCGGCGACCACGGAGAAGGCTCCATGGCGCAGTCGGCAACTCGGGTCACAGCGCCCACCATAAGGCCGAAGGGGCGGTACGGTCCAGGACAGTACCGACTCGGCATCGCTCAGGAGGACATCGCCATGGAATTCCAGGGCAAGGCTGTCGAGTTTCAGGGAAAGATTGGCGAGGACATCCGGGACTCCGTGCCCGATTGGGGACCGTATCGCGGGGCGTCCGCACCCGAAGGCGCGCCCAATGTCCTCTACCTGTTGTGGGACGACACCGGAATTGCGACCTGGGACTGCTTCGGGGGTCTGGTCGAGATGCCGAATATGCGGCGGATCGCCGACCGCGGTGTCCGGTTGACGCAATTTCACACCACGGCGCTGTGTTCGCCGACCCGGGCCGCCCTGCTGACGGGACGCAACGCGACCACGGTCGGGGTGTCCTCGGTGGTGAACATGACCGAGGGCTTCCCCGGCCAGAACGGACGCATCCCGGCAGAGACCGCGCTGATGTCGGAAGTCCTTGCCGAGCGCGGCTGGTCGACATACGCCGTGGGTAAATGGCACCTGGCTCCACCAGAGGACTGCCATGCGGCAGGGTCGCGACGGTACTGGCCCCTGAGTCGCGGCTTCGACCGCTTTTACGGCTTTCTGGATGGCATGACCGACCAGTGGTACCCGAGCCTGGTCAGCGACAGCCGGCCGATGGACCCGCCGGCCACCCCCGAGCAGGGCTACCACCTCTCAAAAGACCTCGCCGATAACGCGATCGGCTTTCTGCGTGACCATCGGGCATCGGCTCCGGACAAGCCGTGGTTCATGTACCTGTGCCCCGGAGCCGGACACTCACCGCATCAGGTCGCCGCCGAATGGGCCGACAAGTACCGGGGCCGGTTCGACATGGGCTATGAGCGCTACCGCGACATCGCCCTGGCCAACCAGAAGGCCCTCGGACTGCTGCCCGAGGGCACCACGCTGTCCCCGATGAATCCCTACGCGGAATGCACCAGTGCGGACGGGCTGCCGTGGCCCGAGCACGACACGGTCGTGCCATGGGATTCGTTGTCCGACGACCAGAAGCGGGTGTCCTGCCGAATGGCCGAGGTGTTCGCCGGATTCCTCAGCTACACCGACGCGCAGATCGGCCGGGTCCTCGACTACCTGGAAGACACTGGGCAGCTGGACAACACGATCGTCGTCGCGATGTCCGACAACGGTGCCAGCGGTGAAGGCGGACAGTCGGGAACCCTCGACGAGTTCACTCCGATGCGTGGTGGCGTCGAGTCGCCGCCCAGTCTCGACAGATACGACGAATTCGGCGGCCCCGGCACGAAAATGAACTACTCCAACGGTTGGGCGATGGCATTCAACACGCCCTACAAGTTGTTCAAGCGGTACGCCTCCCATGAAGGTGGGATCGCCGATCCGTGTGTGCTGTCCTGGCCCCGAGGGTTGAGCTCGCGCGGCGAAGTGCGCGACCACTACGTCCATGTCAGTGACATCACGCCAACGGTTTACGACCTGCTCGGCATCGACCCACCCGAGCTCGTCAAGGGGATTGTCCAGGCACCGCTGGACGGAACGAGCTGTGCTGCGGCACTGCGTAATTCGGACGCAATCAGTACCAAGCACACCCAGTTCTATTCCATGATGGGTACTCGCGGCATTTGGCATGACGGCTGGTTCGCCAACACCGTGCACCCGCCGACTGTGGCATCGGGACTCCCGGGTTGGTCGAAGTTCGACCAGGATCGGTGGGAGTTGTTCCGAATCCAGGACGATCGCAGCCAGATCCACGACCTTGCCGCCGATCATCCCGACATACTCGAGAAGCTCAAGGCCTTGTGGCACGACGAGGCGGTGCGCTGCAACGGATATCCACTCAACGACTTGAGCGTGTCGGAGCTCGTCGCTCGCGGGGCGGTCACCGCGGGGGCGCCAATCGAATACGTCCGGTTCTACTCCGACACCCCCGCCGCCCACACCCCGCTGAGCGGACTGATCCGCGGCCGCAGCTTCGCCCTTCGTGCGCCGGTAACGATCGACAGCACCGACGCGCGCGGCGTGATCTTCGCGCAGGGCAGCAGGTCGGGCGGTCACGCGCTCTACCTCGCCGGTGGCCGTGTGCACTATGTCGGCAACGTCGGCGGCGTGGAGCAGACCGTTACCTCGAGTGAGCCGATCTCGCTGGGGCGGTGCGTGTTCGGAGTCGACTTCACTCGGACCGGCTCGGGACCGGGCCCACTCGATGTCGTCGGTGACGTCGTGTTGACGGTGGACGACCGCGCGGTCGCAACACTTACCGGTCTGCGGATGGCGGCCCTCGATCCTAAGCAACCCATCACGGTGGGGCGCAGTGTCGCCTATGCAGTGTCCGCCGGCTATGACTCGCCCAGCCCGGTGCGCGACGGTGCAATCGACCACGTGACGATCCACTTCTCCGAAGCCGGCGAGCACCACCCGAATGCCGTCGTCGAATGGGGTTACGCGCGGGACTGAGCCCCTCGGCTACCGGATCTGCCTGCAGGCTGCGGTTACCATGAACCTGCTTTCAGCCGAGTCCGACATCCGAGGTGCGGAGTGAAATTCTTCAAGACACTGGCGAGCATCGGTGCGGTGCTGATGAGCATGCCACTGGCCGCGCCGGCTGTGGCCGAGCCTCCCGTCCAGGCCAACCAGTGGATCGTTGTCGGTGTTCCGGCCGCCAGTGCCACCACCGGAACGCTGACGGCCTTCCAGCGGGTGGGCCAGGAATGGAAGGTGGTGCTGGGCCCCACGCCCGCCAAGGTCGGTGAGCTCGGCGTCGGTGCTCCCGCCGATGGCGTCTACCGCACCCCGGCCGGAACCTTCACGTTCGACCAGGCCTTCGGCCGCGAGCCCAATCCGGGCACCAAGATGCCCTACTTCCAGGCCACCAATCAGGACTGGTGGGACGAGGACGGCAAATCGCCGACGTACAACACCCATGTGCGCAGCTCCGCCCAGCCGTCCGGGATCGCCGAGAATCTCTATGACTCGGGACCGGTCTACGACTACGCGGTGAACATCGCTTCCAATCCGCAACGCGTTCCGGGCAAAGTGGCGGGGATCTTCCTGCACGTGACCAACGGCAGTCCCACCTGGGGATGTGTCGCCATCGGGCGTGAGGAGATGAAGTCGATCCTGAATTGGCTTGACCCCGCGGCGAACCCACAGATCACCATCGGGGTCGGCGACCCGTCGCTGATCCCGACCCAGTCGTGAGCCCGGCGGCGTCGCGGCGAGACGTCTTCAAGTACGCCATCGCGGCGATCACCGGCATCACCGCTGTGGGGGCCCTCGGAGGCCCGAAAGCCTCTGCAGACGGGTTGCGGCTCGTCGATTTCGCCGTGCGACAGGTCGCGCCGGAGCAGATCAAGGCCGCGGGCTATGACGGGGCCCTGGTGTACGTGTCGGAACTGCGGCCCGGCGCCACGTTCGATTTCAAGCCGGTCACCCGCGAGTACACCGACGGGCTGATCGCCGCCGGTCTGCACGTCGTGAGTATCTACCAGTTCGGTAAACCCGGCTGGCCCACGCCGTCGGACTTCACCCGCGGCTATGACGGGGGCGTGGCCGACGCCCAGACCGCGCTGCGACTTCATGGCGCAGCAGGGGGGCCGAATTCCGCGCCGATCTTCTTCAGTGTCGACGAGGACATCGCCGCCGGCGCGTGGAAAAGCATGGCGATCCAATGGTTTCGGGGCATCAACTCGGTGTTGGGTGTCGAGCGGACCGGAATCTACGGTGGTGCCCGGCAATGCGGCTGGGCTATCGGCGACGGCGTCGTCGGGCATTCCACCACACCGGGGTTTCGCTGGGCGTGGCAGACTAGGGCCTGGTCGGGTGGTGTGCGGGAGCCCGCCGCCGTGCTGTTTCAGCGCGAGGTGGTCACCGCGTCGGACCCGGGCGCGATTATCGACGGTGTCAGCGTCGACGTCGACGACGTCTTGGCGCCCGACTTCGGCCAGTGGGACCTGGCCCGCTGATCAACTGTCTTTGAAGACGAAGTTGCTCTCGAGCGGATTGCGCGGCACATCCAGCTGATTGCAGGCGAACTCGGGATCGGGGTAGCCGATCGACACGCCGCACAGGATCCGCATATCGTCGCCGATGCCCAGGTGTTCGCGCAGGACGTCGGGATAGCCGGCCACCGACACCTGCACGCAACTGCCCAGCCCGCGCGCGGTGAGCGCCAGCAGGAAAGTCTGCAGAAACATGCCGACACCGACGGCATCGACGTGGCCCAGGTCGCGGTGCATGCACACGATGCCGGCCAGCGGAGCGCGGAAGAATTCCCAGTTACGCAGTACCGCAAGACGTCTGGCTTCAGTATCGTGGCGCGCGATCCCCATCGTGCCGTACACCAGGGCACCCAGTTCCCGTCGCAGGTCTGCGAACGATTCCGGCAGGGCGGGCACATTCGGCGCGGCGATATCGGCTTGTTCGAGTAGCGCCTCGGCCAGCCGGTCACGGGCCGGGCCGGACGCGAAGACCACGTGCCAGGGCTGGATGTTGGAGTTCGACGGCGCGCGAATCGCGAGCTCGAGGGACTCCACCACCAAGTGCTTGGGCACCGGCTTGTCCCGCAGAAACAACCGGATGGACCGGCGATCGGTGATCGCCTTCTCGAGGTCGTGCATGGTTTCCTGCCTTGGTCAATCGCGGACGATGAGGACAGTTTTGCCCGGAGCGCGATGGGGTCGGTTGCCGCTTTCGAATGCGGCGCGGCCGTCCTCAAGGGGAAAAGTGCCGGCGATCGCGATTCGCATCCCGGCGGCGTCGACCAGTTCGGCGAGCTGGGCCAGCTGCGCACGGTCGGGGGTGACGATGAAGAACGTCGCCTCGACGTGGTGCGCCTCGGCCTTTCCGGGCGGCGGTGGTGCCGAGAGGGTGACCAACCGCCCGCCGGGCCGCAGAATCTCGAAGGAACGTTCCAGCGTTGGGCCGCCGATCGTATCGATGACGACGTCGTACTCCGCGTCCGGATCGTCGAATTGCTCAGTCCGGGTGTCGATTACCGTCGTGGCCCCGAGTTCGGCCATCAGGTCGGCGACGTCGCTGCGCACGGTGGTGGTCACCTGCGCTCCCAGCCGGGCGGCAAGGCAGTCGGCGGGCACGGCCGCGTACTCGGCCGCAGCGCCGTCACGGTCGAACGGAATCAGGCCGTAGACCTGGTCACCGACGGCGATGTCGGTGACGCCGGGGCCGGTAGCCGAGACCACGCCTGACACCTCGTGCGACGGGATCGTCGGGGTTCGGTCGACGCCGTCGCGCGTCCAGGTCTCGTCCCAGGTCAGCTCGTCGAACGTGATGGCCGCGGCGTGCACCTCGATCAGGACCTCGGCGGAAGCGGGCACCGGAACCGGTGCCCGCTCCACGACCAGGACCTCAGGTCCGCCGCGACGGTGTGCCCGCAGCGCGGTCATCTCGGCCAACGTCAGAACCCCTTGCGCGCCAGCCAATCCAGGGAGACGTCGGCGACCTCACGCCAGCCGCTGTCGATGGTCAGCGAGTGGCCCTTGCCTTCGAACTCGTGGAACTCGGTGTCCGAGCCCCCCTTTTCGTAGAGGCCGAACACCTCCTTGGTGACCTTCAACGGAACGGTGTGATCCGCAGATCCCGACGTCAGCAACAGCGGACCCCGATCGACGAGATGGGTGTCCACCTTGGCCGGCGAGTCCTTGTGGAAGTTGGCGGTGGCGTCCTCGAACAGCGGGAGGCCGGGGCCGGGAATCGTCCACTTCTCGTGCAGCTCGTCGGACTCCTGCTCGGTCAGGGTGTTGCCGAAGGCGTAGCGGAACTGCTTGTCGTTCAAGGACACCGTCCGATGCTTGTTGGACGGGTTGCCGAGCACCGGGAACGCCGAACGCAGCTGCGCCCAGGGCAGTGCCTTCACCCCCTTGATCGGAGCGGGGTCGATCGCGACGGCGGCGGCGACGTGGCCGCCGGCCAGCAGCTCCTGGGCGATGAGCCCGCCGAAGGAATGCCCGACGACGATGGGTTTGACCTCGTGCTTGCCGCCGGAGTTGATGATCTCCGCGTAGTGGTTCACGATCTCGGTGATACCGATGTCGTTGAGCGCATCAGCGTTGTCGCGGGTGGCGGCGACGGTGTCGGAGTCTCCGGGCCAACCGGGAGCCGACACCGCATAACCGCGTTCGCTGAACAGCTCCAGCCACGGCTGCCACGCGCTGGAGTGGATCCACAGGCCGTGGATGAAGATGACGGGGTTGGGCTTGGTGCTCAAGTCGATCAGTTCCCTTCGATACCTACTGCATGGGACTTACAGGGTGGTGACGTAGCCGCCGTCGATGCGGATGTCGGAGCCGGTGATGTTGGCCGAGTGCTCACCGGCCAGGAAGAGGGCGAGATCGGCCACCTCCTGCGGTGTGGTGAACCTGCCGGTGGCCGAACCGGCGACCACAGACTCCAACACCTGGTCGGGGGTGGCTCCGCTGGCGGCCGCGAACTGGGCGGCGATCCCGTCGTCGGCCAGCCACAGGGGGGTGGCCACCGGGCCGGGGCTGATCGTATTGACGCGGATTCCGTTGCCGCCGAATTCCTTTGACACACTTTTGGCGAAGTTCGCCAGGGCCGCCTTGGTCGCGCTGTAGTCGATGATGTTCCATTCCGGCAGCGTCGCGTTGACCGAGCCGATGAACACGATCGAGCCACCGCCGCGGGCGAGCAGCTGCGGAATGGCCGACCTGGTGGTCCGCACCGCGGACAGGAAGTTCAGCGCGATCGAGGCCAGCCAATCCTCGTCGGACACCGACACCAGACCGTCGAAACGCGGGGTGACCGATCCGGTGTTGTTGACCAGGATGTCGATGCCACCACGCTGTGCGGCGGCGGCGACCAACGCCTTCGGTCCTTCGGCGGTCGAGAGGTCGGCGGCGATGAAGGTCGCCGAGCCGGCCGCCTCCACGGCGCGCAGCTCGTCGCTGTTGTTCCGCGCACCGGCGATCACGTGAGCGCCCGCAGCGGCCAGTGTCTGACTGATGGCCAGACCGATGCCCTTGCTCGCGCCGGTGACGACGGCGATTTTGTCGGTGAGGTTGATATCCACGGTTGATACTTTGCCTCACCGCGCTGTGCATCCGCGTGCCAATGTGAAGACCACGTCGTAGAGCTGGGGATCTGCCTGGCCGTCGTGGGCATTGCGGTCCAAGAATCCCGCTGCGCGTAACCGGTGCGCTGCTCGCGAATCGGGCTGCCTCGTGAAGCAATTCGATGAACCCGCTCAGACGGTATGGCTCGGCGGTGCTGACGGAGCGGTCCAAGCCACCGGGGAGCAGACCGGATCTCCTGGCGCGCACAATTCGAGGGTCTTAGGCTCGTACAGCGCTCCGATGGTCATCGCCTCAGCGTCCGCCGAGCGTGGCGGTTGCCGGGGGATCTTGGCGAAATTTCACCGGGAACCCGCACTCGCGGCGAACCCCGCCTAAGTCGACCAGCGGTCGACGAGGTCGGCCCAGCGCCGCGAGATGGCCTTGTCCATCTCGTCGCGCCGGCGGCGGGTGTTCACGTCATCGGGCTCGATCTCGCCGATCGTCATCCGCGCCACCTCGTCGACCTGCTCACGCTCCAGTCCGAAGGTGAGCAGGACGTCGAGATCGGTATCGGTGTCGAGCTCATCGGGCAACGTCGAGCGAGCAAGCAGAACGGCGGGGTTCTCCTCACCGGCCTCCAGCAGCATGGCGACCAGGCTGGCCTTCGCGATCTTCACGAAGCGGAGCTACACCGGCCGTCGAACCGATAACTCAATGCCGTTGTCCCGCATGACCTTGCGGCACTGCTCGGGTGTGTAGTCGAAGTTCTCCAGGTCCTTGATGTAGGAGGCGGGTTCGGCCAGGCCTTCGACGTGCGGGTAGTCCGACCCCATCAGGATGTGGTCGTCGCCGATCAGCTTCAGTAGGCTAGCCAGTTCGTCCTCGTAGAACGGCGACACCCAGACGTGGCGCTTGAAGGTCTCCCGCGGATCTTCCTGGTAGATGAACGGAATCTGACCCCACGACTTCGTCAGCTTCTCGAACAGGTGGAACACCCACGTCGAACCGCTCTCGATGCACGCCATCCGCAGGTTCGGGAAACGCAGGAACAGCCCGTTGTGCAGATGATTGGCGAAGGTGTCCTGAATCGCGTCACCGCTGAACAAGCTCCGGAAGCCCAGTAGCGCGTTGAACGACATCATGTAATCCGACTCGCCCCAGGCCGGCATGAACTTCGAGTAGTACGTCTCGCCCGAGTGGTAACACACGGTGATACCGGAATCATTGGCCAGCTGCCAGAACTCGTCGAACATCGGGTCACCGGGTGGGCGCATGCCGACCTCGGTGGTGATCGGCCCGGGGATCATGACGATGAAGCGGGCGTCGTGCTCAAGCGCCCATTCGAGCTCACGCACCGCGTTGTCAGGACGGCACATCGTGATGTAGGGGGCGGTGAAAATCCGCTCCTGGTAGGCGAATCCCCAGTCGTCGTCCAGCCAGCGGTTGAACGCTTTGAATGTCTCCACGGTCGCGTCGAAGTCGGGCAGCAGCGCCTGCTCCATCCCGACCCCGAGGGTCGGGAGCATGATGCAGCCCTGCATGCCCTGTCCGTCCATGGCCGCCAGGCGTGCGTCGCGGTTCCGGTACTCCGGCCGGATCGGCTCCAGCTCGCCGAACAGCGAATTCAGGTCGGCGCCATGGGGATTGCGGCCGCGGAAGTACTCGTCGAGCGCCCCGGGCTTGCCCACCGGATCGAAGGTCGGGTTTGGGATGAAGCGGTTGACCCTGCCGCCGACAAGCAGCCGCTGCCTGCCGTCGAGCTGGGCCCACTGGATGGCACGCTTCTTGACCTTTGGGTCGATATAGCGGGTGAACGCGTCCTCGGCCTCGTAGTAGTGGTTGTCACAGTCGAAGAACTTGAATGGGACTGCAGTGGTCATCGCGCTGTGTCCTTTCCTGCTATTTCCGTGGCAGACCGAGAATCATCGAGGCGATGATGGTCAGCTGAATCTCTGCCGTGCCGCCGCCGATGAGCTCGGACGGCATGTCGAAGTAGGGCTTGATCACCGCGGGATCCGAATTCTCCAGCATGGCAAGACGTCCGGTGAGGGCCAGTGTCGCGGTCGAGGCGCGTCGCAGCAGCAGCACCATGGCGTACTTGGCGATGCTCGAGGTCGGGCCGGGGCCCTGACCCTGAACCAGCCGAAGCGTCTCGCGCAGCACCATCGCCTTGATGGCGGTGGTGTGCGCCTCGATCCCGCCAAGTGCCTGCAGCGTGGCGTCATGATCGGGTCCGTCGACGTCCGCCATTCGGCGAAGCGCCTGTGAGCGATCGATGTTGACGTAGTTGCCGATCGCGGTGCGTTCGACGGCCATGGTCGCCACCGCCAGATCCCAGCCGCGGCCGGGCTCACCGACCAGCATGTCGTCGGGGACGAAGACGTCAGTGAGGAAGACTTCGTTGAAATGGCACTCGCCGCTGGCCTGCTTGATCGGGCTGATCTCGATGCCGGGTGAAGTCATGTCGACCAGGAAGTAGCTGATGCCGCGGTGTTTCGGCGCCTCGGGGTCGGTGCGCGCCAGCATGGCCCCGAACTGGGCGACGTGTGCCGACGAGGTCCAGATCTTATGACCGTTGACCAGCCAGCCGCCGTCGACCTTCTGCGCCCGAGTGACCAGCGAGGCCAGGTCCGAGCCGGCGCCCGGTTCGCTGAACAGCTGGCACCAGCGTTGGGTGCCGCGCATCATCGGTTCGGCGAATCGTTCGCGTTGTGCGTCGGTTCCGCTGTTGAGGATCGTCGGCAGGATCCACTCGGCGATGCCCAGCGAGGGGCGGACCAGGCCGGCACGCTTGTCGAACTCCTCGGTGATGATCACCTGCTGCACCGGGGTCGCGTCGATGCCCCAGGGCGCGGTCAGGTGCGGCGCGACCAGGCCTGCCTGAGCCAGCAGGTCGCGCTGCGAGCCGAAGGCCAGCCCGGGAGCGCGAACGTCGTCGGTCGGGGTCTCGTTCTGCAGCGTCGCCGCCCGGTCGAGCGTCTTCGCGAGGTTTGCCCGGAACTCCGACTCGACGTCTCCGAGATTGATTGCGGTGGACCGTTTCAGCGTCCGAGCCAGTTCACCAGCTTCCCGGCCCCAGCGCGTCACCGACCCGAGCGATGCCGCCAGGCTGGTGGCCCGCCGCCAGTAGAGATGGGTGTCGTGCTCCCACGTGTAGCCGATCGCGCCGAACAGCAGCAGCGCGTCGAGCATGAGGTCGGGACCGGCGCACACGGCCATCAGGGCGGCGGACGCCGCGGCCAGCCGATGTTGCTCGATGCTTTCTTCGATGGCGCGCACCGCATCCCAGGCCGACGCGGATGCCAGCTCCGCGTTGACCAGTAGGACCGCGGCTTTGTGCTGCAGCGCCTGGAACGATCCGACGGGCTTGCCGAACTGCTCACGGGTGCGGATGTAGTCCACCGCGGTGTCGACGCCCGTGCGGACCGTACCCGCCGACGCGCATGCCGTCAGTGCGGCGACCACGCAGCGGGCCCGCGCGGGGTCGATCCCGGTCACCACGACATCCGCCGGATAGTCGTCCAGGGTGAGCATGCCGATATCGGTGCTCAGGTCGGTGCCCCGCTGCTGCTCGACAACGATGCCCGCGGAACCGGCGTCCAGGGCGAACCACAGATCTGCGCCGTCCTCGCCGCGGGCAGCCAATAGAACACGTTGCGCCGCAAGAAGACCCAGGGTGCTACCGATCGAACCGCTCAGGCGCCACCCGCTGCCGTCGCGCACGGCCTGGACCCCGGAGTCCTCCGGTAGTACGACCGCCGCCGGTGCCCCGCCGGCAAGCTCGACCACCAGCGCCGCGGCGGAGTCGTCGGCCAGGGAGGCGACGGCACTGGCGGTCGCGGTGCTCAGCAGCGGGCCGGGCAGCAGTGCCGCCGCGGCCGCCTCGATGACGCAGGCCATGTCGGCCAGCGTGCCGCCCTGCCCACCGGCCGCCTCGGGAAGGTGGACCGCGTGGAATCCGTTGGCGGTGAATTCCTCCCACCAGGTGGGCAATTCACCGGCCGCGATCGAGTCAAGGGAGGCCCGGGTCTTGTCGATCGGGGCGTGCCGCGCCGCGAACTGAGTCACAGCCTCGGCCAGCTGCTCCTGCTCGATCGTGATTGCCGTGCCGATTGGCAGAGTCATGGGACCTTAGTTCTCCAGTCCTAGAATTCGGGCCGCATTGCCGTACAGGAACTTCGGCCATACTTCGTCCTTGAACGGCACCTTGGGCATGTCGCTGAATATGCGCTCCAGCGACAGGCCCATCGGGAAGTACCCGGCGTAGATGATCTTGTCCGCCCCACGCGAATTCGCGTAGTCGATGATCTCCTTCGGGTAGTACTTCGGTGCGAACGCCGACGTCGAGTAATACAGGTTGGGCCACTTGAGCATCAGTTTGACCGCCAGGTCCTGCCAGGGTTCACAGCCGTGGCGGGTGACGAAGACCAGGTCGGGGAAGTCGAACATGACGATGTCGATCCGCGAAACTTCCTGCGGCGCCATCGGAATGCGCGGTCCGGGGACACCGGCGCAGCAGAAGATCGGGATGCCGAGTTCCACGCAGGTCGCGTAGACCGGGTACATCTTCGGATCGTCGATGGGCACCTGTGGGAACGTGCCCGACGGGAAGCATGAGACGGCGCGAATGCCGTAGGTCTCGTATTCGCGGCGGATATTGGTGACAGTGCCCATGACGTCGTTGGGGTCGGCGACATTACCCGACGCGATGAAACGATCGGGGAACATCTTGAGTGCCAGCTCTGCCGCGGAGCCCTCGCTCACCCCGATCATCGACTTCTCGATGCCGAACCGGTCCATCTGCTGCAAGAGCAACGACACGGGGTCGTCGGTTGGCAGGCCCTTGGGTACGTCCTTGAACATGTACTCGACCGGGAAATCGAAGTCCTCTTTGGACTCACGGTCCTTGGTCTGTTTGCGGATGAAGTCGTACTGAGCGGTTCCCTCGTGCGGAAATCCGATCATCGTGTCGATTACCGGCAGACCGACCGGTCCGGCCATCGTGTCCTCCCATCACAGCAGCGCGACGGACACCGCCGCATACCCCATAGTGAAACACCGTTCTACTTCATGTCAAGATTGGGACGGGGTTCTACCTGGTGTAACCCACCAGGGGTGGGGCAAGATGTCGTAACATCGCAGAAGATCGTTCTCGGAGCGGAGGTGGCACCGTCAACACGCAAGTCCCCGATTTGGTGCCGGCCGGCCGCGTCTTCTCATTGTCGGACATGACCAGCGGCCAGTTGGCCCGCCGAGCCAAGATCATTGAAGAAGTGATCGATTTGATCGCCGAGGTCGGCGCCGACGCGGTCCAGATGCGCGACGTGGCGCAGCGCTCGGAAGTCGCGCTGGCCACCCTGTACCGCTACTTCAGTTCGAAGGAGAACTTGCTTGCCGCCGCGCTGCAGGACTGGCAGAAGCGACTGACCCGCCGGATCCTGACCGCGGGAGTCGCAGCAGACAGCGACCCGCTACCGGGGGTCTTGGACTATCTGCGGCGTGCGCAGCGCGCGTTCAATCGCAACCCCGAGATGACCGCACTCATGCTGCAGATGATGCGGTCCACCGATCCCGAGGTGAAGTCGGCGATCGACGAGATGGAACGCACCAATGTCGAGTTGTTCAACCGCCTGCTGGTCGGTGTTGCACCCGAACTCATTCCGAAGGTGAGCTTCGGCCTCAACGCCGCGCTCAGTGCGGCACTCGCCGGATTCCGCGCGCGACGGCTGACATTGGACGAATCGCTGGACCATGTCGAGTGGGTGGCCCGTGTCCTGCTGGCGGAGGCACGCCCCGACTAGGCTCGGCGGATATGTCGTTGTCTGCTCAGTTGTGGTCCGATAACTCCGACCTGGCCGCCGACGTGTTGGCGCATCCGTTCGTGCGTGGGATGGCTGACGGCACCCTGCCCAGGGAGCGGTTTGCGACCTACATCGCGCAAGACGCATTCTTCCTCGAATCCTTCGCCCGTGCTTATGCTTTGGCTCTGGCCCGATGCCCGGACACCGCCACGCTTCTGGCATTGGCAGATCTGATCGCCGGCGTCCGAGAAGAGCTCGGACTGCACGCGTCCTATGCGGCGTCGTGGGGCATCGACATGGCTGGAGTGCAGCCGCTCGCGGCGACGTCGGCCTACACGGAGTTTCTTCTGGCGACCGCGGCGACCCAGGAGGTTGGTGTCATCTATGCGGCGATGACGCCCTGTATGCGGCTGTACGCGTGGCTTGGTCAGTCGCTTGATGCCGACCGGGCGGGGCCGTACGCGCAATGGGTCCAGACGTACGCCGATCCGGAGTTCGAGGGCATCGCAGGTGTGTTGGAGGGACTGCTCGACGATCAGGCCGCCGACACCCCGGCGGTGCGCAGCGCTTACCGGCGCGCCATGTTCCTGGAGCTGGCCTTCTTCGAAGCAGCGGTATCCGCCTAGAACTCGGCGGGGTCCGGCCGCACGATCGAGCGAGGATTGAGGTCCAAACCCCGTACATGCAGAGCGATTTCCCGCAGCGGCGCCACCCACACGTCCGAGCAGGACACCACATGTTCGACGAGCTCTTCGAGTGCAGCCGCCCGTGAGGGTCGACCGGACAGGAACGGATGGTTGGTCAGCACGAAGCAGCCGCCGACCGAGCGCAACCCCTCGAATTCCAGCCGCCAGATCTCCGCGGCCTTGCGGGGGCTTTCGATCAGGCCGCTGCCGGAGATCTCTGGCAGATAGCAGTATTGCTCCCAATCGTCGAGCGCCCACTGCACCGGGATCTCGACGAGCCGGCGATTGTCACCCACGCGCAGTTCGTACGGGTGATCGGCATCCATCAGGCTGGTGTCGTAGAGGAATCCGCGGTCGGCCAGCAGGGCGGGGGAGTGCCAGTTGAGCTCCCACATCGGAGCGCGGAACCCGACCGGGGCCTCACCGGTGAGCGCCACCAGGGCTTCGCTGCCGCGATCCAGGATGAGGCCTTCCTCCTCGGTCGTCTTACCCGTGAGGACCTCGTGCAGGTAACCGTGATGGGCAACCTCGTGGCCGCCGTCCACGATGGCACGAACCACATCGGGATAACGCACCGCGGTGTACCCGGGTACGAAGAACGTCGACCGGACGTGGTGGCGCGCCAAGAGCGACAGCAGACGCGGTACGCCGACCAGCGGCCCGTATGCCTGATGCGACATCACCGACATCCGATCGCCATGTGCGGCATCGATGCCCAGGATCGCCGACTCGGCGTCGACGTCGAAGGTGAAGCACGCGGCGGCCCGCTTGCCGGGCGGCCAGGCTACGGGTCCGGCAGGCGTTGCGCTCATACTCGGCATCGGGTGGTTCCTCCGTTGATCTGAATGGTCTGCCCGATCAGGGCGCCGATGCGGGGTGACACCAGAAATCCGACCGCCTCGGCGATTTCGTCCGGCCGCCCGATCCGGCCGACCGGAATACCCAGGGCATAGCGCCGGTGTATTTCGGTCAGGCTGACACCCTCATCGGCGGCGTCCACCTCGAGCTGGGGGGTGTCAACCACCCCTGGCGCAACGGCATTCACGACGATGTTTTCGCGACCCAGTTCACGGCCGAGCGTCTTGGTCAACGCGATCAGGCCCGCCTTCGATGCCGCGTAGGCGGTTGCCCTGGGCCATCCGGTGACTCCCCATTCCGAGGCGATGATCACGATACGGCCGCCGCCGAGCCGACGCATCCCGGGCAGGACCGACTGAATGGTGTGAAAGGTCCCAGTGAGGTTGGTGTCGACCACTTTCCACCAGTCATCGGCATCGTGGTCGACGAGGGCGGCCATCGACATGTACGCGGCGTTGCACACCAGCACGGAGACCGGGCCGTGATGTTCTTCGACGACGGCCATAGCGGTGCCGACGGCTTCAGGATCCGAGATATCGGCTGGTACTGGGAAGCCGTCGACGGCCTGGACGACGTCGGTCAGCTGCGGACTCTCCTCGGGGCCATTGACACCTACCGAATACCCTTCGGCCGCCAAGCGTTCGGCGATCGCCCGGCCGATTCCCTGTGTTGCGCCGGTGACAAGTGCGACAGGTCGGTTGCCCATCAGACCACCGCTCCGCTGTTGGGGGACAACACTTCTCCAGTGCAGTAGCCAGGCCCGTCAATCAGGAAGCGGACCGCGTACGCGACCTCCTCCGGCGTAGACAGCCGTCCTGCGGGCAAGGTGGCCAGGTAGGCCGGGTCGCGCCAGGGCGAATCCGCCGCCAGCAGCGGGGTGTCGGTGGGGCCGGGAGCCACCGAATTGACCCGCACGCCATGGGCGGCGACCTCGGCGGCAAGGCTGCGGACGAAACCGACAACGCAGCCCTTGGCGGCGGCATAGTGTGCGTCGCCGTCCCCACCGCCGATCGCCAGTTCCGAGGAGATCGCCACGATGGTCCCGCTGCGTCGTTGGATCATGTCCGGCAGCACCGCATGCACCGCATTGCGCAGGCCGCCCAGATGGACCCGCAGCATCGTCGTCCACGCCGCGGTACTGATCTGTGAGACCGGTGTCATCTCGTAGTGGCCTGCCGCATTGACCAGCGCATCGATCGGTCCGAGCCGGCCGCGGATGGCGTCGACCGCATCGCGCACTTGGCCGGCGTCCGAAACGTCAACCGAGATCGACTCGGCGAGGCGAGGTGCCGGCCGCAGATCCAGGCCCGCCACCACCCAGCCGTTATCGGCGAGTTCAGTGCTGACGGCCGCGCCGATTCCGGAGGCGGCGCCGGTCACCAGCGCGACGCGAGACATGCGAGCACAGTACGGAAGACCCGGACTCGCCGCTGTCTGAAAGAAAGTGGCAGGGAAATCAACACCTTGCCACTTTCAACATATAGCGCACCGGGGGGCTTGCGGCAAGACCCCGGGTGTACCGCAAAATCGCTGCCCTAAGCCGAAACTCACTGCACAAGGGGTATGCGCATGCGTCAATGTGAAGAGCACGCCGTGGTGATCGCCGGGGGCGGCCCGACGGGGTTGATGTTGGCCGGTGAGCTGGCACTGGCCGGGGTGGACGTCGCTATCGTCGAACGCCGGCCGACCCAGGACGTGATCGGTCAGCGGGCCGGTGGTCTGCACAGCCGCACCATCGAGGTACTCGATCAGCGGGGAATCGCCGACCGGTTCCTGGCGGCGGGGCAAGCACTACAGGTCGCCGGGTTCGCCCAGATTCGGCTGGACATCAGCGACTTTCCCACCCCGCATCCGTACGGACTTGCGTTGTGGCAGAACGATATCGAACGACTCTTGGCCGACTGGATCGCGGAGCTGGCGGTGCCGATCCACCGCGGGCTCGCGGTGATGGGTTTCACCCAGGACGACGAAGGCGTCGACGTCGAGCTCTCCGACGGACGGTCGCTGCGGGCCGAGTATCTGGTCGGCTGTGACGGCGGGCGCAGCACGGTGCGCAAGGCGGCCGGCATCGACTTCCCCGGCTGGGAGCCCACGACGAGTTATCTGATCGCTCAGGTCGAAGTGCGCGAGGAACCGCAGTTCGGCATCCGTCGGGACGCCACCGGCATCCACGGCCTGGACAGGCAGAACGACCAGGAACCGGTTCGGGTCATGGTCACCGAACGGCAGCTGGGACCGTCCACTGAACCCACGCTGGACGATCTGAGCAAGGCACTCATTACGGTCTACGGCACCGACTTCGGAATACACAGTCCCACTTCGATTGCCAGGTTCACCGACGTGACCCGTCAGGCGGCGGCCTATCGAGCCGGACGGGTCATGTTGGCCGGCGATGCCGCCCATATCCATCACCCGGCGGGCGGGCAGGGTCTGAACACCGGTGTGCAGGACGCGGTGAACTTGGGCTGGAAACTGGCGCAGGTGGTCAACACAGGTGCGCCTGACACCCTGCTGAACACCTATCATGACGAACGACACCCGGTGGCCGCCCGGGTGCTGCAGACCACGATGGCGCAGATCGCGCTCTTGCGCACCGATGACCGCACAAAGGCCCTGCACGACAACGTCTCCGAACTCCTGAGCATGGACGAACCGCGTAAGCGATACGCCGCGCGGATGTCCGGCCTTGACATCCACTACGACCTGGGTGACGGGCATCCGCTCCTGGGCCGGCGCATGCCGGATCTCGAACTGCGCACGGCCGTTGGACCGGTGCGTGTTTTCACACTCCTGCATGACGCCCAGCCGGTGCTTCTCGAGCTCGGCCGGCCGGGCGATATCGACATCGCCGGTTGGGCTGATCGAATTCGGTTGGTACAGGCCGACTACGGCGGCAGCTGGGAGCTTCCGGTGCTGGGAGCGGTAGAAGCGCCGGTCGCGGTGTTGATCCGCCCCGACGGACATGTGGCATGGGTGGGCCAGGGTTCCACAGCCGGGCTCACCGACGCGCTCACCAGGTGGTTTGGCCCGCCCGCCGGACCCGCGTAACGAGATGAGGCTCTGCGGACGATTTACCTGCTGACAAGCGTGGAGGGACAGTCATTGTGATTGGGCGGGTTGGATCGGTCGTGCTCGCGGCGGGTATCGGGTTGGCCGGGCTGGCCACCGGTACCGCATCGGCAGCGCCAGGATGCGCCGACTATCACTGGATCGGCGCAGCGGGATCCGGTCAACGTGACGGTGCGGGCCTGACCGCCAACGGCGGCATGGGCTCCGTGGTGTACCAGTCCTACCAACAGTTGAAGGCACAGCTGGCAGCCGACGGCCGCACCATCGACGCCGAGGCCGTCCAATACCCCGCGGCACCCGTGCCGCTGGAGGGTGGAATCAGCGGTTGGCTCGGTTTTCTCGGCAGCGTCGGTGACGGCACCGATGCGACCGCCGAGCAGTACCAGGCGTTCACCGAACGCTGCCCCGACAGCAAGGTGGTCCTGGCCGGTTACTCGCAGGGCGCCATGATCGTCCACCGCAACCTCTACAAGCTCGCCGACGATCCGCATTTGGCGGCCGCGCTGCTGATCGCCGACGGCGACCGTCTGCCGATCGACACCACGGTCAAGCTCGGGTCGACGGCCACCACCCAGGGCCGCGGCGAGGGCGTCGCCCAGGAGCACTCATTCCTCGCGAAGACCAACACTGCGCCACTGCCGCCCGCGATCGGTACCCGCACCATCAGCGTCTGCGATGTCGGCGATCCGGTCTGCGACTACGACCCCGACAGCGCGGTGACGCCCGCGGCCATCGCGATCCACACCGCCTATGCGCCGGCCTTCGGTGGTCCGCACGCGTGGGGCTCACAGCTGTACAGCCTGGTGGCCGCCGCCGACCCGGCACCGTCGGGGCAGCTGACCGCGCACACCGCCTAGCGTCGGGATGAGTTTGCAGGCACCCATCCGTTCTGGCCGTCAGGGAGCTGATCAGCTCCCGCACGCCAGAAAGGGCTCATCATGAAAATCGTCGTAATCGGTGGCACCGGCCTGGTGGGGTCGAAACTGGTGCAAGCACTGTCGAGCCGGGGTCACGACGCCGTCGCAGCGGCTCCCTCGACGGGAGTGAACACGATTACCGGTGAAGGGCTGGCCGAGGCGCTGGCGGGTGCCTCCGTCGTCGTCGACGTCTCCAACTCCCCGGCGCTGGACGACTCGGCGATCGAGTTCTTCCGCACCGCCACCACGAACCTGCTCACCGCCGAGAAGAACGCCGGCGTCGGCCACCATGTCGCGCTGTCCGTGGTGGGCACCGCCGAGCTGGCCACCCAGAGCGGGTACTTCCAGGCCAAGCTCCTGCAGGAGAAGCTGATCAGCGAAGGCCCGATCCCGTTTTCGATCGTGCACGCCACCCAGTTCTTCGAGTTCCTCAACACGCTGGCCGACTCCGCGACCGTGGGCGACACCGTGGTCCTGCCGCCGGCCTACTTCCAGCCGATGGCCGGTGCCGACGTCGCCGAAGGGGTCGCCATTGCCGCGGTCGGCGAGCCGGTGAACGGCATCGCCGAGATCGGCGGCCCGGACATGGTTCTGCTTCCCGACCTCATCCGGACCGCACTGGTCGCCCGCGGTGACAGCCGCACTGTCGTCGCCGATCCCGCCGCCCAGTACTGGGGCATCGACATCGGCGAGCGCACCCTCGTTCCCGGTCCGGGCGCCACTCTGTTCGACACTCGGTTCGAGGATTGGATTCTGGAGGCGGCCGCTAAGTCGTAGGCCCCGGCCGGTCCACCCGCTGCCCCTGGCTACGATCAGATTCGGAATATCTGGTGAGCTCCGCTGGGGGCAGACGGTGGTGCCTATCTCGAATGACGGTGCAGGTGTGCAACTGCGCGGCCGGGCCGCTGAGTGCCGCACGCTGCACGGCGTGATCGACGCCGTCACGGCCGGCGACTCACAGGTGCTGGTGCTGCGCGGCGAGGCGGGGGTCGGCAAGACCGCTTTGCTCGGCCACCTGACGCAGCAGGCCTCGGTGTTCCGCGTCCTTCAGGTCGCCGGGGTGCAATCCGACATGGAACTCGCTTTCGCCGGGCTGCAACAATTGTGCGCGCCGCTGATGGAGCATCTGGGTGAGCTACCCGCCCCTCAACGCGATGCGCTGGAGATCGCCTTCGGGCGCGGGGTGGGGGACGCCCCGGACCGGTTTCTGGTCGGCCTGGCAGTACTGAGCCTGATGGAGACCGCGGCGCGACATCAGCCCCTGCTGTGTGTGATCGACGACGCGCAATGGCTCGATCAGGTGTCGTTGCAGACCCTCGGCTTTGTCGCGCGACGCCTGCTAGCCGAGCCGATCGCCCTGGTGTTCGCCGCCCGAGACGACGGTGCTGAGGTGCTGGCCGGCCTGCCGGAGCTGACGGTTCGCGGGCTGTCCGACGGCGATGCGCGCGAACTGCTGGAATCGGTGCTGCTCGGCGGTATCGACCCACCGGTGCGCGACCGGATCGTCGCCGAAACCCGCGGTAATCCCCTTGCCTTGCTTGAGGTCCCGCGCAATGTGTCGAGCACCGAGCTGGCCGGCGGATTCTGGCTGTCGGGGTCGGCGTCGTCACCGGGTGCCATCGAGACCAGCTATGTGCGACGTATCCGGGCGCTTCCGGACCCGACCCGGCGGCTGCTGCTCGTGGCGGCGGCCGAACCGGTGGGTGACGCGGCGCTGTTCCTGCGGGCGGCGGCGGTGCTGGGCATCCCGGTCGACGCGCTGGCCCCGGCCGAAGCCGCCGGGGTGATCGAATTCGGGCCGCGAATGCGGTTCCGGCATCCATTGCTGCGGTCGGCTGCCTATCGCGCTGCCGACCTGACCGACCGCCGAGACATCCACCGGGCGCTGGCCGAGGCCACCGATCCGCAAGCCGATCCCGACCGGCGGGCCTGGCACGCCGCCAACGCAGCGGCCGCTCCTGACGATGCGGTGGCTGCGGAGCTGGAGAGTTCGGCGGCCCGGGCCCAGGGCCGCGGTGGTGTCGCCGCGGCGGCGGCGTTCCTCGAGCGGGCCACGATCCTGACCGCTGATCCCGATCTTCGAGGTGCACGGGCTTTGACCGCCGCCCAAGCCAAGCGAGATGCCGCGGCCCCGGCGGCAGCGCGCGAGCTGCTCGATCTGGCTGAGCGGGGGCCGCTGACCGAGCTACAGCAGGCGCAGGTGGCACGCATGCGCGCGCAAATGGATTTCGTCCGCGGTCGATCAGGTGAGGCCGGGGCGCCAGCCGTGCGCGACACCGCCCAGTCCTTGCTCGCCGCCGCTCGGCGACTGGAGAATCTGGACGACTACGCGTCCCGGGAGAGCTATCTCGAGGCGCTTGCGGCGCTGTTGTATGCCGGACGACTTGGCGAACCGGACGCGCTGAACCGCGCCGCCGAGGCCGCGCTGACGGCATTGGGCCGGGAATCGGAACTGTCTCGCGCGGTGGACTTCCTACTCAAGGGGATCGCCGAACGCATCACCCAGGGGGTGAGCGCGGGCTCGGATCCGCTGCGCATGGGGTTGGACCACATGCGCGCCTTGGCTGCCGCTGATGAGCGCAACGTGCTGCGGTGGATGGTTCCGGCCTTCCCGATTCTGCAAGAATCGGCGGCGCACGAACTGTGGGACCAGACGATCGTGAGTGAGCTGGCCGCGGCCTCGGTCCGGGCCGCACGCAACGCCGGCGCCCTGGCAATCTTGCCCCGCGCTCTGGTCTACCAGGCGGGCGTTCACTTGGTGGCCGGTGAATTCCGCACTGCCAGAAACCTTGTCGAAGAGGCAAACGCCATCACCGCGGCGACCGAGCACTCTACGGCCGTCAAGTATCACGCGCTGATGCTCACCGCGTGGCAGGGGAACGAGACCGAGGCCGCCAGGTTGATCGAGGCGACCAGGGCCGATGGCATCAGCCGGGGTGAGGGCCGCGTCATCGGGGTGACCGGATACGCCGCCGCCGTGCTCTACAACGGGCTAGCCCGCTACGAGGATGCGCTCGCAGCCGCCCGCACCGTCTGCGAATACGAGGACATCGGTTTCTACGGCTGGTGTCTCTACGAACTGGTGGAAGCGGCAGCGCGCAGCGGCGAACGGGACACGGCGGCTGCCGCGGTGGAGAAGCTCGCCGAGCGCGCGGGAGCGAGCGGTACCGACTGGGGCCTGGGTGCGCTGGCCAGTGCCCAGGCGATGTTGGCCGACGACGACGCAGCCGATGCCCTGTTCACCGAAGCCATCGAACGGTTGGGGCACACCACGATCACCGTGCATCAGGCCCGCGCGCACCTGGTGTACGGGGAGTGGTTGCGGCGGGTGCTGCGCCGCGCCGATGCCCGGCGGCACCTCACCGCGGCCCACGAGATGTTCACCCGGATGGGTGCGCACGCGTTCGCTGAGCGTGCCCGCCGGGAGCTGGCGGCCACCGGGGAGAAGGTGCGCGCGCAGCAGCCGAGTTCCGGTGGTGAGCTCACAGCCCAGGAGGCGCAGATCGCACGGCTGGCTGGTGAGGGCCTGACAAACCAGGAGATCGGCGCGCAGCTGTTCATCAGCTCGCACACCGTCGAATGGCATCTGCGCAAGGTGTTCGCCAAGCTCGGCATCACGTCGCGCAGGCAGCTGCGCGCGATGTCCTGGGCCAGTTAGTTTTCCCCGGGTCGCTTCGCTCCTGCCCGCCGGATCTAGTTTTCCCCGGGTCGCTTCGCTCTGCCCCTAGCCTTCGGTGGGGGCCCCAGCCCGCCGGATCTAGATGCTGCGTGCCGCGGTGTGGAATCGGTCGCGATACGCCTTCGGAGACAGTCCGAAATGGTTGGTGAATACCCGCCGTAGCGTTTCCGGGCTGCCGAAGCCGGCCAGTCGCGCTGTCTCGGCGACACTGCGTCCGGCATCGAGTGCGGCACGGGCTACGTCGATGCGCACCGCCTCCACGTAGTGGGCCGGAGTGGTACCCAATTCCGATTGGAACAGCCGGGTGAGCTGGCGCGTGCTCAGAGACGCAAGGGCGGCAAGACGTTTCACGCTGTGCTCACCGGCCGGATCGGTGGCGATCGCGTCGGTGACCGGTCGCAGCGGTGAGCTCGGTGCCGGATCCGCCTCGACGAGCACCGAGAACTGGGATTGTCCCCCAGACCGTTTGAGGTAGACCACCAGTGAGCGGGCCACTTCGCGGACCAGTTCACTGCCGTAATCCATCTCGACCAGTGCCAGGGCCAGATCGATGCCCGAGGACACCCCCGCGGAGGTGAAGACATTGCCATCCCGGACGAAGATGGCGTCCGGTTCGACGCAGACATCCGGAAAGGCACGGGCAAGCAGCCGCGCATGTCGCCAGTGCGTCGTGGCCCGCCGCCCGTCGAGCAAGCCGGCCTTGGCCAGGATGAACGACCCGGTGCACACCGAGGCCAGTCGCCGGGTCCGGCCCTGAATCGACTCGAGTGCGGCAACCAGGTCCGGGTCGATCGCACGGCCCACCAGGACATCTCCGCCGGCCACCACCACCGTATCCGCTGCCGCGATCGCCGAAATCGTCTGAGTCACCGCGAATTTGATACCGGTCGAGGTGGTGACGTCACAGCCGTCGGTCGAAGCGACGGCCAGTCGGTAGTCGGCACCGAAGCGGTTCGCCTCTGCGAAGACCTCCGCCGGGCCTGCCGCGTCCAGGAGCTTGACTCCGTCGAAGACCACGATGACCACGAGGCGTGGATTGGACACCCAGCCATTGTGTCGCTTTCTGAGGGAAACGTGGCTGAACAGACACCACCGCGCTGCGGCTCGACGGCGCACTCTGGCATTACCGACAACCAAGGAGGCGCCATGACCACCAAGACAGACCACACCATCGCCGGGATCGAAATTCCCGACACCCCACTGGTCCGCGACGTCACCGAGTTCATCCGCGACGCCGAGGACGACCTGCTGTTCCACCACTCTCGTCGGGTGTTCCTGTTCGGGGCATTGCAGGGTCACCGGCGCGGCCTACAGCCGGACCTCGAGCTGCTCTACGTCGGGGCGATGTTCCACGACCTCGGGCTGACCGAACCGTATCGGAACTCGTCCACGCTGCGCTTCGAGGTCGACGGCGCGAACGCGGCCCGCGACTTCCTGCTGCAGCGCGGGGTCGACGAGGCCGCTGCCCGCAAGGTGTGGCTGGGCATTGCCCTGCACACCACCCCGGGGGTGCCCGAGTTCCTGGAGCCCGAGACCGCACTGGTCACCGCGGGCGTCGAGACCGACGTCCTCGGCATCGGCCGTGCCGACCTCGATCCCGAGGTGATCGCGTCTGTCGTCGCCGCCCATCCGCGGCCCGATTTCAAGAACCGCATCCTGCACGCCTTCGACGACGGGATGAAGAACCGGCCGGCCAGCACGTTCGGCACCATGAACGCCGACGTTCTGCAGCATTTCGATAGCTCGTTCGTCCGCGAAGACTTCGTCGACCTCATCCTCGGCAACAGCTGGCCGGAGTAGACCCGACCACGGGCGTGGCACTACGGACTACGGGTTTTCAAGGGTTCGGTTCCAGCGTGCGGCCGCGAGGCTGATTTCATGACCGCCGAACGATTCGCCCAGGACGCACAACCCCTGTTCGACGCCTTGCTGCGCCGAGCCAGAGGATTGACCAAGACCACCGCGGACGCCGAGGACCTCGTGCAGGACACGCTGCTGCACGCGTTCATGGGCTATCACACCTTCGCCGACGGCACCGACTTCAAGGCCTGGCTGTACCGGATTCTCTACAACCGCTGGGTGAGCACCTATCGCGCCAAGCAGCGCCGGCCTTTAGAGGTACCGGTCGACGACGTCGCCGAGGGCGATCTGGCCAGCAGCGCGGCCCGCATGTCCACCGCGTCGCGCTCAGCTGAGGCCGAGGCGTTGACCAGGCTGCCCGACCACGAGCTGAGGTCGGCGATGGCTACCTTGCCTGCGGACTTCCGCACCGCACTGTTCTACGCCGAGGTGCAGGGCCACACCTTCGCCGAGACCGCGAGGATTCTCAACGTGCCGCGCGGGACCGTCATGTCACGGGTGTCCCGGGGCAGGCAGCGGCTGCGCATCGCCCTCGCCGAGTCCGCACACGCACCAGTCGCCCAAATCGCATGACCGGCACCGCGATGGAACTGAGTGGCCAGACCGCGGTGATCACCGGCGGCACCGCTGGCATCGGATTGGCCTGCGCGCGGCTGCTGGCCTCCGCCGGCGCTGCGGTGATTGTGACTGGCCGTGACCCTGAGCGCGGCCGGTCCGCACTCGACCGAATCCCGGGTAGGGCGCAGTTCATCCCGGCAGATCTGTCGGACGTCGACTCGGTGACGGCGCTGGTGGACCAGGCGGGCGATGTCGACATCCTGGTCAACAACGCTGCGAGCTTTCCGGGTGCGTTGATGGTCGAACAGGACATCGCGAGCTTCGAGACCACGTTCGACACCAACGTGCGCGGCACGTACTTCCTGACCGCGGGGCTGGTTCCAGGGATGCTGGCGCGGCGGCGGGGCAGCATCGTCAACGTCACGTCCATGGTCGCGTCCAAGGGAGTTGCTGCGGCGTCTACGTACGGCGCCTCCAAGGCCGCGGTCGAATCGCTGACCCGTTCGTGGGCTGCCGAGTTCGGCCCGTACGGAGTACGGGTCAACAGTGTCGCGCCCGGACCCACCAAAACCGAAGGCGTCCAGGCGCAGTGGGGCGACACCAATGAGCAACTCGGCCGGGCTCTTCCACTCGGCCGCACCGCCGATCCCGACGAGATTGCCCACGCAGTGCTGTTTCTCGTCTCACCGCGCTCGAGCTTCATCACCGGTTCGACCCTGCACGCCGACGGCGGCGGAACCGCCGTCTGACCCAAAGGAGAAGAAACATGTCGAAAACCTATGATGCACAGTGGGAAAAAGCCTTGACCGTCGTGCAGGAAGTGCACCCGCCGTTCATCCCGGACGGGGCCGACGTGATGACCGTCGTCATCGAATACCCGCCGGGCAGCGCCGGCGCCCCGCCGCACCGTCATCCGAGCGGACCTGCGTTCGGCTACATGCTCGAAGGCGAGATGCTGTTTGAACTCGAAGGGCAGCCGCCTCGTGTCATCCGCGCGGGCGAAGCGTTCTGGGAGCCCGGCGGCGACGTCATCCACTACTCGGACGCGAACAACCGCGACGACGTCAAGAGCCGGTTTGTGGTCACGATGGTGTGTGTCCCGGGGCGGCCGATGCTCGAACTGGTCGACGAGAACGAACTGGCCGCTCGCAGCCATCTGCGGGTGCCGGCCCAGCCAGCCACCGGAAGGGACTGAAATCCGATGTCACGCATTCTGCTCCAGACGACGATCACCGCACACCCCGACGACTGGGACGTCACCCGCTTCTCGCTGCTCGCCGACGAGCTGCGGGCCGCCGGGCACGACGTGATCGCGCGTAACCGGGCACGACGGGCCGCCGATCCGGTGCTCAGCCATCTCGACGAGTGGGGCTTCGATCAGCTGTGGCTGATGGCCGTCGACACCGGAGATGGCTTGACCGATACCGAAGCCGAGGCCATCATGCGGTTTCGCCTTGGCGGTGGCGGCGTGCTCACCGCCCGCGACCACCAGGACCTCGGCTGCTGCTTGACTCGGCTCGGATCCTTGGGCCAGGTCAACGAGTTTGCCGACCCGGCCGTCGACCAGAGCCACCTCTGCGACGACCAGGACACCCCGACGATCTCGTGGCCCAACTACCACTCCGGCGCCAACGGCGACTACCAGCCGGTGTTCGCGCTCGCGCCGGTGCACCCCCTGCTACGCACCACGCGTACGACCAGCGGGCGGATCGAGTGGTTCCCGGCGCATCCGCATGAAGGCGCCGTCGCGGCCAACGGCCCCTGTGCCACCGTCGTGGCGGAGGGCCGAAGCAGCTCCAGTGGCCGCCACTTCAACCTCGCCGTCGTGCTCGATGGCGAGACCGCGCCCGACGGCACCCCGATGGGGCGGGCGGTAGCCGAATCGACATTCCATCACTTCGCCGACTACAACTGGGATTTGGACTGCGGTGCACCGTCATTCGTCAGTGAGCCGCCCGGCACGCAGATTCGCCAGGACCCGTCCCGGCTGGTCGTCTTCAAGGACTACGTCCGCAACATCGCGGACTGGCTGCATCCGGGCGCCCGCCCCGGTGCCGATGAGGAGCACCTGGCCCACGCCTCCCTGTCGTAGTCTGAAGTCCGCTTCAGAAACAGGAGGCAGACCATGAGCGACCATGAAGTCAAGATGATCATCCTGTCGACCGACGACCTGGATGAGTCGATCCAGTTCTACCGCGACACCTTGGGCTTCGGACTGAAATTCAGCGACGGCACCCATTTCGCCGCGCTCGACGGCGGTCCCGTCACCCTCGCGCTGGCGACGGAGATCGACCACCCGATCCCCGGCCAGGTCGTCGTCGGGATCAAGACCGCCGATGTCGACGCGGCGGCCAAGGCCGTCGAGGCGGCCGGCGGCGGCATCGTCAAGGGCCCGTATGACGACGCGCATGAGCGCCGCGCCGTGGTCTACGACTCCAAGGGCAACGGCCTGGTCTTCTACAGTCCGCTCGCACCCAAGTAATTAGCGGCCGCGACGAGGTGCTTGCCGAGCGCGGTGATACGGCGCATCGGCAACGCGACGAACGGGTGTAACGCCATGATCAGCGCCACCCGGCCTCGCTCGTCGAACACCGGCGCGCAGATCGATGCGATGGGCTGCGGCCTTGGCGCCGAGTCATTTTCGGGCAGCAGGCCGATCGTGGCGCATTCGACCAACAGCTGATCTAACATCGCCCGCACGTGAGTGGGCACGTCGTCGCGCAGCGTGCCGACCAGCTGCGTCATCTGGCCCAGCGCGGGGGTGGTCCAGTCGATGTCGAAGCCGCGTTCGCGGGTGCGGACCAGTACCCGCTCCAACCGTTCGGCCAGTTCAGGATTCGCCGAACCGGAGCGGGCGATCCAGGCCCGCTGCTCCTCGGGGGTGTCCCATGCCGCGAAGGCCACCCCGAACGGCGGCGCGTAGGCGATCCGCTCACCGGGCGGGGTGGTGTGCATGCCTGCCGCGCCTCCTTCGAACGCGGTGATGACCAGTGCGTCGCCGACGCGTTCGACCACCGAAGACGCATAACCGAACTCGGCGGACAGCTGTACGGCGGCGGCGTGGGCGGCGTGGGCCAACGGTCGCACCGCGTCGGTGCGGGCCGCGACGACGGCAAGGGCGGGGCCGAGGCGAAATGCCTTGCCCACGGGATCGCGGGTGACCCAGCCGCGGTCACTGAGCGTCTTGAGGATCGAGTGCGCGGTGGCCTGGGTGAGGTCGAGTTCGCGCACGATATCCGAGAACCGCAGCTGCTCGTTACCCGGCTTGGCGAGCAACTCGACAACGTCGAGAACACGCTCCGTTGGCGCGGACGTCGTCCCCTTCATTCTTGACTCCGACGGTCGGTGTTCCTACTGTCATCTTGAATGGTCGAGATCGTATCTCGATTATTAGAGAAAGTGAAGCGGAGGTTCGGGTGCGCGCAGCGGTGTTGCGAGACGGCAAGCTCGAGGTGCGGGAGACCGCGGATCCCGTGCCCGGTCCCGGGGAGCTGCTGTTGCGCACCTTGAGCACCGCGATCTGCGCGTCGGACGTGCACTTCATGGACCACCCGCAGTTGAGCCTGAACGACCCGACCGGGCGCTCCCTGTATGACGCCGAGCGTGACATCGTCCTGGGCCACGAGTTCGTCGGCGAGGTGATCGCCCGCGGACCCGGGTGCAGCGAGGAATTCCCGATCGGCGCGCGGGTCACGTCCATTCCCATCCGGCTGGTCAACGGGGGAGCCGACGGGTCCCGGATCATCGGCCAGCACCCCGAGGCGCAGGGCAGCTTCGCCGAACTCCTGGTGGTCGGTGAGGCAATCGCCAGAGTGGTCGAGGGGGACGCGTCCAGCGACGCGATCGCCGTGGTCGACGCGTTCGCGGTCGGCGAGTTCTATGTCCGCTCGGCGGCAGTGCAACCCGGCGAGATCCCCATCGTCATCGGGGCGGGCGCGATCGGTCTCTCAGCGGTGGCCGCGCTGGCCGCGCGAGGGATCGAGCCCATCGTCGTCGCCGACTACCAGCAGGACCGCCGGGATCTGGCACGCGACGCCTTCGGTGCGCACGTCGTCGTCGATCCCGCGCAACAATCCCCGTTCGACGTGTGGCGAGAACTGCGCGTGGAACGCAATCGGTGGGGGCCGTGCGTCATCTTCGAATGCGTCGGTGCTGCAGGGCTGATCCAGAAGCTCGTCGAATCCGCCGACATGGCCACCCGGATCTACTGCGCCGGCGGCTGGTACACCGGCGACACCCTCGACATCACCACCGCGACGCGGCAAGGGGTGACCATCCAATTCGGCGGTGGACCGATGCCGCAGGACTGGTACGGCACGCTGGACGCGATCGCCGCCAAGCGTCTCGACCCCCTGCCCAGCGTGGGTAGGATCGTGACCCTCGACGAGGTACCCGAAGCCATCGACATGGCCCGGCGCTCCATGGGGCCGCCGCGCATCATCGTGCACCCGAACGGAGACATCGCATGAGTGAACTTCAAGACCGCCAGGATGTTTCGGATCTGCTGATCCGCTACGCCACCGGTATCGACCGTAGGGACTGGGACCTCTTCCGGACGGTGTTCACGCCCGATTGCCAGCTCGACTACGGCGAGATCGGGGTGTGGGACGGAGTCGAGGCGGTCACCGAGTTCATGGATCTCGCGCATGCCGCCGCCGGATACCTCATGCATCGCATCAGCAACATCGTGATCGATCTGCAGGGCGACCAGGCCGTCACCCGCTGCTACGTGGACGCGTGGATCATGGCTGCCGACAACAACTCTGGGGTGAACGCCAGGGGCTTCTACGACGACGAGATCGTGCGCACCGACGCCGGCTGGCGCATCGCGCGCCGTAAGTTCACCACCGTGCAGGTGGTGTACTGATGAGCGCCGATTTCACGGCCAAGTATGGCCCGTGGGCGCTGATCGCCGGAGCATCCGACGGTGTGGGTGCGGCCTTCGCCGACGCCCTGGCCGCACGTGGCCTCAACGTGGTGTTGCTCGCCCGCCGGCAAGCGGTGCTCGACGAGGTCGCGACGGGCATCCGCGACCGGCACGGCGTCGAAACCAGAACGCTCGCTGTCGATCTCGCCACCCAGGGCGCGGCATCCGCGGTGGCCGACGCCACCGCGGACCTCGAGATCGGGTTTCTGGTGTACTGCGCCGGCGCCGACCCGGACTTCCGGCCCTTCCTGGCCAACTCGATCGAGGCCGCCGAGGCGATGGTGCAACGCAACTGCGTGGTGCCCATGCAGCTGTGCCATCACTTCGCCGCCCCGATGGTCGAGCGGGGCAGCGGCGGGATCGTGGTGTTCGGTTCGGGCGCAGGCTTCATCGGCGGGCCGAACATGGTGGCCTACGGCGCGTCCAAGGCTTTCGACATGGTGTTCGCCGAAGCGCTGTGGAGTGAACTGCACAGCAAGGGCGTCGACGTGATCGGACTGATCCTCGGCAAGACCGACACGCCCGCGCTGCGCAAGCTCGAACACCAACGCGGCACGCTTGCGTCCGAAGACGAGTCGCCGGCCGACGCGGTACCGGTCAGTGATGTGGTCGAGGAAGCGTTCGCCAATCTGACGAACGGGCCCACGGTGCTCGTCGGTGAGCAGATGCGTGGTGTCGGACAACTGCTGGCCTCGATGAACCGCAACGACGCGGCGCGAATGATGGCGGAGATGATCGCCACGGTGATGGGAGCCGACTGAGTCCCACGGGACCGTCGCTCTATGGTCGAACGGTGACGATCACCTATGACGACGCGCTGCGCGAACAGATCCACGGTCACCTGGCCGGTCACGATCGCCGCGCGGTAGCCGACCCGACCAAGCGGCACGCCGCCGTCGCGGTGGTGCTCGTCGATTCGGAGACGGGTGAGGATCGGGTGGATCCGGCCCCCGTCGATGACTGGATCGCGGGTCGGCCGATGGAGCCGGGCCTGGACGGGCGCATGGTCGGTGTTTCCGGCGGCGCGGCATTCCTGTTGTGCCGCAGAGCATCTCGATTGAGCGCGCATGCCGCGCAATGGGCCCTTCCCGGTGGGCGGCTGGATCCGGGGGAGACCGTGGTGGATGCGGCGCTGCGCGAACTCGATGAAGAGGTCGGCGTCCGGCTGCCCGAGTCGTCGGTGCTGGGTCTGCTCGACGACTATCCGACCCGCTCGGGCTACCTCATCACCCCGGTGGTGATCTGGGGCGGCGGGCGCCTGGACCCCCGGCCGGCACCCGACGAGGTCGTCGCGGTCTACCGGGTGGGCCTACACCAGCTGCAGCGGCCGGACTCGCCGCGGTTCATCACCATTCCGGAAAGCCCTCGCCCGGTGGTCCAGATGCCGTTGGGCAACGACCTCATCCATGCGCCGACGGGTGCCGTGCTGCTGCAGCTGCGGTGGCTGTGCCTGGAAGGTCGCCACGACCCGGTCGACGAGCTCGAGCAGCCACTTTTCGCCTGGAAGTGAACCCCTGAAAAACAAGTACCGCGCGGCCTCAGTGACCGCGCGGTACGTGGGCAAGAGTTGTCAGGCGGGCGGGTAAACCCCCATGCCCTTGGCCTTCTCGGTCTGCCAGAAGATGTCGGAGATCTTGTCGATGGTGGCGAGCAGCTTCTCAGCCACCGCGGCGTCGGTCGACTTCTTGACGTCGCCGGCACCGTGCACGCCGTCCCAGAACAGCTGGTGAAGCTCGGGGAACTGCTCGAAGTGCTCCTTGGCGAAGAAGTCGGCCCACAGCACCGTCAGGTGATGCTTGACCTCCTCGGCGCGCTGCTCCTTGATGATGATGGCGCGCGTCCGGAAGTGCTCGTCGTCCGAGTCGTTGTACTTCTGGATCGTCTTGAGGCACGACAGCGCCTCGATCTTGGCCTGGGCGGGGTCGTAGACGCCGCAATACAGGTCGCAATGGGCATGGGCAGGGGTGGCGTTGGCGAAAAGTCTTTGCAGCATGGCCCTAACTTACCCTTTCAAGATGGGCGAAAACCATGGGCTCGGGTACTGGCCGCTGCGCCGGTTTCTGGTGGTCGAGGACTCCATGCGCCCGACGCTTCGCCCCGGTGACGGGCTGTTGTCCGTTCGAGGCGGCAATCCCCGTCGGGGCCAGATCCGGGTCTTCCGCGATCCCACGTTGTCGACCCGATGGCTCGTCAAGCGGGTCGGCGAGGTGAGCGGGCGCGGGCGCGGCGCCAGGTTCCAGGCATGCTCGGACAATCCCGGCGCGCCCGGGGTCGTCGACTCGCGCCAATTCGGCTGGGTACCGGCGGCCGGCTCCTACCGAGTGGTGTGGACGGTCCGCGGCGGCTAACGGCCAGCTCACGGGGCGGGGTTTCGCCGCAGCCCTCCCGAGGTACTCCTTGGGAGGTTCACTTCAGAGCCGATATCCAGGCCAACCGAAAGAGAGGCCTCATCATGGGCTTATCAGACAAGATCAACAACAAGGTCGACGACGTCGCAGGCAAGGCGAAAGAGGGCCTCGGCAAGGCCACCGGTGACAAGAGCACCGAGAACGAAGGCAAGCTCGATCAGGCCAAGTCGAGCCTGAAAGACGCCGGCGAGAAGGTCAAAGACGCCTTCAAGAGCTGACGGCTAGGTAGGCGGTCGTCGGCGCTGCGTCGGCGACCGTCTTCTCTGACAAGTACATTCGCGCTCTGCCTAGACTGCGCTGTGCCCATCGGACTGATCTGTGCGATCCCCCAGGAACTCAGCCACCTGCGCACGCTGCTGCTCGATGCGGCCACGACGCAGGCAGCCCATACCGAATTCGTCGCCGGGACGCTGGATGGCCATGACGTCGTACTGGCGGGCTCCGGCATGGGGAAAGTGAACAGCGCGCTCGTCGCCACGGTGCTGGCGGACAGATTCGGTTGCGGTGCAATAGTTTTCTCGGGTGTGGCAGGTGGTCTTGACCCGGCCCTTGCGGTCGGTGACGTGGTGATCGCCGACCGGGTGATCCAGCATGACGCCGGGCTGATCGAAGACGACGGCCTACAGACCTACCAGCCCGGGCACGTGCCGTTCATCAATCCGACCGACCGCCTCGGCTACCGCGTTGATGACGAGCTGTTGGCGCAGGTCGTCGACCAGCTCTCAGACGTCGCGCTGCCTCCGCTCTCCGGGGCGGCCGGAGGAGGGCACCGGCCGGCGGTCATCCGGTTCGGCACCGTGTTGTCCGGCGATCAGTATCTACACAGTGACCTGACCAGGGAGCGGCTCCACCGCGACTTCGGCGGCCTTGCGGTCGAGATGGAGGGTGGCGCGGTGGCCCAAGTCGCCGATTCGTTCGGCGTGCCCTGGCTGGTCATCCGAGCGTTGTCGGATCTGGCCGGGCACGATTCGCGATTCGATTTCCTCGCGTTCGTCGACGAAGTGGCCGCATCGTCGGTGGCGATTCTGCGCCGGCTGCTGCCGGTGCTCAGTCCATTCGCCCGGCGTCGACCAGCCGGATGACCGCCACGCCTTCCTCATCGGAGGCCTCCAGGTCCACCTCGACGTCGAATCCCCAATCGTGGTCGCCGGCCGGATCGTCGAGGATCTGCCGCACCCGCCACACACCGGGCTGCCGGTCGATGATCAGAAGTGCCGGGCCGCGGGCGTCGGCGCCGATGCCCACGTCGTCGTGCTCGGCGAAATACGCGTCGATAACGTCCTGCCAGCGCTCACCCGTCCAGCCTGAGGCGGCGTCAAGTAGGCCGAGGTCATGCGAGCGTCGCCTGGCGAACAGCTCCACGCGGCGGAACAGCGCGTTGCGCACCATAGCGGTGAACGCCCGCTCGTTGCCGGTCAGCGGGCGCGGGCGGGTCGGCACCGAGACCGGGGCGTCATGCGGCTGGTCGGGGTTGGTGAGCTGCTCCCATTCGTCGAGCAGGCTCGAATCGACCTGGCGGACAAGCTCTCCGAGCCACTCGACGATGTCGGTGACCTCATCCGTCCGGGCGGCGGCGGGCACGCCGGACCGCAGCGCCTTGAAGGCGTCGGACAGATAGCGGAGCACCGCGCCTTCGGAACGGGTCAGCCCGTACACGCTGACGAACTCCCGGAAGGTGAACGCGCGCTCCCACATCTCGCGCACCACAGACTTCGGGGACAGATGCGCGTCGGCCGCCCAGGGGTTGGTCTGCAGGTACAGCTGGTAGGTGTGCTGCAACAGTTCGTCGAGCGGCTTGGGGTAGGTCACGTCGTCGAGTAGCTCGATGCGTTCGTCGTACTCGATGCCCTCGGCCTTCATCGCCGCCACGGCCTCACCTCGGGCCTTGTTCAGCTGCGCCGCGAGGATCGCGCGGGGGTCTTCGAGGGTCGCCTCGATAACCGAAACG
Source organism: uncultured Mycobacterium sp. (assembly GCA_900078375.1). Taxonomy (GTDB): domain Bacteria; phylum Actinomycetota; class Actinomycetes; order Mycobacteriales; family Mycobacteriaceae; genus Mycobacterium. Next base: position 12,086 of record FLQS01000023.1, on the reverse strand, counting down.
ACGTCCAGCGCATATGTTTCCGATGTGGTGTCGAGCACGTCGACCGCGGCGAGGGCGAACGTCGACAACGGTTGGTTGAGGGCGAAGTCTGGCGGCAGGTCGACGGTCAAGCGGTAGCGGCGGCCGTCCGCTTCGGGCTCGTCGAGACGTTCCAGAACACCGGCCTGCAACAGCGAACGGGCGATGCCGACCGCTTCGAGGATGTGCCGCAGCTGGCGTTTACGTGGTTCGTGGTTCTCGGTGAGCAGCCGGCGCATCGCGAGAAACGGGTCACCGGGCCGGTCGACGACGTCGAGGATCATCGCGGTCGACACCCGCATATTGCTGGTCAGCGGCTCGGGGGTGGCGTCGATCAACCGGGTCATCGTCGACTCGCTCCACGGCACCATGCCCTCGGGTGCCTTGCGGCGCACCAACTTTCGGAGCTTCTTCTTGTCGTCGGCGGCCTTGGCGAATTGTTTGAGGTTCTCCACCTCGTGATCGGGTGCTTGCACGACGACCGTTCCGGCGGTGTCGTAGCCCGCTCGGCCGGCCCGACCGGCGATCTGGTGGAACTCGCGGGCGTTGAGCAGCCGGGTGCGGGTGCCGTCGTACTTCGACAACGCCGAGAAGACGACGGTCCGGATCGGTACGTTGATGCCGACGCCCAGGGTGTCGGTGCCGCAGATGACCTTCAGCAGGCCGGCTTGCGCCAGTTGTTCCACCAGCCGCCGGTACTTGGGCAGCATGCCCGCGTGGTGAACGCCGATTCCGTGCCGGACCAGTCGTGACAACGTCGACCCGAAGGTCGTCGAGAAACGGAAGCCACCGATCAGGTCGGCGATCGCGGCTTTCTCCTCCTTGGTGCTCACGTTGACGCTCATCAGCGCCTGCGCCCGTTCCAGTGCCGAGGCCTGGGTGAAGTGGACGACATAGATCGGCGCCTGCTTGGTGTCGAGCAGGTCGCCGATCGTCTCGTGCATCGGTGTGGTCGCATAGCTGTAATACAGTGGGACCGGCCGTTCGGCGTTGGCCACGAGTGCGGTCGGCCGGCCGGTGCGACGGGTCAGATCCTCGCGCAGGAACGTGACGTCGCCGAGCGTGGCCGACATCAGCAGGAACTGGGCACGCGGCAGCTCCAGCAGCGGCACCTGCCACGCCCAGCCGCGGTCGGGGTCCCCGTAGAAGTGGAACTCGTCCATGACTACCAGGCCGATATCGGCGTCGGCCCCTTCGCGCAGCGCGATGTTGGCCAGGATTTCAGCGGTGCAGGCGATGACCGGAGCGCCGGCGTTGACCGCGGCGTCGCCGGTCAGCATGCCGACGTTGGCCGCGCCGAACACCTCGCACAGCGCAAAGAATTTCTCGCTGACGAGCGCCTTGATCGGGGCGGTGTAGTAGCTGCGGCTGTCTGCCGCCAGCCCGGCATAGATCGCCCCGGTGGCCACGAGCGACTTGCCCGACCCGGTCGGCGTCGCCAGCACCACATTCGCGCCGCTGATCAGTTCGATCAGCGCTTCCTCCTGCGCCGGATACAGCGTGGTGCCGCGGGTCTGCGCCCATGCCGCGAACGAGGCGAACACCTCGTCAGGGTCGTCACGCATTGCGCGCAGGGCCGACAGATCGCTCGGATTCGTGGGCGTAGGTATGCCCGTCAGGTTACCGGCGTGTCAGCGGTGAATCCCAGCGCACAGCCGATCCCAGTTACCCGACGCGATACGGGCCCGGTCGTCGTCGCTGAGGTCGGCTTCCGCGAGGAACCGGCGAGCACCGGAGTCGGCAGCGAATTGATAGGGATAGTCGGTGGCGAACATGATCCGTTCGGCGCCGATGACGTCGGTGGCCCAGCGCAGGTAGCGCTGACTGAACACGCCGCCAGGCGTGACGTACACGTTGGTCCGGAAGTAGTCCGAAATCGGCCGGCTGAGCCTCGCGACCGCCGAGAGGTTGTCGATCCGGTCCAGATAGAACAGCACCATCTCGCCCCAATGTCCAAGGATCACTTGCAGATTGGGGAAGCGGTCGAAGACGCCGGCCAAGATCAGCCGCAGCACTTGCACCCCGGTGTCGAAATGCCAGCCGACGCCGAACCGGGCGAAGGCGTCATCGACGGTGTCGACGAATCCGCTGTAGTAGGCCGCGCGGACACTCGGCACAGGCTCCTGTGGGTGCAGGTACAGCGGCGCATTCAGCGCCGAGGCGGCTTCGAAGATCGGCCAGAAGCGCGACTCGTCCAGGCTGTGGTCGCCGGTACGCGGAAACACCATCGCCCCGTTGAGCCCAAGCTCGGTGATCGCGCGTTCCAGCTCGCGGGCCGCGCGCGTCGGGGCCGGGGTCGCCAGTGCGGCGAAGCCCTGGAACCGGTCGGGGTCCTCCCGCACCACGTTGGCGATCAGGTCGTTGGTGATGCCCTGCAGAAGCGAAGCGGCGGCGGGCGGCAGATCCTGCACGCCCGGCGTCGACAGCGACAACACCTGTACATCGAGACCGGTTGCGTCCATCGCGGTGCGGCGGTGATCGTCGAGATCGATGAGGCGGCGCTGCAGCTCCCGAGGCATTGCCGCCTGCTGCGGCAACTGTTTCAGCAGATCCGTCGTGACGAAGTGTTCCTCTAAGCCGATCGTTTTCATGACCCGGGTCTACGCGCGGTTTCTGGGAACGCTCTCAGGGACGCCGCGCAGGGCTACTGCGGGTGAGCTGCCAGATACTCGCCGACGGGGATAGGCGCGTCGGCCACATAGCCGATCGGCAGGACGACGTCACCGTCGACGGTCACGCAGTACACGTCCCAGCGGTAGAACCCGGCGAACGACGCGGGATCGGCGGCCAGCACGGCCGCGTAGTCCTTGACGGCCGCCACGTAGGCGTCGGCGTGATTGTAGCGGTAGATCGCGTGATCGGGGTCGGTGGTGAACCCGTTGGCGGCCAGATAGCGGCCGGCCGCCATGATGCTGTCGTGGGGTGAGCGGATATCGCCACCGTCGCCGTACCCGTCGAACGTCGACGGCAGGAATTGCATCGGGCCATCCGCGCCGGCGGTACTCAGGCCGACGATGCTGCCGAGCCGGGTTTCGATCAGGTTGACCGCGGCCAGGTAGTTCCAGCCGACACCGCTGGCCGCCTCGGCTTCGTGGTAGTAGCCGAGCAGCTCGTCAGCCGGGGCCGGCGCCACGATGCGCCAGGCCGGCAGCGTGTCCCGCACGTGGGCCATCGAGGCCAGCTGGCGCCGTGCGTCGACGTTGCGGTCGAAGGCCTCGACCAGTGCGGCCGGGACCTTCGGGCGGATGATGTCGTCCCATTCGGGGTGACGCCCGATGGCGCGGTAGGCGATCTGCTGGCGGTGGGCGGCGGCCACCAGCGCGGGCTCGGGTGTCGACGGGTCGCGGATGGCCAGCTCGTCGGCGACCAGGTCGTCGGCCAGCTGCGCCGGATCCGATGCCAGCCGGGGTTGCGCGCCCGCGGGCGCTGCGTCGGCCGCCGTGGCCTCGGCCGCCACGGAATCGACCGGTGTGGGAGGAGTCGCCGTCGATTCGCTACAGCCGAACAGGGCGCACGTGACCAGGACGACGACGGCGAGCACACGGATCCGGCTCATGGTCTTCACTTCCGGCGAGGGTGGATGGCTTCTGCCGTGGCCGGTCGACCGCGCAGCGACTCACTGGTATCGCAGGGTAGAACACGCATGTGGCCACGGTGTTCGGATAGCCCTATCGATTGCGAAGAGCGCCTACCCGGCCGCGTCGCCGCTGGCGGCGTGGGTGCGGACAATGGTCGGATCGGGGTAGCCGACGCGGGTTACCGTTTCACGCACGGCGGCAGCGACTTCGTCTTCCGCGGCGGTGTCGACCAGGGCGATAACACAGCCGCCGAAGCCGCCGCCGGTCATCCGCGCCCCCAGTGCGCCGGCCTGCACGGCGGCGCCCGCGATGAGATCGATGTGCTCGGTGGTTATCTCGAAGTCGTCCCTCATCGAAACGTGTGAGGCGGTCAGCAACTGGCCCACCGCAACGAAATCACAACCGGAGAGCGCGTCGATCACATCGAGTACGCGCCGGTTCTCGGTGAGTACGTGACGGGCCCGGCGGGCATCGTCGGGAGCCGAGATCGCGTCCAGAGCCGATAGTTCCCGGTCCTGTACATCCCGCAGTGAGCAGACCCCGAGATCGCAGGCGGCGCGTTCGCACGACGCGCGCCGGGCGGCGTACTCACCATCGACATGCCGATGCGTGGCGTGGGAGTTGATCAGCAGTAACGCGACATCGTGGGCAGCTGGGTCGAATGTCACCGGCGAGACGGTCAGATGGCCGAAGTCGACGAACTGTGCTCGTCGCGATTCACCGTAGACAACCGCTAATTGATCGAGCAGACCCGTTGGCGCGCCGACATATTCGTTCTCAGCGCACTGTGCGATACGCGCCCGGTCGAGCCGGTCGACGTGCCGGTTGGTGGCGGTGAGTATCGCGCCGAGTACCGCGCACTCCAACGCGGCCGATGACGCGAGGCCCGAACCCGTCTCGACGTCGCTCACGATGGACATCGTGCCGCCGGGAACCGGATAACCCTTGCGTCGCGAGGCCCACACCACTCCCGCCACGTACGCGGCCCATCCGTCCACCTCGCCCGGAGCGGTGTCGAGCGAGAACCGAACTGCGGTCGGCTGGCGGTCGCTACGCACCGTGATCGAGTCGCCGTCAGACGGCCGATAGGTCACCTCGGTACGCTCGGGCAGGGCGATGGGCAGGGCGAAACCGAAGTTGTAGTCGGTGTGCTCGCCGATGAGGTTGATCCGCCCCGGTGCCGAATACCGGACCAGCCGGCCAGTCTGTGCCATCGTCATACCGCTCTCAGCAACCGGGCGATGTCCTCGGGCGTGACGTCGTTGATGAAGGCGTCCATCGCGGACTCTGAACTGGCCAGATACTTCAGCTTGGATGCGCTGCGCCGAGCCGAGATCACCTCGACATGAAAGTAGCCTTCGCGCTGTTCGGCGGTGTCGGCGTATTGATGCAGTGCCGACATGTACGGCAGCGGGGCGGCATAGAGGCGGTCCAGCCGCTGCAGGATCACCGAATACATGCGTGCAAATGCGTCGAGTTCCGCGTGGTCGAGTTCGAGTAGATTGCGCACGAACCTGTTCGGGTAGATGTGAACTTCCACCGGCCAGCGCGCCGCGAAGGGAACGAATGCGGTGAACAGCTCGGTGCGCGCGATGATCCGGTCGCCTGCGGCCACCTCGTCTGCCAACAATGCGGCGAACAGGTTGGTGCCGTGCTGATTTCGGTGTCTTCGCGCTTGCTGGAGCATCCGTTCGGTGCGGGGCGTGAGATAGGGGTAGCCGTAGATCTGACCGTGCGGATGGGTCAGGGTCACCCCGACCTCCTCCCCACGGTTCTCGAAGCAGAACACCTGCTCGATTCCCGGCCGTGCCATCAGGTCGGCGGTCCGGTGCCGCCAGGCCTCAACGACAAGCAGGGCATGGCCCGCTGTGAGCTCGCCGAACGACCCGGTGTGCTTGCTGGAGAAGCACACGACCTCGCAGCGACCGTGACTCGGTGCGGAGGCGAACAGCTCGCCGACCGGGATCGGCAGGCGGAACGGAGAGTCGTCTGCCCCGGACAGGCTCGCGAAACGATTCTCGAAAACGACGACGTCGTAATCGGGTGCGGGCACCTCACTGGTCAGTCCGGACGGCCCTGGGCACAGTGGGCACTGATCGGGCGGCGGCTGGTATGTCCGATCCTGACGCAGCGCGGCGATGATCACCCATTCACCGGTGGACTGGTCGAAGCGCAAGTGTGACTGCGTGCCGGCGCGGTCGGGCAACGGCCGCCGATCGGGCACGGGTGTGCAACTGTGACCGGGCAATGCGAAGAACAACGCATCGCGTCCGTCGGCCAGCCGGTGGAGCGTCGGCGTGGTCGTCACCGCGCCGAAGCGGCACGCGGTGACTGTCGTCCGCCCTCGCGTAGTGCCGTCCGGTCCAGCCTCAACCAGGGTTGGCGGCGCTCGCGTTCACGCCGCACCGCCGCGTCGGCGAGGATCCGCCGATAGCGCTGGACGAGTTGGTCTCGGGTCATTCCGAACTCCGGCAGTACCTCGTCGGCGGGCGGCCCGCCGTACGGCTCCCAGCTGCGCATGAAGGAGACGATGTCGTGTTCGAATCGGTCAGCCGGTCCACTGTGCAGCACGTCACGACCCGCCCTTCTTCTTGTTGTAGATGTCGAAGCCGACCGCTGCCAGCAGCACCAGGCCCTTGATGACCTGCTGGACGTCGCTGCCGATCCCGACCAGCGACATGCCGTTGTTCAGAACGCCGAGCACGAAACCACCGATGATCGCGCCGAACACCGTTCCGACGCCGCCGCTGGCCGAAGCTCCACCGATGAACGCCGCGGCGATGGCCTCCAATTCCATCCCGATGCCCGCCTGCGGCGTGGCCGAATTGAGGCGGGCGGCAAAGAGCAGGCCGGCCAGCGCCGACAGCATGCCCATGTTGACGAACACCAGGAAGGTGACTCTTTTGGTCTTGACACCGGAAAGCCTTGCCGCCGCGACGTTGCCGCCGACCGCGTAGACCTGTCGTCCGAAGACGGTGCTGCGCATGACGAACGCGTAGATGACGAATGCGACCGCGAGGATGATGCCCACCACGGGCACCCCACGATAGCTGGCCAACAGCAAGGTGAAGGCTGCCAGCGCCGCGACGATGGCGACACATTTGAACACGAACCAACCGAATGGGGAGACGTCGAACCCGTAGCGAGACTGAGTCCTTCGCTGGCGCACCTGCTGCCAGACCGCGGCGATCATGACCAGAATGCCAAGGATCACGGTGGGCCAGTGATACAGGCCCTTACCGCCGATCTCGGGCAGGAATCCGCTGCTGACCTGTTGGAAGCTGCGGGGGAACGGTGCGATGGACTGCCCCTCCAGCAGGTACTGCGTCGCGCCGCGGAACACCAGCATTCCGGCCAGCGTCACGATGAACGACGGAATGCCGACATAGGCGATCCAGAAGCCTTGCCACGCACCGATCAACGCGCCGAGCAGAAGGCACACCACCACCGCGACCGGCCACGGCATGGCATGGCGGATCATCAGCACCGCGGACATCGCTCCGATGAATCCGGCGATGGACCCGACCGACAGGTCGATGTGACCGGAGATGATCACGATCACCATCCCGATCGCCAGGATCAGGATGTAGCCGTTCTGCTGCACGATGTTGGTGACGTTCAGCGGCTTCAGCAGGATCCCGGACGTCCACACCTGGAACAGGATCACGATCACAGCCAGTGCGGCGACCATGCCGTACTGCCGGAAATTACCTTGTAGCGCCGCCATCAGCCGCCCGCCGCTCGGGCCAGATGGTGGTGACGACACCGGGGGCGTACTCGATGCGGCGCTCACCGTTCCGGTGGTGGTCATCTAGCCGCGTCCCTTCATCATGTAGCGCATCAGCGTCTCCTGGTTGGCGTCCTCACGGGCGACTTCACCGGTGACCCGGCCCTCGTTGAGGGTGTAGATCCGGTCGCACAGACCGATCAGCTCCGGCAGTTCTGAGGAGATGACAATCACCGCCTTGCCTTGGGCGGCAAGGTCATTGATGATCAGGTAGATCTCGTACTTGGCTCCGACATCGATGCCACGGGTGGGTTCGTCGAGGATCAGCACATCCGGGTCGGAGAAGATCCACTTACTCAGGACGACCTTCTGCTGATTGCCGCCGGACAAATTGCCGGTGGTCGCCCGCACCGATGATGCCTTGATGTGCATGTCCTTGCGGAAGCGCTCGGCGACCGCGGTCTCCTCGTGCTCGTTGATGACCGATGCCCGACTCACCTTGGGTAGCGAAGCCAGGGTCACGCTGCGGGCGATGTCGTCCATCAGATTGAGCCCGTAGTGTTTACGATCCTCGGTGGCGTAGGCGATGCGGTGACTGATGGCCTCGGGCACCGTTCGGACCCGAATCTGCTTGCCGTCCTTGCGGACCGTTCCGCCGGCCTTCTTGCCGTAACTGCGTCCGAACACGCTCATCGCCAGTTCGGTTCGGCCCGCACCCATCAGCCCGGCCAAGCCGACGACCTCGCCACGGCGCACGTTGATGGAGACGCCGTCGACGACTTTGCGTTGCTGGTCGAGCGGGTGGAAGACCGTCCAGTCCTCGATGGCGAAGGCGACCTCACCGATTTGGTGCGCGGTTCGTTCGGGGAAGCGGTCGGTCATGTCTCGTCCGACCATGCCGCGGATGACGTGCTCTTCGGTGAGGTCGTGATCGACGGCGCGGGTTTCGATGGTCCGGCCGTCGCGCAGGATGGTGACGGTATCGGCGACCCGCATCACTTCGTTCAGCTTGTGCGAGATGATGATGCAGGTCAGCCCGTGCCCGCGCAGTTCGACGATCAGGTCGAGGAGATGCCGGCTGTCCTCGTCGTTCAGCGCGGCGGTCGGCTCGTCGAGGATGAGCAGCTTCACCTTCTTCGACAGTGCCTTGGCGATCTCGACGAGCTGCTGCTTGCCGACACCGATATCGGCGATCCGGGTGCGCGGGCTCTCATCCAGGCCGACCTGCTTGAGCAGTTGCTGGGCATGCTTGGTGGTTTCGTGCCAGCTGATCACCCCCGCCGAGGCGTGCTCGTTGCCCAGGAAGATGTTCTCCGCGATGGACAGCACCGGTACCAGCGCCAGCTCTTGGTGGATGATGCCGATGCCGCGCCGCTCACTGGACCGGATGTCTTTGAACTCGCCCGGTCGGCCGTCGAACTCGATCTCACCTTCGTAGCTGCCATGCGGGTAGATGCCGGTGAGCACCTTCATCAGCGTCGACTTCCCGGCGCCGTTCTCACCGCAGATCGCGTGGATCTCACCTTGATACACCGCCAGGTTCACCTCCGAGAGGGCAGTCACGCCGGCGAATCTCTTGGTGATACCTCGCATTTCGAGCAGTGGTGCCGTCTCACCCGTCACGTGAGCTGCCCGGGCTTGTAGTAACCGGAGTCGACCAGCACCTTCTGGTAGTTGGTGATGTCCACGCTGACGGGTTGGAGCAGGAACGCCGGGACCACCTTCACCCCGTTGTCGTACGTCGTGGTGTCGTTGACCTCCGGCTTGCCACCGGTAAGCAGCGAATCAGCCATCTGTACAGCGGCTTTGGCGAGATCGCGGGTGTCTTTGAACACCGTCTGCGTCTGCTCGCCGGCAATGATCGACTTCACTGACGCGAGCTCGGCGTCCTGGCCGGTGACGATGGGCAGTGGATTGGTCGGCGTTCCGTAGCCAGAGCTCTTCAACGCCGAGATGATGCCCAGCGACATGCCGTCGTAGGGCGAGAGGACGGCATCCACCCGGCCGCTGGTGTATGCCTTGCTGAGCAGGTTGTCCATCCGCGACTGCGCCAGGCCACCGTCCCATCTCAATGTGGCCACCTGGTCGAATGAGGTCTGACCACTCTTGATGACCAGCTTGCCGCTATCCAGGTAGGGCTTCAGCACGCTCATTGCGCCGTTGAAGAAGAAGGTCGCGTTGTTGTCGTCGGGCGAGCCGGCGAACACTTCGATGTTGAACGGGCCCTTGCCCTGTGCCACGCCCAGCTTGTCGACGATATAGGTCGCCTGCAGCACACCGACCTTGAAATTGTCGAAGGTGGCGTAGTAGTCGACGTTTTGGGAGCCGCGGATCAGCCGGTCGTAGCTGACCACCGGGATCTTGGCGTCGGCCGCGCGTTGCAGAATGTCGGTCAGCGACGAGCTGTCGATGGGTGCCACCACGAGCACCTTCACGCCTTTGGTGATCATGTTCTCGATCTGCGACACCTGGTTCTGCACCACGTCGTCGCCGTACTGCAGATCGGTGTCGTAGCCGAGAGATTTGAACTGTGCAGCCATGTTGTTGCCGTCGGCAACCCAGCGCTCGGACGACTTGGTCGGCATTGCGATGCCCACCGTGCCCGTGTGATCGCCGCTGCTGCCGACCGATTCGGATGTCGTCGAGCGGCCGCAGCCGGCGCTGGCGAGCGCGGCCACCACGGCCAGCGCGGCAGCAACTCGAACAAAGCCCATGCGCATGAAGTCCTCCGATTGGTATTACTTCGCACGAGGTCCCGCTGTTCGGACCACCAGCGATGTGAGCGCTAACATTTTCGATCTTGTGACGCGGCTCACGCCTTTGTCAAGGGTCAATGTGAGCGCTAACAAGCGATTGACAGAGTCCGAATGTGAGCGTTAACATTCGGCGGCATGTAACGCCGGTCACATCGCCCGGGCCACGTTATAGGCCCGTTCAACTACGCCGACCAGGCATAACCGGGTGACCCGAGCCATCGAAGGAGTGGGTGTGAACAAAGTTCTCACTGCGGTCATCGGCATCGCAACGGCGGGTGTGCTGGCTGCCTGCGGCAGCGGACCCGCGCCCGGCGGCCCCGGCCCCGGCGCCGCCGGAGGCCCGATCACGATGGGCTTCTCCCAGGTGGGCGCCGAGAGCGGCTGGCGCACGGCCAACTCCGCCTCCATCCAGAGTGCGGCCAAGGCAGCCGACATCAACCTGAAGTTCTCCGACGCGAACGGAGAGCAGGAGAAGCAGATCTCCGCGATCCGGTCCTTCGTGCAGCAGCGCGTCAACGTGATCGCGTTCAGCCCGGTGGTGCGCACCGGTTGGGACGCGGTTCTGCTGGAGGCCAAGAACGCCGGGATCCCGGTGATCCTCACCGATCGTGCGGTCGACACTCAGGAGAAAGAGGTCTTCAAGACCTTCCTCGGTGCCGACTTCGTCCAGGAGGGGAAGCGGGCCGGCGAGTGGGTGGTCAAGCAGTTCGCGGCAGCGCCCGGACCGGTCAACATCGTCCAACTCGAGGGAACCACCGGATCCGACCCCGCCTTGGAGCGCAGCTCCGGCTTTGCCGCGGCCATCGCCGCGAACCCCGATCTCAAGGTGGTCGCGTCACAGACCGGCGACTTCACCCGCTCCGGCGGTAAGCAGGTCATGGAGGCGTTCCTCAAGGCCAACCCGAAAATCGACGTGGTGTTCGCGCAGAACGACGACATGGCACTGGGCGCCGTGGAAGCCATCGAAGCCGCCGGCGTCAAACCGGGGCAGGACATCAAGATCGTCGCCATCGACGCCACCCATGACGGCATGCAGGCGCTGGCCGACGGGAAGCTGAACTTCATCGTCGAGTGCAACCCACTGCTCGGCCCCGAGTTGATGGACCTGGCCAAGAAGGTGGTCGCCGGTGAACCGGTGCCGGCCCGGGTCGTGACCCCCGATCAGACCTTCGATCAGCAGCAGGCGGTCGCCGCCCTTCCCGAGCGCAAATACTGACGCGCCCAACCATTTTCGACTACTACCGAAGGAAACCCCGATGGCCACGACGTGTTCGCGCACCGCGGAGGTTCCCGTGGTCCGTATGCACGGCGTGACCGTCGACTTCCCGGGCGTCAAGGCACTCGATGGCGTCGACTTCCGTCTGCTCCCCGGGGAAATCCACGCGCTGATGGGAGAGAACGGCGCCGGAAAGTCGACCCTGATCAAAGCACTCACCGGCGTCTATGACATCGACTCCGGAAGTATCACGGTCGACGGCGTCGAGCAACGGTTCACTGGCCCGCGCCACGCCCAGGACGCCGGCATCAGCACCGTCTATCAGGAGGTGAATCTCTGCGCCAATCTCACTGTGGCCGAGAACATCCTGCTGGGTCGCGAGCCGCATCGCTGCGGCCGGATCGACTACCGCGCGATGAATCGTCGCGCGGCAGAACTGTTGGGCGAGCTCGACCTGACCGTCGACCCCGGGTCCACCCTGGGTGCCCACCCGATCGCCGTTCAGCAACTTGTCGCCATCGCGCGCGCCACCGCGGTCTCGGCCCGTGTGCTCATCCTCGACGAGCCGACGTCAAGCCTGGACGTCGGCGAGGTCGCCGAACTGTTCCGGGTGATGCGCCGTCTGCGTGACGGTGGCACCGCAATTCTGTTCGTATCGCACTTCCTCGACCAGGTGTACGAGGTGTCCGATCGGATGACGGTGCTGCGTAACGGCCATCTGGTCGGCGAGTATGCGACGGCGTCGCTGGACCGGGTCACGCTGGTTGCCGCGATGCTGGGCCACGATCTAG
>FLQS01000014.1 GCA_900078375.1 uncultured Mycobacterium sp. | reverse complement strand
GAATTGTCGACCTCCGGGTCTGACTTAACCCCACGCGCCACAGAGCGCTTTGAGGCACCCCGCCCCACAAGCCACTAATTCAGCAGAGTCCTAGCGCGGGGGAAGGAACTCATCGCCCTGAAACGGTGTGTATGTCCGTACTACGGGGGCATCCCCTGCAGTTGCCGGCCCGAAGGGGGTGAAGTTGCCTGGTGGCACAATCGATATCGGCGGCGTGACCGTTACGGGTTGTAGGCCGTGCACCGGCCCGGGCTGCGGAGGCTCAAACCGCGGAAGGACGCTATTGAAACTGCCGACAATGCCGGGATCCCCAACGTCTTTGTGTGGCAATAGGCCGATCAGTGGTCCAGAGGCATCCGCGGTGAAGCTAGGCCAAGACCGCAACAGCGGCGTGGTGGTGCCATTCCGGTCGCTGTAGACCTCGAGCGCCGGGAAGCTGGTGACAGTGCCGCCGACTCGTGGCCCATCAATGCCCGGGCTGATGCCCAGCGTTCCGTTGACGCTGAACGGGATGGCTTTGGCCGGCTTTTCCCCACCCGGGGAGAAGGGATCGGCTGCGTTGTAGCGGAGCAGTACCGCACCGCTTGTCTGTTGAACCGCCGAGATGTCAGGTGTCCCGGCCCTTACTTGTCCGGTGTCCGCATTTGCTGAGGGGTTTTGTCGGGCGACGATGATCCCGTTTTCGAAATCGGTGTATATCGCGACGCGCGATTCCTCGGGAACGACGGACGGGTCGAAGCCCCGGTTGTCGCCGAGGTTGTTGTCGTAAGGCAGCGGGTGACCGTTGAAGATCGGAAACTCAAGCGCGGGTGCCCACACGTCTTTACTGGGAATGAACAGATTGGTGCGTACCGCCCCTTGGCCCGGGACCGGCCTGATGCGAGCGATGACGATATTCGCTTCTACTCCGTTGTTCTTCGGGTTGTAGCTGTGCGGATCGAGTGCAGCGGCCGTCGACCAGTCACTGTCGCTGACGGGTTCGCGGCCGAATTCTGCACGGAATGCTGCGATTTGGTTACGACGCTGCACAGGGTCGGCAGCGAGCGGCGTTTCGGCGCTGTCACCGTCGGCCATGTCAGATGTCGCGTTGCCGACTGCCGTGCCGAGGTGCTGATCGGTCGAGTCGGCCCGCCGCAGCAGGTCGACGATCGCATCGTGAACGATCTGCAGGTGGCGCTCGTTCTCGGCCTGCTGCTCAGGATCGGCCGAGGGGAAGCATTCGAGCGACTCGGTGGCAACGTCGATCGTGATGCCCCACCGGTCGGCCATCCGTTGGATACGCGCCCATTCCGCCTTGATGGACTCCACCTCGGAGGCTGCGGACGATACGTCGCGTCCTGCTTGATCGCACTCGTCGGCGTGGTTGAGCAGGCTTCTGCTGATTGCCCGAGCCCTGGCAACGGCCGCCTCGCGGGAGGCGCCCTCCCACTCCAGTTTCGCGATAATGGCGCCTTGGTTGTGCGCGACCTCGCGAAAGTGATTCGCGCGGTCGACTGCGGCAGTGGCGACCGCGCGAATTGATCCCGGATCCCACCGGTCCAGGTCTGCCAGCGAAAACCCCACGGCCAGCAACCTACTGACGTATCCGTGCCACCGGTATTCACCAAAGCGTCGAGATCGACGCTGGCGCGCGAAAGTGTGAGAGCGGACGATGCTGGCGTCGATCTCGGCGTCCGGAGACCGCGGGGTGGGCGGATTTCTGTCGGCCGGGAACAAATCTGGAATGCCTGCCGTTGACCGTCCTGACAACTTGAGTGGATTAGACTCAACTATGGCTTGACAACCGCCCACCCGCGGAGGCAGTCTTGAGCCTAGTTCGCTCAGATCCAAAGAAGTAACTATCAGGAGGATTCATCATGGCTCGTGCGGTCGGCATCGACCTCGGGACCACCAACTCCGTCGTGGCGGTACTGGAGGGTGGCGAACCTGTCGTCGTCGCCAACTCCGAAGGGTCCCGTACCACGCCGTCCGTGGTCGCCTTTGCACGCAACGGCGAAGTGCTGGTCGGCCAGCCCGCCAAGAACCAGGCGGTGACCAACGTCGACCGGACCATCCGTTCGGTGAAGCGACACGTGGGCACCGACTGGTCCGTCGAGATCGACGGCAAGGACTACACCTCGCAGGAGATCAGCGCCCGCGTGCTGATGAAGCTGAAGCGGGACGCCGAAAGCTACCTCGGCGAGGACATCACCGACGCGGTCATCACCGTGCCCGCGTACTTCAACGACGCCCAGCGTCAGGCCACCAAGGAGGCCGGTCAGATCGCCGGCCTGAACGTGCTGCGCATCGTCAACGAACCGACTGCCGCCGCCCTGGCCTACGGCCTGGACAAGGGCAGCAAGGAACAGACCATCCTGGTCTTCGACCTCGGTGGCGGCACGTTCGACGTCTCGCTGCTGGAGATCGGCGACGGTGTCGTCGAGGTCCGCGCGACCTCGGGTGACAACCACCTCGGTGGCGACGACTGGGACGACCGGATCGTCGAGTGGCTCGTCGACAAGTTCAAGGGCACCAGCGGCATCGACCTGACCAAGGACAAGATGGCCATGCAGCGGCTTCGTGAAGCCGCCGAGAAGGCCAAGATCGAGCTGAGTTCCAGCGGAAGCACCTCGATCAACCTGCCCTACATCACCGTCGACGCCGACAAGAATCCGCTGTTCCTCGACGAGCAGCTGACCCGATCGGAGTTCCAGAAGATCACTCAGGATCTGCTCGACCGCACGCGTGCGCCGTTCCAGCAGGTCATCAAGGACGCCGGGATCTCGGTGTCCGATATCGACCACGTGGTTCTGGTGGGTGGTTCCACCCGCATGCCCGCGGTCACCGATCTGGTCAAGGAACTCACCGGTGGGCAGGAGCCCAACAAGGGCGTCAACCCCGACGAAGTTGTGGCCGTTGGTGCCGCGCTGCAGGCGGGTGTCCTCAAGGGTGAGGTGAAAGACGTTCTGCTGCTTGACGTCACCCCGTTGAGTCTCGGCATCGAGACCAAGGGCGGCGTGATGACCAAGCTCATCGAGCGCAACACCACCATCCCGACCAAGCGGTCGGAGACCTTCACCACGGCCGACGACAACCAGCCGTCGGTGCAGATCCAGGTCTATCAGGGTGAGCGCGAGATCGCGGCGCACAACAAGCTGCTCGGCTCCTTCGAGCTGACCGGCCTGCCGCCGGCTCCGCGCGGTGTGCCCCAGGTCGAGGTGACCTTCGACATCGATGCCAACGGCATCGTGCACGTCACCGCCAAGGACAAGGGCACCGGCAAGGAAAACACGATCAAGATCCAGGAAGGCTCCGGCCTGTCCAAGGAAGAGATCGACCGGATGATCAAGGACGCCGAGGCGCACGCTGAGGAAGACCGCAAGCGTCGCGAAGAGGCCGACGTCCGCAACCAGGCCGAGTCGCTGGTCTACCAGACGGAGAAGTTCGTCGCTGAACAGCGTTCTGCCGAAGGCGGTTCGAAGGTTCCTGAGGACACCTTGACCAAGGTCGAGGCCGCGGTCACCGACGCCAAGACGGCGCTGGCCGGCACCGACATCGGGGCGATCAAGTCCGCGATGGAGAAGCTGGGCCAGGAGTCACAGGCTCTTGCTTCGGCGATCTACGAGTCCACGCAGGCCGACCAGGCTGCCGGCGATTCGGGCGGTTCATCCAACGACGACGTCGTGGACGCCGAGGTCGTTGACGATGACGATGAGCAGGAGCGCAAGTGAGCGAAGGTCGCGAGGACGAACCGGTAACTGTCACCGACAAGCGCCGAATCGACCCCCAGACCGGAGAAGTTCGTGAGCCCTCCGGCCCGGCCCCCAGTGGGTCGGCGCCGGGGGCGTTCGCGGGCGAATCGCCGGAGGAGTCCGACAAGGCAGCCGAACTACTCGGTGATCTACAACGGGTGCAGGCCGATTTCGCCAACTACCGCAAGCGCGCGCTACGCGATCAGCAGGTGGCCGGTGAGCGGGCCAAGGCCGCCGTGGTCACCCAGTTACTGCCAGTCCTCGACGATCTCGATCGGGCCCGCAGCCATGGCGACCTGGAGACCAGTCCGCTCAAGTCGGTCGCCGACAAGCTGACGGCCGCCCTGTCCGGGCTGGGCCTGACAGCCTTCGGCGCCGAGGGCGACGAGTTCGACCCGTCCCTGCACGAGGCCGTGCAGCACGAGGGCGAGGGCTCCAAGCCGGTGCTCGGCACGGTCATGCGGCAGGGCTACAAGCTCGGCGACCTCGTGCTGCGGCACGCGCTCGTCGGGGTGGTCGACACCGTCGACGATGCGCCTGCGGCACAAGCCGGGACGGCCGACACGCCCGTCAACGGCGGGCAGAGCGGCGCACAGAACGCAGAATCGAACTAACACGATGACGAACGGTGAGAGGAGGTGACGCGGCATGGTTCAACGAGAATGGGTTGAGAAAGACTTCTACAAAGTGCTTGGCGTCTCCTCCGACGCCAGCGAGGACGAGATCAAGCGGGTGGCCCGCAAGCTGCTCGCTGAGAATCACCCCGACCGCAACCCGGACAACGCCGCAGCCGACGAACGCTACAAAGAGGTCGGCGAGGCCAGGGACGTGCTGACCGATCCGGCCAAGCGCAAGGAGTACGACGAGACCCGACGGATGTTCGCCGGCGGCGGCTTCGGTCGCCGCGGAAACGGCGGCGGTGGTTTCGGCGGATTCAGCAGCTACGGCGCCGATGGCGGCGAGTTCAACCTGAACGATCTGTTCGACACCGCCGGCCAGACCGGCGGCACGAACATCGGCGACCTGTTCGGCGGCTTGTTCGGGCGCGGCGCCCCGCCGCGACCCAGCCGGCCACGGCGTGGCAAGGACCTGGAGACCGAGACTGATCTCGATTTCCTGGAAGCGACCAAGGGTGTGGCCATGCCGCTGCGGCTGACCAGCCCTGCGCCGTGCACGAATTGCCATGGCAGCGGCGCACGTCCGGGCACCAGCCCGAAGGTGTGCCCGTCGTGCAACGGCTCCGGGGTGATCAACCGCAACCAGGGCGCGTTCGGGTTCTCCGAGCCGTGCACCGACTGCCGGGGCAGCGGCTCGATCATCGAGCACCCCTGCGACGAGTGCCACGGCACCGGGGTGACCACCAGAACCCGCACGATCAATGTCAGGATCCCGCCGGGCGTCGAGGACGGTCAGCGTATTCGGCTGGCCGGGCAGGGTGAAGCCGGACTGCGCGGTGCGCCGTCAGGCGACCTGTACGTCACCGTGCACGTGCGCCCGGACAAGGTGTTCGGCCGTGACGGCGACGACCTGACCGTGACGGTTCCGGTGAGCTTCACCGAACTGGCATTGGGGACAACGCTTTCCGTTCCCACCCTGGAGGGCAAGGTCGGTGTGCGGGTGCCCAAGGGCACCTCGGACGGCCGGATCCTGCGAGTGCGTGGGCGCGGTGTGTCCAAGCGTGACGGCGGCCACGGCGACCTGTTGGTCACCGTCAAGGTCGCGGTGCCGCCAAACCTCGAGGGTTCGGCGCTGGAGGCGCTTGAGGCCTATGCGACCGCGGAGCGGGTGAGTGGCTTCGACCCCCGTGCTGGATGGGCGGGTAATCGCTGATGGCTTCTGCTAACGAGTCCCGAGAAACTCGAACATTTCTCATTTCGGTGGCCGCCGAGCTGGCCGGTATGCATGCGCAGACGCTGCGCACGTACGACCGGCTCGGTCTGGTCAGCCCCCGGCGCAGTTCCGGTGGCGGACGGCGATATTCAGAGCGTGACGTCGAGCTGCTGCGCGAGGTGCAGCGGCTGTCCCAGGACGAGGGTGTCAACCTGGCCGGGATCAAGCGGATCATCGAACTGACCAACCAGGTCGAGGCGTTGCAGTCGCGGCTCCAGGAGATGATGGACGAGCTGGAGTCGTTGCGTGTCAACCAGCGTCGTGATCTGGCGGTCGTGCCGAAGAGCACGGCGCTGGTGGTCTGGAAGCCGCGCCGGTGACTCTCTGCGCCGTGATTGACGAAATGGTGCGAATTACTCGCACTTCCGCACCCGTTTGTCGGTTTGGGTGTTACGTCACTCGGACGGTGAATACCGCGGTGGCGGGCCGGCCCGGCAACGCCGTGCTGTAGGCGCCCGTGCGCAGTGAGTTCGTCGGTGCGGCCATCGGCTCGATGGCAACGACGTCGTCATTGGCGGGGGCGAAGATCTGCGCCGCCGCGAATCCTTGGTCGTAGACCACCTCGATGCGCCGGTCGCCGCCGGCGAGTGTGAATACCGCTCCCTGCGGCACCTCGTCGAAGCCGTCGTCAAATATCTTGCCGCCCAGCTTCTCCGAGAAGGCCGGCCACTCGTCAGTGGCCCCGGTGGGGATGCCCTGGCTGTCCACCGGCAGATGGCGCAGCCTCGGAGTCTGCAGTGTCCACTCTGAGCGTGGCACCCCGGGAATGGTGAAGTACGGATGGAAGCCGTAGCAGAGCGGCACCGACACCGCGGTGGTCGGCGTGACCGTCGTCTGCACCGTGAGCGCCCGGCCAGCCAGCATGACATCGAGGGTGAGCACGTGGGGGAACGGGAAGCTGGCCAGCAAGCCCGGGTCGCTTCCGAAGTCCAGGTCGGCGGTCAGCCGGTTCTCGGATTGCTCGGTGACCAGCCAGCCTGGGTAGGCCGAGAGCACCCCGTGGATCACCGCACCGTGCTCGTCGGTGTGGACACCACCCGCTCCGGTTGTCAGCGTCACGGCCCCGCCGTCGACGTCATATCCGTTGGCGCTCAGCCGATTAGCCCACGGGTACAGGATTGGAATGCCGAAAGTTTTGGCATCAGAGAGGTAGGCCCCCAGGCCGCGGCGTTGCCCCAGCATCTCGACGCCGTCGTCGGACAGTGAGGTGCAGATCATGCCCGCCGACGGCACGTACGTGGCGGTCAGCGGTGAGGAAGGATCATGCAAGACGACGGACGGCAGCTGGGCCACCGTCGCAGTCTAGCGGTGGGCGCCGATGTAGCTTGTCAGATCGTCGATCGTGCGCAGTGAGGCGTACTCCGACTCCGGGATGTCCACCTCGAAGCGCTTGTGCAGCCGGACCAGAAAGTTCAGCCAGTCCATCGAGTCCAGGTCCACCTGGTCGCGTAGGAGCTCGGTGTCGGACAGATCGCCCTCTTCGATCTCCGGTGCGATCGCGAGCAGTTCTTCCACGACCTGATCGCGGATCCCGGTATCGCTCACGTCGGTTCCCTTCTACAACTCGTCAGGCTGCTGCAACAGCCGGTTGATCTCAGCCACGAACAGCGCACCGCGATGACCGTCACTGGCGCGATGGTCGGCGGCCAAACTGGCCTGCACGGTCGTGGCGACTCGGATGCCACCGTCGACCACGACGACGCGCTGCGCGGGCCGGCCGAATCCGACGATGGCGACCTGCGGCGGGTAGATGACGCCGAACACCGAGTCGACACCCTTATCGCCGAGGTTGGTGACGGTGATGGTCGGGTCGGACATCTCCGAACTGCGCAGCGACCCGGCCCGCGCACGGGCCACCAGGTCGGTCAGGTCGGCCATCAGCTCGTCGAGCTTCTTCTCGGCCACATCATGGATCGCCGGGGCCACCAGCCCGCCCCCGCGCAGCGAGATCGCCACGCCGACATGCACAGCCGGGTGCGGCTCGTAGCCCTCGTCGCGCCAGAACCCGCTGAACTCGGTGAACCGCTGTGCGGCCAATGCCACCGCCTTGAGCTGTAACACGGCCGGCAGCAACCGCTCGGTGATCGGTCGATTCATATTCTGTTCGGTCAGCCAGCCGAGGGCTGCATCGAGGATGATCTCGTCGGCCAGGTAGTAATGCGGAATCTCGCGTTTCGAGCGGCTCATCGCCGCGGCGATCGAGGCGCGCATGGCCGCGCCGCGCGCCTTGGCCTTCTCGGCCGCGGACTTCGGCATGGTCGATGTTGGCGCGGGGGCGGGCGGCGCGGGCTCGGCGTGATGCTTGGTGGCGGCGGCATGCTCGACGTCGCTGAGTGTGATCGCCCCTTGCGGACCGGTTCCGGTGACTGCCTTCAGGTCGACGTTCAGCGAGGCCGCCGTGCGCCGGGCCACCGGGGACACCCACAGCCGATGACCCACCGGTGCCGCGGTGACGGGCGGGTGGCCGACGACGGTCGGCGGCTCGGTGTGTGCGGCGGTGACTGCCGTGGCAGCCGGTGAGGCGGTGCGCGGTTGCACCGCCTCACCGGGCTCCGCCAGGGTTGCCAATGGTGCGCCGACAGCCACCGTCTGCCCGACCGGGACGAGCAGCTCAGCAACGACGCCGTCGTGCCAGCACTCGATTTCCACTGCGGCTTTGGTGGTTTCGACGACGGCGACGATCTGCCCGCGCGTGACTGTATCGCCGGGTTTGATCAGCCACTCGTCGAGGGTGCCCTCGTCCATATCCGCGCCAAGGGCGGGCATCGTGAACTCGATCACTGTTCTTCCACCCCGAACAAGCCGCGCACCGCGGCAACGATCTTGTCGGGCTGCGGCAGGGCCGCCTCTTCGAGATGCTTGGCATAAGGGATCGGCACTTCTTCCGTGCAGACCCGGGCGATCGGGGCGTCGAGATCGTAGAACGCGCCCTCGACGATGCGCGCACTGATCTCACCGGCGAAGCTGCCGGTGCGCCACATCTCGTCGACGATGACCGCCCGGTGCGTCTTGCGCACCGACTCCAGGATCGTCTCGTCATCCAGTGGCCGTAGCACCCGCAGATCGATGACCTCACAGTCGATTCCGGCCAGCGACAGCTGATCGGCGGCATCGAGGGTCTTCGGCAGGCAACCGCCGTAGGTGATCAGGGTGGCGTCGGCGCCACTGCGCCGCACCGCTGCTCGTGCGATGTCGGTCGGCTCAAGGGTGTCGACGTCGACTGAGGTGTTGTAGAGCTGGACGTGTTCGAAGATCACGGTCGGGTCGGGGTCGGCCAGTGCGGTGAGCAGCATTCCGTAGGCGTCGGCCACCGTGGCCGGCGCCAGCACCTTGATGCCGGGGATGTGCGCATACCAGCCCTCGAGACTGTGCGAATGCTGCGCAGCGAGTTGGCGCCCAGCACCGGTGGCCATCCGCACCACCAGCGGAACGGAGAACTGCCCGCCGGACATGTGGCGCAGGGCGGCGGCGGTGTTGACGATCTGATCCAGCGCCAGCAGGCTGAAGTTCACCGTCATCACCTCGACGATCGGGCGAAGACCGCCCAGCGCGGCGCCGACTCCGATCCCGACAAAACCCAACTCCGACAGCGGGGTATCCCTGATTCGTTCGGGGCCGAACTCCTCGAGGAGTCCTTTAGAGGCGGCGTAGGTTCCGCCATAGGCGCCGACGTCCTCACCGAGTAGCAAGACGCGGGAATCCTGCTGCATGGCATGGCGAATCGCGTCATGCACCGCGTTGCGGTAGGTCGTCTTCATCAGAAGCCCTCCGCCGTCGCCGGCGACATCAGGTGCCGCGCAAGGTCGTCGACGCTTTCCCAGGTGCCCGCCTCGGCGTAGGCGACCGCCTCGGCTACCTCGTTCTCGGCGGACGCCTGCATCGCGGCGATGTCCTCGCCGGTGACCGTGCCGTCAGCCAGACACTTGTCGCCGTAGAGGTGGATCGGGTCGCGCTTGCGCCATTCCTCGACTTCAGACTTCGCCCGATAGAGTTCGGGGTCGAACATCGAGTGCGGACGGAAACGGTAGGTGCGGAACTCGATGAAGAACGGCCCGCCTTGGGTGCGGATGTGTTCGACGGCCTGCTGCGTGACAGTGTGGCAGGCGAGCACATCCATACCGTCGGCCGATGCGCTGGGCACGCGGTAGGACGCCGCCTTCGCCGCTAGATCCAGCTGTGACAGCTCGTGGTCGATCACCGTGCCCATCGCGTATCGATTGTTCTCGCAACAGAACAGCACCGGAAGCTGCCACAGTTCGGCCATGTTCATGGACTCGTGAAACGCGCCCTCGGCGGTCGCGCCTTCACCGAAATAGCATGCGGTGACGTTCTTTCGGTTCAGTTGTGCGTCCGCGAACGCCAGTCCGGCCGCCAGCGGCAGGCCCGCGGCGACGATGGCGTTGCCGCCGTAGAACCGTCGGCCCGCGTCGAACAAGTGCATGGATCCACCGCGCCCACCCGAGCAGCCCTGCACCTTCCCATACATCTCGGCCATGATCTTGGTCATCGGGATGCCGCGCAGCAACGCATGGGCGTGGTCACGGTAGGTCGTCACCACGGCGTCCTCGGACCCCAGTGCGCGCAGCGAGCCCGCGGCTACCGCTTCTTCGCCGACGTAAAGGTGCAGGAAGCCGCGAATCTTTGCGGCGCTGTACATTTCGGCGCACATCTCTTCCATCCGGCGGACCCGGATCATGTCGGAGAGCAGTCCGCGTGCCAGGTTCTGGTCGGTCATGCCGGCACCTCGCTGCTTTGCTGTGCGGCGGTGGTCTCCACCGTCGAGGTGTCACCTTCGGGCAATCCGAGCTCGCGGGCCTTGAGTAGCCGGCGCATGATCTTGCCCGACCGGGTGTGCGGCAGGGCGTCGACGAAGTCGATCTCCTTCGGTGCGACCGCCGCCCCCAGTCGCTTTCGCGCGTGGCCCATCAGGTCACGACGCAGATCATCGTCACCGACGTAGCCCGTCTTGAGCGTGACGAACGCCTTGACCAACTCGCCGTACGTCGGATCGGGCTTTCCGATCACCGCCGCCTCGGCGACCGCGGGATGGTCGGTCAGCACGTTCTCCACCTCGAAGGGCCCGATCAGATGCCCGGAGGACTTGATCACGTCGTCGGCCCGTCCGATGAACCAGAAATAGCCGTCGGCGTCGCGTTTGACCAGATCGCCCGACAGGTACAGGTCGCCGGCAAAACTCTTGCGGTAGCGCTCATCGGAGTGCAGGTAGCCGCGGAACATCGACGGCCACCCGACCCGCAGCGCCAGCTCACCCTCGACGTCCGGCTCGCTGACCACGCTGACCGCACCGGACGCGTCGCGGTGCACCACGAAGGCGTCGACCCCGGGCAACGGCCGGCCCATCGAGCCGGGTTTGATGTCAAAGGCCGGGGTGTTGGCGACCATGATGCCGCCGGTCTCGGTTTGCCACCAGTTGTCGTGAATCGGCAAGCCCAGCACCCGCTTTCCCCACCACACCGCCTCGGCGTTGAGTGGCTCACCGACGCTCGCGATGAACCTCAGCCTGGGGAAGTGGTAGTTGGCGGGTAGCTCCGGGCCGGCCTTGATGAGCATCCGGATCGCCGTCGGAGCGGTGTACCAGACCGTCACCTGCTCGTCCTGCAGAATCCGGTACCACCGCTGCGCGTCGAACTCGGCCTCATCGATGATCGAGGTGACGCCGTGCAGCAGCGGGGCGATGATCCCGTACGACGTGCCGGTCACCCAACCGGGATCTGCTGTGCACCAATAGATATCACCCGCGTGAAGGTCGAGGGCGTAGCGGCCGGTGATGTAGTGCATGGCAACCGCGCCGTGGACGTGTTGGGCACCCTTGGGTGTCCCGGTGGTGCCACTGGTGAAATGCAGCAGCGACAGGTCGTCGGCGGTGGTGTGCTCGATCGGCGCGTCGGCGTCGGCAGCATCCATCAGACGGCGGAAGTTCTCGGTGCCTTCGATGTCGGCGTGGACGTCGTCGCCGACCACAAGGACATGCTTGACGGACGTCAGTTGGTCGCGGATCTTGGCGATCTTGCGCTTGTAGATCGCCGCGGTAGTCACCAATACGTCGGCGGATCCGAGGTTGACACGGGTGGCGATCGGCTCGGGTCCGAACGCCGAGAACAGCGGGGAGACCACACTGCCGTTGCGCAGCGCGCCGAGGATGCTGATGTACAACTCAGGAACCCGGCCCATCATGACGAAGACGCGATCGCCCTTGCCGATTCCCAGGCCGCGCAACACGTTGGTGAAACGTCGGGTCAGCGTGCCCAGTTCGGCGTAGCTGATGTCATGGGTGGTTAGCTCGGGGGTGTCGGCGATGAACCGCAACGCGGTGCGGCCGGCTTCGGGTCCTTCGGCATGCCTGTCCACGGCTGCGTAGGCGATGTTGCAGCCGCCATCGCCCATCGCGGCGCACAGGTCGGGCACGGCCGCCCAGCTGAACGAGGTGCGGGTCTGCGCATAATCGGTGAGGTTGGGCGTGACCTTCAGGTCGCCGGCGCTCTTGTGGATGACGTCCATGAGTCCGCTCAGACGTCTGGTGCGGACAGGACACCGTCGCGGCGGGCTCGCCGCAGGTTGGCCATCACCCGGTCGAGCACCGTGCTGTAGGCGGCGCCGTTGTTGAGGATGTCGTCGCGGTCTTGATGACGAAGGTAAGCGTCGAGCCGCCGTTCCAAGGACCAGTCCCAGTAGATGCGCTCCGTGTAGGGCGAGCAGAGGAATTCCCAAGCGATAGCGTCGAGTTCGCACTCGTCGGTCTGGCCTGCCGAGCCGGCAGTCGTCATCTCAGCCCCTTACTGCCACCCCCACGCTCAGATGGTCGTCTCCGGCGATGCGGTTCGTAAGGGACGAAAGTCACAGAACTTGGTACAAAATGTCGTACCGATCAGGGTCAACCCAACGGGTCGTGCTGGATGCGCTCGGGTGGCGCGCCTTTGGCGACCAGTGCGTCGTAGGTGGCGCGCACCATGGCGGGGCCACCGCAGATCAGAATCTGGCGGTCACCCCAGGCGCCGTACTTGGTCACCACATCGGGCAGTCGGCCGGTCTGGCGCACGTGCAGGCCGCGGGGCGGCTGGACGTCGGGGTAGTCGGCCGCCCACGGCGGGTCACCGGCGTACTCCGACACCGGTGACACGGAGAGCCACGGGCTGGAGGCGGCGATCTCCCACAGGGTCCGCAGGTCGTACAACTCGCACGGATAGCGGGCGCCGAAAAACAGGTGAACCCTGGGGTTCTCGCCGAACCGGCACAGGTCCATGATCAGCGCGCGCAGCGGAGCCAGCCCGGTGCTGCCCGCCACCATCAGCACGTCCTCCCCGTCGCGGTCGACCTCCATGGCGCCGTGCGGACTGGACAGTCGCCACCGGTCGCCCGGCCGGGTCTCGGACACCATCGAATTGCTGACCATGCCGCCCGACACAGCGCGTACATGGAACTCGATGAAGCCGTCCCGGTCGGCCGGCATGGCGGGGGAGAGAAACCGCCAGCGTCGCGGCCACTGCGGGATCTGGACGTTGATGTACTGACCCGGGTGATAGGGCATCGGCCGGTCCAGGTGCAGGCGGACGACCGCGATATCGCGCGACACCCGGTGGTGCTCCAGTACGGTGCCGTCCCACCACGCCGGTCCGTCCTCGGCGTCGGCGGCGCCGGACATAACGCCGGTGATCAGGTTGATGGCCTGGGTGGCGGCGTCGTCGACCGCGGCGGTCCAGCTGTCGATCAGATGGCTGCGCATCGTGGTGTACCAGGCCCGCCGCATGCTGTCGTAATGCTGTTCGGTGACACCGTATTTGCGGTGGTCGCGGCCCAGCTGCGCGAGGAAGGCCACCGGGGCCTGCGCGCGCTGGGCGACGAATTCGCCGAACACCCAGTGCATGGCGTGGCCGAACGCCGTTCGCTGAGGCGCTAGCTCCGGCGGGAACAGGTCACGCACGTGTGCGTCGAGAGCGAACCACCGGGTGTAAATGCGGCGAAGCAGTTCGTCGGAGTCGGCCTGCGGATCGAACGCAGACTGCAGCACCCGAAGCGCATCACGATCCTCGAGGCCCACGGCCGCGATTTTAGGCGCGTCGCCTACAGGCCGTGAATGCCCTTGTACAGCACCATGGCGCCGATGACGATCAGGATCACGGCGACCAGCGTCGCGTGCTGGGCCTCCATCCAGTTCTTCAGTCTGGTCAGCGGTTCATCCAGTCGCTCGCCGGCCACCAGGTAAGCCAGCACCGGCAGCGCCACCGACGACGCGGCGACGGCGGTGAATACCGCGTCGGCGGTCCACGCCCCGGTGGCGCCCAGGCCCGCCGACCCGATCGCCAGGCCCGCCGCGGCGCACATGAACAGGACCTTGGGGTTGATGACCACCAGGACGACCGCGGTGACGAAGGCGCGGCCGGGGCCGATGGTGGTCATTGATTTCAGCCAGCCCGGTGTGTGCTCCGAGCGGTTGCGGGTGAACCATCGGTAGAGCCCGAACACGATGAGCGCCGCGCCGATCGCGATGCGGACGTACGGCGCCCACGTCGGCGGTTTGTTGAGTCCGCCGAGCGCGTTGGACACCAGCACGAAACCCGCTGTGAGTCCGGCGATGCCGAGAACCCAGCCCAGCAGGAACGCCATGCTGGTCGGCCGGGGCGAGGGCGTGTGCAGCATGAGAATGCCCGGGATGATCGTCAGCGGGGACAGCGTGATGACGAGCGCCAGGGGGATCAGTTCGGCCAATTCGGAGCCGAGACCGGTCGTCACAGGTGCCTCCAGGCGATAGTCGGACAACGTGCGGCCACGGCTGACCGTACTATCTCCCCCCGTGGGCAAGGATGCCGAGGAGGAAACGGGTGATGACGGCCATGACGGCCAGCAGAACACCTTGATCTACGTCTCCGGGGTGGCAGCGCTACTGCTGGTTGTGCTGCTGGTGTACGCGGTCATGGACACCGCGGAGAGCTCACGGCAGGACGGCCCTGTGACATACGCACCGGCGATAAGCACCACGTCGACGACCACCTCGCGCACATCGACGAAGACCACCACGACGAGGTCGACGCGAATCTCGACCACCGAGCTGAACCCAACGTCCGCGCCGCCGTCCCCGAGCGAGACCGCGGGCGAGCTGACGGTTCCGCCGGAGACGGATACCTCCACTCCCACGACGACGGTGACGATGACCAACCCGTACGCCACCACGTCGGCCCCGAATGCCGGGCGAACTTAGGAAATATGAGCGCAGCGACCGTCGTCACGATCTTTCATCCATCGAACCACCCCGCGGACTTCACCGTGTGGGCCGACGAGTTGCGCGCCACCGCCCCCGAGGCGACCGACTTCCGGATCTCCGTGCTGTGCGATCCGCACCTGGATTGGGGAATCGCGGTCACCTTCGCCAACGCGCGGGCCCTGCATCACTGGCTGGACAGCACCGGGCGTCAACATTCGCTGAGCGCCGGACAGAAGCGCGGAATCCTCTGTGCCACAGCAGATATGGTGATCGGTGAAGACGGTGGCGTGCCCTCGGGGGTTGGGTTTTTCCGGCACGCGGTGGCGCCGGGCCGCGCAGACGAATTCGTGGTGGCCGAGGCGCGACTGGCCGAGGTGAGTGTGGAGTTCAGCGGCTTCGAAGGGTGCTGCACCTTCGCGCCGGCCACCGACGGTGAGGCGTTCGCGGTGCTGCGGTTTCGTACCGAGCGCCAACTCGGGACGTGGCTGGAGTCCCCGGAGCGATTGGAGGCGCTCGGGCCCCTGCGATCGAGCCTGGTCCGCGAGTTCTCGCTGGTGTCCTCGACGACGACGTTCGGTAGCACCGTGCGTACCGAGAACGGCCACACTGCGGTCACGCCGAATTGGAAGACCGCGATGTTGATCCTGTTGGTGCTCTATCCGGCGGTGATGCTGCTGTCGCGGTTCCTTGGCCCGATCCTCGACAACGTTGGCGCCCCGCCCTGGCTGGCGATGTGGCTGAGCCAGGTCGTCAGTGTCATCGCGCTGCAGTGGGCGCTGATGCCCTGGGCCGGTCGGTGGTTCCGGCGCTGGCTCGATCCGATCGAGGGTGCGGGAGCTCGCATCAGCGCCATCGGCGCGGGGGTGCTCGTCATCGGCTACCTGGTGACCTTGGGTCTGTTCGCGGCCGTGCGGTGGCTGCAGTACTGGGACTTCTCCCGTACTTAGATGCGCCGCAGTGTCCAGGCCGGCACCCAGTGCGTCACCGCCGTGCGCTTGGAGCCGTGGGCGATATCGTAGGTGACCAGGCCCCACCAATCGCCCTGCTCGCACAGCCCCCAGCAGGACAGCGTGCCCTTGACGACCTTGTGCATCTGCAGACCATGGGGGTGATAGCGCCCCGACCGGTGCGGCTGGCGGGGGAACAGCACCGTGAGGTCGATCAGCACCCGGACGGGCGGGCGGACCGACCGAAACGGGTCCCGGACGGGCTGCCCGGTATACCCGATCGACACCCGCTCCACCATTGATCGATCATATGTTCGAATGCCCGGAAACTGGGGCCGAAAGTCCCTCGCGGAAACTGGTCGGAAAAGTTAAAGTTGAGCGGAACAGACTCAACCTTGACGATGTTGAAGAAGACGACAAGCATTTTGCCGTGCCCTGCCGACGACCCGCGGGCACGGCCTGACTGAAAGTGAGGCGTCGTGGATTCTTTCAACCCGACAACCAAGACTCAGGCGGCGCTGACCGCTGCGTTGCAGGCTGCCAGCGCGGCCGGCAACCCGGAGATCAGGCCCGCCCACCTGCTGTTGGCGCTGCTCACACAGGCCGACGGTATCGCCGCGCCGTTGCTCGAGGCTGTCGGTGTCGATCCGGCCACGATCCGCACCGAGGCGCAACGCCTGATCGACCGGCTGCCGGCGAGCAGCGGTGCGACCTCGCAACCCCAGCTCTCCCGCGAGTCGCTGGCAGCGATCACCGCCGCCCAGCAGCTGGCCACCGAGATGGACGACGAATACGTCTCCACCGAGCACCTGATGGTGGGTCTGGCCACCGGCGACTCCGACACGGCCAAGCTGCTCACCGGTCACGGCGCGTCCCCGCAGGCTCTGCGGGATGCGTTCGTGAAGGTCCGCGGCAGCGCCCGGGTCACCAGCCCCGATCCCGAGGCCACCTACCAGGCGCTGGAGAAGTACTCCACCGACCTGACCGCGGCTGCGCGGGAGGGCAAGCTCGACCCGGTTATCGGGCGCGACAACGAGATTCGTCGCGTTGTGCAGGTGCTGAGCCGGCGCACCAAGAACAACCCGGTGCTGATCGGCGAACCCGGCGTCGGCAAGACGGCCATCGTGGAGGGGCTCGCCCAGCGCATCATCGCGGGTGACGTACCCGAGAGCCTGCGCGACAAGACCGTCGTCTCGCTGGACATGGGCTCGATGGTGGCCGGCGCCAAGTACCGCGGCGAGTTCGAGGAACGCCTCAAGGCCGTCCTCGACGACATCAAGAACTCGGCCGGTCAGGTCATCACCTTCATCGACGAGCTGCACACCATCGTCGGGGCCGGCGCGACCGGCGAGGGCGCGATGGACGCCGGCAACATGATCAAGCCGATGCTGGCCCGCGGAGAACTGCGCATGGTCGGCGCCACCACGCTCGAGGAGTACCGCAAGTACATCGAGAAGGACGCCGCCCTGGAACGCCGGTTCCAGCAGGTGATGGTCGGCGAGCCGTCGGTGGAGGACACCGTCGGCATCCTGCGCGGGCTCAAAGACCGCTACGAGGTGCACCACGGCGTCCGGATCACCGACTCGGCCCTGGTGGCCGCGGCCACACTGTCGGACCGCTACATCACCTCGCGCTTCCTGCCGGACAAGGCGATTGACCTGGTCGACGAGGCCGGCTCGCGGTTGCGCATGGAGATCGACTCGCGTCCGGTCGAAGTCGACGAGGTGGAGCGGTTGGTGCGGCGCCTCGAGATCGAGGAGATGGCGCTGGCCAAGGAATCGGACGAGGCATCCGCCGCCAGGCTGACGAAGCTGCGAGCGGAGCTGGCCGACAAGAAGGAGCAACTCGCCGAGCTGACCACGCGGTGGCAGAACGAGAAGGGCGCCATCGACGTCGTCCGCGACCTCAAGGAGCAGCTCGACCACCTGCGCGGTGAGTCCGAGCGGGCCGAGCGTGACGGCGACCTGGCCAAGGCCGCCGAGCTGCGGTACGGACGGATCCCCGAGATCGAGAAGAAGCTCGACGCCGCCCTGCCGCACGCGGAGGCCCAGGCGAACGTCATGCTCAAGGAGGAGGTCGGCCCCGACGACATCGCGGACGTGGTGGCGGCGTGGACCGGGATCCCGGCGGGCCGGCTGCTCGAAGGCGAGACGGCCAAGCTGCTGCGCATGGAGGACGAGCTGGGCAAGCGGGTCGTCGGCCAGAAGAAGGCCGTGCAGGCCGTCAGCGATGCGGTCCGGCGCAGCCGGGCCGGGGTCGCGGACCCCAACCGGCCGACGGGCTCGTTCCTGTTCCTCGGTCCGACTGGTGTCGGTAAGACCGAGCTGGCCAAGGCGCTTGCCGATTTCCTGTTCGACGACGAGCGGGCCATGGTCCGCATCGACATGAGCGAGTACGGCGAAAAGCATTCCGTGGCAAGGCTTGTCGGTGCCCCACCCGGGTACATCGGCTACGACCAGGGTGGTCAGCTGACCGAGGCGGTGCGCCGGCGCCCGTACACGGTGGTGCTGCTCGACGAGGTCGAGAAAGCCCACCCCGACGTCTTCAACGTGCTGCTGCAGGTGCTCGACGACGGCCGCCTGACCGACGGGCAGGGCCGCACGGTCGACTTCCGCAACACCATCCTC
Organism: uncultured Mycobacterium sp.; assembly: GCA_900078375.1. GTDB lineage: Bacteria > Actinomycetota > Actinomycetes > Mycobacteriales > Mycobacteriaceae > Mycobacterium. The sequence continues at coordinate 91,540 of FLQS01000014.1, read as the reverse complement.
ATCCTGACGTCCAACCTCGGGTCGGGCGGCAACGAGGAGCAGGTGATGGCGGCAGTGCGCGCGGCGTTCAAGCCGGAGTTCATCAACCGCCTCGACGATGTGCTGATCTTCGAGGGCCTCAAACCCGATGAGCTGGTGCAGATCGTCGACATCCAGCTGGCTCAGTTGCAGAAGCGACTCGCCCAGCGTCGCCTGGAACTGCAGGTGTCGCTGGAGGCCAAGAAGTGGCTCGCCGATCGCGGGTTCGACCCGGTCTACGGCGCGCGGCCACTGCGGCGGCTGGTGCAGCAGGCCATCGGTGATCAGCTGGCCAAGCTGCTGCTCGCCGGCGAGGTGCACGACGGTGACGTCGTGCCGGTCAACGTGGCCCCGGACGGCGAATCGCTGATTCTGGGCTGAGTTTCGACGCAAAAGGTCCCCGCACGACCGTGCGGGGACCTTTTGCGGAACTGGGGATGTGGGCGCTGGTCAACGCCGGTCGCGCACTCTTGGCCTCGCCAGGCGGCTTGACCAGGACAATCGCCCGGCTCAACAACAAGGGTGTCCGGCTGTACGACGCCATGGGATATCCCGACTACCCGCTTGGCGCCTCTGCTATTGATTGATGGTGCCGACCACCGATCCCGTCATCACCGCCGTCCCTGGCAAGCCGAACCTCCTGCTCGGGGCCTACGACCTGGCGACCGTCGGCTATCGCGCCGCCGAGTACTTCATCGCGGGCACCGCCTCCTCGTATGGGCCGCCACAGACTGCGCCCTACACCACCCGCATCGTGGTCCTGCGCCCGCTCGACGAGGCCGCCTGGAACGGAACGGTGATCGTCGAATGGCTCAACGTCAGCGGCGGGATCGACGCGCCCGCCGTCTGGTTCATGGCCCACCGGGAGATCGCCCGCGCCGGGTACGTCTATGTCGTCGTCTCTGCCCAGCGCGTCGGGATCGAGGGCGGCCCCAGTCTGGTTGGCGATGCGTCACTGAAAACCCTGGATCCCCAACGGTATTCAGGGCTGAATCACCCCGGCGACGCCTTCGCCTATGACATCTTCACCCAGGTCGGCCGAGCTGTGCGCGCCGGCGTGATCGACGGTCTCGCACCGCAGTTCGTGCTGGCGGCGGGAGAGTCGCAGTCGGCGACGTTCCTGACCACGTACGTCAACGAGGTCGATCGGGCCGCCGATGTCTATGACGGCTTCCTGGTCCACTCCCGGTTCGGGTCGGCGGCGCCACTGGACGGCACGTCCCTGCTTGACGAATCCGGCGACTTCCACACTGAGCCGGTACCGTTCCGCGCCAATCTGCGGGTGCCGGTGCTCACCGTGATCACCGAGACCGACCTGCTCGGCGCGCGGCTGCTCGGTTACGTGCACGCCCGTGTCCCGGACGCCGAGCACCTGCGGGTCTGGGAGATCCCCGGCTCTGCGCACGCCGATAACTACACGATCCGGGTCGGTTTCATCGACAACGGGGCGGTGCCGCTGGATCAGATCGTCGCGGCCTACGCGCCGACGAACGACCTGATGGGTCAGCAGCTGCCGCACTTCATCAACTTCGCCCCGCAGCATCATTACGTTCTGCAGGCCGCGATCGCCGGCCTGCACGACTGGGTGAGCACCGGGCGGCCGGCGCCGAGTGCGCCGCAGATCGACCTGACCGGCGCCGACCCGCCCGCGATCGCCGTCGATGCCAGCGGTGTCGCGACTGGTGGCCTGCGCACCCCGTGGGTGGACGTCCCGACTGCCCGGACATCTGGTGCCGGCGCCGACGACAACGTCCTCCTCGCGATCTTCGGCTCGGGTGAGCCCTTCGCCGCCGAGACGCTGGCCAGGCTGTACCCGGGTGGACGGGCCGACTATCTGGAGCGGTTCACCGGGGCGCTGGACGAGGCGATCGGCGGCGGCTTCCTGCTCGCGGCGGACCGCGCGGAAATCCTCGAACTCGCCGCGGCCACCTTCCCGGCTGGGGACTAGCCGGTGCCCAGTTCGAATTCCCGGGTCTGTGCGCCGGCGTCGATGACTGCCTGGAGCAGTTGACGAGCGGCCGGCTGGGCGAGGGTTTCCCGGAACAGCTGGTCCTCGATGCGCAAGCCGGTCACCCGATCGACGCCGTTGTCCAACGCGGTGTCGACCGCACGTTTGGCGGCGGCGATCGCAGTCGGGGCGTACCCCGCGATGCGGGCGGCCAGCTTGTCGACAAACCGCCGCAGCTTCTCCGGCGGCAATGCCCGATCGACGTAGCCCCAGGCTTCGGCCGTCTCGGCGTCGACGTCCATGCCCCCCAGGATCGTTTCCAAGGCACGTCCCCGGCCGATCAGCCGCGGCAGCCGCTGGGTACCGCCCCCGCCCGGGATGATCCCGACGGCCACCTCCGGATGGCCGAGAACAGTCGCGCCCAGCGCGGCGTAGCGCATGTCGAACGCCATCGCGAACTCGCACCCACCGCCGCGGCAGACACCCTCGATGACGGCGATCGTGGGCTTCGGCAGCGTGCGGACCAACTCCGTGGTCGCGTGGAAGAGCGACAGCTCCTCGTGCAGGCCCACGTCGTCGGCCGGCAAGTCCAGGATCAGCGCGACATCGGCATGCGCGATGAAGATCTCGGGGTCGGCGGAGTCGACGATCAGCACCCGGACCTGGTCGTCAGTCGTGATCTCCCGCGCCAGGCGGTCGATCTCGGTGAGCAGGGGGACGTCGAGGAGGTTGATCGGCGGATTGTCGAGCGTGGCTCGGCAGATCCCTCGGTCGACGGTGATTCGAATCAGCTGGTAGTCGTCGTAGGCCATGGCGGGAGGCTATGTGACGGGCTTGTGACCTGCTGGAGTTCTCGCTTCGGGCGGGTGAACAGATACGCTACGTCTAATGGTTCCGTTCTGGTTCACGCTGTCCGCGCTCTGCTTCGTGGGTGCGGCGGTGCTGTTGTACGTCGACATCGGCCGTCGACGTGGTTTGGGCCGCCGCCGTAAGTCCTGGGCGCGGTCGCACGGGTTCGACTTCGAGCCCGAGTCCACCGAAATCATCGACCGCTGGAAGCGTGGCGTGATGTCGACCGTCGGCGATGTCACCGCCCGCAACGTGGTGCTCGGTCAGATCCGCGGCGAGGCGGTGTACATCTTCGACCTCGAGGACGTCGCCACCGTGATCGCGCTGCACCGCAAGGTCGGCACCAACGTGGTGATGGACCTGCGGCTCAAGGGCATCGCCGAGCCGCGCGAGAGCGACATCTGGCTGCTGGGCGCCATCGGTCCGCGGATGGTGTACTCGACCAACCTCGACGCCGCCCGCCGCGCCTGCGATCGCCGGATGGTCACCTTCGCCCACACCGCGCCGGACTGTGCCGAGATCATGTGGAACGAGCAGAACTGGACGCTGGTGTCCATGCCGATCTCCTCGTCCCGCGCCCAGTGGGACGAGGGTCTGCGCACCGTGCGGCAGTTCAACGACCTGCTGCGGGTGTTGCCTCCGACCGCGCAGCCGGCGCTGCCACAGTCCGCCGGACGCCGCAACGCCTCTCCGGGCCGCCCCCTGGCGCCCGCCGGCCGCCGTGAGCTGCCGCCGGGTCGGGTCGAGGTCCCGCCGCCGCTGCGCCCGCAGCAGCCGCGGAACGGCACACAGGCTCCCAACTTCCAGCGCTGAGCCGGTAGGGTCTCGGGGTGTCCCGTCCCGTCGCGCTCGTCACCGGCCCCACCGCCGGTCTCGGCGCCGGCTATGCCCGCCGCTACGCACGCGACGGCTACAACCTGGTCCTGGTCGCACGCAACGTAGAGCGTCTCGACGCCCTGGCCGCCGAACTGAGGGCCGCCAACGGCATCGATGTCGAGGTCTTGCCGGCCGATCTCACCGAGGCCGCCGACCGGGCCAAGGTGGCCGACCGGCTGAGTGCCGGGGTGCAGGTACTGGTCAACAACGCCGGATTCGGCACCGCCGGTGAGTTCTGGACCGCCGAGCCTGCCCAGCTGCAGGCGCAGCTCGACGTCAACGTCACCGCGGTCATGCAGTTCACCCGCGCGGCCCTGCCGTCGATGATCGCCGCCGGAGTGGGCACGGTGATCAACATCGCCAGCGTCGCCGGGCTGCTGTCGGGGCGCGGGTCCACCTATTCGGCGTCGAAGGCGTGGGTGGTGTCGTTCACCGAGGGGCTGGCCAACGGCTTGGCCGGCACCGGTGTGAGCATCCACGCCGTGTGCCCCGGATTCGTGCACACCGAATTCCACGAGCGAGCCGGCATCGACATGGCCTCGATCCCGAACATCATGTGGCTGGGCGTCGATGACGTGGTCGCAGAGAGCCTGGCGGACGTGGCCAAAGGCAAGATCATCAGCATTCCCGGCCTGCAGTACAAGGTGCTGACCACGGTCGGCCGGCTGGTCCCGCGCAGGGTGGTCCGCGCGGTCAACAACGGAATAGGACGTAGCCGTGGGCGCACCTGAACTCAACGCCGCTGAACGCACCGAACTCGCCGAGCTGGTCCGCCGGCTGTCGGTGGTGTTCGGCCGCGTCACCCTGTCCTCCGGTAAGGAAGCCGACTATTACGTCGACCTACGCCGCGCCACCCTGCACCACAAGGCCGCACCGCTGATCGGCCGGTTGATGCGCGAGCTCACCGCTGACTGGGACTACGCGGCGGTGGGCGGACTGACCATGGGGGCTGACCCGGTGGCCGGCGCGATCATGCACGCGCCGGGCCGCCCGATCGATGCCTTCGTCGTCCGTAAAGCGCTGAAAAGCCATGGGATGCAACGCCTTATCGAAGGTGCCGACGTGGTCGGTAAGCGGGTTCTGGTGGTTGAGGACACCAGCACGACCGGAGGTTCAGCGCTGACTGCCGTGCACGCGGTGCGTGATGCAGGCGCGACGGTCGTGGGCGTTGCGACGGTGGTGGACCGGGCTACCGGGGCGGCCGAGGCCATCGAGGCCGAGGGTGTGCCCTACCGCAGCGTGCTGGGTCTGGCCGACCTCGGCCTGCCGGTGTCCTGACGTTGAAGACAATGGCGAGCATTGACGAGGAGCCCGTCGAGGCTTCGGAATTGCAATGGGATGACGTCGTCGACGTGATCTGTGCCGGTGCGGGTCCCGGCGCGCTGGCTCATGCCATCTGGTGCACGGACCTCGACCTTGACGTCGAGTTCGCGGATGCGGAGTTGTCTTCGCAGACTTCCGATCCCGATACCGCCGCCTATCTGCAGTCGATGACCGACGACCTGGAGTCACCGGTGGATCGGGACCTGGAATTGGCAGTCGTTCACGCCCAACCGGTCGTCGTCAGCAAGGATCGCCGCGCCACGATCGAGCCGTTCTTCGGCTCGCGGCTACGGGACTTCTCCGCGCGCTGTGCCGCCTCGCCGTTCGGCGTCATCTACAGCCAGATACCCGACGATATGACGTCACTGCGCTCCCGTGGCGAGACGATCCGGGCAGCCGTGCTCGGCGACTATCGGCCCGAAACCGACCACCCTGGTTTGGAACTGGCCGAATGGTTGCGCGGGCAGGCCGATGAGCGCGGCCTCCTGGAGGAGGCAGGCACCGCGCTGGAGCGGCTGGTCTTCGAGGACGGGCGAGTCGCCGGTGCGGCGTTGTCCACGCCGGACGGAACGCGACTGGTGCGCGCGACTGTGGGTGTTGCGCTGTCCATCGGACCTATGCCCGACAGTGCCGATTGGCCGGTCCAGTCCGAATTACCCAGCGGCGCAGCGCAAGTCGCTGTTGTGAGTCGCACAGCCAGCCGGTTCGGTCTCGTCGAACTGGTGTACAGCTCCTGACTCAGCCCCGGGTCTGCACGGAAAAGTCGACCGGGATAACCCCTTTGGCAAACAGTTCGGCCATGGCCTCGCCGGGTACCGGGCGTGACAACAGGAATCCTTGAGCACGATGGCAGCCGTGCTGGAGGAGGGTCATCGCCGCGCTCGGCTGCTCGACACCCTCGGCCACCAACTCGAGGTTGAACGCCTCCGCCAGTGCGATGATCGCGCGGACGATCGCCAGGTCCTCCGGGTTGGTGCCGAGATCGAATACGAAACCCTTGTCGATCTTAAGGGTGTCCACCGGAAGCGATTTCAGATGCGTCAGCACGCTGTAACCTGTTCCGAAGTCATCGATGGCGACCTGCACCCCGACGTCCTTGAGGCCGGCCAGAGTAATCCGGGTGGTCTCGATGTCCTGCACCACAACGCTTTCGGTGATCTCCAGGCACACTGATCTGGCGTCGAGGCCGAACTCCGCGATTGTGTCTGCCACCGACTCGACGAAGCCATCGGTGACCAGCTGCACGGGTGACACGTTGATCCGGATAACCGCGTCCTTGGCGATACCGCGGGCCTGCCAGCCGCTGAATTCCGAGCACGCGGCGCGCATCACCCAGCGTCCCAATTCGCCTGCCAGGTTGATCGATTCGGCGACGTTGATGAACGAATCCGGCAACAACAGACCGCGAGTCGGGTGCTGCCAGCGCACCAGTGCCTCGGTCGCCAGGATCTCCCCGGTGCGCATGTCGACTTCGGGCAGGTAGTGCAGAATGAGCGTCCCGGCGTCGATCACGTTCTGCAGGTGCAGCTCGATGTCATTGCGGAACTCGCTCTTCAGCGACATTTCGTCGGTGAAGACCGCGATTTTGTTGCCACCGGCGTTCTTGGCGTTCAGCACCGCCTGGTCGGCGCGCCGCAGCAGATCCGACGTGGTGTCCCGGCCCGGAACCCCCAGTGCGACACCGGCACTGACGGTACGGGTGAGCATCTCGCCGCCGATCGTCACCCGGTCGCGCAGCACCGCCTGCAGCCGATGAGCCAGCGCGAGGGCGGCGTCCGCGTCCATCGGCCCGGCCGGGACGACCACGAACTCGTCACCACCGAGGCGGGCGATCAAATCGCCTTCGCCGGTCTCCTCGCTCAGTCGTTCGGCGAACGCCTGGATGAACCAGTCGCCGGCGTGATGCCCCAGATAGTCGTTGATCGCCTTGAGCCGGTCGAGGTCGAGGAACAGCGCCGAGACCGGCCCTGGCTGGCCTGCCCGCAGCCGGTCGTCGAGATAGGCCAGCAGGGCCCGGCGGTTGTGCAGACCCGTCAAGTCGTCATGCTCCGCAAGGTAACGCAGCTCTTCCTCGGCGACCACCCGCGCCTGCACCTGGGCGAACAGCGAGGCGATCGCCTTCAGCGCGTTCAACTCTTCCGGTGACCAGTCCTTGATGCCGATCTTGATGAACCCCAACGCCCCGGTGGTGACGTCACCGGACAGCAGTGGCACCGACGCGAGCGACGGTAGCGCGACGCCGCTGGCCTCCTGGACTCGGCGCTGGTAATCGTCGGGGTCATCCGGCGCCGGCTCGGGGGAGAAGAAGACCGGTTCCTTGGCGGTCTCGGCGGCCGCGAAGATCGGATCAGCGTCGGCGAAATAGACCACGCCGAGCGGGTCGGGGTCGGGGACGTCGGGCCGCGGTGGCCACTCGGCGACGAGCTTCGTGGCCCGGATCGCGTGATCGTTGTAGCGCAGGAAGCTGAAGTCGACACCGAAGGACGCCACGAGGTCGGCGAGCACGTCCTGGCTCACCTGCGCCGAAGTGGCCGACGTAGCCGCCATCAGCTTGGTGGCCACGCTCGTGACGAGGTTGTCGAGCGCCATTACCCGAGTGTCCCCCGGCTGGCTGTTCGACGCCTACTGCGCGCCGACGCGTCAGGAGCATGACTGAACCGGAGTACCAGTGCCTGTGCCTCGCCCGGGCCGGTTCCGGTGAGTGCCCGGAATTGACCCTGCAGATCGCGCAACTCCGCGACGTGCTCGGCGGCGAGCTCGTCGAGGTCGCGATCGTCGTGGGCGTACAGGAAGACCGGAGAGACGGGTTGAACACCTAGGCCGTGCTGTTCAGCGGCGACCCAGACCGCTTCCATGGCGGCACCGGCGCGGGCGTAGTCGGTCAGGGTGTGGCCGGAGATGGTGACGACGCCCAATGCCGAGCTGGACAGCACCCGTTCGGTGACGTCCTGACCGAGTGCCTCGCCCGCCTGCCACTGCGCCAGGCGGGCCATCACGTCACCACGGCGCAGGATGTCCAGCGTGGCCATATCGGCGGCGGCGAGCTCAAGGCTGCGGATGTCCAGGCCGTCGGAATTGTCGTCGCCCGGCCAGCGCACCTCCGAGATCATCTCGGCGTGCAGGCGTGGCTGCAGATAGCGGATCCGGTCGGTGGCGGCCAGGATCGTCGCGGCCCTTTCCATGTCGGTGCGTGTCGTCAACAGCCGCAGTGTGCCGCCCTCGGCCTGCGCCGCGGCGGTCAGATCGGCGACGGTCGCCGTCGTCAGTTGCGACGGTGTTCCGCGGTGCCGGTTCGTCCCCCGGTCCAGCATCGGTCCGTACAGCGCCGCCAGCGTGTCGTCACGGCCCGCCGCCAGCTCGACGACCGCGCGCAGCGGGATGGGTTCGTCGTACTCGGTAATAGTGACCGGGCCCAGCACGCCGAGTGCGGCGGCGGCCACCCGCGCGTTGAAGATCGCAGCCCCGATCGCCACGGCGCTGGCCCGGTAGGCGACATCCATCGTCGAGGTGTAATTCGGGTCCAGCTCGACGATCACGGAGTCATTGTGCGACACGATGTTCCACGGCTGCATGTTCCCCCCGGACGGGGCGCGCCGCGCGGCCGCTGCCACGGCGTCCGCAGGGGTGCTGTCCAGCTGCCCGGCCGGTTCAGCGGGCGTCGACGGGACCGGTGGGCTCGGTAGTGCGGGCTCTTCCAGTCCGTCAAGTGCGCGGGTGACGTCGAGACGTGCCCGGCCGGAGGGCAGGCGCTCGCCCAGTCCGATCCTGCGCACGGCCTCGGCGACGGTGGCCGCGCCGACGGCGATGTCCCCGGCGAGTTGCGGCCACGTCGACAACGTGCGGCCGACCTCGACCAGCGAGGCGGCGCCGCGGTCGGACAACCGGCCCGCGTCGATGATCCGAAGCACGTGGGGCACCTTGTCAGTGCTGCTCAGGCCTGCCAGCTCAGCGACGCCGATATCGCCGAGCAGTCCGTGCAGGATTGGCCGTTCGGGCTCGATGTCGTATCGCTCCACGTCGATCAGGCCGCGGTCACTGCTGGCCATCAGTACCGGAATGCGGCGTGCCCGTGCCGCCTCGCGCACCGCCGCCTTGATGTCGAGGGAGTCGCACTCCTCGACCACGATGTCGAGCCCGTCGAGGAACGTTCCCATCGTGTCGATGGTCAGACCGTCGGTCATCGCTCGCACCCGCAGGTACGGGTCGAGCTCGGCGATCCGCCGGGCCGCCACGACGGCCTTGTTCACGCCGATGTCGAACACCGTCGCGGGCACTCGGTTGAGGTTGGACAGCTCCAACTCGTCGAAATCAGCTAGTCGCAGCGCACCGCACAATCCCTGGGCGGCCAGCGTGTGGGCGATCGCGTGGCCCACCGACAGACCCACCACACCGATGGTGAGTCCGGCCAGTTGCCGCTGCTCCCCGAGGGTGATCATGTTGCGGTTGCGGTCGAGCCGCAGGCGCGCAAATGCGTGCGGGCCCGGCACCGCCACCACCGCATGCCGCCACGGGTAGTGCGCCCATCGCATCGGCTCGGCGAGCAGCTCGGGTTCGACCTCGGGCCGAAGGGCGCGCAGCGCCGAGTCGAACTCCGCAGAGCGGTCGACAAATTCGGTGCGCGAGTCGTCGCGCAGTCGGGCCAGGATGAGGTCGTCTTGGGGATCGTCGCTGAGCAAGACTCGCGCGTTGTACGCGTCCGCGCCGGAATCGGCGGAGACGTCGAAACTCACATGCCGCTCCCGTACTGCATGCCGAATCCGCTGAACTCCTCGGAGATCGTCGCCAGCATGCGCATCTCCTTGACGATTTTGGCCAACTGCCGGGGCTCGGCGTGGTTGGCGAAGGTGCGCCTATCCCACCACATCATCTTCGTGCGGTAGCGCTCGCTGGGATAAGCCGCGGCCGGAATCTTAGTGGCGACGACACCGCCCGAAGTGCTCCACCGGTCAAGGACGTGGGCAGCGGCGGTGGCCAGGATGAACTGGGCGCCCAACAGCTCCATGGTCGGGAACGCGGTGCGGGCGAAGGTGCGGGTCAGCTCGCCGCTGCGGGCGGGGTCGTCACTCACCCAGGCCGACTTCATCTCCACCACGCCGAACGGCAGGCGGTCGGTGATCATCTTGCGGACCGTGTCCTGCCCGGGCTGACCTTCCCACTCGACGATCGCGTGCGATTCGTCGGCACTGAAGTACGGGCCCTTCGCCCGCAGACCGCCCAGCATCCGGCCGTCGTCGTCGACGGCGGTGTAGAACAGCGTGGTGTCGCAACCGTCGGCGAACGACTCGAGGTCCAGTGCCGCTTCGACTCCGTGTTTTTCGTAGCTGCGCAGGGCTCCCCGCAGGTAGTCTTCCCATAGCTCAGGTTCGCTGTCGGGTTGGGCACACGTAATCATGCAACCCGTATCCGTGTCGCGCCAGCTAATCGTCTCAGGCAGGTGGTAGAGCTTCTGATCAGGGAAGTCCAGCACTGAAGCGTTCATCGTTTCCCATCTATCGGGCGCCTTGCGGAGAGGGTTTCCGCAGCGGGTGCCGGGGTTGTGCGGGCGCTATTTATTCGAACTTGCAAATATCAGTATCTCGCCGAAAGGCGCAAAGACTCCAGCCGTTAGCTGGAAAAGCCCTGGTTACCGGGGGGTAGCCACCGCGATGGGCGGTGAAGACCGGCTGAAAATCCCGTCTCCGTGAACACCTGTGCGCACAATATTCCAGGTCAAGGGCGGCGCCGCTGTTGACTGAACGGGAGACCCTACACTCGTCATCGTCGGAGACCGATTTGTTATTACCGGCGCGTGAAAGGCCGGATGGTACGTCCGGAGTGTGAGCTAGGGGTGAGAAAGGGCGTTGGGTGACCTGTATCGCACCGCCGTTGCGGTCCTTCCACTCCGCCGTACAAGGACGAAAATTAGCTCACCTGACAGTGGTCTTCCTGGCAGTAGTCTGTGTGATCCGCGCCGCTGCGGGCTCACCATCGTCCAGCAAATTCAGTTACCGAGCCGCCCAGGCCCGCATCGGGGAGTCGTTGGCACTTCTGGGCGGGAACATCTTGGTTGCTGATTTTCGCTGGAATGGTGATTTCGTGCGCGTCGACAGCGCTGCTGGCGATATCGACGATGCCCATGCCGCGGTCTGGGTGACCCGTGACTGACGCCGGCCCCACCGAGTGGAGCACCGGCGCGCCTGGCGTCGGGCCCTGGGCGGGCGAGCTGCCCGACGACCCGCGTTACGACCAAGAACTGTTGCGTCAGGGCGACTCCCGCAACGTCGTCGACGCCTACCGGTACTGGACTCGGGAAGCGATCATCGCCGACATCGATCGCCGCCGGCATGCGCTGCACATCGCGATCGAGAACTTCGGCAACGACGCCAACATCGGCGCGGTGGTTCGCACGGCCAACGCCTTCGCCGTCGACACCGTGCACATCGTCGGACGCCGGCGCTGGAACCGGCGCGGGGCCATGGTCACCGACCGCTACCAACGGCTGACCCACCACGACAGCACCGACGAATTGCTGGCCTTCGCGGCCGGCGCCGGACTGACCGTCGTCGCCGTCGACAACATCGCCGGCGCCGTTCCGGTGGAAACCACCGCACTGCCGCGCGACTGCCTGATGGTGTTCGGCCAGGAGGGCCCGGGTATCTCCGAGGCCGCTCGGTCCGGAGCGGCGATCACAGTGTCGATCGCGCAATTCGGCTCGACCCGCAGCGTCAACGCCGCCGTCGCCGCCGGCATCGTCATGCATGCCTGGATCAGGCAATGGGCCGATCTATCTCAGGCTTGGTAAGGCAGGATTGATCGCATGGACCAGCTGTGGGCGAACCGCGCTGCCAGTGCCGAGGCCGCGATCGCCAAGCGCCATCTGCGCACGCTCTGGAATCTGCCTGGAACACAGCTCGGCGTCGTCAGCTGGCCGCCCGCGCGCGGTGACCGGTGGTTCGGAACCTGGCACTACTGGTGGCAGGCGCACCTGCTGGACTGCCTGATCGACGCGCAGCTGCGTGACCCGCAACCCGACCGGCTGGGCAGGATCAAGCGGCAGATCCGGGGCCACCGGGTCCGCAACAGCGGCCGCTGGACCAACAGCTATTACGACGACATGGCCTGGCTGGCACTGGCCTTGGAGCGCGCCGAGCGGGTGGCGGGCATCGCTCGTCCGCGCGCCCTGGCCACCCTGTGCGAACAGTTCGTGAAATCGTGGGTGCCCGAGGACGGCGGCGGAATCCCTTGGCGCAAACAGGATCAGTTCTTCAACGCGCCGGCTAACGGTCCGGCTGGGATCTTCCTGGCCCGCTACGACAACCGGTTGCGACGGGCCCAGCAGATGGCCGACTGGATCGACGAAACGTTGATCGATCCCGACACCCACCTGGTGTTCGACGGCATCAAGGCCGGTTCACTCGTCCGTGCGCAGTACACCTACTGCCAGGGCGTCGTGCTGGGGTTGGAGACCGAACTGGCGGTGCGCACCCGTGACGACCGGCACCCGGCCCGGGTGCGGCGGCTGGTTGCGGCGATCGGCGAACACATGGCGCCCGGCGGGATTGTGAACGGGGCCGGCGGCGGAGACGGCGGGCTGTTCGCCGGGATCACCGCCCGGTATCTGGCGCTCGCGGCGACCGATCTGCCCGGCGAGTCCGCCGAGAATGCCGCCGCCAGGGACGCCGCCCGCGCGATCGTGCTCGCCTCCGCGGAGGCCGCCTGGGACAACCGCCAAAGTGTGGACGGCCTGCCGCTATTCGGGCACTCCTGGGACAGCACCGCCGAAATCCCGACCGCCGATGGCGGTCAGGCACAGTTCGTCGAGGGCGCGGTCAACTCGTCGCAGACGCCGGAGCGCGATCTGTCGGTGCAGCTGTCGGGTTGGATGTTGATGGAGGCTGCACATACGGTGACAGCGTGAGAGGCAGCCGGCTGGGTCGCGACCCGACAGCGAAGCGTTTCGGTGAGAACGCCGCCGCGGCACTACTGCTCATCTTCACCGTCGTGGCCATCCTCTGGGCGAATTCGCCCTGGGCACACACCTATTCCGAATTCTGGGAAACGCACGTCGGGTTGAGCTTCGGCAACTACCACGGTGTGCTGACGGTCAAAGCGATCGTCAACGACGCGCTGATGGCGTTCTTCTTCTTCCTCGTGGGACTGGAAGTCAAGGCCCAGTTCACCATCGGGGAACTGACGGAGCGTTCCCGCGCGCTGGTGCCGGTGGTGGCCGCGATCGCCGGGCTGACCCTGCCCGCCGTGATCTTCCTGCTGTTCAACCCATCCGGCGAAGACGCCAGCGCGTGGGGAGTGGTCATCTCCACCGACACCGCGTTCCTGGTCGGTGCGCTGGCGATCATCGCACCCAAGTACCCGGCCCGGCTGCGCACCTTCCTGCTGACGTTGGCAGTCGTCGACGACGTCGGGGCGCTGGCAGCCATCGCCCTGTTCTATTCGGATCACATCCGGATCGTCCCGCTGCTGATCGCGGTCGTGCTGGTGGCCGCCCTGATCGGCGTGCGCTACCTGCCCGAGGCCATGCGCGGTGTGACGTATTGCGTTCTGGCCGTTGCCCTGTGGTTGGCCCTGTTCAACGGCGGCGTGCACCCGACGCTCGCCGGCGTGGTGGTGGCACTTGTGATTCCGGTATTCACTCCCGAGCGCCAGCGGGTGGAGGCGGCAGTCGACGTCATCCGCGCGTTCCGCCAGTCGCCGAACTCGGAGTACGCCCGGGCGGCCACCCGCAGTCTGCGCGACTCGATCTCGATCAACGAGCGGTTGGTGACCGGGTTTGGGCCGTATGTCTCCTTCGGGGTGCTGCCGCTGTTCGCATTGGCCAATGCCGGTGTGCGACTGGATGCCGACACGGTGATGGCGGCCATGCGCTCACCGCTGACGTGGGGTGTGGTGGCCGGTCTGGTGATCGGCAAGCTGATCGGCATCACCGGGGCGACCTGGCTCGTGCAGCGCACCGGGCTCGGCCGGCTCTCGCCGGGGCTGACGTTGCGGCGGATCGCCGGCGGCGCGGCGCTGTCCGGTATCGGGTTCACGATCGCGCTGTTCATTGTCGATCTGGCGATCACCGATCCGCGCTCCGCCGATATGGCTCGCGTCGGTGTTCTGGCGGCGTCAGTCATCGCATTCACGTTGGGGTGGGCAGTCTTCCGGCTCACCGATCGATTCAGCCCGCCGGTCGCGGTGGGGCTCAAGCTGGTCCGCGATATCGATCCGGACCGCGATCACATACGCGGTCCCGTGGATGCGCCGCTCACCCTGGTCGAATACGGCGACTACGAATGCCCGTTCTGCAGCCGTGCCACCGGCGGGATCGACGAAGTCCGCGCGCACTTCGGTGACCAATTGCGTTACGTATGGCGGCATCTGCCGCTGGAGCGGGTGCACCCGAGGGCGATGGACGCCGCCCGGGCCAGTGAAGCGGCCGCGCTGCAGGGCAAGTTCTTCGAGATGGGGACGATGATGTTCGAGTTCCAGGATTTCCTGGAATGGCAGCACATCTACCGCTACGCCGACCAAGTCGGCTGTGACATCACCCGATTCGACGAAGATCTGCATTCACCCCGGGTGCTGCACCGGGTTGACGACGACGCGCAGGACGCCGAGCTGATGGACCTCAACGCGACGCCGACGTTCTTCGTCAACGGTATTCGGCATCGGGGGCCGTGGGATTCGGCCAGCCTGATCCGCGCCCTGGAGGGCACCCGGTCGACCTAGCGCCGCCGATTGAGTGAACTCGTTCTGGAGCTCGATCAGTTCAGGTGCGGAAAACGGTGACATCATCGGGAGTTTGTGCCGACGCGCGGCATGGAGGAACACCGGCAAATCCCAAGATCTGCGGAAGTTCCTTTGCCGCAGCGGTTGCCGACGCGATTCCGGCAGGTTTTTCAGGGGCTGCGGAACTGTCCTTCTCGCAGCACCTTCGTTACCGAATCATCCCAACGCTCCAACTGGGTAGCTGTGAAGAACGGCTCCCCAAGGTGGCGCTCGATGTGCGGGCGGAGGATGAATGCACCAACGCGCAAGATTAGCGGGTTCAACACGGCCCACAACGGATCAAGGTTGTCCCGTATCAAGCCCTGTTCACGGAAGTGATCTCCTTGGGCCGTGCTTATGCTCACTAATCCGTCAAACACCACTGAGCCGATCTCGCCGCCTTCGCATAACGCGCGGGCAAGATAGTTGATGACCAGCGGTTGATCGGCCGTCAACGTGGTCATCCGTTTGCCGGCCTCCTCCAACGCCTCCGCGGGTGCGCCGGGCGTCGCCGCGGCCCGGAGGGCCTCGCTGATGACCTGTAACACGTAGCGGTCGACGGTGTTGACCAGGTCGGCCTTGGTCTTGAAGTAGTGCTGGACCAACCCGAGCGACACGCCGGCGGCATCGGCGACCATCCGCATCGAGGTGGCGGCAACGCCGTGGCTCGCGAAGCTCCTCAGCGCGGCATCCCGAATACGTTCCTCACTGGACGGTTCCGGTGGCGCCGGAGGGGTGTACGGGAAGAGTGGTCCGAGCTCCATCGGCAGCCAGTGTATGCCCGGCCTAGTCCGATACACGACGATGCCCAATACGATGTGTATGTATTGTTCTGCAATACATACAACCTGTCTCGTGTCATAGTTCCGGTGCGATGAACCAACGCGTGACAGAAGAACGCCGCCCATTGCAAGGGCAAGAATCGAAGGTGACGCTCGATGGTTGATGTCACGATTCCGGCCGCCGAGAGCCGTCTCCGCGGCTACTTCGCGAGCCCCGACGGCGACGGTCCGTGGCCTGGCGTCGTGGTCGTCCACGACGTCTTGGGTCTGACAGCGGACTTGAAGCGGATCGCCGACCGCTTCGCCGCCAGTGGCTACCTGGCGATTGCTCCCTTCCTCGATCACGGCCCAAGGCCCAAAATCAAGTGCGTCGTCGGGCCCTTCCGTGCGCACTTCACCGGCCGGGGCCTCTCCTACGGCAATCTGCTTGCCGCCCGCGAATACCTGATCTCAGATAGCCGTTGCACAGGCAAAGTTGGCGTGGCGGGCTTCTGCATGGGCGCGGGCTTCTGTTTGCAACTGGCCCCCGGCGGCTTGTTCGACGCGGCCGCGCCCAGCTATGCCAACCGTCCCAAAGTTGCCGACAAACTCGAACAATCCTGCACCGTTGTAGGGAGTTTCGGCGCCAGAGACCCTATCGTTGCCCGCGACTCCGCCGAGAAGCTTGGAGCGGTGCTCACCCGCGGAGAAGTACCACGCGATCTGAGGAAGTACCCGCGCGCCGGCCACAGCTTTATGAACGAGCATCCGCTGCCGGCTCCAATTCGGTTGGTAGCCGGTATAGCTGGTATCGCATACTCGGCACCGGAAGCGGACGACGCCTGGCAGCGCATCCTCGCGTTCTTTGTGGACCATCTCGGCGCACCCGGCCGGGGCTGAGCCGGCTACACGGGAAGCGTTGTGCCGGTTTCCTGTTCGGCGAACTGCACGACCCGGGCAGCGGCGTCGTAATCGCACGCCCCTGGTGAGCGGCCGATCAAGGCCGGCTCGCCAAGCAGACGAAGCCGGGAGCCGGGCCCGACGTAACTTCCCGGTGGTATCGGCTCACTGATGCAGTACAGCGTGGGTATCGCGCCCTGGTCGATGTCGTTGGCGAACCGGTTGGCCGCGACTGTGACCGCCTTGTGCGCCATCGACATCAGTGGCGAATCGGACGTACTCGACAGATTCGACGCGACCCAGCCGGGATGGACCAGTTGGGTGATGACATCGGCGTCGGCAGCACGCAGACGCCGGTCGAGCTCCAAGCCCCACAACATCATCGCGAGCTTCGAGTGTCCGTAGGCGCCGATCGGGGTCCACTTGGTCTGGCGCAGGTGCATGTCGTCGAGACGCAGCGTCGCCATGCGGTGGCCGTCGGAGGCGACGTTGATGATCTGCGAGCGCACCCGGGGGAGCAACAGATTCGTCAGCGCGAACGGACCGAGCATGTTGACGCCCAGCGTCGACTCGAACCCGTCGATGGTCTCGTGCCGCCGGTCGTTCAGCAGACCGGCGTTGTTGATGAGGATGTCGATGTCGCCCTCGAGCCGGTCCGCGAAGGCCCGCACCGAAGCCAGGTCGGCCAGGTCTACTTCGAGCACCTCGGTGGATCCGGCGATCTCCGCGGCACGCTGCGCGCCGAGCTTGGTGTTGCGGACCGCCATGACGACGTGGGCGCCGGCCCGGGCCAGTGCCCGTGTCGTGCCGAGCCCGACGCCGTTGGTCGCGCCCGTCACGATGATCCGTTTACCGGTCAGATTGCCGAGCCGGCTCGGCGACCACTGCGTCACGTCGGCGAGCATAACGGGGAATTCTGGACAAACAAGACCATCTAAGCAATCGCTCTGCCATCATGCCCCTTGTTATGAGTGACAGTGCGCAGGCGATTACGAACCTCGTCTACACCTATGCCGAACTACTCGATGCCGGTGACCTCGACGGGGTCGCCGCGCTGTTCACCCACGGTCGGATCTGCGGCGTGGAGAACGGCCCACCCGAGACGGTGTTCGCCGGGCCGGAGCGGGTGCGCCAGATGTACGACATGGCGACCCGCATCTACTCCGACGGAACGCCGAAGACCAAGCACAACACCAGCAATGTGCAGCTCTACGTCGACGACGACGCGGGCACCGCGCACGGCAAGGCCTACTACTGCGTCACCCAGGCGACGCCCGATCTTCCGTTGCAGGTGATCGTCACCGGCCACTATCACGACACCTTTCACCGGGTGGACGGCCAGTGGTGGTTCGACTCGCGCACGATGTTCGTCGACCAGGTCGGCGACGTGAGCCAGCATCTGAAGTTCTGACCCGTTGACCACCACGGGCGCTTTCGCGATCGACGCGGTTCTGGCGTCGGCGGTCGACAAGGAAGGCCTCACCGAGTGGGGCCCGGGGGATTTCCGGGAGCCACTGGCGGTGCTGCTCGACGACTACCCCGGTGCCGGACTCAACGTCATCGGCGAGCACATCCTGCGATCCGGTCTGGTGCACAGCTTGCGGATGCGGCTTCGCACCGAGGAGTGGATCCGCCGTCATCCTGAGATCCTCGACGAAGTCGTCGAGGCGCCGATTGTGGTCGTGGGGATGATGCGCAGCGGCACCACCCTGCTGCAGCGTCTGCTCGCCGTCGACATGCGGCTGCACTGCGCGCGCGGCTGGGAGGTGGTGGAGGCCGCCCCCAAACTGGACTACGACTTCGTCGGGGCCGACCCGCGGATCGCGATCAGTGAAGCGCGGGAGAACAAATCACGGGAGCTGGCACCGGAACTGTTCGCCATTCATCCGATGTACGCGAGGGAGGCCGAGGAGGAGATCGTCTTCCTTGCCGACGCGTTCCTGTCCCACGTCCCGGAGTCCGGCGCGCACCTGCCCAACTACCGATCCTGGCTCAACACAATGGATTTCACACCGGCCTACGACTACCTGCACCGGATGTTGCGGTTCCTGCAGTGGCAGAAGCGCCAGCGCGGGGTCACCGCCGGACGCTGGGTGCTGAAGTCGCCGGCCCACCTGGGGTACCTCGACGCATTGCGCAACCAGTTCGCGGGAGTGCACGTGGTGCATATGCACCGCAACCCGCGCACCACGGTGTCGTCTGGTGCCAGCCTCAACGCGACCTTGCACGCGATGCACGCCGACGAAGTGGATACCCACCGGGTGGGCACCCAGTGGCTGGAGCGGATGGGCTGGACCAACGACCGGGCCATGGCCGTGCGGGATAGCTGGGCCGACGAATCGGCGCGCGTCACCGATATCCACTTCGACGACGCGGTCGGCGACCCGATCGGCCAGGTGAGCCGCGTGTACGACGCGGTAGGTTTGCCGCTGACGGACACGGCGGTCACCGCGATGACCGACTGGCTGGCCAACAGGCCCCGCGAAGTCGCCCGGCCGCCGTACGACCTGGCCTTCTACGGCCTGACCGATGCGCAAGTGGACGAACGATTCGCCTTGTATAACAAACGTTTTCGAAAGGACGAGCAATGATCGCCGACGATGCGGTGGCCACCCCATCGCAGCACGAGCAGGAGCTGGTCGCACTCGAGCTGACCGAACACCCGACGGTCAAGGCGGCGTATGAGACTGTGGCCGAGAACTGGCTGAGCCGCGCCAAGGCCTCCGACGCCATGCGGGAGCGGTTCGATGCGGCATTCGCGGAGGTGATGTTCTCTGCGGCGGTGTGGTCGTCCAACCAGGACAAGCTGCGGCCGAAGGTCAGTTGCATCACCCGGCTGGCGCACCCGGTAGCCGACCGGCAGATCCCCGGATCACGTTGGGGCATCGATAATCCCGACACCGTCTACCGAGTGATCCCGATCTCGGGTGACGAACACTACGAGATTCGCGGCCGCGTCGGAAAGAACCGGATGACCGAGAACTACTTCACACTCTGGGACGCCAACATGGGCACCGTGGCCGTCCTGAACGGCAAGACCATGGATGTCGACAGCGATGGAAGTTACGCCATCACAGTGGATTCCGATCCCGCTGGTGGACGGACCAACCACGTGCAGACCACGGCGGAGGCGCACGAGTTCTACATCCGCGACGTCCTCTTGGACTGGGGATCCGACGATCCCAACCACATCACGGTGGAGCGGCTCGGCGGGGCGCCGGCCACGCCGGCCCGCACCATCGACGAACAAGCCGATGCCACCGCGGACATGATGGCCTACTTCGCGAACTTCACCGGCAAGCTCAGCCACGGCATCTACAAGATGCCGGCCAACAATTTCAACCTGGCCTGGTCGGCGGACAAAGTGGGTGCCATGAAGAACCAGGTGTACGTCATGGGCCGGTTCGACCTGGGTCCCGACGAGACATTCGTGGTCGACGTCAAAGACGGTGGCGCCGAATACTTCACGGTGCCGCTGAGCAATATCTGGGGCACCACGCTGGATATCGTCGACCGTACCGGCAGCCTGAACAAGGCCCAGTCGGTACCCAACGAAGACGGCAGCTACACCTATGTGATCTCGCCCGTCGATCCCGGGGTGGCGAACTGGATCGACTCGGCCGGACTTCGGGAAGGCATCCTGACACTGCGGATGGCCGAGTTCGGCGAGGGCGGTCCGCGACCGGATCTCGGTGCCCACGGCCGGGTCGTCGCACTCGACCGTCTCGACGATGAAGTGCCGACGCTGCGCCGGGTCACGGCCGACGAGCGCACGACCGAACTGGCGCAGCGCCGCGCCGCGTATCTGCGCCGCCTGCCGGAAGGGACGATCTGAGATGGGTTGCTGGCTGGTCACCGGATGCTCTACCGGTATCGGGCGCGAGATCGCCCGGGCCGCATTGGAATCCGGACACAATGTGGTGGTGACGGCTCGGCGGATCGAGTCGGTGCAGGATCTGGCCGACGAGTTCGGCGATCGTGCACTGGCTATTGCATTGGACGTCACTGACAAGGACCTAATCGCCGACGCGGTGGCCGCGGCCGACGCCACGTTCGGAGGGGTGGACGTGCTGGTGAACAACGCCGGCAACGGGTACCTGTCGGCGGTGGAGGAAGGTGAAGACGCCAAGGTCCGACTGTTGTTCGACACCAACTACTTCGGTGTCGTCGACACCATCAAGGCGGTATTGCCGTCGATGCGGGAACGTGGGGCCGGGCACATCATCAACATCTCGTCGATGACGGGGCTGGTGGCCAACCCGCCCAACGCGTACTACTCGTCGACGAAGTTCGCGCTCGAGGCGCTCACCGAGGCGCTTGCCCAAGAGGTCAAACCACTCGGGATCAAGGTGACGGCCATCGAGCCCGGGGCCTTCCGCACCGATTGGGCCAAACGGTCGATGTGGGAATCGTCCACGCCGATTGGCGATTACGACGACAGCGTCGGCACCCGAAAATCTCTGATCAAGGACTTCGCCGACCACCTGCCCGGAGATCCGCGCAAGGTTGCCGAGGCGGTGCTGATGGTCGCGGGCCTCGACGAACCGCCGCTGCGCCTGTTGCTCGGTCGCGACGTCCTCAAGGCGGTCCGGGACAAGATCGCCGCGCTGTCGGCGTCGATCGACCAGTGGGAAGCCGTCACCAAGGACGTGAATTTCCCCAGTTAGGCCCCTCGCCAAACCGACAAACCGCAGAGGAAGTGCGAGTAGATCGCGACATTTCGCCGATCTCGGCGCTCAACTCCACAGGGTCACATGGACTTTGGGACGGAACCTCGTCACTCCCACGCCAGTGCCGCGGATCATCGCCTGCGTGCACCGCGGCGTGGTAATGAAGTTCAGCAGTTCGGTGACCGCCGGCTGGCGTGCGCTCACCGGCAACGTGGACGCACACCATTCGCCGGACAGCTGCAGACCCGGCCCCTTCACGTGTACCAGCCGGCCGGCGGAGAGGTCCTTGCCGACGGCGAAGCCGACCGCCAGTGACACCCCGCCCACCCTCTGGACCTCCTCGAGCGCGGCGGCATCGCTCTGGAAGATACGCTGATTCACCTCGGGTATCGCCAAAGCCCGCAGCACTGAGGCGATCTCGCCGTCGATGCCACCGGCTGACGGGCCGAGCATCCAGTGCTGCTCGTGCAGTAGCGCCGGCGTGGGAGTACCGGTGGCCAGCGGACTGCCCGCCGAGGCCACGGTGATGATCTGGTACTTGAGGAACGGTCGAACGGTGATGGTGGCACCGGCGACGGCGGCCGCCGGTCCGAGAGCGATGTCCACGGCCCGCGATTCGATCAGATCGCGAAACCGGCTTGTCGGATGGACGCTCAGCTCGACGGATAGATCGTCGGCCCGCGACGAGAACAACTCGATGAGCCCCGGTGCGGCGTGTTCGGCGAACGCGCTCGACGCGGCGATGCGCAGCAGCCGGCGGCCGTGCGCGGCCTCGGTCACCTCGATGGCGGTCTGCTGCTGCAGACCGAGGATCTCGATGGCCCGGCTGGCCAGCCGCAGCCCGCCCGGGGTGAACGCCAGCCCGGCCGACGTCCGGCTGAACAACGGGTCGTCGAGCTCCTTGCGCAGCTGCGCCACATGCATGGAGATGCCGGCGTCGGAGACGCCCAATTCCGCGGCCGCCGCATGCACGGAGCCCAACCGCACGACGGCCGAGAAGGCTCGAAGTTGCGCCGGTGTCACGAAATCAGCCTACTTTTGAAGTCGTGCAGGACGTTCTTGCGGAACTGGCCGCGATCTGGCGAACCGGCGAAACCGCCGGATTGGGCACCGTGGTGCGTACGTTCCGGTCGGCCCCGCGCCAGCCGGGTGCGGCCATGGTCGTCGCACCCGACGGCTCGGTCAGCGGCTCGGTGTCGGGCGGCTGTGTGGAGGGCGCGGTCTACGAGTCGGCCACCGAAGTCGTCGCCACCGGCATGCCCCGCCTGGAGCGCTACGGGGTCAGCGACGACGATGCCTTCGCCGTCGGGCTGACCTGCGGCGGGATCCTCGACATTTTCATCGAGCCCGTCTCGCAGCGCAGCTTTCCGCACCTGGACCAGGTCATCGACGCCATCGCCGGGCACCGGCCGGTGGCGATCGCCACCGTGATCACCCATCCCGACCCGGACTGGCTGGGGCGCCGCCTGGTCCTCGGGCCAGACCTCGTCGAGGGCGCGCTGGGATCGGCCCGCGCCGACGCCGCGGTGACCGACGACGCCCGTGGTCTGCTGGCCGCCGGCCGCAGCGAGGTGCTCACCTACGGCCCGGACGGGCAACGTCGCGGCGAGGGCATGGAGGTGTTCGTCGCCAGCCACGCGCCGCGCCCGCGGATGCTGGTCTTCGGGGCCATCGACTTTGCCGCCGCGGTAGCCCAGCAAGGCTCGTTCCTCGGCTATCGCGTCACGGTGTGCGATGCCCGCAGCGTGTTCGCCACGCCGGCCCGGTTCCCGACGGCCGACGAAGTCGTGGTCGACTGGCCGCACCGCTACCTGGCCGCCCAAGCCACAGCCGGCGCCGTCGACGCTCGCACCGTCGTCTGCGTGCTCACCCATGACGCCAAGTTCGACGTGCCGCTGCTGGAGGTGGCCTTGCGGCTGGACCTCGGCTACATCGGCGCGATGGGATCGCGGCGCACTCACGATGACCGGCTGGCTCGGTTGCGCGAGGCAGGGCTGACCGAAGCCGAGCTGAGCAAACTCGCCAGCCCGGTCGGGCTGGACCTGGGGGCGCGTACACCGGAGGAGACGGCGGTCTCGATCGCCGCCGAGATCATCGCCCGCCGCTGGGGCGGCGGGGGCCTTCCCCTGTCGGCCCTCGACGGACGGATTCACCACGACGACGACGGTAACCCTTCGCTGTCAGGGGAGTTAAGCGATCACTTAAGTCGCTATTGACGGTCCGGAAACAGCAGGCCGACACTGGGGTCCTCTTCGACGGAATGAGGTCGGTCACATGCAAGTTCCTGGCCCTTTCGAATACGAACGCGCGACCAGCGTCGACCACGCGGTCGGACTGCTGGACCGACTAGGGGAGGGCGCGTTCGTCGTCGCCGGCGGCCACAGCTTGTTGCCGATGATGAAACTGCGCATCGCCAACCCCGAATACCTGATCGATATCAACGACCTGGCCGGCGAGCTTGGCTATCTCACCGTCGGAGCCGCTGGGCCGGCGACATCGGGTGGAGCGCCCACCCTGGCCCGGCTGGGCGCGATGACCCGGCACCGCGAAGTGCTCGAGTCGGCCCCGTTGCGGGAGGTCTGCCCGATCTTCGCCGATGCCGAACGGGTCATCGCCGACCCGGTGGTACGCAACCGCGGGACCGTCGGTGGCTCGCTGTGCCAGGCCGATCCCGCCGAGGACCTGTCCACCGTGTGCGAGATCCTCGACGCGGTGATCGTGGCCCGCGGCCCGGCCGGCCAGCGGGAGATCGCTATCGACGATTTCATCCTCGGGCCGTACGAAACGGCGTTGGCACACAACGAGATCCTCACCGAGGTGCGGATCCCGCTGCGCGACAAGACCTCCAGCGCCTACGCCAAGGTGGAGCGCCGGGTGGGGGACTGGGCGGTGACCGCAGCCGGTGCGGCGGTGACGGTTGACGGCGACCAGATCGTCGCCGCTCGGGTCGGCTTGACCGCGGTCAACGCCGTGGCCGAAGGCCTGGCCGCCGTGCGCGACGCGCTGATCGGGGCGCCGCCGACCGAGGATACTTTCGCGCAAGCCGGCCGGCTGGCCGCCGAGGCCTGCGAGCCCGCGACCGATCAGCGTGGCACCGCCGACTACAAGCGGCACCTGGCCTCCGAGCTGACCATCCGGACCTTGCGCACTGCTGTCGAGCGAGTCCGCGCCATCCCGGCACTGAAGGGGAACTGATGCACGTCACGATGAGCGTCAACGGCGAGCAGGTCAACGCCGAGATCGAACCCCGGATGCTGCTGGTGCATTTCCTGCGCGACCAGCTGCGCCTGACCGGAACCCATTGGGGCTGTGACACATCCAACTGCGGAACCTGTGTGGTCGCCGTGGACGGTGAGCCGGTGAAGTCCTGCACGATGCTGGCCGCGATGGCCTCCGGCCACGACATCCGCACCGTCGAAGGGCTTGCCGATGGCGCCACTCTCGATCCCGTGCAGGAAGGCTTCATGCAGTGCCACGGCCTGCAGTGCGGGTTCTGCACCCCGGGCATGATGATCACCGCCCGCGCCCTGCTGGACCGCAACCCTGATCCAGGAGAAGACGAGATCCGCGAAGCCATTTCGGGCCAGATCTGCCGGTGCACCGGCTACACCACGATCGTCCGCTCGATCCAGTGGGCCGCCGAGCATGCCGCCGAGGGAGTGGAAGCATGACCACCGTTGAGACCAGGCCCGAGGACACCGCCGACAACGACAAGAAGCCCTGCGGCTACGGCCGGATGCTGCGCAAGGAGGACCCCCGGTTCATCCGCGGCCGCGGCAACTACGTCGACGACGTCCAGCTGCCCGGCATGCTGCATCTGGCCATCCTGCGCTCGCCCTACGCGCACGCCACGATCAACAGCATCGACATCACCGCCGCGCAGGCCCACCCGAAGGTCAAGGCCGTCGTCACCGGCGCCGACCTGGCCGAGAAGGGACTGGCGTGGATGCCCACGCTGTCCAACGACGTGCAGGCCGTGCTGGCCACCGACAAGGTGCGCTTCCAGGGGCAGGAGGTGGCGTTCGTCGTCGCCGAGGACCGCTACTCGGCGCGAGATGCGTTGGAGCTCATCGACGTCGACTATGGCCCGCTTGATCCCGTCATCGACGTCCGCACCGCGCTGGACCCGTCATCGCCGGTGATCCGCACCGACCTGGAGGGCAAAACCGACAACCACTGCTTCGACTGGGAGACCGGGGACGCCGCGGCCACCGCCGCCGTCTTCGCCGCGGCCGACGTCGTCGTCAAACAGGAAATCGTTTATCCCCGAGTGCATCCCGCACCGATGGAGACCTGTGGCGCGGTGGCCGACCTGGACCCGGTGACCGGCAAGCTGACGCTGTGGTCGACCACGCAGGCGCCGCACGCCCACCGCACGCTGTACGCCTTGGTGGCGGGCCTGCCGGAGCACAAGATCCGCATCATCTCGCCTGACATCGGCGGCGGCTTTGGCAACAAGGTGCCGATCTATCCGGGCTATGTCTGCGCGATCGTGGCCTCGTTGGTGCTCGGCAAGCCGGTCAAGTGGATGGAGGACCGCAGCGAGAACCTGACGTCCACCGGCTTCGCCCGGGACTACATCATGGTCGGCGAGATCGCCGCCACCAAAGAGGGCAAGATCCAGGCGATCCGCTCCACCGTGCTGGCCGACCACGGAGCGTTCAACGGCGTTGCCGCGCCGGTGAAATACCCGGCCGGTTTCTTCGGGGTGTTCACCGGCAGCTACGACATCGACGCCGCGTACTGCCACATGACCGCGGTGTACACCAACAAGGCACCGGGCGGCGTCGCCTACGCGTGTTCGTTCCGGATCACCGAAGCGGTCTACTTCGTCGAGCGGCTGGTCGACTGCCTGGCCCACGAACTGAAGATGGATCCGGCGCAACTGCGGTTGGCAAACCTGTTGCGGGCCGAGCAATTTCCGTACAAGTCCAAGACCGGCTGGGTGTACGACTCGGGTGACTACGAGGCCACCATGCGGCTGGCGATGGACATGATCGGCTATGACCAGTTGCGCGCCGAGCAGGCCGAGAAGCGTGCCCGCGGCGAGTTGATGGGCATCGGCATGTCATTCTTCACCGAAGCGGTTGGGGCAGGCCCGCGCAAGGACATGGACATCCTCGGCCTTGGTATGGCCGACGGCTGCGAGTTGCGTATCCACCCGACCGGCAAGGCGGTGCTTCGGCTTTCGGTCCAGACGCAGGGGCAGGGGCACGAGACGACGTTCGCCCAGATCGTCGCCGAGGAACTCGGCATCCCGCCCGACGACATCGACGTCGTGCACGGCGACACCGACCAGACCCCGTTCGGGCTCGGCACCTACGGCAGCCGGTCCACACCGGTGTCGGGTGCGGCAGCGGCGTTGGTGGCACGCAAGATTCGTGACAAAGCCAAGATCATCGCCTCCGGCATGCTGGAGGCATCGGTGGCCGACCTGGAATGGGAGAAGGGTTCCTTCCACATCAAGGGCGATCCCTCGGCGGCGGTGACCATCCAGGACATCGCGATGCGCGCCCACGGCGCCGGGGATCTGCCCGAGGGGCTCGAAGGCGGTCTGGACGCCGAGGTCTGCTACAACCCGGAGAACCTGACCTATCCGTACGGGGCGTACTTCTGTGTCGTCGATGTCGATCCCGGCACCGCGGTGGTCAAGGTGCGCCGGTTCCTGGCCGTCGACGACTGCGGTACCCGGATCAACCCGATGATCATCGAGGGCCAGGTGCACGGCGGCATCGTCGACGGCATCGGCATGGCCCTGATGGAGATGATCGCCTTCGACGAAGAGGGCAATTGCCTGGGCGGCTCGCTGATGGACTACCTGATCCCGACCGCGGTCGAGGTGCCGCACCTGGAGACGGGATACACCGTGACACCGTCACCGCATCACCCCATCGGCGCCAAGGGAATTGGCGAGTCGGCGACCGTCGGCTCACCACCCGCGGTGGTGAACGCGGTGGTGGATGCGCTGGCGCCGTTCGGCGTCCGACATGCCGACATGCCGCTGACCCCGTCGCGGGTATGGGAAGCGATGCAGGGCCGGGCCACCCCACCCATCTGACATGACCATGACCATTGCCGAGCGCGCCAAACAGCTTCTGTACGAACGTAAACCGTTCGTCCACGCGACGGTGGTACGCGCGCAGCCGCCGACATCAGCGCGGGCAGGGGATGAGGCGATCCTGCTCTCCGACGGCACGATCGAGGGATTCGTCGGCGGCGAGTGCGCGCAGAATTCGGTGCGCAAGGCCGCGCTCGGCGCGTTGCAGGCCGGCGAGAGTGTGCTGTTGCGGGTGCTGCCCGACGGCGATGTCCACTTCCCCGACGCGCCCGGCGCCTGTGTGGTAGTCAACCCGTGCCTGTCCGGCGGGGCGCTGGAAATCTTTCTGACACCGCAGTTTCCGGCGCCGCTGGTGCGGATCTGTGGCAGCACACCGATCGCCGAGAACCTGGCTCAGGTGTGCGACGTGCTGGGCTACGACGTTCGCCGCGACGATACTCCGACGTTCTACGGCGCCACCGCCGTCGTCATCGCCACTCACGGCGGGACCGAAGCCGAGACCATCCGTGCCGCGCTCGATGCCGGCGTCGGGTATGTCGGCCTGGTGGCCAGCCGCGTTCGCGGGGCGTCGGTGCTCGAGTCACTGGACCTCGACGCGTCCGACCGGGCGCGGGTGCACACCCCCGTCGGATTGTCGATCGGCGCCAAGACACCGGCGGAGATCGCGGTGTCGATCGCGGCGGAGGTGATCGCCGGAGTCCGCCGGGACGGCCTGCCGGTCGCCCCGCGTCCCGACGACGTACCCACGACCGCGATTGATCCGGTCTGCGGAATGACGGTCGTGATCGGGCCCGACACCTCACACGTGCGGACCGGCGGAGCGATTCACTGGTTCTGCTGCCCGGGTTGCCGAAGTAGATTCGTGGCGGCGCGGGCGTGACGTTCACCAGCGTCGACGACGTCATCGGCCGGTTCGACGAATGCGGGTATCTGCTCGACGAGGGCACGGCGTCGGCGTTCTATCTGGCCGCCGCGCTGAAACGACCGCTGCTGCTCGAAGGCGAGCCGGGCGTAGGAAAAACCACAGCCGCGAAAACCCTTGCCGCGGTGCTTGATACACCCTTGATCCGGTTGCAGTGCTACGAAGGCCTGACCGCATCCGAGGCGTTATACGACTGGAACTACCAGCGCCAGCTGCTGGCCATCAAGCTGGCCGAATCCCGTGAGGCGGCGATCGACGAGTCCGACCTCTACAGCGAGACCTATCTGGTGGATCGGCCGATCCTGGCCTGTGTGCGCCACCGCGGGCCCGCGCCGCCGGTGCTGCTGATCGACGAGATCGATCGTGCCGATGACGAATTCGAGGCGCTGTTGCTGGAGTTCCTCGGCGAGTCGGCCGTGACGGTGCCCGAGCTCGGCACGTTCGTTGCGCAGCAGCCGCCGGTGACGGTCCTGACCTCCAACCGCAGCCGCGACCTGCACGACGCGCTGCGCCGTCGCTGCCTCTACCACTGGATCGACTACCCGGAGCCGGCCCGGGCGGCGGCGATCGTGCGGCGCAGCGTGCCCGGTGCGACGGCGCCACTGATCGAGCATGCCACCCAGTTCGTCGGCCGGGCCAGGGACCTGGATCTGGACAAGCCGCCCGGGGTCGCCGAGACCATCGACTGGGTCGCTGCCCTGGTCACCCTGGGGGTCGGTGATCTGGTCGACCCGACCGCCCTGGCAGGCTTGAGTGCACTGGCCAAGACCCCGGACGACAGCGCCGCCGTGCGCGATGCGTTCACTGAGTACCGCACTGAACTGGCCACCGGATAAGGGAGAGCCCATGAAGATCGACAACGAGTTCACCATCAGCGTCCCGATCGCGCAGGCCTGGGAAGTCCTCAGCGATATGGCGCAGGTGGTCCCGTTGATGCCCGGCGCGCAGCTGACCGGTCAGGAAGGCGACGATTTCCTGGGCAAGGTCAAGATCAAGGTGGGCCCGGTGAACAGCGAGTTCGCCGGCAAGGCGCACTTCGTGGAGCGCGACGAGGCAACCCACCGGGCCGTCGTCGACGGCCGGGGCAAGGAGGCACGGGGCACGGGTAACGCCGCGGCCGTCGTCACCCTGCAGCTGCATGAGGTCGGCGACCAGACGCGCGTCACCGTCGAAACCGACCTGAAGATCGTCGGCAAGCTGGCCCAGTTCGGCAGCAGCATGCTGCAGCAGGTCTCGGAGAAGCTCCTCGGACAGTTCGTCGACGCGCTGGAGGCCAAGCTGGCCGCGGGCGAGGAAAGTTCAGTGGCGGCCTCCGACATCGTGGCAGCACCGGCAACACCGGGGGCCGAAGCCCTTGGCGCGCCTACGCCTGCCGCGACTCCCCGTGTTGTGCCCGCCCCCGAGCCGGAGCCGATCGACCTGCTGCAGCTGGCTGGCGGCACCGCGGTCACCAAGTACGCAGCGGCGGTTGTGGCGGCCTTGGTACTCCTGATCCTCATCGTGCTTCTGCGTCGGCGGCGCACCGAGTGACCTCACCGGCGCTGCTGCGCGGTGTCGACCTGGCCGCATTCGCGGCCGCACTGGTCGCCCGCCTGCGCGCCGGCGGTGTGGCCGTCGCGGCCAGCGGCCCGGCGGCGTTCGTCGCCGCGATGCGCGAGCTGGTGCCGACCTCACGCGTCCAGCTGTACTGGGCGGCGCGCCTGGCACTGGTGAACCGCGTGGCGGACCTGCCGGCCTTCGACGCCGTCTTCGCGGCGGTGTTCGCCGACGCCGTCCTACCGGTCGACCCGATCACGCTGCGAGCCCAGCGTGGCGTGGCCGCCAGCCCGGTTCCCGCGGCCGGGCACCGTGACGGCAACGGCCCGCAGGCCGGCGGGTTGCCCTGGACCACCCGTCCGCCGTCACTGCGCACTGCCGACCCGCTCGGCGAGGCGGCCGCGATTCCGGACGTGCTACCCAGCCGGATCGTGGCGCGTGCGGAGGAACCCTTCGAGGAATTCGACGACGCCGACCTGCGCCTGATCGGAACCTGGCTGGAACAAGCCGTCGCGCTCTGGCCGATGCGGCGCACGCTGCGCACCGAAACCAACCGGCACGGTAAGCGGATCGACCTGCGCGCCACCATGCGGGGCGCCCGGACGACCGGGTGGGAACCGGTGGTGCTGGCCAGGACCCGGCCTCGACGACGGCGGCGCCGGCTGGTGTTGGTCTGCGACGTCAGCCGTTCGATGCAGCCGTACGCGGCGATCTATCTGCACCTCATGCGAGCTACGGCGTTGCGCCAGGCGGGTTTTCATCCCGAAGTGTTCGCGTTCTCGACCACGCTGACGCGGTTGACTGCGGTCATGGCCCACCGCTCGCCGGAGATCGCACTAACCAAAGCCAATGCGAAGGTCACCGATCGTTACGGCGGCACCCACCTGGGCGGCTCGATCGCCGAGTTGCTGGCAGCCCCGCACGGCGCCGCGCTTCGCGGTGCGGTGGTGATGATCGCCTCCGACGGCTGGGACAGCGACCCGCCCGAGATCCTCGAGCGCGCCCTGACCCGGCTCAAACGCCGTGCCGCCCATCTGGTTTGGCTCAACCCCCGCGCGGCAGCACCAGGCTTCCAGCCGCTGGCCGGTTCGATGGCCGCCGCGCTGCCCTACTGCGACGTGTTCGCACCCGCCCACTCACTGAGCGGGCTGCAGGAGCTGTTCGCCGCGCTGGCGCGGCTGTAGCCGTCTTAGGTCTGCGGCTTGGCGACCATCAACGGGCCGTTCATCGACCCGTCCACGGCCGCCTTGTAGTCACCCTGGGTGCCGTCGGAGTCGATTGCCGCACCGCCAACGCCGCTGTCGCCGTCCTGGATGGCAAACGTCGTCGTCGGGCTGCCGCCGGAGGCTACGCCGATTCCGCCGAACAATGCCGCCAGGCCGATACCCGCCGAAGCTATGAGTCCACTGAAGACGATCTTTACCATTTGCTGTGACCTTTCACGCGATCAGCGCAAACTATCGGCCATTGCTGTGAGGACTGCTGTGTGCTGGCTGGCAAGGTGCTGGGCCGACCGGTCAGGTGCTCTTCAAGCGATGATGGCCCGCGATAGCGCGGGCAAACGTTTACGACTCGGTAACCGGGTCCGTCGCGGCCTTGGCGGCTTTGCGGCGCTTGTACCACTCCCAAATCATCGGGGAGATTGACGCGACCGCGATGAGGATGAAGATCGGCTCGAGCAGTTTCTGGACGATCTGGAACTGGCCCAGCCCATAGCCCAGCAGTGTCAGGCCGACACCCCACAGGATCGCGCCGATGACGTTGTACAGCGTGAAGACCCCGTATTTCATCTTCGCCGCACCCGCGATGATCGGAGCCAACGTCCGCACGATCGGAACGAACCGCGCGAGCACGATCGCGAAGGGCCCGCGCTGCTCGAAGAAGATGTGGGCCTCGTCCAGGTAGCGCTGTTTGAGGATCCGCGCGTTCGGCTTGAACATCGCCGTCCCGAGGAAGCGGCCCACGAAGTAGCCCACCTGTCCGCCGAGGATCGCGGCGATGGGGATGAACACCAGCAGCTGCCAGAGCTGGAAAGATGCGCTCACGTCGGCGCCCTGCGCGGCGGTGCCTGCCGCGAGCATGCCCGCCACGAAGAGCAGCGTGTCACCGGGTAGCACGGGAAACAGCACGCCCGACTCGATGAAGACGACGACCAGAATGCCGACCAGCGCCCAGGTGCCGAACTGCTCGATGAGCTTGAGCGGGTCGAGAAAGTCCGGCATGAGCGCCAGGGTGGTGGTGGTCACGACGCCCAAGGGTACCGGTGGTAGTTGTCAGCGCCCCGTGCCAGTCGGTGGGCTTCTTGACATACTGACTCCATTCAGCGCCAGAGTCGAGAGGAAGTGCCATGCCCATCGCAACGCCCGAGGTCTATGCGGAGATGCTGGGCCGCGCCAAGGAGCACTCGTTCGCATTCCCGGCGATCAACTGCGTCGGCTCGGAGAGCGTCAACGCGGCCATCAAGGGTTTCGCCGACGCCGGCAGTGACGGCATCATCCAATTCTCCACTGGCGGAGCCGAATTCGCTTCCGGACTCGGTGTGAAGGACATGGTCACCGGGGCGGTGGCGCTGGCGGAGTTCGCCCACATCGTCGCGGCTCGGTATCCGATCACCGTGGCGCTACACACCGATCACTGTCCCAAGGACAAGCTCGACACCTATGTGCGTCCGCTGCTGGCCATCTCTGCCGAGCGGGTGGCCAAGGGTGCCAACCCGCTGTTCCAGTCGCACATGTGGGACGGCTCGGCGGTCCCGATCGACGAAAACCTGTCGATCGCCCAGGAGCTGTTGAAGCAGGCGGCCGCGGCCAAGATCATCCTCGAAATCGAGATCGGCGTGGTCGGCGGCGAAGAGGACGGCGTCGAGGCCGAGATCAACGACAAGCTCTACACCACGTCGGAGGACTTCGAGAAGACCATCGAGGCCCTCGGCGTCGGCGAGCACGGCAAGTACCTGCTGGCCGCGACGTTCGGCAACGTGCACGGCGTCTACAAGCCGGGCAACGTCAAGCTCAAGCCCGAGGTGCTGGCCGAGGGCCAGAAGGTCGCCGTCGCCAAGCTGGGTCTGGCCGAGGGTTCCAAGCCGTTCGACTTCGTGTTCCACGGCGGCTCGGGCTCGCTGAAGTCGGAGATCGAGGACTCACTGAAGTACGGCGTGGTGAAGATGAACGTCGACACCGACACCCAGTACGCATTCACCCGCCCGCTGGCGGCGCACATGTTCACCAACTACGACGGTGTGCTCAAGATCGACGGCGAAGTGGGCAACAAGAAGGTCTACGACCCGCGCAGCTACCTGAAGAAGGCTGAGGCCTCCATGTCCGAGCGCGTCGTCGAGGCCTGCAACGACCTGCACAGCGCGGGCCGTTCGGTGTCAGCCGGCTAGATTCTGCCCCCGTCCGCCAGATCGACATCAGGGCTGCGGATCAATCCGTTTGCCCGACCCTGGTGTCGATCTCGACGGGTTGGCTCGGAGGCTAGGACGCCTGGCAGATCTTCCACTGGTTGTCCCGGAACTGCAGGTCGAAACTGCGGGTGGACCGGGTGGCCGGATCGAAGGCCATGAACGAGGTGACGTTGGCCTCGGCATGGTCGCCGTTGACGACGACCTCGTCGATGCTGGCCACCACCGGGTACTGCCGGGCCGCGGCCACCCGCGCGTGGGTGTCCGACCAGGCCTGGTCGTCGTACTTGACGTAGCTGTCCCTGGTCTGGCCGCAGGTGATGCCGCGCAGGGCGGCCAGGTCACCGTTTTGCACAGCTGCATCGAAGCTCTGGATGGTCGAGCGGACCATGTCCTCCTGCGTCGCCTTGGCGGAATCGTCGCGGGTGAGCAGGAAGGTGGCCAGGACTGCCACCGCGGCCAGCGCCGCGATGACGGCGATCACTGCGAGCACCAGGGCCCAGCTGCGCCGGCGTGTCGCGACCGGTCGTGCCGGAATGGCCTGCGGACCGGTCCGTGGCGGCCCCGAGACCGCGAAGACCTCGGTGGGTGTGGAGAAGATCTCGGTCTCGGCGTCTGGCGTGCGGTCGATGATCTGCGTCGACCCCGCATCGAATCCCGGTGCGGTGTAACGACGTTCGGGCTCTGGGTCGGCAGCCCCGATCGCCTCGGTGGCCGCGTCGGTCTCCTGGGTTGGCTGCTCGTCGTCTCTTCCGACGACGGGGTTGGTCGCGTCGTCGGGGTCGGGCCCGGATGGGTTCGACATGGGGTGCTGCCGTCCTCCTGAAGTGCTGGTGCTTCGACCCTAACGGGTGGGTATGACCATCTGCTGACGGTGGCACCGGCACAATGGGGCAATGACATCGTTTGGTGATCTTCTGGGCCCTCCGCCCGTGCTGCTGCCCGGTGATATTGAGGCCGAAGCCGAGCTCCTGGCCGGTGAGAAACCGGCGATCGTGGCGGCCGCTCACCCGACTGCATCGGTGGCGTGGGCCGTCCTGGCCGAGGAAGCGCTGGCCGACGACAAGGCGGTCACCGCGTATGCCTACGCCCGGACCGGTTATCACCGCGGCTTGGACCAGCTGCGCCGCAACGGCTGGAAGGGCTTCGGTCCCGTCCCGTATCGCCACGAGCCGAACCGCGGGTTCCTGCGCTGTGTGGCGGCGCTGGCACGCGCGGCCGACACGATCGGGGAGACCGATGAGTTCGCCCGTTGCCTCGATCTGCTCGACGACTGTGACCCGGCTGCCCGGGTCGAACTCGGGCTGGCCTAGGCCGGACAAGCCGGCCTAGCGGTCCAACGCTCGGCGTAGCTGGGTGATCACGTCGGCCAGAAACGGCGGGGGATCGCCCGGGTCGGGCGGTGCGTCCCCGCTGCGAACCGCGGCTGCCAACGCCTGCAGCGCCCGGACGTCCGGTTCGGCGGGGCGGCCGTCGAACAGCGACCGGCCGAACTCGACGCCGTCGGTCCGGTGCTCGACGCTCCAGCAGGCCGCGATCGTTCGGTAGGCCAGCTGCTCGGTGGCCGCGACTGCGGGCAACAACTGTTCGGCGATCGCCCGGTGGCGCGGCGAGCCAGCCAGCATTGCCTCGTCGGCTTCCATCAGCCCGATCGCGGCGACCTGCAGGTCTCGCCGGGCCGCACGGGCGGCCAGCCCGGCGGTGTCGCCGGCGGCGATGTATCCGAAGACGTTGGCGGCCGCCTCGAGCGCGCGCCCGATGGCGTCGGTCAGTCGGGTGGACTCCTGCCAGCGGGCCGCCACCAGATAGACCACCACACCGACCGCGCAGCCGATCAGGGTGTCGATACCGCGGGCCAGCAGCAGATGGCCGATGTCGACCGTGTGGGTTCCCGACGAAATCGTCAGCGCTGTTGTGGTGATGAAAACCGTTGCCAGCGTGTAATTCCGGACCACCAGTAGCTCGATGACCAAATTCAGCAGGGCCAGCAGCAGCACCAGCCACAGGTCGTGGGGATGCAGCGACAGGATCGCCCCGGCCAGTCCGAGGCCGACCCAGGTGCCCAGCAGCCGCTCGGTGCCGCGGCGCAAGGTGCGGCTGCGGTCGGTGCCCTGATGCAGCACCAGCAGCGCGGCCGCCATCGCCCAGTACGCGTGGTCGACGCCTAGCGCCATCGCCGCGACACCGGCCAGCGGCACCCCGATGGCGACCCGCGCCATGATGTGGCGGACGTGCGAGCCGGGGCTGACGGCGCGGCGCAGCACGGTCACCACAGGCGGGCTGCCCAGCGGGATCCGGTCGGCCGCCCGGGTCGCGACGGTTTCCGGTGTCAACTGCAGCGCACCGAGCCGACGGGCCTGCTCGGCCGACTCCGCGGCCGGGGCGGCGCCTTGCGCGGTGGCGGTCACCGCCGCAGTGAACAGGACGTGCACCGCGTGGTTGGCGGCGCGCAGCCGGTGCAGGACGCTGCCCTGTGGCGCCGGCAGCGGCTGATAGTTGACCAGGACCCTCCACGACCTGTGCAGCGCACTGGCCGCGCGGTGGCGGGCCGCCCGTTCCTGCGGGGAGTTGGCGGCCTCGATGTAGCCGGCGACGGCCTCGGCGGCGGCCGCGACCGCGGCACGCTCGGGCCGGCGGAATCCAACCAGGGCGCCGGCCATCTGCACCAGCCAGGCGACCGCCCCGCCCGCCAGCACCAGCACCCCGATCGTCCACGGCGCCGCCTGCGCTGCCGAGACACCGATACCGGCCGCACAGGCCACCACGAACACGTACGCCCCAGGCGGTCCGACGGCCAGGGCATTGCACAGCCACACCGCCGCGACCGCGACCAGCGACACCGTCACGACGCCGACCCACGGCACCTGCGCCGACCAGGCGCCCAGCGCGACCGCTGCTGCCAGCGACACCGCGACTGTGGCCAGCTCGATGCCACGGTTGGCGTACGGCCGGTCGCCGCCGAACCGGGAGGTGAACGCTCCCAGGGTGGCAATCAGTCCGGAGCCCATCGCCCCGGCTGCCCAGCCCGTCGTGACGGGAATCGCGGTGCTGATCGCCGCGCGCAGGCCGATCGGCCAGCGCGACGGAGTGCTCAACTAGCTACCAGTCGGTCTTTTCGGGGCAATCGTCGGCGCAGCCGGGCGGCTCGACCTGCACGGTCGCGTGGTCCAGGCCGCGGGCCGCGAGTACCGCCCTGGCGTCGTCGAGCACCCGGTCGGAGTCCCCGCTACTGGTCAGATGGGCGGTGCACATGTCCTTGCCGGGCACCAGCGTCCACACGTGCAGATCGTGCACCTCGGTGACGCCGGCGACGGCGGCCAGCGCCGTGCGCAGCTCCTCGACGTCGATGTGCTGGGGCGAGGATTCGGACAGGATCCGCAGCGCGGCGCGGGCCAGCCCGATCGCCCGGGGCAGGACCCACAGGGCGACGAACACCGCGACCACCACGTCGGCGTAGGGCCAGTGCGTCGTCACGTTCACGATGCCGGCGATCAGCACGCCGATGCTGCCGACGGTGTCGGCCACGACCTCCATGTAGGCGCCCTTGACGGCCAGGCTTTCCTGGGATTGCGAGCGCAGCAGCAGCACGACGGCGAGGTTGGCGATCAGGCCGACGAGGGCCACCACGATCATCGGGACGCCGGGGATCTCCGGTGCGTTGCCCAGCCGGTCGATCGCCTCGTAGAGGATGAACGTCGCGACGCCGAGCAGCAGAACGGCGTTGGCCACCGCGGTGAACACCTCGGCGCGATGCCAGCCGTAGGTGCGCGCCGCCGAAGCCGGACCATGGCGGGCCAGCAGCACGGCAGTCAGCCCCATGAACATGGCGACCAGGTCGGTCAGCATGTGGCCGGCGTCGGCCAGCAGGGCGATCGAATTGATCATCAGCGCGGTGGTCAGCTCGATGATGAAGAACACGGTCAAGATGCCCGCGGCGATGAGCATCCGGCTCACCCGCGTGTCACCACCGTGGCTGTGGTCGTGTCCTGAACCCATGCCGGAAATATATGCGTAAAGACGCATATGTTGCAAGGGTTGGCGCCCACTGTTCGTGTGAGTTGGGTCCTAGAAACGACCTTCGTCCCCAGAACCCAAATATCTGTCGCAAATCCTGCGAACTCGCGCCCAGCTCGCATATGGGTCGCTAGGTTGAAGTTTGCCCACCGGGGGATGGAACTGAGCCGGGGGGCAACGACGGAGGGGATCGCTGCCCCCCGCCTTGGTGTCCGAGTCAGACCCAGGCGGACCAGAAGCGCGTGAGCTGAGCGCCGATGGATGCCAGCGGCGCGGGCACCCCGGACAGGTCGAAGAACCAGAACACCACTGAGAAGAACCACTGGTTCAATGCCGGCGCCAGCAGCAGGACGATCAGGAACAAGAACCCGAACTGTTTGGCCGGTGCCACCGCGCGCTGCGTTTCGGGGCTCAGATGCGGTTCGAGTGCGGCATAGCCGTCCAGGCCGGGGATCGGCAGCAGGTTCAGCAGCAGCGCGGTGATCTGCAGGAATCCCAGGAATGCGACCGCCGACCAGAAGACCCCGTGGCCGGGGTCGTAGAACGTCCGCACGGCTGCGAGCAGGACGATGGCCAGCACCAGGTTGGCCGCCGGGCCCGCCAGGCTCACCAGCGTGCGCTGACGCGGGGTCATGAACGCCGTGCGGACGTAGACCGCGCCGCCGGGCAGCCCGATGCCGCCCAGCGCGATGAACAGCAGCGGCAGGCCCAGGGACAACAGCGGGCTGGAGTACTTCAGTGGGTTGAGCGTCAGATAGCCGCGCATCGCGACGTCGTGGTCGCCGAACCGCCACGCCGTATACGCGTGACCGAACTCGTGCAGGCACAACGACACCAGCCAGCCCGCCACCACGAAGGTGAACACCCCGACGTAAGCCAATGGCCGCACGGATTCGGCGGCCAGCCAGGCCACCACCCCGCCGACGATGGTGAATGCCACGATCACCAGGAAGACGGGGCTGGGCCGCACCGACTGGTGCAGCGGACGGATGTTCACCTCACGAAACTACCGGACGTGGCCCCTGTGACCTGGGATCGTGGGGCCATGCGCCCACCCAGCCTTCCCGCGCCGAAGCCCTTCGCGGCCCTGTTCGGTGGTCTGTACGCCGCCGCGTACGGATTGGGCGGTCAGCCCCTGATCTACCAGGCGGTGCAGCGGCTGGGCCCGGTGGTCGCACTGCCGGTGCTGGGCTTCGGCCCGGTCGTCGCGGTGGCCGATGCCGCACTGGCAAAAGAGGTGTTCAGTGCCAAGCCGGATGTGCTGCTCGGCGGCGAGGGGGTCGGTCCGGCCGCGGCCATCTACGGGTCGGAGTCGATGTTCGTCCAGGAAGAACCCGAGCACCTGCGCCGGCGCCGCCTGCTGACGCCACCGCTGCACGGCGCCGCGCTCGACGGCTATGTGCCGATCATCGAAGCCGTAACCCGCGCCGCGATGGCCAACTGGCCCGTCGGCCGGCCGATGCGGATGCTCGACGCGGCGCGCGAGCTCACTCTCGACGTCATCGTCCAGGTCATGTTCGGCATCCACGACCCCGTCGAAGTCAAGCGCGTCGGCAAGCCGTTCGACGAGTTGCTGGCGCTGGCGATCTCCCCGGAGACGCCGGTGCGCTACGCCCTGCGCAAGGCCGGGGCGCTGCGGACGTGGGGCAGGCTCGCGGCGATCAACCGGCGAATCGACGAGATCGTCTTCGGTCTGATCGCCGAGCACCGCGCCGATCCACAGCTCGGTGGTGGCATAGTGTCGATGCTGGTCGACGCCCGCACCGAGGATGGTGAAGGGCTGTCCGACGAGGAGATTCGGGCCGATCTGATCACCCTCGCGCTGGCCGGGCACGAGACGACGGCGACCACTCTGGCCTGGCTGATCGACCTGCTGCTGCACCACCCCCAGGCCCTGGAGCAGGTGCGCGCCGAGGCGCACTCCGGTGCGACGACGTACACCGAGGCGGTCGTCAACGAGACCCTGCGGCTGCGCCCGCCCGCACCGATCACCGGGCGGATGACTGCGGGCCGCTTCCAGCTCGGCGACTACACGCTGGAGCCGGGCACCCGGATCGTGTTATTGCTCGACGTGATCAACCGCGACCCCGACACCCATCCCGACCCGCACGAGTTCCGTCCGGAGCGATTCATCGGCGCGCGCCCCCAGCAGCACGCCTGGATCCCGTTCGGCGGGGGTATCAAGCGGTGTATCGGCGCCAGCTTCTCGATGTGCGAGTTGGTCACCATGCTGCACACGATCCTGCGGGAGGGCCGGCTGGAGCCGGTCAGCGCCCGGCTGGAAAGCCCTCCACTGGGGGCGACGCCGGTCCTGGTACCCCGCAACGGCACCAGGGTGTACTTCTCTCACGAGACCCGCAGCCAGCCCGTGGTGTGCCGGTAGAACGCCGACCGCTTCGCTTCCCGGGGCAGCTCGATGCCGTCGCGCACGACGCGGGCGCCGGTGGTGCCGAGCTGGATGGCCCGGCCGGTCAGCCAGCGTCTCGGCCGCATCCGGTGGGTCAGTGCGGCTGCCCGCAGGCCTGGCATCGTGGCGGTCGGCTCGATCCGCACGGCCGTCACCTCACCGTCGAACAGCACGTCGTCGTCGACGACGGCCTCACCGTAGATCACCCGGTCGTCGCCGGGGGGAAGCCACAACGCGGCACCGGCCAGCGCCGTGCCGGTCTCGTCTCGGATCAGCGGAATGCGTTGCGCCACACCGGTCAACGCCCGTTTGGCGCCGCGCCACCGGGCCGCATGCGCCACCTCGACATCGAGGCGTTCGGTGCGCATCAGCCGCGTCAGTACCGTCGCGAGGTCGGCCGCCGAACCCACGACCACCACCCGGGACACGCCCTCGACGACGGCATCGATCGCGTCCGCATCGGGGCCGTCGTGACAGGGCAACGAGGCCAGCGCACGGGGCAGTCGACGGCCCCCGAAACGCAACACGGCGATCTCAGTGTTGGTCAACGACACTCCTGGTGCTGTGCTCCGATAGGGTAGGTCACCGGCTGCACCACAATAAGCAGGAGAAACGCGATGCCGGCAATCGTCCTCATCGGCGCCCAATGGGGTGACGAGGGCAAAGGAAAAGCCACCGATCTACTCGGTGGACGCGTCCAATGGGTGGTGCGCTACCAAGGCGGTAACAACGCCGGGCACACCGTGGTCTTACCCACTGGCGAGAACTTCGCACTGCACCTCATCCCGTCGGGCATCTTGACGCCCGGGGTGACCAACGTCATCGGCAACGGTGTCGTCGTCGACCCTGGCGTGCTGTTGGGTGAGCTGGCCGGGCTCGAGGATCGCGGTGTCGACACCTCGGGGCTGCTGATCTCTGCCGACGCCCATCTGCTGATGCCGTACCACGTGGCCATCGACAAGGTCACCGAGCGCTACATGGGCAGCAAGAAGATCGGCACCACCGGCCGTGGCATCGGACCCTGCTACCAGGACAAGATCGCCCGGATGGGCATCCGCGTCGCCGACGTCCTTGACCCCGACCTGCTGGCCGCCAAGATCGGTGCCTCGCTGGAGCTCAAGAACCAGGTGCTGGTCAAGATCTACAACCGCAAGGCGCTGGACGCCGACGAGGTCCTCGAGGCACTGCTGACTCAGGCCGACGGCTTCAAGCACCGCATCGCCGATACCCGCCTGATCCTCAACACCGCGCTGGAGTCCGGTGAGACGGTTCTGCTGGAGGGCTCGCAGGGCACGCTGCTCGACGTTGACCACGGCACCTATCCGTACGTCACGTCGTCCAATCCCACGGCCGGCGGCGCCGCCGTTGGTTCGGGGATCGGCCCGACCCGCATCACCACCGTGCTCGGCATCCTGAAGGCCTACACCACCCGGGTGGGCTCGGGCCCGTTCCCGACCGAGCTGTTCGACGAGAACGGCGCATACCTGGCCAAGACCGGTGGTGAGGTCGGCGTGACGACGGGTCGCGCGCGCCGGTGCGGCTGGTTCGACGCGGTCATCGCCCGCTACGCCACCCGGGTCAACGGCATCACTGACTACTTCCTGACCAAACTCGACGTGCTGTCCAGCCTGGAGACCGTTCCGGTGTGCGTCGGCTACACGGTCGACGGCAAGCGCACCAGCGAGATGCCGATGACCCAGAGCGACATCGCGCGCGCCGAACCGATTTACACCGAACTGCCGGGCTGGTGGGAGGACATCTCCGGCGCCCGCGAGTTCGAGGACCTGCCGGCTAAGGCGCGTGACTACGTGCTGAGGTTGGAAGAGCTTGCCGGAGCATATGTTTCGTGCATCGGCGTGGGTCCGGGCCGGGACCAGACGATCGTGCGCCGCGACATTCTGGCGGCGCGCGCGTGACGGATCCGGATCAGCTCGACCCCGACTACCTCAAGCATGGCGGCTTCCCGAAGTTCGAACCCGCCCATCCCGGAGAGGGATTCGGCCGGTTCCTCACGGCGATGCGCCGAGCGCAGGACCTGGCCGTGTCGGCCAACCCGGACCCGGACACCTGGTCCGCGGCCGCCGACCGGGTGGAGGAACTTGTGGCGCTGCTGGCCCCGTCCGAAGCGGCCGAAGGTGTCGGCCCGGCCAACCGGGTGCCCACCCTGCCCGGCGCAGGCAGCCTGCTCATGGCGCCGTACCACGTCACCAGGTTCGAGGCCGACGGTGTCGAGTTGACGGTGCGGTTCAGCCGGTTTCACGTCGGCGGCAACTACGCCGTGCACGGTGGGGTGCTGCCGTTGATGTTCGACTCGGTGTTCGGGATGGTCATCCACGCGACCGGGCGCCCGATCAGCCGGACCGCCTTTCTACATGTCGACTACCGCAACGTCACCCCGATCGACACCGACTTGACGGTGCGTGGCTGGCTGCGGGAAGCCGAGGGGCGCAAGGCGTTCGTCAACGCCGAGCTGAGAGACCCGGACGGCACACTCTGCGCCGAATCGCACGGTTTGATGGTGCGTCTGCTGCCGGGACAGCCCTGAGTCTGTCACCATGACGACGTGCCCGAATACCGTTCGTCAACACTGAAAACCCTGACCACCCCGCGGGCAGCCGCGGCGGCCGGCGTGGCGTTCGCGTTGTTGTTCGGTGCCAGCTTGATCCTGATCCGCTCGTCGTTGCCGGAGGGCGCGGAGCCCGGCTCGCAGTGGCTCGACGCCGCAAGCGGCAAGATGAAGATCGCCGCCGTCCTGATGCCGTTCGCGGGGATCAGCTTCCTGTGGTTCATCGCGGTCGTGCGCGACAACCTGGGCCGGCTCGAAGACCGGTTCTTCTCGACGGTGTTCCTGGGCAGCGGATTGCTGTTCCTGGCAATGATGTTCGTGACGAGCGCGATCGGGGCTGGGCTGGCGGCCAGCAATGGTGCGGTGGGACATGACCAGCCCGGTCACGCCGAGGTGGCGCTGTTCGGGCAGATGACGGTGCTCGCGCTGTCGAAGACCTATGCCCTACGGATGGGCGCGGTGTTCATGATGTCGTTGGCGACGATCTGGCTGCGCACTGGACTTATGCCGCGCTGGTTGGTGTATGCCAGCTATCTGCTCGCGGTTTCGCTGTTGATCGCCGGCGATATCAGCATGTGGTTGGCGCTGGGGTTCCCGATCTGGGTGCTGGCCGTCAGCCTGCTGCTGCTTACCCGCGCCGGCGTGTTCGAGGGGCTTCATGACGAGCACGAGCCCTGAGGGTCACCAGGTGACCGGTAGCGCCCGCAGGCCGTAGATGAAGTGGAACGGTTTGAACTCGATGTCCTCGAACGGCTCGGCGCACGCCAGCCGCGGGAAGCGGCGCAGCAGCGCGGGAAACGCGATCCGCATCTCCATCCGGGCCAGCGGCGCGCCCAGGCAGTGATGCACACCGTGGCCGAAGGCCAAGTGGCTTAACAGATCTCGCCTGATGTCCAACACATCGGGGTCGTCGACGAGCGCCGCATCCCGGTTGCCCGACGCCAGCGCCGCCAGCACCAGGCTGCCTGCCGGGATCTCGACCCCGGCGACTTCGACATCGGCAGTGGTGATCCTCGGGATGCTGCTGTGCACGATCGACAGCCAGCGCAGCAGTTCCTCGACGGCCGGGGCGACCGCGTCCGGGTCGTCGCGGACGGCAGCGAGCTGCGCGGGGTGCCGGAGCAGCGCCAGCGTGCCCAGCCCCAGCATGTTCGACGTCGTCTCGTGGCCGGCGAGCAGCAGCAGCGCGGAGATCCCGACCAGCTCGTCGTCGCTGAGCTCATCGCCGTGCTCGCGCACCAGCATGCCGAGCATGTCCTCGCGCGGCGCGCGGCGGGCCGAGGCCACCAGCGAGCCCATGTACTCGCGGCCGGCCCGCACCAACTCCAGACGTTCCGGGATCGGGATGGACAGGTCGAGCTGGCGGGCGCTGCGGCGCTGGAAATCCTCGCGGTCGGCATACGGGACGCCAAGCAGCTCGCAGATCACCAGCGAGGGGATCGGCAGGGCGAAGTCGGCCACCAGATCGGCTGGTGCGCCTGCGCGTTCGATCGCGTCAAGCCGCGAGGTCACGATTTCCACGATCCGTGGCTGGAGGGCCTTCATCCTGCGCACGGTGAACTCGCCGGTGAGCATCCGGCGCAGCCTGCTGTGCTGGGGCGGGTCGAGGGCCAGCAGGTTGCCCGCCCGCGCGGCGGCCTGCTCGTCCTCGGCCAGCTGTGGCGCGCCGGGCACCACGAAACCGGGTGGCCTGGCGTTGGAGAAGTGCTCGTGGTCGGAGAGCACCGCCTTGATGTCGTCATAGCGGGTGATCAGGTACACCTGCATGCCGAACGCGTTGACGGCGGTGACCACACCGCTGCCCTCGCGGATGTCGCGTAACTCGGCTGTCGGGTCGAACCCGTTGCGCCGCATATGCAGTGGTGGCAGCGCGGCAGCATTCGTCATGCCACGACGGTACGCGCCTCGGCCGGCTCGATTTCGGAACGA
Organism: uncultured Mycobacterium sp.; assembly: GCA_900078375.1. Classification (GTDB taxonomy): domain Bacteria; phylum Actinomycetota; class Actinomycetes; order Mycobacteriales; family Mycobacteriaceae; genus Mycobacterium. The sequence goes on along the minus strand of FLQS01000014.1, from coordinate 47,613 downwards.
GTGAACGCCGGCCACCAGATCGCCGGCCCGATCAGGGTGAACAACGCCGGGATGACGACCGTGCGCACCACGAACGTGTCCAACAGGATGCCCAGCCCCACGATGATGCCCAGCTGGGTCAGCACGATCAGCGGCAGCACGCCGAGCACGGCGAACACCGCTGCCAGCACGATGCCCGCGCTGGTGATCACCGCGCCGGTCGCCGACACGGCCCGCACGATCCCACCGCGGGTGCCGAACCGCGGTGTCTCCTCCCTGGCGCGGGTCACCAGGAAGATCGTGTAATCCACCCCGAGTGCGACCAGGAACAGGAATGCGAACAGTGGCGTGGTGTTGTCCAGCGCCGGAAATCCGAGCAGATGCACGCTGACCCAGCCGCCCAACCCGAGGGCTGCCATCGTGGACAGCACGGTGGCCGCCACCAGCACCAGCGGGGCCAGCGCGGCCCGCAGCAGGATGTACAGCACCGCGAGCACCACGACGAGGATGGCGGGGATCACCACCCAGCGATCGCGGATCGCGGCGTCCCTCGCGTCGAGAGCTTGGGCGTCCGAGCCGCCCACCAATCCGACGGGGTCGGCCCGGTGTACTGAATCCCGCAGGGCGGCAATGGTATCGAAGGCAGCTTGGGATGCCGGTTCGGCATTGATGACGACCTGCCATTGGGTCAGCCCATTGTCAGACTGGCCCGCCGGGTTGACCGAGACGACGCCCGGGGTGGCTGCGATCGCCTGGTCGACCGCAGCGCTCTTGTCGGTGCTGCCGATCACTCGGGTGGGGTCGGTGAGCCCGCTGGGGAAGTGCGCGGACAGCGTCCGGTAGCCGGCGACCGAGTCTGCACTCACCCGGAACTGGTCGATCTGGTTGAGCCCCACCGGGGTTGCCAGCAGGCCGGTGGCCAGCACGGCCAACACCGCGGTCGCCACGATGGTGACCCGGCCGGCGTGGTGGGAGACCCAGTCCGCGACCCGATGCCAGGCTCCCGTGTCGGCGACGTCCTCGTTGCCGACACGAGGGATAAAGGGCCAGAACAACTTCGGGCCGAACAAGGCAAGCAGAGGTGGCAGCATCAGTAGTACGAACACCGCGGCGACCAGCAGACCCGACGCCGCTTGTACCCCGAGGCTGCGGGTGCTGGGCGACGACGCGAACAGCAGCGTCAGCAGGGCTAACACCACGGTGGCATTGCTGGCGGCGATCGCCGGACCGGCGAATCGGACCGCGGTGCGTAGCGCTTGGCGATGCCCCGTTGCGTGGTGCAATTCCTCGCGATAGCGCGAGATCAGCAGCAGCGCATAGTTGGTGCCCGCGCCGAACACCAGCACGCTGGTGATACCGGACGTCGAACCGTCGGCGGCCAGGCCGGTGGCGCCGGCGATCGCCGAGCCCAGCACCGCTGCCACCCGATCGGCGAACGCGATCACCAGCAGCGGCACCAGCCACAGCACCGGCGAGCGGTAGGTGACGATCAGCAACAGCGCGACCACCGCGCCGGTGACGGCCAGCAAGGTGATGTTGGCCCCGGCGAAGGCATTTGCGATGTCAGCGCCGAACGCGGGTCCACCGGTGACGTTGACCGCGAGGTCGGCCGGCAGCCCGGCTTTGGCGGCCTGCCGCAGCGCCTTGACTTCGTCGTTCAGTGCGAAGCCGGACAACGTGGCGGCGACCGGTACCGGGGCGAGAGCGGCCTTGCCGTCGTCCGATGCGGCGACCGGGATCGGCGGGCCACCCGAGCCGGCGGCGGCGACCATACGCCCACGGGCCGCCTCGGCCGCGGCCAGGTCGGCCGGCGTCAGCGCCCCGCCGTCCGTGCGGGTGACGACGAGGATCGCCGGCGCCGACTCGCCGCCGGGAAATTCCGTGCGTAACGCCGCGACCTTGGCCGACTCGGCGCTGGGCGGCAGGGACACCGGCGATTGCTCGGCCGAGGAGCTCTGCCCGATGGCGCCCATCAGTCCTCCGCCGATGAAAGCGACGATCAGCGCCAGCAGCCAGGAATGCCGGCTGCTGACGAGTTCGCCGATGCGATCCCACAGCGGCCGCCTGCCGTCGGGTCCTCGGTGCATGGCCCACAACATAGCTTCATATTCTTAACATTTCATCAACTGAACAGATATTCTGGGCAGATGGATGAAGCGGGCCGGACTGAGCTGGTATCGGCCGTCGTCGCCGACGTCCAGGCGTTGTCGGCCGAATCCGACCAGATCGGCCGGGCGTTCGCCGGCGTTCACCGGCTGTCTTCCACCGATTTCCGGGCGCTGGTGCACATCATGGTTGCCGAGAACGCCGGCACCCCGCTGACCGCTGGGGAACTGCGTACCAGGATGGGCCTGTCCGGTGCGGCGATCACCTACCTCGTCGAGCGGATGATCGAATCAGGACACCTGCGCCGCGACTCCGACCCGGCCGATCGACGCAAGGTGATCCTGCGTTATGCCGACCACGGCATCGAAGTGGGCCGGGCGTTCTTCACCCCACTGGCCAGCCACACCCACCGGATGCTGGCTGATCTGCCCGATGAGGATCTCGCCGCCGCACATCGGGTGTTCGCTGCCGTGCTGGCCGCGATGACCGCCTTTCGTGCCGACCTGTCTGCGCCCCCTGGTTAGGTGAGAGCGTGCTCGACACGGTGGCTGTGGAGAACTACCGCTCGCTGCGTCGGCTCGTCCTGCCGCTGCGCGGCTGCAATGTCGTCACCGGTCCCAACGGCTCCGGCAAGTCCAGCCTGTACCGGGCACTGCGGCTGCTGGCCGACTCGGCGCGCAATGGCTCGGTCAACGCACTGGCCCGCGAGGGCGGGCTGAGTTCGACGATGTGGGCCGGTCAGGGCGAAAAGGGGCCGGTCAGCCTCAAGCTGGGCTTCGCTGGCGAGGATTTCGGCTACGCCGTGGATTTCGGGATGCCCGTCCCCGGCAAATCCGAGTTCAACCTGGACCCGGAGATCAAGTCCGAGGCGGTGTGGGCCGGCCCGGTGTTGCGGCCCTCGGCTCTGCTGGCGCAGCGATCCGGTCCGGCGGTTCTGATCCGCGACGCCGAGGGCGAGTGGCGTACCGCCGCCACATTGCGACCGTTCGACAGCATGCTCAGCGAGGTCGCCGATCCGCGGGCCGCGCCCGAACTGCTGGCCCTGCGCGAGCGAGTGCGGTCCTGGCGGTTCTACGACCATGTCCGCACCGATAGTGCCGCACCCGCGCGACAGCCCCAGATCGGCACCAGGACAATGGTTTTGAGCCATGACGGCGCCGATATCGCCGCGGCACTGCAGACCATCGCCGAGGTCGGTGACGCTCGCGCACTGGCCCAGGCCGTGGACGACGCGTTTGCCGGCAGCCGGGTGGAGATCCGCAGCAGCGACGGCCGCTTCGAGGTCACCCTGCGCCAGCCCGGGATGCTGCGGGCGCTGACCGCGGCCGAACTGTCCGACGGCACGCTGCGCTATCTGCTGTGGGTGGCGGCGTTGCTCACCCCGCGGCCGGCCGAGCTCACCGTGCTCAACGAGCCGGAGGCCAGCCTGCACCCCGACCTGCTGCCCGCGCTGGCCGCACTGATCGCCCGGTCCTCGGAGCGATCCCAGGTCGTCGTCGTGACGCACGCCGACGCATTGGTGACGGCGTTGCGCCGCCAGCAGCGGGACGTGAACGCCATCGAACTCACCAAGGAATTGGGTCAGACGGCGATCGTCGGCCAGGGTCTGCTTGACGAGCCGTCCTGGCACTGGCCTGCGCGGGGCTGAGCCCACCTATCCTTGGGCATCATGCGTGTGATGCTGGTCGGATCTGGTGAGCTGAGCCGCGAGCTGGTGCTGGCTTTCCAGCGGCTCGGAGCCGAGGTGGTCGCCGTCGATCGCTACGCCGACGCACCGGCCCACGACGTCGCTGACGAGGCACTCGTCGTCAAGATCACCGACCCCGAGGAACTGACCGCCGCCATCGCCCGAGTCGAGCCTGCCTATGTCGTGGTTGACACCAACGCGGTGGCCATCGACGCGCTGCGGGCCGCCGCGGACGGCGGAACCACCCAGGTCGTGCCGGGTGTCTATGCCACCCAGCTGAGCCTGGACCGGGAGGGGATGCGCCGGCTGGCCGCCGACGAGCTGGGCCTGCCGACCGCGCCGTTCTGGTTCGCCGGGTCCGTCGAGGAGCTGACCGCCGTCGCCGAGCACGCCGGGTTCCCGCTGGTGGTCAAGCCGGTGATCGGGGTGCCCGGTCAGGGTCAGTCGGTGCTGCTGCGGCCCGAGGACGTCGAACCCGCCTGGCAGCGTGCCGTCGCCGCCGGCGGCCGGGTGCCGCACAACCGGGTGCTGGCCGAGACCGTCGTCGAGATCGACTACGCGGTCACCTTGCTGACCGTGCGCACCGACGGGCCCGCGGGTCCGGCGCTGCACTTCTGCGAGCCGATCGGGCACCGCCAGCTCGACGGCGGCGTCCTGGAGTCCTGGCAGCCGCAGGAGATGACCGTGGCGGCGCTGGGCGCGGCGAAGTCGGTGGCCGCGCGGATCGTGCGGGCGCTGGGCGGCCGCGGGGTGTTCGGGGTGGAGCTGCTGGTTCGCGGCGACGAGGTGTATTTCTCCGATGTCAGCGTGCGGCCGTATGACAGCGGGCTGGTGACGCTGCGCACGCAGCGGTTGTCCGAGTTCGAGCTGCATGCCCGGGCCGTTCTGGGCCTGCCGGTGGACACCATCATGATTTCGCCGGGCGCCGCGGAGGTCACCTATGGCGGCGCCGACGAGAGTGCGAACACCCCGGAGATCAACCCCGTGCTGCTGGCCGAGGCCTTGGTCGTACCGGAGAGCGACGTGCGGCTGTTGGGCCGCCACGACGGTTCGGCACGGTCGCGACTAGGGGTTGCCCTGGCCACCGGGTCCGACGTCACCACCGCCCGCGATCGGGTGCGGCAGGTCTCGGCTGTGCTGCATCGGGTGTGGCAGCCGTGACCGAACCGCAGGACGACGGCGCGAGTCCGATGCCTATTTTGATCGCCCTGGGTGTTGCCCTGCTGGTGCTCGCCGCGGTCGGGGCCGCCTGGCTGTTCAGCAGCAACAAGCCGATGAGTGAGGACGTGAAGGTCGGCCGCGCTGCGGTAGGCCAGAACGACGCGCTGCAGCGGGACAACTACGGCGACTTCCGTAAGTACACCTGCGGCGCGCAGCAGGGTGCCGAAGCCGAAGTTCGTGACCGCCAACAGAAATCGAAAGCGGCGCAGGGCGCGCGCTACGTCGACGACGTCACCGAGGTGAAAATCGACGGCGATCGGGCCACCGCCACCGTCGTCTACCACTTCGACCACGCGCCCGCCACCTTGGTCAAGGTGCCGATGAACTTCGTGCGGGAGAGCGGCGAGTGGACGGTCTGTTCGCCCGGTCCCGTCTAGGGACTGCTCAGTTCGTCCCAGAATGATGTGGAAGACTCGGGCGGGTGAGCTACGCAGGAGATATCACCCCTGAGGCCAGCTGGAAACTGCTCAGCGAGAACCCCGAGGCGGTCCTGGTCGACTGTCGCACCGACGCCGAATGGCGGTGGGTCGGGGTGCCCGATCTGTCCAGCCTCGGCCGCAACGTGGTGTTCGTGGAGTGGAATCGCGGCAACGGCCAGCGCAACGACGATTTCGTCGCCGACCTGATCGCGGCCGGCGTCACTCCCGGCGAACGGCCGGTCGTCTTCCTCTGTCGCTCCGGTAATCGCTCCATCCCCGCGGCCCAGACGGCCACCGCAGCCGGAATTGCGCCGTCCTACAACATGCTTGACGGTTTCGAAGGCCAGCTCGACGAGGACGGCCACCGCGGCAGCAACGGCTGGCGGGCGCTGGGCCTGCCCTGGAAGCAGTCATGACCGATCAGGTTCCCTCGGTGCGGATCCCCGCGCCGCTGCCCGACGGGGTCAGCCAGGCGACCATCGGGGTGCGTGGTGGGCTGCTGCGCTCGGGTTTCGAGGAGACCGCCGAGGCGTTGTACCTCACCTCGGGCTACGTCTACGGGTCGGCCGCGGAGGCCGAGAAGGCGTTCACCGGCGATATCGATCGTTACGTCTACTCCCGCTACGGCAACCCGACGATCTCGATGTTCGAGGAGCGTCTTCGGTTGATCGAGGGCGCGCCTGCCGCCTTCGCGACGGCGTCGGGGATGGCCGCGGTGTTCACCTCGCTGGGCGCGCTGCTCGGCGCCGGGGATCGGCTGGTGGCCGCCCGCAGCTTGTTCGGTTCCTGCTTCGTGGTGTGCAACGAAATCCTGCCGCGCTGGGGGGTGGAGACCGTCTTCGTCGACGGCGACGACCTCTCGCAGTGGGAGGAAGCCTTGTCGGTGCCCACCCAGGCGGTGTTCTTCGAGACGCCGTCCAACCCGATGCAGTCGCTGGTCGATATCGTCGCGGTGTCCGAGATGGCCCACGCGGCCGGGGCAAAAGTGGTGCTGGACAACGTCTTTGCCACTCCACTGCTGCAGCAGGGCTTCCCGCTCGGTGTCGACGTGGTGGTGTACTCGGGCACCAAGCACATCGATGGGCAGGGTCGGGTGCTCGGCGGGGCGATCCTCGGCGACAAGGAATACATCGACGGTCCGGTGCAGAAGCTGATGCGCCACACCGGGCCTGCGCTGTCCGCGTTCAACGCCTGGGTGCTGCTCAAGGGCCTGGAGACCATGTCGGTGCGGGTGGATTATTCGAACCGCTCCGCCCAGCGCGTCGCCGAGTTCCTGGAAGCTCACGCCGGCGTGAACTGGGTGAAATACCCGTTCCTGGAATCGCATCCCCAGTTCGATCTGGCCAAACGGCAGATGCGCGGAGGCGGCACCGTGGTGACCTTCGAACTGGATGGCGGCAAGGAGCGTGCTTTCGAGGTGCTCGACAAGCTGCAGTTGATCGACATCTCGAACAACCTCGGTGACGCCAAGTCGCTGATCACCCATCCGGCGACCACCACCCACCGGGCGATGGGCCCCGAGGGCCGCGCATCGATCGGGCTCGGCGACGGCGTGGTGCGGATCTCGGTCGGGCTGGAAGGCACCGAAGATCTGATCACCGACCTGGATCGCGCGCTGAGTTAGCGGTGTCGCGCAACTCCGATGCCAAGAAGGCCCGCCGCAAGAAGCGGCAGGCCACCCGCGACGTGCGGTGGATTCCCGACGACGTGAAGGACACCCTCGACGGCGTCGATGTCGAACTCGCGCAGGCGGTCGAGACGTTCGACGAGTGGCTGACAACCCGCGGCTGGACGTTCGATGCCGAGTTCTCCACCGAGACCTTGATCAGCTGGTTCTACGAGCCGTCGGCCGCCGCCGTCGCCGACGACGTACACGAGCCGGTCACCCGAATCTGGATCACGGCGTCGGGGTCCGACGACGACTTTCCCGAACGGGTCACGGCGACACTCGTCGGCACGGCCGGTAAGGACGAGGGCCAGCTCTACACCGTCGAGCCGGAAGTCCTGCTGGCCCATATCGATTCGGTCGAAACCTACCGGCCCGGGGATGCCATACCCGTTCTGGGCTAATCCTTTTCGTCGTCTTTGGGGAGTAGTCGTTCGGGGTGGTGGTAGTCGTTGGTGCCGCCGCGCAGCATCGGCAGCCCTGGTGGTGGGATCCATTCAGTTTGGCCGTTGGGCAGGATTCGGGTGGCCCAGCCGCCGGTTTCGACGAGTTGGTTGTCGGGGTCACATGCCAGGGCGAGGTCGTTGATGTCGGTGTTCCCGCCGTTTTTCCAGTCCTTGGCGGCGTGGTGGACACCGGAGTGGTAGCCGGGTGCGTCGCAGCCTGGTCGGGTGCAGCCGCGATCCTTGGCGTGCAAGATGATTCGCTGATCGGCTGAGGCGATGCGTTTAGTGCGGCCCAGCCACAACGCCCGCCCATTGACCCCGTCAAACAGCGCCAAGTAGTGATACGAGTGTGCGCCCACGCGGATCACGTCCGAGATCGGCATCACCACTCCGCTGGCGGTGACCCCGTAGCCGGTCTTGTTCTGGATGTCTTGCAGCGTGGCAGTGATGATCACCGTGACCGGTAAACCGTTATGCTGGCCGAGTTTTGGATCCCCGAGCTGTCCGCGCACCAGGGCTTTGAGCGCGTCATGCTGGCGCTGGGCATAGCTGCGCAGATCGCGGGCTGCGACGTCGTCGCTAGGCTCACCCAGCACAGTGGGATTTTCGTCGGCGGGGTTACACATGCCCGGTGCGGCGTATTTGGCCATCCATGCATCGATACCCGCGCGGAGTTCGGGGTCGGCCACCAGCTTGCCCACACTCATCCCGTCGACACCTTGCCCGCCGCACCACGCGAAACCACGCTTGCGGGCGCGATCCTCATCAGAGAACTTCCCATCAGGATTGAGATGCAGCGCCAGCCGGTAGGCGACCTTCTCCAACTGATCCGGACGCAGGTTCACCGCATGTTCGGCCAGGGAGCGTTCGGCCTTTTCGATGTCGACGGGTGGCACGTGGTCTGGCAAATCGCGGAAGAACTTCTGGATCACCCGCAGGTGCTCGCCGTCGATCTGCCCGTCGTGCCACACCCTCGACGTTTCGGGCAGAAGCGGTGGCAGCGCATCACCGGTCAACGTCGTGCGCGGCGCAAGCTGTTCGGCATCGCGGATGCGTCGTTTGGCCTCGCGCGGACTGATCCGCAGCACATCAGCCAAGGTGATCGGTACCGGTGGGCAGCCCTCGAACTGCTCCAACCGGGCCACCCCGGCATGAGAAATCGCCGCCTGCAAACGCTGGGCTGTTTCCATCCGCTCCAACACCGCGAACCGCTTCGGTGGGTCCAGCGTCAGGAGATCGACTCCGGCTAGTTCCCCGACTGCGGCGTCGAGCGCATCCAACGCCGCATCGATCGAACTCATGTTCGAATACTATGCCGACCCACCGACAATAGCGTCGCCCACATACCAATCTGTGGATGAACCTGAGACTGTGGATAAAGTCGCGTGTCGCAACGGAACTCAGCCCGCGCAGCTACTACTTCTCCGGAGTCTCCACCACGCCGGTGGCGCTCTGAGCCCGCTTCTCGTAGGCGGCGCGCGCGGTGGAATCGAAGTCGAGGAAGACCCGGTCGGTGCCCATCTTCTTGGACAGCCAGCGCCGGCCACGCGGCGGCAGGAACATCACCGCGGCGGCCAGGAAGCGCGAATAGTTGGGCACCGAGATCGACGTTGTCGGCTTGTCCAGGGCCTTGATGACCGCGGCGGCGATGTCCTCGGGCTGCACCGGCTTGGTGGCGGCGGTGGTGTGCGTCCCCGAGATCAACTCGGTATTGGTGAATGTCGGCATGACACAACTGACTTGGACCCCCTGCGGGGCGTACTCGTCGGCCAGTCCGGTCGACAGGCCGACGACGGCGAACTTCGTTCCGGCGTAGAGCGCCTGCCCGGGCACCGCCAGCATCCCTGCCATCGAGGCGATGTTGACGATGTGGCCGCCACGGCGCTTGACCATCTCCGGCAGCACCAGCCGGCAGCCGGTGATCACGCCGTAGAGGTTGACCTCGACGGCGGTACGGACCGCCTGCTCGGAGTGGTCGAGGAACGGGCCGACGGGCATGACGCCTGCGTTGTTGATCAGCACGTCGATGTGGCCGCCGCCGTCGGCGCGGGCCTTGTCCAGGAACGTCGCGAACGATTCGGGATCGCTGACGTCGAGCGGGTAGCCCGAGACCGGCCCGAGCTTGCTGAGCTGGGCAACCGCCGACTCCTCCAGCGCCACGTCCCGGTCGCCGATCACCACGCGCGCGCCGCGCTGCAGGAGCGCCCGAGCCGTGGCGAATCCGATGCCGCGGGCAGCGCCGGTGATGGCGATGGTCTTGCCTCGGATGTTGTCCATGAACAGCGACTTTACAGGTGTCAACTTTTGGGTGAAAGGGGCAGAATGGCCCGGTGACCGGATTGCGCTTCGTCCCAGTTCACACCGACGATGAGCTGGCCCAACCGCTGCTGGCCGAGCTCGCCGTCGAGTACGCCACCCGCTACGACAGCACCGAGGAGTTCGTCGCGAGGTGGCTGCGCAGCCATCCCACCGGAACCTTCGATCCGCCCGATGGCGGCATGCTCATCGGGGTGCTCGACGGCAAGCCGGTCACCGGCGGTGCGTTCTGCCGCTTCGATGACGACACCGCCGAACTCAATCGAATCTGGACCGACAGCGGATGCCGCCGCCGCGGGTACGCCACGATGCTTCTCGCCGCGCTGGAGGCCGAGATCGCGGATCGTGGCTATCGCCGGGTCTACCTGACCACCGGAAATCGGCAGCCCGAGGCCGAGGCGCTCTACGACAGTGCCGGCTACGTCCGGCTCGATGAGCCCCTTCCCAGCCGGGGGGACGTGTTTCCGGTGGCCTTCGTGAAAGTGCTTTTCCGCGCTTAGCTGGGCCAATTTGAAATCAGGGTGAGCGTAACCCCGGATTCCGGAATGCGTTCTCACAGACCGCGTTAGACAGTTGTGTGATGGCGCAAAACCCTCTGCATCTTGGCGTCGCACTCGACGGGTACGGCTGGCATCCGCAGGCCTGGCGGCACACCCTGGCCGCCGATCCTGCCGCGGCGCCGGTGACCTCGGGGCGGCACTGGGCCCAGCTTGCTGCCACCGCCGAACGCGGCTTGCTGGACTTCCTGAGCATCGACGACAGTTTCAGCGCGCAGCCGGGGCGCCGGCAAGAAATCGACCCGCGCCGACTGGCTGGTCGCGCCGATGCCGTCCTGACTGCGGCGAGGATCGCGCCGCTGACCCACCACATCGGGCTCATTCCGGTGGCCACCGTCACCCACACCGAACCGTTTCACGTCTCCAAGGCCATCGCGACGCTGGACTTCGTCTCGAATGGCCGCGCCGGCTGGCAGGCCCGGGTCAGTCCGGCCGCCCACGAGGCCGCCTCGTTCGGGCGGCGCAATGCTCCGAGTGCGGGCGAATTATTAGACGAGGCAGCCGATTTCGTCGAGGTCGTGCGACGGCTGTGGGACAGCTGGGAGGACGACGCCGTGATCCGCGACGTCGCCACCGGCCGCTACATCGACCGCGACAAGCTGCACTACATCGATTTCATCGGATCGCACTTCTCGGTGAAGGGCCCGTCGATCACGCCGCGGCCGCCGCAGGGGCAACCGGTGGTCGCCGCACTTGCGCATGCCCAGCGTGTCTATGAATTCGCCGATGCCGCTGCCGATCTCGTGTTCGTCACGCCGAGCGACGAGGCCTCGGCCCGGGAGGTCCTGGTCCAGGTCTACGCAGCGGGTGGACATCCGACGGTGATCGCCGACCTGGTGGTGAGCTTCGGCGGGGACAGTGAGTTCGGCTCCGATGCACTGGTATTCGCCGGTTCCGCAGCGCAACTGGTCGACCTGCTGCTGGGCTGGCACGATCTCGGCCTGGCCGGTTTCCGGCTGCGCCCCGCCGTCAATAGCACCGACCTGCCCGTCATCGTCGATGAGGTGGTTCCGCTGCTGCAGCGGGCCGGCCGATTCCGTACCGGTTACCGCGACGGCGAAACCCTGCGCGAACGGTTCGGTTTACCGGCAGCGGTCAACCGCTATGCCAAGGCAGGACTGTCGTGAACGTCCCGCTGTCGATTTTGGACCTGTCGCCGATCAGCGCCGGGTGTGACGCGGCGTCCGCGCTGCGCAACACCGTCGACCTCGCCCGCCATGCCGAGCAGTGGGGGTATGCGCGCTACTGGGTCGCCGAACACCACTTCGTCGCTGTCGCGAGCTCGGCACCGGCGGTGCTCATTGGTCAAATCGCCGCGGCCACCGAACGGATTCGCGTCGGCGCCGCGGCGGTCCAGCTGGGCTACACCACGGCACTGGCGGTGGTGGAGAGCTTCGGCATGCTCGAGCAGTTCCACCCCGGGCGCATCGACCTGGGGTTGGGCCGCTCGGGTCAGCGGCGCAAGGAAGCCGAGCGTGGCGACCTGCCGGCCCGGCCCGATGTGCCGTGGCGGGAAATCGACGGGGTGGTGGTGCCGTCGCCGTTCGACGTGCGGGCGCTGCTGACCAGCCCCAGGATGCGAGCGCTGTCAACGGTTCTCACCCAGCCCGAGGCCATCCCACCGGATTTCGCCGAGCAGGTCGGTGACATCCTGGCTCTGCTCGACGGCAGCCACACAGTGGACGGATACCCGGTGCACGCGGTGCCCGGGGAAGGGTCTGGCCTGACGCCGTGGATCTTCGGCAGCAGCAAGGGGCAGAGCGCCGAGGTCGCCGGAGCGCGCGGCCTGCCATTCGTGGCGAGCTACCACATCACCCCAAGCTCGGCATTGGATGCCGTTGACGCCTACCGGGCGGCGTTCACCCCGTCGCGGCACCTCTCGAAGCCGCACGTGGTGGTCTCAGCTGACGTCGTCGTCGCCGACGACTCCGCCACTGCGCGGCATCTCGCCGCGCCGTTCGGCCCATGGGTGTATTCCATTCGGGCGCAAGGCGGCGCGGAGCCCTATCCGGATCCCGACACGGTGGCACCGCTGGCCGACGATCAGCGCGCCGTCGTCGAGGACCGGCTCGCCACGCAATTCGTCGGTGATGCCGACGAGGTGGCCGACAAGCTCAGCGCCCTGCAACGCGTCACCGGCGCCGATGAACTGGTGGTGACGACGGCCACCCATCGTCACACCGATCGGCTGCGCTCATTCGAACTACTGGCCAAACGTTGGGGCGTGACGGGATGATACGAGAAGGAAAGCAGCGCAAACCGATTCATCTGGCCGCGCATTTCCCAGGGGTGAACAACACCACGGTGTGGTCCGACCCGGACTCGGGCAGTCAGGTCGAATTCGATTCGTTCGTCCACCTCGCCCGCAAAGCCGAGGAGGGGCTGTTCGACTTCTTCTTCCTCGCCGAGGGACTGCGGTTGCGTGAGCATCGCGGGCGGATCCATGATCTGGATGTCGTCGGCCGGCCGGACACCTTCACGGTTCTTGCGGCGCTGGCTGCGGTCACCGAGCACATCGGCCTGGCCGGCACCATCAACACCACATTCAACGAACCGTTCGAAGTGTCTCGCCAATTCGCCAGCCTCGATCTCCTTTCCGAGGGTCGCGCCGCGTGGAACATGGTGACCTCCTCGGATGCGTTCACTGGCGAAAACTTCAGGCGCGGTGGATTTCTCGATCATGCCGACCGCTACCGCCGCGCCGAGGAGTTCATCACCGTCGCTCGCGAGTTCTGGGACAGCTGGGCCACCGATGCGGTGATCGCAGATCCGGACTCCGGCATCTACGTCGACCCGGACCAGATCCGGACGGTGTCCCATCGCGGGGCGCAGTTCGACGTCCGCGGCGTGGCGACGCTGCCCGCCGGACCGCAGGGCCATCCGGTTCTCCTGCAAGCCGGTGACTCCGACGAGGGCCGGGACTTTGGGGCCAAACACGCCGACGCCCTGTTCACCGGGCATGGCTCGCTGGATGACGGCCAGCGCTACTACACCGACGTGAAGGCTCGCGCGGTGGCGCACGGACGAAATCCCGATGACCTCAAGGTCTTTCCCGCCGCGACGTTCGTCCTCGGCGACAGCGCCGCCGACGCTGAGGAGAAAGCACGGTACATCCGCCGCCAGCAGGTCAGCCCGCAGACCGCGATCGCGATGCTCGAACAGGTCTGGCAGCGCGACCTGTCCGGTTACGATCCGGACGGTCCGCTACCCGACGTCGAACCCGTCGATGACCCGAGCATCACCCAGGGCCGGGTGCGTCACGGTGACCCCAAGGCGCTGGCCGCGGCCTGGCGGGAGCGAGCCGAGGCCGACAAGCTGTCCATCCGCGAACTGGTCATCGCAGTCACCAGCCGCCAGCAGTTCGTTGGCACCGCATCCCATGTCGCCACCGAGATCGACCGGCACGTGCAGGCCGACGCGTGCGACGGGTTCATCCTGGTGCCGCACCTGACTCCGCACGGGCTGGACGAGTTCATCGACACCGTGGTCCCGTTGCTGCAGGAGCGCGGCGCTTTCCGCACCGAGTACCGCGGCGCCACGCTTCGGGAGAACCTGGGCCTCGGCTCGCCGGACAGCGCCACTCAGCGCGGCGTGGCCTGACGCACGGCCTCGCGGATCGGCCCGATCCACACGTCGCCGTGGCCGGGAATCAGCACATCGGTTTCCAGCATCGCCAGCGCGGACAGGCTCCGCACGCAGCCCGGCTCATCGTGGTTGAACACCCGGTGCAGTAGCTGCGGGCCGTTGCGCGGGGCCAATGGATGGCCGGTCACCAGGGCATCACCGCTGACCAGGACGCCGTCGACGATGTAGGAGCAGTGACCACCGGTATGTCCAGGGGTCGGGACGGCCAGCGGTCGGCCGGGTAGGCGCTCGGCGACACCCTCGGTGAGCGCACCGGTCGACGGGATGCCGTCGTGCACCAGCGCGCCCTTGCGGACGATGTCCAACGACCACTTCACCCACCGCGGCTGCCAGGCGTGCAGCATCAAGTCGACGGGAGAGGCCTGCTGCAGATACTCGCGTTTGGCGTGGCCCACCTCGTCGGCATGGCAGTAGACCGGCGTGCCATGAGTTTTGGCGAACCAGATGGCCGAGCCGCAATGGTCGACGTGGGCATGGGTCAACAGGATCGCCGTCACGTCCGCCGGGCCGAATCCGAGTTCGGCCAGCGATCCCAGGACATCGTCGCGGCTGCCGGGGAAGCCGGCGTCGATCAGCATGACCCCGGCGTCGTCGGTGACCACCGTCCAGTTGACCAGTGGTGTTTGCGCCATGTGGACATGTTCGGTGATTGCGGTCAGGGCCACGGCCATGCCGAGAGTCTAGAACTAGGACTCGGCCGCTCACGGCTCCGTCGAGAGGAGTAGAAACGAGAGCGTGGCTGAACTGAAACTGGGATACAAGGCGTCGGCGGAGCAGTTCGCGCCGCGTGAGTTGGTTGAGTTGGCGGTCCTCGCCGAGGCGCACGGGATGGACAGCGCGACGGTCAGTGACCACTTCCAGCCGTGGCGCCACGAGGGCGGGCACGCGCCGTTCTCATTGGCCTGGATGACGGCGGTGGGTGAGCGCACCGAGCGGCTGATCTTGGGCACCTCGGTGCTGACGCCCACATTCCGGTACAACCCGGCGGTCATCGCCCAGGCGTTCGCGACGATGGGGTGTCTGTATCCGGACCGGATCTTCCTCGGCATCGGCACCGGTGAGGCGCTCAACGAGATCGCCACCGGGTATCAGGGGGAGTGGCCGGAGTTCAAGGAGCGCTACGCACGGTTGCGCGAGTCGGTTCGGTTGATGCGCGAGCTGTGGCTTGGCGACCGCGTCGACTTCGAGGGTGAGTACTACAAGACCAAGGGCGCCTCGATCTACGACGTTCCCGAGGGTGGCATCCCGATCTATATCGCCGCGGGCGGACCCCAGGTGGCCAAGTACGCCGGCCGGGCCGGCGACGGCTTCATCTGCACCTCCGGTAAGGGCGAAGAGCTCTACAAGGACAAGCTCATTCCCGCGATGCGCGAGGGCGCCGAGGCTGCCGGGAAGAACGCGCAAGACATCGACCGGATGATCGAGATCAAAATTTCGTACGACCCGGACCCGAAGCTGGCGCTGGAAAACACCCGGTTCTGGGCGCCGTTGTCGCTGACCGCCGAACAGAAGCACAGCATCGACGATCCGATCGAGATGGAGAAGGCCGCCGACGCGCTGCCGATCGAACAGGTCGCTAAGCGCTGGATCGTCGCATCCGATCCTGACGAGGCCGTCGAGAAGGTCAAGCATTACGTCGATTGGGGCTTGAACCACTTGGTATTCCACGATCCCCGGCAGGACCAGCGCCGCTTCCTGGAGCTGTTCAAGAAGGATCTGGAGCCTCGGTTGCGCAAGCTGGGCTGAGATCGGCTCAGTCGGCACCGTTGATCTTGTAGATCCTGAACTGTTCGAACCCTTGCGGATTGACCACGCTGAGGGCCAGGGTGGCCAAGCCGGCGCCGTCGCTCCACATCGTCGGATACCGCAGGTTTATCGCGTCCAGCTTCCCGAGTCCGGTGGGCTTGGGCACCAGAAGGTAGTGGACGCCGCTGTCCAGTGGTGAGTTGACCTTGTCGAAGAAGTCGTAGTCGCTGCGGATCGTGAACTGCTTGGGGTGGTTTGAGGCCAGCCAGGTCTTGGCCAGCGAGAAGGTATCGACCAGCACGGAGCCGTCGGGAAGGTTCTGATTGTCGAACCACGCAGCGGTGTTGCGGCTGAGCTCTCCGCCCCAGAAGGCCCAGTGCTCCGCTTTGGAGTAGCGGTCCGGCCAGATCACCGCACGCACGCCGAATTCTTCTTTCCCGATGGCGGGATTCATCATCGCCGCCCACGCCGACGGAACGGAGGTGATCAACACCAAGGCCAGCATGGGGACCAGCCACACCGGTGAGCGCCGTGTGTGCACACGCGCCGGGCGGCTTTGTGGGGGACCAGGCGTCGTCGTGACCAGCAACGCCACCACGGCGAGGGGAATAGCCGTCATGAAGAAGCGGAACCAGCCGAACGTGGCGGCGGTGTAGATGGCGTAAATCTGGAACACCAGAATGCCACCGAACATCGCCAGCGGAGCCAGGACGTCGATGCAGCGTTTCCGGACGGCGCGAGTGAGGACCATGGCCAGGACCACGACGATGAGTGGTTGCATGCCCAAGAGCTGCGCCGCAATGTTGCGGGTGGTCCCCTCGAGCCCGACGGCCTGGGTGAGGGTCCCGATCCCGGACGCCGCGACCTGAGCTGCGTTGCCGTACTGCGACGTGTACGAGTCGAAAAGGCTACCGACCAGCAGCCAACTGGACAGTGCCCAGGTGACGATCGCGAACAAGGGCAGGAACGAAACCACCACCGCATCATGGATTCCCAGCTGAGTTCCGCCGCGCCAGCCCCACGCGGGCCGGTTCCGCACCACGGACACCGCGAAAACCAGCATGCCCGTCGCGGCCAGCGCCACGGTTGCTTCGATGCGGGTCAGATAGCACAGAGCCAGAGCCACGCCGCACATGACGAGATTGATCGGCGCGGAGGTTCGCAGCCACCTCAGCAGGTGCCGGCACGCCCACAGCAGGAGGAAAAGCTCAGCGCCCTCGCTCATCCCGCAGCCGCCGTAGAAGACGATCATGGGGTGAAACGCGAACGCCGCGATGGCAATCCAGCGGGCCAGGGTGCTCACCTGGCGATCGAGCGCGATCCCGCGGATCTGGAACACCGCGCCAGCCATGAACAGTGCGCTCTGGATGGCTCCCACGTAGCCCGTCGACCTGATGAACGAATTCCAGTACGTGAGCTTGAAGAGCGGTATCTCGACGAAGCTGGGCAACGGATTCCATACGAATCCCACTGCGCCGAGATGGGGATAGCGGCTCATCATTGTGTAACCGGCATTGCCAACGCGGGCGCTGGCGTCGGGGTTGACGTACCCGGTCCGGAAAAGGAAGTACCCGACCAACGCGTAGAGCACGAAAAAGATCGCGAAAAACGTGAACGGCCACACGACGTTCCGCCGGCGCCGATGCATGCTCGGCGCCGGTGGATCAGCCGCTACCGGCGGCGCTACCTCGACGGCAGCGGTCAATCCTGCGCCTTTGGAGATCGGCGCCGAATCAGCAGGAAAAAGCCGGAAAGGATGACCGCGATGCCCACTACGGTGCCGCTCAGCCATGCCCACTTCACCCATGAGCTGCCTGGGTTGTCGGCCAGCGGCACCGGACCGGAGGCTCGAACGGTCAGCGTTTGCGGGCTCGCGACCTTCCCGGCGACCAGGACGTCACCGCTCAGGTCGCGCCAACCACCCGGCAGCCCGTCGAGATAGTCGAACACTGGGTTGGCCATGTCCCAGCCGGCCGATGCGGTGACCAGAACGATGGTTCGGTTGTTCTGCGCATAGGTTTGTAGGCTGGCCAATCCCGTTGTGACGTCCTGTGATACGTCCGACGGTATATCGATGTTGGAGACGTCACCGTCGGTATCAATCGGAGGAGTGAGGTTGTGCCGGTGTACCGCTTGGGTATTAGCGATAATCAGGGCGCTCGAGTTGCTGGCGCTGGCCTGGTCGAGACTCACCAGAAGCGGGCGTAGTTCGATGGGCGAGGTCTGCTGAATGAGTCCGGCGATCGTGGCGGCATGCGATAGCTCTTGGGGGTCGGTGCCATCCATCGCTACCTGGAAGGTGGGGGTGAATGCCTGTGGCAGCGAGGAAAATCCACCCATAGATACGGCGCCACCAGACTTGACGGAGGCCGTCGAGGTCGGGTCGACCTGGAAGTTCATCGGCACCGTTCGGGGTGTGCACCCGCCGGCACCCGGCTGATAGTTGACCGTGAGGACGAGTCCGGGATTGCGTGCGGCAATCTCGGCCGGGATGGTGAAGTTGGTGTCCAGTCGGCCCGACCTGTCGAGTCGCGACGTGTTCAACACGACCCCGCCGGCCGCCGCGATCACGGTGCCCTTTTCGTTGTCGTCGACCGGGGTGTAGTGGGCCAACAGATGGATGTCGATATTCCCGGGTTTGGACAGGGTGAAGGACGACGTGCCCAGATTCAGCGAGATGGTTGCCTCACCAAGGACGTTCGCACCGCCGGTTGCGTTGAGTTGACCGAATGTTGCCGTCCGGGCACCTTGTGTCGCGGTGACCTTCTCGGCTTTCACCGTGAAGCTGTCGGTCTGCGCCACGAGCAGCAGCTGGTTACGGAACAGCGCCACCTGTTGTTCGAGGGTCGGGCCCTTGCCGGTGAGGACGACGTACGGGTGCACCGCGTCGCTAACCAGCCGAACGCCGGGGGTGTCGACGTCCTTGAGATCGCGAATCACGATGGCGCGGGACAGGTTGTCACCGTCCGGCGGGGGCGCCGGCTCGGTACGGGCCAGCTGCCGCAGGCGAATCCGTACCGTCGCCGGCTGGTAGTGATGGGTGAGTGCAGTGACCAAGCTCAGCGCTGTGAGCTTCTCGGACGCGCTCGGTTGCGGATCGACGTAGATGTCGATGTTGGGGGCGATCGTGGGCAAGAACTGCTGAAGGGACACGGGTGTGGCGATGTCGCCGTTGAACGTGGCGGAAAAGTCACTGATCACCAAGGTCGGCGGGGGCCCGCAGACGGTGTCTCCCGACGTAATCCTCAGCACCATGTTCACCTGCGCTTGATTGCGGATCACTGGGACGCTGCTGACGTCGATGCTGAACGGTGCGGACGTGCGGCCCGCGGTGAGGTCAGGGACGGGTGCCGTGCCGAGGTATCGCCCATCGGTGGTTTCTGCCTCGATGTAGCCCTGCGGGATGTTGGTGGCTGAATGCAGCATGCCGGACAGGGTGATTGGGGCGAGCCCGTCCGGCGTGGGGATCGTCGCGGTCTGGGTGGTGTTCGCCGCTCCGAAATACAGTGCCGAACTCATCCCGAGTTGTCGCCAGCCGAGTGTCACGGTGGGTACGGGTGGTGGGGACTCGTCGACCGGCTCTGCCGTCTGCGAGGTCGCCTCGACATCCGGGTCCGCCATGGCGGTCTGGGGGTGTACCAGAAGTTGGAGGGTGATGATGAACAACGCGCTGACGACCCAAAGGGTCTGCCGCCGAATCAATGTGAAGCCTTCCTTGCCAAACCGTGTTCGGTCTTCTCCCAGTAAGAGGGGTTGTAGATCAGCTGTACACCCGACTTGATGGCGCCGATCGCTTGCAGCAGCCAGTATCCGGGTATCAGTAGCGCCGCAACGAGCCATTGTGGTTTGCCGGATGCCCGTGTCGTCAGGAGCGTCAGTGTCACAGCGATCGCATTGCCCGCAGTGAACAGCAAGAGGGACAGGTAGTACGTGGAATTGGGGAAGATGTTGTCGAAGAACGCCGGACGTCCGGCATACCACAACACGATCAGTGCCCAGAAGGCCACGTTGACCATGCAGGCGATGGGCATTCCGGCAGTGATGTTGGCCATGCGCAGCAGTGGCACCAGGCCCAATTCGCGGTACAGCTTGATCGGGTGACGGATGTGCACGACGAACGTCTGAAGGTAGCCCTTGTACCACCGGGACCGTTGGCGCAGCCAGTTCAGCGTGTCGGCGTTGGCCTCTTCGGCGGTGACGGAGTCCAGCATCAGTGTGCGGTAACCGGCGCGCGCGAACCGGATTCCCAGATCGGCATCTTCGGTGACGTTGTACGGGTCCCAGCCGCCGACCTCCCACAGCAGCGCCGTCTTGATGTGGTTGGACGATCCGCCGAGCGGGATCACACAGTTGGCCTCACTCAACGCGGGCAACACATAGGAAAACCACTGGTCGTACTCGATGGAAAACCATCGGGTGAGAATGTTCTGGTCCGCGTTGTAGTAGCTCAGGGTGCCCTGCAGAGCCGCGACATCGTCGGGTGAGTTGGCGAACGTGTATGCGGCCTTCCGGAGCTGAAGTGGGTCGGGGATGTCGTCGGCGTCGAAGATGGTCACGTACTCACTGCGCTCTGACGGGAGTTCCATCGCGTAGTTGCAGGCCTTGGGTTTGGTCCGCGGCTGGGATGGAGGTACGACAACCAGGTTGATGTTGTGCACCCTCTGTGCCTGGAACGCCGAGATGGTCTCCTCGTCGTCCTCTTCGAGAATGAGGTAGACATCGAGTTTGTCTGCGGGGTAGTCGATTTGGCTGACCCCTTCGAGGAGGGTCTCGACGATGTCGGGTTCGCGGTAAGCCGGTAGCAGCACGGTGTAGACGGGGAGGTCTTCGTCGGGAATCGAATAGGCCTGTTCGAGTGTGACGCGCGAGCGACGTCCACCCTGCAGCCCGCGAAACACCAGATAGGCCCGGTCGACTGTCGCGAGCAGGAAATAGAAGGTTGAGATCGTCAGCAGCACCGCCACGGTGTCCGACCAGGTGCAGATCGCGGCCACCATGACCACAGCGACGACGACGATGCCGAAGGTCTTCTGGGGCCGAGTGAACAGGTGCTGCGCCGAGAATTCCTCGTCCAACTGGGCCGGCAGGTTCTGAATGCTCATTTGGCGGGCTTCACCTGCGCGGCTCCGATGATCTGTCGGCTGATGGCGTCCAACGCCTCCGAGTCATATTGCGTGGGGTTGTGCAGCGCTGCGTGGTCCTGGATGAGCGCCGCCAACGGGGCAAGGATTCCGGTGCGAACACTCGGTGGGCGCGGTGTCGCAACGTTTTCGGGTGCCTTCTCGTCGCGTGACGCAATCAGATAAATGGCCTGATAGACCGGTCCGGTCGCGGCCCGGTAGCGCCAAAGCCATTGGTGGGCAGTCCAGGCCGGGTCGCCAGGCTTCTGCGGCGGTGAATACTGGTTGCCCATCTGGGCGATCTGTGTGATTGCCGACCCGGAACTGCTGAAGGGGCGCTGGACATCCGGCGGCGGAGCCGTGGCGTACCACAGGCCGCAGCAGTACTCGGTCAGCCTGCCATAGTCGTGCGTCGAGTAGATATCAAGGAAGGCGACGTTCTTCAGGGAAGCCAACCGATAACGAACGACGGAACCGCCTTCACCCATCACCTGAGGTCCCCAGGCGAACACCTGGGGTGGGCCGACCAACAGTGGGGTTTTGTTCAGCGCCTTGACCCAGTCGGCCCGCACCCAGATGAGGTCAGCGCTGGGGGTATGGCTGACCTGGTGTTGGGGGAGAGCACCGACGATGGCCGCGGCGACGACCACGATGGCGACGGTCAGCAGTGAGTGCTTGGGTACCTCCGCGCCACCGTGGTGCCGAGGTGCACGCACGAACAGAGCAACGGTCAGCCCGGTCAGTGCCGCTGACGGAGCCAGGTAGGCGAGCGGTACCGAAGCGTGCTGGAGCAGGTAGGTTCCGGCGAATGCGAGCGTGAAGAAGGCCGGCGTGACGAGCCACTTGACGCGGGTTTCCCGAAGCGTCAGGAACATCGCGATCGCGCCGTAGAACGCCGTCAGTGCGCCATAGACCAGGACCGACCCGCCCAGTGCCTGCCCGGTGAGCAGGAAGAAGGGCGGGAAGCACAACGCGAGAAATCCCCAGGCCACGCGGACCCGCGCGGCCGACCGCGAGCCGAACTTGAGGATCGAGACGGCCATCACCCAGGCGATGACGGACACCAGGTGGGCATGCCAGAACTCGCCGATCGCCCCAATTCGCCCGAGTATCAACTGGCAACTGGTGATCGCGAGCGTCGCGATCAGCGTCGCGAGGATGCGGTCGATGTCAGAGTCAGATACGTCATGGCGCCGATGACTGCGATCGGTGGTCAGGGCGATCATCAGCGCCCACACCGGTACCAGGGCAAGGTACGCGGTGGGCGCTCCCTCAGAGATAACGAATGCGGTGCTGACCAACGTTGGCGCGGTGCTGAGCACACAGGTGACGACGACGAGGAGGACAAGGACCCACGATGGGACGCGCCGCGCTTGCGTCAGCTGTTTGGCGAGCGATGGGCGAGCGACGATCGGCGGCGCGACGGCGAGCCTGGGCAGCGGCTCGGTAATCAATCGCTCGGTAACCAGCGGGATAGGCATCGTGGCGGGTTCGGCCGACGCGTAGGTGGAGACGGCGGCGTGTCCGCCACCGTGGCGGACGTGGTGACGGCCCGTCGTGTGGTGGCGAAAGGGGTCGTGCACAACGCGCTCGTCAGTGAGATTTGCCTGCCGAGTCACACCGCTTCCTTCGCCCCGAAGTGTTTGCGCAATCCCTTGGCGTGATCCACGCGACGTGCGCGCGAAGACGGTCTCCGCTTATTTGTCGCAACGATTGCCTCGAGAAGCATACAAATTGATCGCTGGCTTTGCGACCCGGGGCACACTTTTCATAATTGGCCAGTTTCGCGTGTTTGGGAAAATTCCTTAATTAACGCCTGGGGAAATTTAGCTGCGGATAACCAGCTGGCCGCCGAAGCGCGGCTCAGCCTCGGGTTATCCGGCTGTCACATCCATCCCGGTTACGGAAAGCTGTTGGGGTGACCGCCGCCCGCACCACGTCGATCTACATCGCGTCGCCCGAGGGTGACACCGGTAAGTCCACCGTCGCGCTGGGCATCCTGCACCGGTTGACGGCGATGGTTCCGAGGGCGGGGGTGTTTCGCCCGATCACCCGGCGGGAGAACCGCGATTACATCCTGGAGTTGTTGCTCGCGCATAGCAATGCGGGCCTGACTTACGAAGAATGCGTCGGGGTGACCTATCAGCGACTGCACGCTGATCCCGACGGCGCGATCGCTGACATCGTCGACCGCTACCACGAAGTCGCGGCGCGCTGTGACGCTGTGGTGATCGTCGGATCGGACTACACCGACGTCGCCACACCCACCGAGCTGAGCGTGAACGCGCGTATCGCGGCCAACCTGGGCGCGCCGGTGCTGCTGTCGGTGCGGGCTCGTGACCGCACGCCTGCGGAAGTCGCTCAGGTCATCGAGCTGTGTCTGGCCGAGCTGGCCGCCCAGCATGCCCACACCGCGGCGGTGGTGGCCAACCGCGCCGACCCGGCCCAGCTGGACGCGGTGGCCAAGGCCTGCGCGAACCTCGGGCCGCGCGTCTACGTCATTCCCGAGGAACCCCTCCTGGTGGCTCCGACCGTCGCCGACCTGAGCGCAGCGGTCGACGGCGTACTCGTGCACGGCGACTCCTCGCTGCTCGGCCGCGAGGTGCTCGGGGTGCTGGTGGCGGGTATGACCGCCGAGCACTGCCTGGAACGACTCACCGAGGGCGTCGCGGTCATCACGCCGGGCGACCGCTCCGACGTGGTGTTGGCTGTCACGAGCGCGCACGCCGCCGAGGGCTTCCCGTCGCTGTCGGCGATCATCCTGAACGGTGGGCTGCCGCTGCACCGCTCGATCACCGAATTGGTGACCGGCCTTGGCCTGCGGCTGCCGATCATCGCCACCGAACTCGGCACGTTCGAGACGGCCAGTGCGGTGGCCGGCACTCGCGGGCGGGTCACCGCCGCATCCCAGCGCAAGGTCGACACCGCTATCACGCTGATGGAGCGCTATGTCGACATCGACGACCTGCAGGACCGGCTCAGTTTGCCGATCCCTACGGTGACCACGCCGCAGATGTTCACCTATCAGCTGATGGAGCGGGCGCGGGCCGACCGCAAGCGCATCGTCCTACCCGAGGGGGAGGAGGACCGCATTCTGTATGCGGCCGGGCGGCTGTTGCTCCGCGGCGTCGCCGAGCTGACTATTCTGGGTGAAGAGGGTCCAGTACGTTCCCGCGCAGCCGAACTCGGTGTGGACTTGAGTGAGGCCACCGTCCTCAACCCGCGGACCAGTGAGCTGTGTGACCAGTTCGCCGCGCAGTATGCCGAGCTTCGGAAGAAGAAGGGCGTCACGCTGGAACAAGCGCGCGAGATCATGCACGACGTGTCGTATTTCGGAACGATGCTGGTACACAACGGCATCGTCGACGGCATGGTATCCGGTGCCGCGCACACCACGGCGCATACCGTGCGGCCGGCCTTCGAGATCATCAAGACCCAGCCCGATGTTTCCACGGTGTCGAGCATCTTTCTGATGTGCCTGGCCGACCGGGTCCTGGCCTACGGCGACTGTGCGATCGTGCCCGACCCGACCGCCGAGCAGCTCGCCGACATCGCGATCAGCTCGGCGCGCACCGCCGCCCAGTTCGGCATCGAGCCGCGAGTGGCGATGCTGTCTTACTCCACGGGTGACTCGGGTAGCGGAAGCGGCGTCGAGAAGGTCAGGACCGCAACGGAATTAGTACGGACACGGGCGCCGGAGCTGTTGGTGGAAGGACCGATCCAATACGACGCTGCCGTCGACCCGACCGTCGCCGCCGCCAAGATGCCCGGCTCCCAGGTAGCGGGCCGCGCGACGGTGTTGATCTTCCCTGACCTCAACACCGGCAACAACACCTACAAGGCGGTGCAGCGCAGCGCGGGCGCCATCGCCATCGGCCCGGTGCTGCAAGGGCTCAACAAACCCGTCAACGATCTCTCGCGTGGAGCGCTCGTCGAGGACATCGTCAACACGGTCGCGATCACTGCGATCCAGGCCCAGGGGATGTGATGTCGGCCACCGTTCTGGTGCTCAACTCGGGCTCGTCGTCGCTGAAATTCCAACTGGTGCAACCCGATATGGGTACATCGCTGGCGCACGGGATCGTCGAGCGGATCGGCGAGGAGAGTTCGACCGCGACGCTGAAGTCGGGAGACCAAGAGATTCGCCGCGACGGCCGGATCGCCGACCACGAGGCCGCCCTGCGTACCGCCTTCGCCCTGTTCACCGAGGCCGGTCAGAGCGTGGACACGCTGGGGCTGGTCGCGGTCGGCCACCGCGTGGTGCACGGCGGCCAGGACCTGTACCGGCCCACCGTCGTCGATGACGCGGTGATCGCCAAGCTGGAGGAACTCGCGCCGCTGGCGCCGCTGCACAACCCGCCCGCGGTGCTGGGTATCGAAGTCGCCCGCCGGGTGCTGCCCGACCTACCGCACGTCGCAGTGTTCGACACCGCGTTCTTCCACGATCTGCCAGCCGCCGCGGCCACGTATGCGATGGACCGGGAGTTGGCCCGCCGCTGGCAGATTCGCCGGTACGGCTTCCACGGCACCTCACACCAGTACGTCAGCCAGCAGGCCGCACAGTTCCTCGGCGCTCCACTGGAGTCGCTCAACCAGATTGTGCTGCACCTGGGCAACGGGGCATCGGCGTCAGCGATCGCCGGCGGCCGCCCTGTTGACACTTCGATGGGCCTCACCCCGATGGAGGGGCTGGTGATGGGGACGCGCTCCGGTGACATCGACCCGGGCGTGCTCGTATACCTCTGGCGTACCGCCGGTCTGGGTGTCGAGGAGATCGAGACGATGCTCAACCGGCATGCCGGAATGTACGGTCTCGGCGGCGAGATCGACTTCCGCATCGTGCACCAGCGGATCGAATCCGGTGACGAGGCAGCGCAATTGGCTTACGACGTGTACATCCATCGGCTGCGCAAGTACATCGGCGCTTATCTGGCTGTCCTCGGCCACACCAATGTGGTGACATTCACCGCCGGAGTGGGCGAGAACGACGCGCGGGTGCGCCGCGACGCGCTGACCGGGCTGGCACCGCTGGGTATCGAACTCGACGAGCACCTCAATGAGAGTCCGGCCACAGGTGCGCGCCTGATCTCGGCCGTCAAGTCGCCGACGACCGTGCTGGTGATTCCGACGAACGAGGAGCTGGCGATCGCACGGGCCTGCCTGACGGTGGTCTAAGCCTTGTCCA
This sequence comes from uncultured Mycobacterium sp., assembly GCA_900078375.1. Lineage (GTDB taxonomy): Bacteria > Actinomycetota > Actinomycetes > Mycobacteriales > Mycobacteriaceae > Mycobacterium. The sequence continues at coordinate 21,520 of FLQS01000014.1, read as the reverse complement.
ACTCGTCGCACCAGTTCCGCGAGACGGCCATGGAGATCTGGTCCTGTCTGTTGCTCACGACCACGGACTCGCCGCCGGGGCGGCGGGTACCCGGACCGACCTCACCATCCGCACCGGCGCCGGAGGCTACCGGGGGAAGAGACTTAGCCCGCGCCGGGCATCGGGACCGGGTGTACGCCCGGGGTGCCGATCCTGCCTGCCAACCATGGCAGCGCGTCGGCGAATGCATCTCCCGCGCCCGCGAAGTCGTGTGACGCGTGGGTGTTGACCACCGCGCACTCGATGCCATACGTGCTCACCAGCGAACACAACGAGTGCGCGATGACCGCGTGGTCTTCGGAGTTGGTGTCCCAGTCGGGCGACGCGCCGGGTGGCGCACCGGTGTGCTCGCCGCTGTGATATTCCGGCGAGGTGTCCGACGACACGGCAAACCACGCAGACATTCCGTCATAGCGGCCGTGCTGGATGATCACCGACCTGGGGTCAAAAGACTTCCAGGCGTCGACATCACCGTCGAACAGCCGCGCGACGGTCTGCTCGTGGGTTCCCGCGTTGGGGCCCAGCTGACCGTCGATGTCGACGATCGTGCTGAACAACTCGGGGTGCTGCACGGCGAGCATCACCGCACACGTGCCGCCCGACGACCAGCCGCCGATTCCCCAGTTCGCCGGATCCGAGCTCACGCCGAAGCTTGAGATCACAAAGGGCACAACGTCCTTGATGAGATGGTCGGCGGCGTTACCGCGGGGCCCGTTCACACACTCGGTGTCATTGCTGAATTGCCCACCGGCATCGGGAAATACCATCACCGGGGCGTTGCCGCCGTGGCGTGCGGTGAAATCGTCGAGCGTTTCGAGCGCATACGCCGAGCGCAGCCAGTCGTCGGGACGGCCGAACTCGCCGCCGAACATCATCACCGCCGGCAACTTCGGCGGAGGCGTCGACTTGAACCATGCCGGCGGCAGGTAGACGTACTCCTGCCGGTGCGCGAATCCCGACTTGTCATCGGGCGTCGTGACTTTCACGACGACTCCGTGGGTGGGTATTTCCCCGTTGCGCTGCATGTCGGCCAGCGTCGACATGTCGATCCAGCGGTCGGGTTCGTGGCCGGTGGCCCGTTCCCAGACCGACTGCACAGTGGGGAAGTAGGCCACCCAGCAGTTGACCGCCAGCGCGGCGCACAGCAGGCAGAGTGGTACGGAAACCAGTGCCGCGCTTCGGCGTGGCCACCCGGCGCTGCGCCAACCGGCGATCAACACGATGACGGCCACCCCTGAGCCGATGATCCAGATCCAGAAGATCACCGGGGGCGGATCCTGGGACCATCCCTGGTCGTCGATGAACCAGAAGACGAACGCGGCGATCGTGACTCCGGCGAAGAGGGCGATCGACAGCCAGATCTGATACCACCGTTTCGAGCGGATCCCGATTGCTGCCAACAGCACCGCGCCGGCGAGGACTTGCACCGCGATCAACAGCCAGCCATGCGTCAAGCTCACGATGCACGGCCTCCGCAATCGTTCGGTGCTGGGACGGAATTGACGCGCTGATTGATCCAGTCGAGCGCCTCGGCCATGTCGAGCGGGTCGGGAGCATCGTTGGGCAGGTGCCGGATGGTGATGACATCACCCATGTTGCACGCGCGGTCCAGGGCTGACTGGGTCCATGCCGCGGGCATCAGCGGATCGTTGTCCCCGTAGATCACCAGCATCGGCGCCTGCGTCGGTCCCTGGGGCAGGCTGGCTTTCTTCAGGTAGCCGCGAAGCGTCGCGAGTGCGGCCGGAGAGTGCGGCCGGAGATCGTCAGGGGTGATCTGACCGGCGAGCGTGGCGCGTTCTTCGAGGCCCGCCGCGTCGCAGGCCAGCAGCGCATCCCATTTCTGCGCGACGATCCCGCTTCGGTAGTCGTCGAGATTGAAATCGTCGAAGTGCCCGTTCTTTACGCCGGCGAGAAATGCCTGCAGGTCGAGGGCTTGTTGGGTGTTGAGGGTGCCTGCGTCGGCTTCGTCGGCCAGCCCATTGATGTCGGTGACCGGGGAAATTGCGACCGCGCCAATCAATGTCAGACTCCAGCCATGATTGGCGGCCAGTTCGTTGGCCGCCCACGCCGCCTGACCGCCCTGGCCGACACCGAAGGCCAGCCACGTTGCGGACGCCGGGCCCACGGCTCGGTCGATCAGCTGGCGGGCTGCGCGCACCGAGTCGATCAGGTTGTACCCCACGGTCGTCGAGTCGAGATACGGGTGGTAGACGTCGCGGCCTGCTCGGTCCCGGATCTTGTCGAGGCTGCCCAGTCCCTGGTAGTCCGGCATCACCACGGGGTAGCCGGCTTGCAGCAATCGTTGGACGACGGCCGACGAATTGAGCAGTGTCGGTGAGGTTGACGGCCCGCATCCCGGAAGAGTCCCGGTCGCGGGATGACCGAAGGCGACGACCCGCCACCCGCCCTCAGGCGGGCTTCCCTTGGGAACCAACAAGATTCCTGTGACGTGCGTGGTGCTGTCGTTGATTCCCGATCGGGAGTTGAAGGTGAAGCGCTGCGCCCAGCCGACTGTGGATTGCAGCGCTGGATCGAGGTCTGTTGCGGCGTCGCTGGTAATGACATCGCCATAGTTCTCGGGTGGCGCGGTTTCCGTCGTGGAGTGCGACGTGCGGCCACCGCAGGCCGTGCCGGCGAGAGTGACGATCATCAGGATGGACACGGCCGTCAGTATTCGTCGCACGAACCAGATGTTAGTGGTCGCTGGCGTGTTTCCGGCACGGGTTGGGCCGCGGGCGATCGTGCTGGTTGTCGTTTGTGCCGTCTGAAGTGGGACAACAGGGGGCTGATGGGCGCTAGGCCGGTGGCCGCGGATCGTTCGGATCGTCTGGGTCGGGATCGCCAAACCAGCGTGACGGCATGTGTTCGGGGTAGTTGTCGTGCCAGCTCCACCATTCGTACGGTTTGCTCTGGGGATAGCCCTGCGGTGAGTCCTCCCAGATCTCCTGGCGTCCCAATGCGGTCATGTCGAGGAAATGCCATGTGTTGACGAATATCTCGTCACCGCGACTGTCGATGAAGTAGGTGCGGTAGATCTGGTCGCCGTCGCGGATGAACGCATTGGTGCCGTGCCATTGGTCGACGCCGAAGTCGACGTCGAAGGCGCTGCCGAGGCGGGGCACCATCGTGTACCACGGGATATCCCAGCCCATGCTGGCCTTGATCCGCTGGATGTCGGACTGCGCGCCCCGCGAGGCGTAGACCAGCGTGGTGTCCCGGGCGTTCAGGTGCGCGAGGTTGCCGATGTGATCGGCCATCAACGAACATCCGACACAACCGTGGTCGGGCCAGCCGTGTACCCCGGGATCCAGGAAGGCGCGGTACACGATCAACTGGCGCCGGCCGTCGAACAGGTCAAGCAGGCTCACCGTGCCGTCCGGGCCGTCGAACTGATACGTCTTGTCGACCGGTGTCCAGGGCATTCGCCGTCGCAGCGCTGCGAGTGCGTCGCGGGCCCGGGTCAGCTCCTTCTCTTTGACGAGCAGCTGTTGGCGGGCGGCGTCCCATTCCGGTGCCGTCACGATGTCGGGTATCTCCATCGGTGTTCCTCCGATTCATTAAACAAATCAGTTGAATATCTGACTTCAGGGAACCACGGTGGGCGTCTATAGTCAACAAGATGGTTGAAGATCATGTGTTGGATCGTGCGTACGCCGCACTGGCCGACCCGACACGGCGCCACCTGATCGAGGTGCTGCGCGAGGGCGACGCCCGGATCACCGATCTCGCCGCCCCGCTGCCGATGACGTTCGCCGGAGTGTCGCGCCATATCGGTGTGCTGGAATCGGCCGGACTCATTCACCGCGACGTCCGCGGGCGTGAACACTGGGTGTCTCTGCGACCGGAAGGCCTTACCGCCGCCCAGCATTGGATCGACGAACAGACGCGCTTCTGGTCGGTGCGTGCCGATGCTCTTGCAGCACGTCTGCGGCGTAAGAAGGGGCAGGGCCGGTGACCGATACTGTGACCGTCGTCGTCCAGCGCGTCATGCCCGCCACACCCGAGGTGGTGTTCGACGAGTGGCTCGACCCGGAGTCGTTGCAGGAGTGGATGTGCCCGCACCCAGTGTGCGTCATCGACGTCACGGTCGAAGCCCGGGTCGGCGGCACGGTGCGCTTCGATGTCGACGACTCGGGCACGCGGGTGCTCATCAGCGGGCAGTTCCTGGCGATCGAGCGCCCGCATCTGCTGCGGTTCACGTGGAGCAACTCCAACTGGGACGACCCGACGCAAGCCAGTGTCGTCAACGTGACGTTCGAACCGGTCGGCAGCGAGGACACGTTGATGTCAATCGAGCATTCCCTGCTGCCGCCAACCGAATTCGAGTCGTTCCACAGCGGCTGGATCGCAACGTTCGACCAACTCGCCGGCAAGCTGGGTCGCTGATCGGCTCAGCAATCGCACGGCAACTTTCACAGTCCATCGGTGCGGGCATCTTGTGGCTTGCCGGTGACGTGCTGAGCATCCCGTTCGTCTTGGGTCCTGATGCGCCAGCTGGGCAGGCACGAGCGTGACCGCGCCGAGGAGGCCGACGCCGAGTCGGACGAAGAACAGCAGACGCTGTGGTGGGAGAACGATCCCCAGCTGCAAGACCGATTCGGCCGTTAGAACGTGCTGGTGGGCCGCACGTTGTTGGCCATATCGACCAACGCATACCGGTGCGCCTGACTGGTGGCCACCCGGGCCAGACTGCGCAGCGAGGCCTCGACGCCCAGACGCAGGCCGTGTTCGGTGAACGGGAAGCCGAGGATGTGATTGGTGCTGGCGGTGTTCCCGGACATCCAGTCCATTGCCGTGCCCAGCACGAGTGCGCGGATCTGCAGCACCCGCGGCTCGGAATCGGGCAGCGCCTCCACCCGGTGCGCGGCGTCGCGGATCTGCTCCTCGGTGAGCTCGTGCGCCGACCGCCCGGACAGCAGTGTCACCGCGCTGGTCAACCGCGCGGTCGTGAAATGCCGTGATGCAGCCGGGACTTCGTCGAGGGTATTGACCGCGGCTTCGCGGTCGCCCTCCACCGACTGCGCTCGGGCCAGGCCGAACGCGGCCGAAATCGAGTTGTTGTCGGTGTGCCACACCGTTCGGTAGAACGGCAGCTCGTCGGACGTCGCGGCCAGCTCGGCTGTGGCCGCCAATGCCAGCTTGGGCGCGAGCTCGCCGGGGAAGATGTCCAGCACCTCGGTGAAATGCTTTGTCGCTGAGTCGTAATCGCCGGTCAGCACTTCGGAGACCGCCTTGAACCAGATCAGCCGCCAGCGCCAGCCCACCCGCTCGGACAGCTCGTCGAGCTTACGGTTAGCCTTGGCGACGTCGCCGAGATCGAGCAGTGCGCGCACCTCCATCAGCGGCAGCTCCACCGATTCCGTCAGATCGATGCCCTCAGAGTCCAGCACGCCGTGCCGGGCGGCGCGCAGCGAGTCCAGTGTCTGCACGGGTTGCGACAGCACCGTCGCCGAGAGCACCGTGGCCGCGATGTCGGTGGGATCTACCAGCGGAACCGGAAGCGCGGTAACGATTTCGGTAGCCGTCAGCTTCTCGGCGTGGGCGAGCCCGTCGAGATATACGTCGGTGTGTGCGACCAACAATTCGACCCCGAACGCCGCGCGGGTGCGGGTGAAGACGTTAGACAAACCCGGCCGTGGGATACCGGTATCCTCGGCGACCACTTCGCGCAGCACACCCAGCAGCTGCGAGGACATCTCCTCGGCGCTGGCGAACCGGCGGCGCGGGTCGGGATCGATGGCCCGGCGCAGTAGCCGCGCGAACGAGTCGTATTTCACCAGCACCGGATCATCGTCGGGCAGCCCATCGACGTAGCGGCCCTTGCGTGTTCGCAGATTCAGCGTCAACGCGGCCAGGGTGCGTCCCACCGTGTAGATGTCACTGGGGACGGTCGGTCCGGTACGCACGATCTCCGGTGCCTGGTAGCCCGGCGTACCGTACAGGTAGCCGAACGAGTTGATCCGTGACACCGCACCGAGGTCGATCAGCTTCAGCTGTTCCTCGGTCACCATCACGTTCTCGGGCTTGAGGTCGTTGTAGCACAAGCCGATCGAATGCAGATAGCCCAGCGCCGGCAGGATCTCCAGCACATAGGCGATCGCCTCCGACACCGGAAGCTTCTCGCCTCTGGGCTCTTTGAGCGACTTACCACCGACGTACTCCATCACGATGTAGCCGACTGGCTCACCGTGCTTGTCGGGATGCTCGACGAAGTTGAAGATCTTCACGATCGACGGGTGAACCACCTCGGCGAGGAACTGCCGCTCGGCCATCGCGATCGCCTGCGCCTCGGCGTCCCCGGAATGCACCAGACCCTTGAGCACCACCGGGCGTTCGTTGACGTTGTGGTCTACGGCCAGGTACACCCAGCCGAGGCCACCGTGCGCGACGCAGCCCTTGATCTCGTACTGGTCGGCGACCATGTCGCCGGGAACCAGTTGCGGCACGAACGAATACGCGCTGCCGCAATGCGGGCACCAGCCCTCCGAGGCGGCCTCGCCGTCCTTGGTCGAGCGGCCCACCGGGCGTCCGCAGTTCCAGCAGAACCGCTTCGATTCGGCGACAACGGGATTGACCATCAACGCGGTCAGCGGGTCGATCTCCGGGAAGCGCGGAATCTCGACCAGCCCGCCGCCCAGACGACGGGTCGGGGAGAGCTTGCGGGCCACCGTGGCCTGGTGCATGGCCTCCGGTTCGGTGCCGACGCTGCCGATCGAGTCGTCGTCATCGTCGAAATTCGGCCGGAAGATCGCTTGGGTGGCCATCGGCCGCATCGACATCGAATCGACGGTGAGGTCGTCCAACGTCGCCGGCTGGGTTCCGACGTCGATGTCTGGCTGATCCGGGATGCTCATCAGTCCAGATACCTCGGCGTCGGGGGAGCCGGTGCGGGCCCCAGCACCGTCAACCACTTGCGGTACAACGTGTTCCACGTGCCATCCCGGCGAATGCGCTCCAGAGTGCCGTTGACGAACCGCACCAGACCGATGTTGGCCAAGTTGATGCCGATCCCGTACGGCTCCTGGGCCATGTTCGGTCCGATGATGTGCAAGTAGGGATCCTGGGCCACCAGACCTGCCAGGATCGAGTCGTCGGTGCTGATCGCGTCGACCTCACGCTGCTGCAGCGCGACCAGGCAGTCGGCCCAGCTCACCACCGTCACGATTATCGGCGGGGGAGCGATCTGGCGCACCCGGTCCAGTGAGGTGGTACCACTGGCGACGCACACCCGGCGCCCGGACAGGTCGGAGGCCTGTGAGATCGCCGATTCCCGCGGAGCCAGAATGCGTTGATAGGCAGTGAAATACGCGGTGGAGAAGTTCACCAGTTTGCGGCGGTCGCAGGTGATGGTCATGGTCTTCACCACGATGTCGACGGTGTTGTTCTGCAGGGCGGTGATCCGGTCGGCCGACGACAGGATGCGGTACTCGACAGCAGATGGGGTGCCGAAGATGTCGCGGGCCACCTCACCGGCGATGTCGACATCGAAGCCGGTGATCTCCCCGGTGATCGGATCACGGAAGGAGAACAGGTTGCTCCCGACGTCCAATCCGACGATCAGCCGGCCGCGGGCCCGGATGCCGGCCACCGCCGCGTCGGCCTCTGCCTTGGTGGGGAAGGGCTTCAGGCTGGCGGTGCGGTCGCAGTTGTTCTCGGTCGGATCCGGTGGCTGCGGTGGTTCGGGGGCGAGTTCCTGCATACCGGCCGGCGTCGGCGGAGCAAGGGTCGGCACCGGCGGGGTCCCGATGTACTCGGTTTTGCCGCAGCCGGACAGCGTGATCGCCGCAGCGATCAGAATGCACAACAACCGTCGAGTGGTCATCATCTGTACTCGCTGAGCCTGGGCCACAATCCCAGTGCCACCGCCAACGCCGCGCCGACCGAAAGCACCACGCCGCCGACGGTCGTGCCAGACAGCACCCGGCGCGCGGACAGGATGTCGTTGCGCAGCTGGTTGCGGCTCTCCCGGATGCCCAGGGACAGAGCCGCGTCGAGCTTGTCGAACGCCGGCGTCGAGTCGTCCTCGCCGGTGCCGAGAGCCACCTGGGTGGCCGCCTGGTAGTTGCCGACCGAGATGTAGGCGTTGATCCGCTCATCGGCCTGCCGCCACTTCGTCAACAGCTGGTCGGCGTTGGCCAGGTCGCTCTTGGCGATGGCGTCGTTGCGGCCGAGGTAGTCGGCGAGTTGAGTGTGCATGGCTTCAACGCGTTGGTAGTAGGACCGCTTGCGGACGTCTTCGTCGCCCCGCCGGATCAGCGACAGCGTCTCGTCGGCGCGTGCCTGCTGGGCGGTGATCGCCAGGTTAGTCACCGCTTTGAGCGACTCGGCCGCGGTGTTCTTCGCAGCCCGGCTCCCGGCGGTGGAGAAGATCAGCGCCGAACCGACCCAGATGATCATCACCACGATCGCCAGGCCGCCGGCGATCAGGCCGACGTTGACCCGGCGCCTGGTTCGGCCGGCCAGCCAGCGGTGCCCGAACACCCCGAACAGCAGGGTCGCCGCCACCAGGATGAGCACCGGCGCCGGGATCCGGGTGGAGGCCGTGGTCTCGGCGTCGACCCGCGCCGACGTCTCCTCGTAGAGTCGTTGCGCGTCGGGCAGGATCTGCTGCTGCATCAGCGCCGAGGCCTCTGAGAGGTACGACGAACCGACCGGGTTGCCCATGCGGTTGTTGGTCCGTGCCGTCTCGATCAGGCCGGTGTACACGGCCAACTGCGCATTGATCCGGCCCAGCAGCTGAATCATCGGCTCGTCGGTGAGCCCACTGGCCGCCCGGGTGACCGCGACGGCCGCATCGGTGATCGCCTGCTCATAGCGCTGTCGGACGGCGCGCGGCTCCGAGCCGGCGATGAACGCGGTCGCCGCGGCGGCGTCGGCCACCGACAGCGTGGTGTAGAGCTGGCCGGCGGCGAAGGACAGCGGCTCGGTGTGGTTGAGCACGGTGGTCAGCTGGGCTTGCCGATTGGTGATCGTCGTCGAGGTGGCGAAGGCACTGAGGATCCCCAGGGTGGCCAGGATGAGGCCAAGGGTCAGGATCCGTCCGGGGGTGGTGCGCAGGAACCACCACCGGGGGTGAGCGGGCAGGGTCGGCGTCCGTTGCCCCAACGGCTCGGTCGACGGGTGCGCCAGCTCAACGGTCACCTTTCGCGGACCTCATTCCCTGTTGTCCCCGATCCACTACTGCCCTGTGCCGGGATACCCGGTGCACTTCCTGAGACAATCCTAAGAGGTCCTGTGACGGATGGGGCGGGATCGAACGACCTACTCTCGGCGTGGCGTGCTTATCCTGAACGCGTGCGTGGGGATGGCGACGGCTGGGTGGTATCCGATACCGGCACGCCCTATTGGGGACGGCATGGAGCCGCCGGCCTGTTGTTGCGAGCCCCCCGTCCCGACGGTACCCCGGCGGTGCTGCTTCAGCACCGCGCGCCGTGGAGTCATCAGGGCGGCACCTGGGCGCTGCCCGGCGGCGCCCGCGACAGTCACGAAACCCCCGAGCAGGCCGCCGTCCGCGAAGCCCACGAAGAGGCCGGGCTGCTGGCCGAGCACGTACTGGTCCGCGCGACGGTGGTGACGGCCGAGGTCGTCGGCACCAGCGGGACGCACTGGAGTTACACCACCGTCGTCGCCGACGCCCCCGAATTGCTGAGCACCGTCGCGAACCGGGAGAGTTCCGAGCTGCGCTGGGTGGCCGAGGACGAGGTGGTCGAGTTGCCGTTGCACCCCGGCTTCGCCGCCAGCTGGGAACGGCTGCGCATCACCGCCATGCTGAGTTCGGCCGATCACGAGGAATGCCGGCAGCCGGTGCCGCATACCGTCGAGATCCAATCGGGGGTCTTCGCGTGGTGCACGTCGGCGGCCGCAGAGGTCAGCTAGCTGGACCGGATTGGTCGAGCGCGGCACGCAACCTCGTGGCAGCGGCCTTGGGGTCGTCGGCCGCAGTGATCGCCCGCACCACCACGATTCGGCTCGCCCCGGCGTCCAGCACTTCGGGCAGGCGCGCCTCGTCAATTCCGCCGATCGCGAACCACGGCTTGTCGGGTGCCGTCGCCGCCACCGCACGCACCAGGTCCAGGCCGGGTGCGGACCGGCCCGGTTTCGTCGGTGTCGGCCAGCACGGGCCGACACAGAAGTAATCGACGTCTTCGGCCTGCGCGCGGGCGGCCTCACCGATCGCGTGCGTGGACCGGCCGATCACGGTGTGTGGGCCGACGATGTCGCGGGCCACCGCCAACGGCAGGTCGTCCTGGCCCAGATGCAGCACGTCGGCGCCGGCGGCACGGCAGATGTCGGCGCGGTCGTTGACCGCCAGCAGCGCACCATGCCGGTGGGCCGCGTCGGCCAGGACTTCCAGCGCCGCCAGCTCGTCGCGTGCTTCCAGCGGCCCGAACTGTCGCTCGCCGGGGGAGCCCTTGTCGCGCAGCTGGATGAGGTCGACGCCGCCGGCCAGGGCGGCCTCGGCGAACTCGGCCAGATCACCGCGTTCGCGGCGGGCATCGGTGCACAGGTAGAGCCGTGCGGTCGCGAGCCTGGTCTGAGGTTCGTGCACACCGCGACGGTAGCGGCTAGCGTGGAGGGCTGGCACGGGAGCCCCGGGAGCGGGGCTGAGAGTGGAGCGCGAAACCCTCCAGACCGTCACCACCTGATCCGGGTCATGCCGGCGAAGGAAGCGAAAGGGATCATGTCGAAGGAATCTCTGGCCGTCATCGGGGGCGGCGTTATCGGTCTCGCGGTGGCCCGCCGCGCGGCCCAGCACGGGTTGGCGGTGCGGGTGCATCGAACTGGCCTGTTAGGGGCGTCGTGGGTGGCGGGTGGGATGCTGGCCCCGCACAGTGAAGGCTGGCCGGGCGAGGAGAAGCTGCTGGCGCTCGGACTGGAGTCGCTACGGCTGTGGCACGACGGTTTCCTCGACGGCCTGCCCGACGACGTGGTCACCGCACGTGAGTCGCTGGTGGTCGGGGTCGACCGCGCCGATGCGCAGGACCTGCGGACCGTCGCGGACTGGCTGTCGGCCCAGGGTCACCCGGTCACCGTGACGACCACCGCCCGGGACACCGAACCGCTTCTGGCCCAAGGCGTTCGGCATGGCTTCATCGCCGCTGACGAGCTGGCGGTGGACAACCGCAAGTTGGTGGCCGCCCTGGAGGCGCACTGCGAGCAGCTCGGGGTCCGGTGGGCGGCACCGGTGGAGCAGCTCGACAACGCCCGCGACGGCGCGGACACCGTGGTGATCGCCAACGGTATCGACGCGCCTGCACTGTGGCCCGGACTGCAGGTCCGCCCGGTCAAGGGTGAGGTGCTGCGGCTGCGCTGGCGGCGCGGCTGTATGCCGGTGCCGCAGCGCGTAGTTCGGGCCAGGGTGCACGGCCGATCGGTGTACCTGGTGCCCCGGGCTGACGGTGTGGTGATCGGTGCGACCCAGTACGAACACGGCCGTGATACCGCCCCCGCGGTGGCCGGTGTGCGTGAGCTGCTCGACGACGCCTGCGAGGTGATGCCCGCGCTCGGCGAGTACGAACTGGCCGAATGCGCAGCGGGGTTGCGGCCGATGACCCCGGACAATATGCCGATCGTCGGCCGCCTCGACGAGCGCACACTGGTGGCGACCGGACATGGCCGGTCAGGATTTCTGTTGGCGCCGTGGACCGCTGAGCGGATCGCTGCTGAGTTGATGGGAGCACGGGCGTGAAGGTGATGGTCAACGACGAGGAGCTGGAAATCGACGACGGCACCACGGTGTCGCGACTTCTGGAAACCCTCGGCTTTCCCGAACGTGGTATCGCGGTCGCCGTCAATTGGACGGTTCTTCCTCGTTCGCAATGGAATTCGGCGGTGCCCGATGGCGCTCGAGTCGAAGTGGTGACGGCGGTGCAAGGTGGTTGAGCAACTCACGATCGCGGGTCGCACGTTCGGCTCGCGGCTGATCCTCGGTACTGGTGGTGCGCCGAACCTGACGGTGCTGGAAGAGGCATTGGTGGCGTCGGGCACCGAGATGACCACCGTGGCCATGCGCCGGGTCGACGCCGAGGGCGGTACCGGGGTGTTGGATCTGCTGGCGCGACTGGAGATCACGGCGCTGCCGAACACCGCGGGCTGCCGCGGTGCGGCGGAGGCCGTGCTGACCGCACAGCTGGCACGGGAGGCGCTGGGCACCGACTGGGTCAAGCTCGAGGTCATCGCCGACGACCGGACCCTGCTGCCCGATGCGGTCGAATTGGTGCGTGCGGCTGAGCAATTGGTCGACGATGGGTTCGTGGTGCTGCCGTACACCAACGACGATCCGGTGCTGGCCCGCCGGCTCGAGGACATCGGCTGCGCTGCGGTGATGCCGCTGGGCTCGCCGATCGGCACCGGGCTGGGCATCGCCAATCCGCACAATATCGAGATGATCACCGATGCCGCCGGTGTGCCGGTGATCCTGGATGCTGGGATCGGCACCGCCAGTGACGCCACCCTGGCCATGGAATTAGGTTGTGATGCCGTCCTTTTGGCCAGCGCGGTGACCCGCGCCGCCGATCCGCCTGCGATGGCCGCCGCCATGGCCGCTGCCGTCACGGCCGGTCTGCTGGCCCGGCACGCCGGCCGCATTCCGAAACGGTTCTGGGCGCAGGCGTCGAGCCCGGGCCTGACTGCCCGGCGATGAACGAAGAGAAGAGCCGAAATCGGGCCCCGGGCCGTTATGTGGCCCTTGGCAGTTCGATGGCGGCTGGGCCGGGGATCAGGCCCAGGGCTGCGGGTTCACCGTTAGCTGCCGGCCGCTCGGCCCGTAACTATCCACACCTGGCGGCCGAACGCTTGGGCCTCGACCTGGTCGACGTCACGTACTCCGGGGCCACCACCGCCAATGTGCTGCGCGATCGCCAGCACGGCGCACCACCCCAGATCGAGGCCTTGGACGGCTCGGAGGAGCTGGTCACCGTCACCATCGGCGGCAACGACGTCGGCTACGTCCCATTGCTGATGGCTGCGACGCTGCCACCGATGCTGCGTGCCATGCCGATCCTCGGTGATCGACTGCGCGAATTCCTGGATCCCGAGGCCCGCGAGGCAGCGCTGAACCGGGCCGGTGCGTCATTGCGGGAGGTCGGTCAGGCGCTGCGCGAGCGGTCGCCGCAGGCACGAATCATGTTCGTGGACTACCTGACTCTGCTGCCGCCCGCGGGAGCACCTGCCCCACCGCTGCCCGGCGACGTCGCCGACCTGGGCCGCCGTGTCGCGGAGCGACTGGCCCAGGAGACGTTCGACGCTGCCCAGGCCACCGGGTGCGAGGTCGTCGAGGCCGCCGATGTGAGCCGCGATCACCACGCCTGGTCGGGCGACCCGTGGACGATCGGTGCCGGCTCGTTGCTCCCGTGGCGGCCGAGGCCGTTTCACCCCAATGCCGCCGGCATGCGCGCGGTCGCCGACCTGATCGTGGCGCGGTTCCGTCAGCCGTAGGTGTTGGCGGGCGGGTCGATGCGCGTGATGCTCGATACCTCCAGCGTGGGTATCGACGAGGTGCCCGAATAGGTTTGGCCTGCAGGCACGGTGCCTTCGACCCGCAGCCAGGTGTTCTCCGGCCACGCGGCCGCGCTGGCCGCCGCCGGACCGGACAGATGGAGCCGGGCCAGCTGGGCGTCGGCCGCACAGCAGATGATGACGATCTTGGCCAGGTCGACGCGATCGCCGTCGCGCATCGTGAACCCGGTGGTGGTGATCTGCTTGCCGTCCAGGCCACCCACCTTGCCGACCGCAATGCGCATCAGCACCTCGGGCAGCGACACCGTCGGCGCCGGCCCGCCCGGCAGCGGCGGAAACGACCGGGCGCCGGTCACCGTCGCCGGCGCCGCCGCCCTGGCGCTCAACGCCGGTGGCACCACGAAGATCAGCAACACCACCGGCAGCACCAGCAGCCAGACGATGCCGTTGCGGTGGACATGCCCGATGTGGTCGTGGTCGGCACCGCCGCTGCGGATGTCCCGGATGATCGCGATCAGTGCCAGCCCGATGATCACCGCCGACGAGATCGCCAGCCACGGCAGCATCGCCGATTTGACGTAACGGGTGTACGCCCCGGTGACGGTGACCATCACCAGGGCGATCCCGACGATGAGCAGCAGGGTGTTCTCGGTTTCGCGCCTCACAGCAGCACCAGACCCACCGCCGTCGCCAGCACGGTCGCAACCACCAGCGTGACCGGGGCGAAGCGCAGCGCGAAACTCCGCCCGAACAAACCGGCCTGCATGGCAACGAGTTTCACGTCGACAGCCGGGCCGACGACCAGGAACACCAGCCGCGGTATCAGCGGCACCATGGTGAGACTGGCCGCCACAAAGGCGTCGGCCTCCGAGCACAGCGCCAGCACGAAGGCCAGCAGCGCCATGGTGACCACGCCGATCAGTAGATGACCGGCCACGTGCTCGAACAGCCACGGCGGCACCACAACTCGCAGTGTGGCGGCCGCCGCAGCGCCGATCACCAGATACGAACCGGCTTGCAAGAAGTCGTGCCGGGCAGCCTCGGTGAACACCGTCCAGCGGGACTGGTCAGCACCGTCGGTGCGGGGCAGTGTGCGGGTCACCCAGCCGGGCCGCCCCCACCGTGACCACAGCACCCCCATCACCACTGCGGTGGCCAGCGAGGCCAGGCAGCGCGCCGCCACCATCTCCGGTTGGCCGGGGAAGGCCACCGCGGTGGCGACCAGCACCACCGGATTGATCGCCGGAGCACTGAGCATGAACGTCAACGCCGCCGCACCCGTCGTCCCGTCACCGAACAGTCGCCGGGCCACCGGAACCGACCCGCACTCACAGCCCGGCAGCGCTGCGCCGGCCACCCCGGCGGCCAGCACCGCGGCGGGCGCCCGCCGGGGCAGCAGCTTGGCCAGCCGCTCCGGCGAGACGAACGCGGCGATCAGGCCGCTGATCACCACACCGAGCACCAGAAACGGCACGGCCTGCAGGAACACCCCGGCGAACACCGTTCCGGCGGTGGCCAGCCGCGGGTTGCCGGCGACTCCGTCGCGCATCCAGGTGCCCACCAGCGCACACATCACCAGCCCCGCCACCAGGACCTCGGTCGAGGTCACGAAGCGGCGGCTCGGGGCGGTCACGGTCATCGAGCACATCGTGCCACCCGAACCTGCGCGTATGCGGATACGTCTAACCTGGGCGCGATGAGTACCAGACACCTGGCTGTGGTGGCGCTCGCGGTCGCCTCTTTGGTCACCGCGGCGGGATGCGGCCACCCGGCCAAATCCGCGCAGCCAGGCACGGCGCAGAATCCCGCAGCGCAGTTCGCCGACGGACTGCGCAAGCAGGTCACCACCGACGCGATGTACGCCCACCTGCAGAAGTTGCAAGACATCGCCAATGCCAACAACGGCACCAGGGCGGTCGGCACCCCGGGCTTCGATGCCAGCGTCGACTATGTGGCCGGTGTCCTGCGCGCGAAAGGGTTCGACGTGCAGACCCCCGCGTTCCAGGCCAAGGTCTTCGAGTCCGGCAAGCCGGACCTACGGGTCGGCGGAGCCGGGGTGACCGCCCGCGCCATGGAGTTCAGCCTGCCCACCCCGCCGGAGGGGGTCAGCGGGCCGCTGGTCGCCGCGCCGGCCGAAGAGACGCCCGGGTGCGCCCCCGCCGACTATGACGGGCTGCCGGTCAAAGGAGCGGTAGTGCTCGTGGACCGGGGCAGCTGTCCGTTCAAGGACAAGCAGGCGATCGCAGCCAAGCTGGGGGCTGTCGCGCTCGTCGTCGCCGACAATGTCGACGGCCAACAAATGGGTGCCACCCTCGGCGAGGACACCGACGTCAAGCTCCCGGTGGTCGGGGTGACCAAGGCCGACGGTGCGGCGCTGCGCGCCAATCCCGGTCCGGCCACACTCAAGCTCGAAGCCAGCACCAAGTCCATCAATGCGCGCAACGTCATTGCCCAGACCAAGACCGGCTCGGCCAGTGACGTCGTGATGGTCGGCGCCCACCTGGACAGCGTCCCCGAAGGCCCTGGCATCAACGACAACGGCTCTGGCGTGGCCGCGGTGCTGGAGACCGCCGTGCAACTCGGTCCGAATGCTGACGTGAAAAATGCTGTGCGGTTTGCGTTCTGGGGTGCTGAAGAACTCGGGACGGTCGGATCCAAGAAGTACATCGAGTCACTGAATGTCGATCAGCTCAAGGACATTGCGCTGTATCTCAACTACGACATGATCGGCTCGCCCAACCCCGGTTATTTCACCTATGACGGCGACCAGTCCACGGCGCCGGGATCGAACGGCCGGATACCACGGGTGCCGGAGGGATCGGCGGGGATCGAGCGGACTTTGGTCGCCTATCTCAAGTCGGCCGGAAAGGCCGCCCAGGACACGTCATTCGACGGCCGGTCGGACTACGACGCCTTCACCCAGGCCGGGGTGCCCTCCGGTGGGCTGTTCTCCGGTGCCGAGGAGAACAAGACCGCCGATCAGCAGAAGCTGTGGGGCGGCACCGCCGACGCACCGTTCGATCCGAACTATCACAAGAGCACCGACACCCTCGAGCACATCGACAAGACCGCGCTGAACATCCTCGGCGGTGGAGTGGTTTTCTCGGTCGGCCTCTACGCCCAGGGCATCGACGGCCGCAACGGTATTCCGCTGCGCGAGGACCGCACCCGCCACCCCGTCACGGAGCCGTGAGCTCATCGATTCAGAACTGAGAGCGAAATTTTGGCCAGAATTGTGATCTGAGTCCTGACTCAAAGTTGGCTACGACCGGGCGCCCCGCAGCACCCCAAGCCCCCGCATGCCGTGATAGACGACCAGCGCGGCGATAGAGCCGAGTGCGATACCGGTGAACGTGAGATCGCCGATGCTCCAGGTGAAGTCGGCGATCCCGATGATCAAGGCGATCGCGGCGGTCATCTGATTGATCGGCAGGCCGAAGTCCACGTGATTGGTCAGCCAGATCCGTACCCCCAGCACGCCGACGAGCCCGTAGAGCACGATGGTGGCTCCGCCGAGGACGCCGGGCGGGATCGCCGAGATCGTCGCTCCGACCTTGGGGCACAACGCCAGAAGGATCGCCGTGACGCCGGCCACCCAGTAGGCGGCCGTGGAGTAGACGCGGGTCGCGGCCATCACTCCGATGTTCTCGGCGTAGGTGGTGGTGGCCGATCCGCCACCCAAGCCCGCCAGTACCGTCGCCACGCCGTCGGCGGCCAGCGCGCGTCCGGTCAGCGGATCGGTGTCGACTCCGGTCATCTGCCCGACTGATTTCACGTGCCCGATGTTCTCGGCGATCAGCGCGATCACCGCGGGCAGGAACAGCGGCAGCACCGACAGGTTCAGCGTCGGAGTCTGGAAGTGCGGCAGCCCAATCCAGCCGGCCGAGGCGATCCCCGAGGTGTCGACCTCGCCGAGCGCGAGCGCGAGCAGGTATCCGACGACCACTGCCGAGAAGATGGCCAGCCGGCCGATGATGCCGCGGAAGAACGCCAGCATCACCACCAGCAGTACCAGCGTGACGATGCCGACGAGAGGGCCTTTTTCGAAGTTGGTTTTGGCGGCCGGAGCCAGGTTGAACCCGATCAAGGCGACGATGGCGCCGGTGACAACCGGGGGCAGCGCGATATCGATCCAGCCTGTTCCGGCTACGTGCACGGCCACGCCGATGAGGATCAGCAGCACACCGACGGCGATCAAGCCGCCCAGCGCGCTACCGGCGCCGTGTGAGGCCACCGCGGCCGTCACCGGTGCGATCACCGAGAAGCTGGAGCCGAGGTAGCTCGGCAGTCGGTTGCCGGTGATCACCAGGAATAGCAGTGTGCCGATACCGGAGAACAACAGTGTAGTGGCGGGCGGAAATCCGGTCAGGACCGGAACCAGGAAGGTGGCGCCGAACATGGCGACCACGTGCTGGGCGCCGATGCCCACAGTGCGCGGCCAGCTCAGCCGTTCGTGCGGGGCGACGACGAACTTCTCGTCGGCGCGACTGTCAACTGGTGTCCAGGTCATCGGGATCACGGTCAGAAACTCAACCGCATCGAGGCGCGTCCCGCATGCTAGACGGATGAACTGGACAGCCGTGGCGCCCGGACTGGCCCAGTTCCGTGGCTACCGGCGGTCGTGGCTGCGCGGCGATGTGGTGGCTGGCCTGACCGTCGCCGCGTACCTGATTCCTCAGGTGATGGCCTATGCCACCGTCGCCGGACTACCGGCGGTGGTCGGGTTGTGGGCCGCGCTGGCACCGCTGGCGGTCTACGCGCTGCTCGGCTCGTCGCGGCAGCTGTCGGCAGGTCCGGAGTCCACGACTGCGCTGATGACCGCGACAGCGCTGGCGCCGCTGGCCGCCGGGGACGCCGGACGGTACGCGGCGCTGGCCGCCGTGCTGGCACTCCTGGTTGGGGTGGTCTGTCTGGCGGGCGGTCTGGTCCGGCTGGGGTTCCTGGCCGACCTGCTGTCCCGGCCGGTGCTGGTCGGGTACATGACCGGTGTGGCAATCATCATGATCGCCAGCCAGGCGGGCAAAGTCATCGGGGCGCCCGTCGACGGCGACGAGTTCGTGCCACAGATCCGATCCCTGATTCACGTCGTCGGTCAGGCTCATTGGCCGACGGTGGCGCTCTCGGCGGCGGTGCTGACCGTGCTGTTCGGGTTGGCCCGGCTGTTCCCGCGCGCCCCGGGGCCGTTGATCGCCATGCTGCTCGCCACAGTGGCAGTGGCCGCTTTCTCGTTGGATCACTACGACATTCGGGTGATCGGCGAAGTTCCGGCCGGTTTGCCACCGCTCGGTTTTGCCGGTATTCCCTGGCACGACGTGGGGACGCTGGTCGCCGCCGCCGGTGGCATCGCTATCGTCGGGTTCTCTGACAATGTGCTGACTGCGCGCACTTTCGCCGCCCGGAAGGGCGAGCACATCGACGCCAACGCCGAGTTGCGGGCACTGGGCGTGTGCAACCTGGGTGCCGGCATGTCCCACGGGCTGCCGGTGAGTTGCAGCGGCAGCCGCACCGCGGTCGGAGATCTGGTCGGCAGTCGGACTCAATTGTATTCGATTGTGGCCCTTGGGATTCTGCTGATCGTCACACTCACCGCGCATGGTGTGCTGGCCATGTTCCCCACTGCTGCGCTGGGTGCGCTGGTGATGTTCGCCGCGCTGCGGCTCATTGACGTCGCAGAATACCGGCGGCTGGCCGCGTTTCGCCGGAGCGAACTCGTGCTGGCCCTGCTTACTGCCATCGGTGTTCTCGGGCTCGGCGTGCTCTACGGCGTGCTGGCCGCGGTCGGGTTGTCGATTCTGGACCTGCTGCGCCGGGTTGGGCGACCGCACGACAGCGTGCTGGGGTTCGTGCCGGGCCTCGCAGGGATGCACGACATCGAGGACTATCCGGAAGCCCGCTTGGAGCCGGGTCTGTTGGTATACCGCTACGACGCGCCGCTGTTCTTCGCCAACGCCGAGGACTTCCGTACCCGTGCGTTGTTGGCTGTCGACGAAAACCCGGACCAGGTGCGGTGGTTCGTGCTCAATGCCGAAGCCAATGTCGACGTCGACCTCACCGCACTGGATGCGGTGGACCAACTACGGCAAGATCTCAATCGGCGCGGCATCGTCTTCGCGATGGCCCGGGTGAAGTGGCATCTACGTGAGGCGCTGCAGGCCGCCGGCCTACTGGACAAGATCGGCGAGGACCACATCTTCATGACCCTGCCTACCGCGGTCGAGGCCTACCGCAATTGGCGGACCACATAGATCACTGTGCCGAGCATGAGCACTCCCAATCCGGACACCACCGACTGCACGGGCAACGCGACCGCCAGCACCACGCAGCCGGCCAGTCCCATTCCCGGCACCAGACGGCGGGCAGGAGCGCAGCGACCCGGGGATCGACTCGGCCGCCCCAACGTCCACGCCGAAGCGTTGGCGATTGCGTAATACACCAGCACCGCGAACGACGAAAAGCCGATCACCCCACGGACATCAGCCACCGCGGCGAGTAGGGCGACCACCACGCCGACTGCCACCTCGGCGCGGTGCGGCACCCCGAAGCGCGGATGCACGACGGCCAGTCCGGCCGGTAGGTGGTGATCTCGCGCCATCGCCAGGGTGGTCCGTGACACCCCCAGAATCAGCGACAGCAGTGAGCCCAGCGCTGCCACCGCCGCTCCGATGCGCACCACCGGCTCGAAACCACCGGCCCCGGCGGCCCGCACAGCGTCCGCCAACGGTGCTGCGGCCGTGGCCAATCGGTCCGGACCCAGTACCGCCAGCACCGTCACTGCAACGGCCACATAGACGACGAGGGCAAGGCCGAGCGCAACGGGGATAGCCCGCGGGATCGTCCGGGCCGGGTCGCGTACCTCCTCGCCGAGTGTGGCGATGCGCGCATAGCCGGCGAAGGCGAAGAACAGCAATCCGGCGGCCTGCAGTACCCCGAAGGCACTGCCGTCGCCGAGCCTCAGGTTCTCGGTGTCGACTTGCCCCGAGGTCGCCACGATCACCACCACCGCGGCCAGCACCGCCAACACGACGGCGACGATGATCCGGGTGAGCAGCGCCGACTTCTGGATACCGCGATAGTTGACGGCGGTCAGCGCTACCACCGCGGCAACCGCCACAGCGTGCGCGTAGGCGGGCCACACGTAGAACCCGACCGTCAGCGCCATAGCCGCACACGATGCGGTCTTGCCCACCACGAAGCTCCAGCCCGCCAGATAGCCCCAGAATTCGCCGAGCCGCTCCCGGCCGTAGACGTACGTGCCGCCCGATTGTGGATAGCGGGCCGCCAGCCACGCCGAGGACATCGCGTTGCAGTAGGCGACCACGCCGGCAAGCGCCAGCCCGACCAGCAGCCATGACCCGGCGGCAGCGGCAGCGGGGGTCAATGCGACGAAGATCCCGGCCCCGACCATGGAACCGAGCCCGATGATCACCGCATCAGTGGTGCCGAGACGTCGCTGCAGGCTGTTCACCGGCGGGATATTAGGCCGTGAAGGTGAAATGCGGACCGGCGTGCGTGTGGTCGCCCGCACTCACGCCGGTCCGGCACGGTCCCCCGACTCATATTTCGCGTGGCATCCTCACAACCAACGACTACGCGTCGTTCCGTGCCCGATCAATGTAAGCGAGAAATCTGACGTCTTCGTAAATCTTGTCGGATTTGTGACCTTGAATCGTCAGCGATTGCGCGCGATATTCGCACCGAGATAGGCGCCGTAAGCGAGCAATCCGGCGAGCGCGAACTTGCGGGTTTTGGGGACCACCAGCGCCAATCCGATCGCGGTCTCGATGCCGCCGTCGATGTAGGTGTGTTGCAGGGTGTTGTCCGGGAACGCCGACTTGGTCGCCGATTCGAACAGCTCGGGGCGCACGAAGTGCGACAGCCCGGTGACGGCCACGACCACCCCGGTCAACTTGATCAACGGCTCTGCAGACATCGACGTCCTCTCAGGTTTACTGATGTGCCATTCGGTTTAACTGATGTGCCATTCGGTTTAACTGATGTGCCATTCGGTTTAACTGATGTGCCA
>FLQS01000011.1 GCA_900078375.1 uncultured Mycobacterium sp. | reverse complement strand
ACCCTGATCCCGATCTCGGACCTCATCAGGATGGCCGCCCCCTCGTACAACTATCTGGCGGTGTTCGACGGCGTCACCGGCAAGTCCTTGTGGTTGGGCAGATCCAAGCGGCTNGCNTCAGCCGATCANCGCATCATGCTGCTGGCNAAATACCGTGGCTGCACCGCACCCGGCTGCACCGTCAACGGCTACAACAGCCAGGTCCACCACGCCACCCAAGACTGGAAACACGGCGGCACCACCGACATCGACCACCTCACCCTGGCCTGCAAATGCGACAACCTCTTGGTCGAAAACGACGGCTGGACCACCCACCAACTCGCAGACGGCACCACCCACTGGACCCCACCACCCGACGTCCCCCTCACCGGCGGCACCAACGCCTACCACCACCCCGAACGCCTACTCGGCGATGAGGACGACCCATAGCCGAGGGAATGAATCGGGACGTCCGTGCAGTTCTAGCCGAGCATGACGTTCACCTTGGCCGACGACGCAGCCCTGCTCCAGCCGATCACCATCGGGGCTAATACCGCTCGAAATCGGCTGTTCATGGCGCCGTTGACGCGCTCGCGCGCCCAGGCGGACGGCACTCCCAGTGATCTGCAGGTCGAGTACTACGCGCAGCGTGCGTCCGCGGGGCTGATCATCACCGAAGCCACAGCCATCTCCCAGGTCGGCAACGGTGCCTATGTCAACACCCCCGGTATCTACACCGACCGCCACCAGGAGAAATGGGCCGAGGTCGCCTCGGCTGTGCATGCCCAGGACGGGCTGATCTTCATGCAGATCTGGCACGTCGGCCGGATGGCGCACCCGGATATCAACGGCGCCGAAGCGGTCGCGCCCTCACCGATCGCCGCCAACCTGTCGGCGCACACGCCAGCCGGCAAGAAACCCCTCCCGGTGCCCCGGGCGCTCGACACCGACGAAATCACCGGAGTCGTCGCACAATTCCGCGCAGCAGCCCGTCGAGCGGTCGACGCCGGACTCGATGGTGTCGAAATCCATTCCGCCAACGGCTATCTGCTGCATGAATTCCTCGCCGATGCCACGAACGCCCGCACCGACCGCTACGGCGGATCCGCGCAGAACCGGGCACGACTGACCGCCGAGGTCGTCGAAGCGGTCGCCGACGAGATCGGGTCCGGCCGCGTCGGGCTGCGTATCTCGCCTGGGAACGGTGCCGGTGACGTCAACGAGATCGACACCGTGGGGGCCTACGAGGCTCTGCTGCAACGGATCTCGCCGCTCGGCCTGGCCTACCTGCACGTCCTGATTAACCCTGATGCCGCCGAATTCGGCATTGTGCGGGCACTCTGGCCCGGGCCGTTCGTCCTCAACACCGGCCGCGACGTCGACACCACCTTCTGCCAGCTGGAGAACCTCGTCGGCTGGGGTGCCATCAGCGCCGCGGCCGTCGGCCGCGCCTACCTGGCCAACCCCGACCTCATCGAGCGGCTTCGCACCGGCGCCGAACTGACCGAGCCTGACGTGGCTACGTTCTACTCGCCGGGTGCTGCCGGCTATGTCGACTACCCGACGCTGGCGCCGACCTCCTGACGCGACTTCTCGTGCAGCCGTTGGCGTTCCACGGTGGCCAGGTAGAACGCCCAGGCGAACGCGAAGCTGGTGAACAGGCTGGCGACGAAGAACAGCCACGGCCGGCGAATCCCGCGCCGGTAGCCGTCGATGATCGTGAACAACGGCAGCAGGATCACATTGCCGATCGTGTAGTCCTGGCTGGCCGATGCCGCTGCGGGGTTGTCGTACCCGAGCGTGATGAACTGCCACCAGCTGCCAGCACCGGTGAAGATGTTGCCGCTGCCATCGGCGTACTGGTGGACGAACTGAATGTTGAAATACCAGCCCAGCGCAATCGATGCCAGACCGACGACGTAGTAGAGGATCTCCAGCGCACTAACCGCGGGCCCGCTGGTGGGCCGCCGGAAAACCGACGAATTGGATCCGATGATCCACACGATGACAAGGACAGCCAGCACTGCATGAACGAGGAGTGTCATGGCTTCGTAACTGTAGTGAAGATCGCCTCACGTTTTGTCAATTTTGACAATACTTTTTGCGGTACGTTACCTCCGTGGTTCGGCCTGCTCAGACGGCGCGTAGCGAGCGCACTCGCGACGCGCTGAGGCGTGCCGCCCTGGTGCGGTTCCTCGCCCAGGGCGTCGAGGACACCTCGGCCGAGCAGATCGCCGCCGACGCCGGCGTCTCACTGCGCACCTTCTACCGGCACTTCACCTCCAAGCACGACCTGCTGTTCGCCGACTACGACCTCGGCCTGGAGTGGTTCCGCGCCGCGTTGAACGCTCGCTCTCCGGGGGAGTCGATCATCGAATCGGTGCAATCGGCCATCGACGCCTCGCCGTATGACCCGGAGGCCGTCGCCCAGATCGCGTCGCTGCGAGCCAAGGAACTCGATCCCGGCCGCATCGTCCGCCACACCCGGCAGGTGGAGGCTGAGTTCGCCGATGCGATCGCCGACCAGTTGTCGCTGGGCACTCCGCCAGTCACCCCCGACGAGCGGCTGCGCGTCATCGTCACCGCCCGGTGCATTGCCGCAGCTGTCTTCGGCGCCATGGAGCTCTGGATGGTCGGTGAGGACCGGTCGCTGGCCGAGCTGGCGCGGCTCTGCCGCACCGCGCTGGAGTCGCTGCGTGACGGGATCGTCGAAGACTAGATCTGACCGTGGCATGCTGAGGCCATGCATGCTTTTCGCACCGCCGTCGAAGCCGGTGATTTCGATGCCCTGCCCGCCCTGTGCGCCGACGACGTGGTGTTCCGCAGCCCGATCGCCCACAAGCCGTACCACGGCCGCGAGCAGATCGGCGTCATCCTTCGGGCGGTATCGCGGGTCTTCGCCGACCTGACCTACATCAAGGAGATCGGCGGCGAGGGCCAGGCCGACCACGCGCTGGTGTTCACCGCCAAGGTCGGCGACCTCGAGATCAACGGCTGCGATTTCCTGCACGTCCGCGAAGACGGACTCATCGACGAGTTCACCGTGATGTTGCGCCCGCTCAAGGCGGTCACCGCATTCGCCGAGCGGATGGCGGTCGAATTTGAAAAGGAAATGGCCGCGGCCGGATTGGCGTAAAAGCCTCGGCGTGTGCTCCGCACTTCGGCCGCCGACCGGAGGACGATTTAGTGCATGGCGAGGATCGGTGACGACTCCCTGATCGTGTCCGGGGAGCAGCGTCCCGACGGCACTTGGCTTTTCACCATCCGCTACCTCGTGCACTTCGAGCCCGGCGAGGTCGGCACCCGCTTCGCCGATTCGGTACAGATCTGCGCGGACGGTGTCGCGACTCCGGTTCCGTTCATCGCCTGCGGCCGCTCGGTGTTGCGCAAGAAGCGGGTCGTCGTGGACGACAACACACTGACCGACGATGCCTGCGCGACGGTATGCGTGCGGCCCCGCGGCGGCTCGGATGCGCTGACTCAGTCGGCGCGACTGCGCAGGATCTCCACCCAGTCGGTGGGCACCCGCCCGCGCGGGCCCGGGGTGGTTTCCTCGGTCGGCCGGCTCTCCGGCGGGGCCAGGTCCGGCCCGTCGTAGTACTCGTTGCTCTGGTAATCCCAGAACCAGTCCTCGCCCGGCTCGAACGACCGGATGATCGGATGCCCGCTCTCGCGCCAGTGCGCGGCGGCGTGCCGCATCAGCGAATCGTCGCAACAGCCGATGTGACCGCAGGATGCACAGCGCCGCAGGTGCACCCACCAACCGTCGGCGGCATCGCATTCAACGCATCCGGTGCCGCTTGGTGGTACCGAAGGATCGACCGCTTCACCCATGTCCGCGAGCTTACTGGCGCCCGGGGTGCAGGCACGGGAAGACTTCGGCTCGCTCCGATTTAATCCGTCTGAGCGAAACCAAAGGCTCCTGCGCAACCAGCCGATACCCGGTATTGACGTACGTATCTGTGCACCTGAGTGCATTGACAGCTAATCATCGCTCTCTTAGCGTCCCGCCCAGGCTTGACGACGAGAGGACTGCATGTGGGATCCGCAGAGGGGTGCTGGCGCAAGGCGGCGATGACGCCACCGTCGCCGCGCCGCTCCTCACCCCTTCTGCATCCATGAGCATCGCGTGGTCCAAACCGATTTTCTCGGTGGGGGACTTCGTCGTCCTCGTCGGGGAGACCTTCGCCGCGATGTTCCGCGGGCCCTTCGCCTGGCGTGAGCTGCTCGACCAGATCTGGTTTGTGGCGCGGGTATCGATCGTCCCGACGCTGGTGCTGTCGATTCCCTACACCGTGCTCATCGTGTTCACGCTCAACATCGTGCTGCTCGAGGTGGGCGCGGGCGACCTATCCGGCGCCGGTGCCGCGCTGGCCTCGGTGACTCAGGTCGGTCCGGTGGTGACCGCGATCGTCGTCGCCGGTGCCGGCTCCACCGCGATGTGCGCCGATCTGGGCGCCCGCACCATCCGCGAAGAGATCGACGCCATGAAGGTCATCGGCGTCAATCCCATCCAGGCGCTGGTGGTTCCGCGGGTGGTCGCCGCGACTTTCGTTGCGCTGATGCTGTATTCGGTGGTTGCCGTCGTCGGGCTGGCCGGAAGCTACTTCTTCGTCGTCTACCTCCAGCACGTGACCCCGGGGGCGTTCGTCGCCGGGATGACCCTGCTGACCGGCCTGCCGCAGGTGATCGTCTCGCTGGTGAAGGCCTTGCTGTTCGGCCTGTCCGCCGGTCTGATCGCCTGCTACAAGGGACTGTCGGTCGGAGGCGGCCCGACCGCCGTCGGCAACGCCGTGAACGAAACTGTGGTGTTCGCGTTCATGGCGCTGTTCGGAATCAACATCCTGGCGACGGCGTTCGGCGTGAAGGTGGCGCCGTGAGCCAAGCGAGAAGCGAAGCGGGATCGCGCATGACCGCAGCCAACCGGGTTGTGGGCGCCACCCGCAGGCTGGGGGAGCAGACCGCGTTCTACGGCAACGCACTCGCCGCCACCGGCGAGGCCATCCGGCGTTACCCCGCCGAGGTGCTGCGGCTGATCGCAGTCATGGGGATGGGCACCGGCGCGCTGGCCGTCATCGGCGGCACAGTGGTGATCGTCGGCTTCCTCACCCTGTCCACCGGCGCGCTGATCGCCGTGCAGGGCTACAACACCCTGTCCAACGTGGGGATCGAGGCCCTCACCGGCTTCCTCGGTGCCTTCCTCAACGTCCGGTTCATCGCCCCGGCCACCGCGGGGGTGGCGCTGGCCGCGACCATCGGTGCCGGTGCCACCGCCCAGCTGGGTGCCATGCGCATCAACGAGGAGATCGACGCGCTGGAGGTGATGGGCATCCGCGCCGTCACCTATCTGGCCTCCACCCGCATCGTGGCGGGCATCATCGCGGTCATCCCGATCTACACCGTCGCCGTCCTGATGTCGTTTCTGGCCACCAGGTTCGGCACGACGATCATCTACGGCCAGTCCCGCGGCGTCTACGACCACTACTTCACGACGTTCCTGCACCCGACCGATCTGTTGTGGTCATTCGTGGAGGCGCTGGCGATGGCCGCCGCGGTCATGGCCGTGCACACCTATTACGGCTACACCGCCACCGGCGGTCCGGCCGGGGTGGGCGAGGCGGTCGGCCGCGCGGTGCGGACATCGATCACCGCGGGCGTCTTCATCCTGCTGACCATCACACTGTCCGTCTATGGGCAGTCCGGCAATTTCCACCTGTCGGGGTAGCGGTGGCGAATTCATCTCGGCGGGGCAAGATCGACCCGATCTGGTGGGCACCCGTGCTGATTCTGGTGATCGCGGCGTTGACCACGTTGACGACGCTGCTGTTCACCGGGACGCTGCGGAAAACCGTTCCGCTGACTCTGATTTCCGACCGGGTCGGACTCGTCATGGAGGACGGCGCGAAGGTCAAGTTGCGCGGTGTGCAGATCGGTGAGGTGGCTGGAGTCGGCACGCAGCGCGGAACGGGCGGCATCAACCTCTCCACGTTGAACCTGAAGATCGATCCGGGGCCGTTCCAATACCTGCCGAGCAACGTCGAGGCGGAGATCAAGTCCAGCACCGCTTTCGGGGCCAAATACGTCGACCTCATCGTCCCGGCCGACGAAACCGGAAGCCTGAAACCCGGGGCCGTTGTGCGCTCCCGCAATGTGACCGTCGAGGTCAACACCGTCTTCGAAAACCTGCAGTCCGTCGTGCACGCCATCGACCCGGCCAAGCTGAACGCGGTGCTGTCGGCGGTGGCCGAGTCCGTGCGCGGCAAGGGCGATCGGATCGGCCAGGCCATCACCGACGCCAACACCGTGTTGCTTGCCGTCAATCCGAGAATGCTCACCGTGCAGCGGGATTGGCAGCTATTCGGCAGGACCAGCCTGGCGTATTCGGATGCGGCGCAAGACATCCTGGCGATTCTGGACAACTTCACCACCACCAGCGCCACGATCACCAGCAATGCCGGCGCGCTCGACAACCTGCTGTTGTCCGCGGTCGGCTTCTCCCGGTCGGGGATCAACACGATCGGAACCAATCAGCCCAACCTGGTCCGGGCGATGAATGTCCTCGACCCGACCACCGCCCTGTTCATGAAGTACTCGCCGAGCTATACCTGCCTGTTCCAGGGCGCCCAATGGTTCCTGGAGCACGGTGGCCGAGAAGCCATGGGCGGCAACGGGAAATCGGTGATCATGGATGCGGCGCTGCTGGCCGGTGACGACCCCTACCGCTATCCCGACAACCTGCCGGTCGTCAATGCCAAGGGCGGCCCCGGCGGCAAACCGAGCTGCGGCTCGCTGCCCGACGCCAGCAAGAACTTCCCGGTCAAGTACCTGGTCACCGACACCGGTTTTGGTACCGGCCTGGACGTGCGGCCCAACCCGGGCATCGGCTTCCCCGGCTTCGCCAACTACTTCCCGGTGACCAAGGGCATACCCGAAGACCCGAAGATCCGGTATCCCGGCGGCCCGGCGCCCGGCCCATGGCCGGCTTACCCGGGACAACCAGCTTATGGCGCACCCGAATACGCGCCGGACGGCACACCGCTGAATCCACCGCCGCCCGGGGGGCAGCCATGAGGTCCCGGACTTTCCGCTCGGTCATCCGGGTGGCGCTCTTCACCGCGATGTGCCTGTTGTTCACGTTCATCCTCGTCACGGTGTTCGGGCAGTTCCGCTTCGACTCCCGCGCTCCGTACAGCGCGGTGTTCACCAACGTGTCAGGCCTCAAGGGCGGCAACTTCGTTCGCATCGCCGGCGTCGAGGTCGGCAAGGTCGCCGACATGACCCTGCACAAAGACGGCACGGTCACCGTGGACTTCGCCATCGACAAGGGCCTGCAACTCACCGAGGGCACCCGTGCGGTGGTGCGCTACGAGAACCTGATCGGCGACCGGTATCTGTCCCTGGAAGACGGAGCGGGATCGGTGCGCAAACTCCAACCGGGCCAGACTATTCCGCTCGCCCGCACATCACCGGCCCTTGACGTCGACGCGCTGATCGGCGGGTTCCGGCCGCTGTTCCGCGCGCTGGACCCCGACCAGGTCAACGCACTGTCCGGTGACCTACTGCGGGTGTTCCAGGGCCAGGGCGGCACCATCTCGTCGGTGCTCGCCCAGACGTCGGCGCTGACCACGACGCTGGCCGGGCGCGACCAGCTGATCGGCCAGGTCATCACCAACCTCAACACCGTGCTGGGCACCTTCGCCACCCGCGACGACCAGTTCTCCACCGGGCTGGACAAGCTGTCCCAACTGGTCCAGGGGCTGGCTGAGCGTCGAACCGACATCGGCAACGGCGTGGCCTACATCAACGCCGCGGCGGGGTCGGTCGCCGACCTGCTGACCGCCGCGCGGCAGCCGATCAAGGACACCGTGGTGCAGACCGACCGGTTCGCCGGGCAGGTGATGGCCGACCACGATTACGTCGACGACCTGGTCAAGACGCTGCCCGACGCCTACCAAGTGCTGTCCCGCAACGGCCTGTACGGCGACTACTTCGGCTTCTACCTCTGCGACGCCATCCTCAAGGTCAACGGCAAGGGCGGCCAACCCGTCTACGTCAAACTCGCGGGCCAGGACACGGGACGGTGCACACCCAAATGACGCGAATCAAACTCAAACGCCCGAACATCAAGCCGCTGGCCGAACGCAATCGGTTCACGGTCGGCATCGTCGGTGTCCTCGCCCTCGTCGCGCTTCTGGCCGCGGTCTTCTCCTACGACAAGATCCCGTTCATCAAGGGAACCACCGACCACTCCGCGTACTTCGCCGAAGCGGGCGGCATCAAGACCGGGAGTGACGTGCGGGTGTCAGGACTGGGAGTGGGCCGGGTCTCCGATATCCGGCTGCGGGGCACCAAGGTGCTGGTGAACTTCACCGTGCGCGACGGGGTCGAGCTGGGCGACCGCACCGAGGCCGCGATCAAGACCGAAACCGTCTTGGGCACCAAGTATCTGGAGCTGACGCCCCGTGGCGACGGCTCGCTGTCCGGGCCGATCCCACTGGAACGCACCACGTCGCCCTACGATCTCACTGACGCGCTGGGGGATCTGACGACCACCATCAGCGGCCTGGACACCACGCAATTGTCCTCGGCGCTCACCACATTGGCCGATACTTTCAAGGACACCCCGCCCGATCTGAAACTGGCACTGGAGGGCGTGGCGCGCTTCTCCGACACGCTCAACGCCCGTGACACCAAGCTGCGCGACCTGCTGAGCAACGCCAACAAAGTCACCGCGGTGCTGGCCAAGCGCAGCGATCAGATCGCCCAGCTGGTCGCAGGAGCCAATGCGCTACTGGTTGAGCTGCTGGCACAGCGCAATTCGGTCGACGCATTGATGGGCAATCTGAGCGCGGTGTCCGCACAGATCTCCGGGCTGGTCAACGACAACCGGACCCAGCTGAAGCCAGCTGTCGACAAGCTCAACGGGGTGCTCGGCATCCTGGACAACCGCAAGCAGGAGCTGCAGCGCACCCTGTATCTGTTGCGGCGCTATGCGATGTCGTTCGGTGAGGTGCTCGGCTCGGGGCCCTTCTTCAAAGCGTCACTGGTCAACCTGGCGCCGGGCCAGTTCTCCCAGCCGTTCATCGACGCGGCATTCTCCGACCTCGGACTGGATCCCAATACGCTGCTGCCGTCGCAACTGGTCGACCCCGGTGTCGGCCAGCCGGCGACTCCGCCGCTGCCGGTGCCGTTCCCACGGACCGGCCAGGGCGGTGAGCCGAATCTGACGCTGCCCGACGCGATCACGGGCAATCAGGATCCCAACCTGCCCGCCCAGTTCCCCGGACGGTACCCCTACCGCGAGCCGCTGCCTGCGCCACCACCGGGCGGTCCGCCGCCAGGGCCGCCGGCACTGGGCCCCGCGCCCGGTGAACTGCCGCCGCCGTCCATCCCGCCGGTGCCCCCGGCCGCCGGAGGGAACTGACGATGCCGAACCGACATCGCCGGCTCACCCAGATCCTCACCGCGATGAGCCTGGTGGTCACCCTCGCCGTCGCGATCGTTGTTGTCGCCAACCCGTGGGGACACCCCGTCGCGCGCAACACCTATGTCGCCTACTTCTCCAATACCAATGGCCTGTACACCGGCGACGAGATCCGCATCCTCGGCGTGGCTGTCGGGACAGTGGACAAGATTGAACCGCAACCGAGTTCGGCGAAGGTCACGTTCTCCGTCGACAACCAGTACCAGGTGCCCGCCGACGCCAAGGCGGCGATCCTCTCGCCGTCGCTGGTCTCGGCGCGCGCGATCCAACTGATTCCGGCCTACTCCGGTGGGCCGACGCTGGCCGACGGAGCGAGCATCCCGATCGAGCGCACCGCGGTTCCCGTCGAATGGGACGACCTGCGCAGGCAGCTGGAAAAGCTCACCGACACACTGCAACCCACCACCCCAGGTGGCGTCAGCCCGCTGGGTGAATTCATCAACACGACCGCCGACAACCTGCGCGGGCAGGGCGACACTGCGCGCGACACCGTCATCAAGCTGTCGACAGCCGCCTCCGCGCTGGGCGACCACGCCACCGATATCTTCAGCACGGTGCGCAACCTCCAGTTGCTGGTGTCGGCGCTGTCGTCCAGTAGCGATCTGCTCGCCGCGTTCAACACCAACCTTGCCGATGTCACCACCGTGCTGTCCAACTCTCCCAACGAGATCGCCGACGCCACCCACGGCCTCGACGGCGCGGTCAACGACCTACGCGGTTTCGTCGCCGAGAACAGAGAAGGCCTCGGGGTGACCTTCGATCACCTCAACGCGATCACCACCGCACTGAACGACAGCCGTGGCGACATCAAACAGGCCCTCCACATCGCACCGACGGTCTTTTCTAACTTCACCAACATCTATCAGCCGGCCCAGAGCGCCATCACCGGCATCCTGGCCCCGGTGAACTTCGCTGATACAGTCCAATTCATCTGCAGCTCAATCCAATCTGCGGCACGCGAAGGCGCTGAGCAGTCCGCGAAACTGTGCACGCAGTACCTTGCGCCGATCATCAAGAACCGGCAGTACAATTACCCGCCGCTGGGAATCAACCCCTTCGTCGGCACGGTCGCGCGACCCAACGAAATCACCTACAGCGAGGACCGGCTCAACCCGCACCTACCGCCGGCCGCGCCCGCGCCACCCACCGATGCCGCCGACGCGCTGGCCGCCGAATCACCCGTTCCCCCGGCCACCTCGACCGATCCCGGTCAGGGACTTGCCGGCTTGATGGTGCCGGGCGGCCCACCATGAGGCGGCTAGTGGCCGTCGTGCTCGGTGTGGTGTGCCTGTCGGCGATCTCCGGATGCGAATGGCGCGGCCTGAATTCGCTGAGCCTGCCGGGCACCACCGGCACCGGGCCCGGCTCCTACACCATCCAGGCGCAGCTGCCCGACGTGGTGACCATCCAGCAGAACACCCGGGTGCGGGTCGCCGACGTCAACGTTGGAAACGTCACCAAAATCGAAGTCCAGGACTGGCACGCCCTGGTGACGATGCGCATCGACGGTGACGTTCACCTGCCGGCCAACAGCACCGCCAAGGTCGGGCAGACCAGCCTGCTCGGCTCCATGCACATCGAATTGGCCCCGCCCACCGACGAGGCGCCGCAGGGACAACTCGCGGACGGATCGCTGATTCCCTTGTCCCGCGCCAGCACCTATCCGACCACCGAGCAGACGCTGGCCTCGGTGTCGGTGCTGCTCAACGGTGGTGGGCTGGGCCGGCTCCAGGAGATCAACCAAGCCTTCGCCACCGCGCTGTCCGGCCGCGAGAACGATATGAAAAGCCTGCTGACCCAGCTGGATACGTTCATCGATCAGCTCAATGCGCAGACCGACGACATCATCACCGCCACCGAACGGCTCAACGACCTGGCCGGGCAGGTTGCTGCCAAGGATGCAGTCGTCGACAAGGCGCTCACCACGATCCCGCAAGCGCTTGCGGTGCTTGCCGATTCGCGCGCCAAACTGGCCAATGCGATCGACGCACTGGGGAAGTTCGGTGCCATCGCGGCCGACACCGTCCACCAGACCAAACAGTCACTGGTGAACAACCTGCGCAATGTCGCCCCGGTCCTGCGCGAACTCGCCAACGCCGGGCCGGCGCTGACCAGGGGGTTGGACTTCCTGTCCACCTATCCCTGGGTGAAAAGCACCATCCCCAACTGGTTTCGCGGCGACTTCGCGAACATCACCCTGGTCATCGATCTCACTCTCAGCCGCATCGACAGCAGCCTGTTCACCGGCACCCGGTGGGAAGGCAATCTGACCGAACTCGAAATGCAGTGGGGCCGAACCATCGGCCAGATGCCGAGCCCGTACACGGCGGTCAATCCGTTGATCGCGCCCTACCACTGGGGCGGGTACTGACATGCTGCGACTCTCGCGACAGGTCTGGACCCAGCTGGCCATCCTGGGCACCGTCACCCTCATCTCCGTCGGGGTGATGGCCTTCGGGTTCATCAAGCTGCCCGCGTTGTTCGGGATCGGGCGCTACCACGTCACCGTGGAGCTGCCCGTCTCGGGCGGGCTGTACCCGACATCGGTGGTGACCTATCGCGGCACCGAGGTCGGCCGGGTCGAATCGATCGACGTCACCCGCACCGGAGTGCGCGCAGCCCTGAAACTTGACTCGAGCCAACCGATTCCAGGTCCGGTCACTGCGGCCGTACACAGTCGTTCGGCGGTGGGTGAACAGTTCCTGGAACTCACCCCGCAACCCGGCGCGAGCGCGAAACTGCGCGACGGCGATGTCATCCCCGCCGCCGAAGTCCAGACTCCGCCCGATATCGGCCGGCTGCTCGACGCGACCAACACTGCGCTGCAGGCGATTCCGCAGGACAACCTGCGCACCGTCGTGGACGAGGCGGCCACGGCCGTCGGCGGCCTTGGACCCGAACTGTCCCGCATCGTCGACGGATCCACGGCGCTGGCCATCGAGGGCGGCAAGACCGTCGGGCCGCTGACCGAGCTGATCGACCAGTCGCCCGCGGTGCTGAATTCCCAGGTGCAGACCTCCGATTCGATCGCCGCGTGGGCCGCGCACATGGCCTCGATCACTGGGCAGTTCAAGGCCCAGGACCGCGCGTTCGCCGACCTCCTCAACACCGGTGGGCCAGCCTTGGAGGAGGGCAGGGCACTGTTCGACCGCATCGCCCCCGCCCTGCCGGTGCTGCTGGCCAATATGGTGAGCCTCGGCGACATCGCGGTCACCTACCGCAACGACATCGAACAGCTGCTCGTGCTCTTCCCGCAGGGCACCTCCGTGATGCAGGCCATCGCGGTGGCCGACTCCGGAGTCAAACAGCCCTACCGCGGCATCTATCTCGACTTCAATCTCAACCTCAACCTGCCGCCGCCGTGCAACACCGGCTTCCTGCCGGTCGATCAACAGCGGTCACCGTCGGACGTCGACTACCCGGAGCGTCCCGCCGGCGACCTGTACTGCCGGATCCCGCAGGACTCCGATATGAATGTCCGTGGCGTGCGCAATATTCCGTGTGAGAACAATCCGGCCAAGCGCGCCCCGACCATCGAGATGTGCGAAAGCAACGAGAACTATGTGCCGCTGAACGACGGCTTCAACTGGAAGGGCGACCCGAACGCGACGTTCTCCGGCCAAGGCGTACCGCAATATCCGCCGGGCGCCGACCCGCGGCTGCCACCGCCGCTGGGCACCGGCACCGCACCGCCGCCGGTGGCCTTCGTCCCGTACGACCCGGCCACCGGTGACTACGTCGGCCCGGACGGCAAGCGCTACACCCAGGGCGATCTGGCTCACCCGGGGAACAAGACCTGGCAGTCGATGCTGGCGCCGCCCGGGTCGTAACGGTCAATACCTTCCCCGGCGCCGTCCGCCTCGCTATGGTCACGCCATGGCAGTCAAAGATTCCCGTGAGGTCGTGATCGAGGCAACCCCCGACGAAATTCTCGACGTGATCGCCGACGTCGCCTCGACGCCGACGTGGTCGCCGCAGTATCAGAGTGCGGAGGTCCTGGAGGCCTACGACGACGGCAGGCCGCGCAAGGTCAAGATGAAGATCAAGGCGGCGGGGCTGACCGACGAGCAGATCGTCGAATACACCTGGGCCGACAACGTGGTGAGCTGGACGCTGGTCAAGGCCGGCCAATTGCGGACCCAGGACGCCAAATACACGCTGACCCCCGACGGCGACAAGACCAAGCTGCGCTTCGACCTGTCCATCGATCTGGCTGTGCCGCTGCCCGGTTTCGTCGTCAAGCGCACCATCAAGGGTGCGATGGAAACCGCCACCGACGGACTGCGCAAGCAGGTGTTGAAGGTCAAAAAGGGCGGCTGAGTTACCTTACGGCAGTGACGAATACCGGACCCCTGGCCGGGGTGAGAGTGATCGAGCTCGGCGGCATCGGGCCCGGACCGCATGCCGGGATGATCCTGGCGGACCTTGGCGCGGACGTGGTGCGGGTGCGCAGGCCCAGCCGGGGCGAGCGAAGCGACGGGACTAGCAGAAGCTTGGCGATGCCGGCCGAGAACGTCGACCTGCTGCACCGCGGGAAGCGGGTCGTCGACCTCGACGTCAAATCCGAACCGGGTGCGCTGCTGGACCTGGCGGCGAAAGCCGATGTCCTGCTGGACTGCTTTCGCCCCGGCACCTGTGAGCGCCTCGGCATCGGACCCGACGACTGCGCGGCGGTCAACCCCCGACTGATCTTCGCCCGCATCACCGGCTGGGGGCAGGACGGCCCGCTGGCGTCGACCGCCGGCCACGACATCAACTACCTGTCGCAGACCGGAGCGCTCAGCGCGATCGGATACCGCGACCGCCCGCCGGTCGCGCCGCTGAACCTCGTCGCCGATTTCGGGGGCGGCTCGATGCTGGTGCTGCTCGGCATCGCCGCCGCCCTCTACGAGCGGGAGAAGTCCGGCCAGGGCCAGGTGATCGACGCCGCGATGGTCGACGGGGTCAGCGTCCTGTCGCAGATGATGTGGACGATGAAGGCGACCGGCTCGCTCAAGGACCAGCGCGAGTCGTTCCTGCTCGACGGGGGCGCGCCCTACTACCGGACCTACACGACCGCCGACGGCGGCTACATGGCCGTGGGCGCGATCGAACCGCAGTTCTTCGCCCAGTTGCTGGCAGGGCTGGGTCTTTCGGCCGACGACGTACCCCATCAGTTCGACGTCGCCCGCTACCCCGAGATGCGGGAGCTATTCACGGCGGTCTTCGCCGGCAAGACCCGCAACGAGTGGACGGCGATCTTCGCCGGGACTGACGCGTGCGTCACGCCCGTGCTCAGCTGGACCGAGGCCGCCTCGAACGAACACCTTTTGGCGCGCCGAACGGTGATCGACGTCGACGGCACCGAGCAGGCCGCACCCGCGCCGCGATTCTCCCGCAGCGTTACCGGCCCCGTCGGCCCGCCGCCACAGGAAACGACTCCGGTGACCGAGATCGGCTGGTAATCGGCGAACTGAGCCAAAGCCGACACAGCGCGACGTTTCGGTGGCTATGTTTGCTGGTGTGGCGGTTCGGGCATCACGCGAGATCGTGATCGACGCCCCGCCGGAGGCTGTTCTCGACGCGCTCGCCGATGTCGAGGCGGTGCCGACGTGGTCGTCGATCCACAAGCATGCCCATGTCGTGGATCGCTATCCCGACGGACGGCCGCGGCTGGTCAAGGTCACCGTCCGCCTGCTCGGGCTGATCGATCACGAGATCCTCGAGTACCACTGGGGCCGGGACTGGGTGGTCTGGGACGCCGACCGGACCGCACAACAACATGCTCAGCATGGCGAGTACACCCTGCAGCGGGAGGGCGAGGCGACCCGGGTTCGGTTCGACCTCACCCTGGAACCGTCCACGCCGCTGCCGCTTTTCCTGGTCAAGCGCGCCAAGAAGGCGGTGCTCGCGGCGGCGACCGAAGGCCTGCGGCTCTTCGTGCTGACCGGCAAGGGTTCACTTCAGCCCGATTAGATCGGAATGTCCGGGGGTCCCGGTCGTGTTGGGCTGATGCATGACGACCGGAGTGGTGCTGCTGCCGAATCCTGCTGCCGACAATGCCGTGGACGATGTCATCGACCAAGCCCGCAATGCTTACGCCGCTGGCGTTCGGCAGGTGTGGTTCGCCCAACGCTTCGACCTTGACGCCATCGCACTGGCCGGGGTGGTCGGCGCCGCGGTGCCCGGGCTCGGCGTGGGAACCTCGGTGGTGCCGCTGAATCCGCGCCACCCGCTGATCGTCGCTTCGCTGGCACAGACTGCGCAGGCCGCCAGCCACGGCAACTTCAGCCTCGGCCTCGGACTCGGCGCTCACGAACCGGAGCGGGTGGCCTTCGGCCAGTCCTGGCCCAACACCATCACCCGGCTGCGTGAGCATTTGACCGTGCTGCGATCGGTATTCGACACTGGCACAGTCGATTTCCACGGATCGGAGCTGTCCGCCGCCCCGGCGTGGGATGTCGCGGTACCGGGCGGCAGACCGGTGCCGGTGTATGTGGCGGCGATGGGACCCAAGGCGCTGGCGGTCACCGGTGAGCTGGCTGACGGGACACTGCCGTATCTGGCCGGGCCGCGCACCATCGGCGAATTCATCGTGCCCGTCCTCGGCAAGGCCGCCGCCGAGGCGGGCCGTCCCCGGCCGCGCGTCATCGCCGCCGTGCCGGTTCTGGTCACCGACGACGAGGCCGCCGGGCGTGCCGTTGCCGCAGAGGAACTCGGCTTCTACACGACCATCCCGTCGTACCGGAACGTCATTGCCCGCGAAGGTGTCGACAACGTGGCCGACCTCGCCGCGGTCGGTTCGGTAGGCGCCGTGGTGCGCCAGCTGCGGTCCTATCTCGACGCGGGCGCAACCGATCTGGTGCTGAGCCCGCTGCGGTCGCAGGACGTGTCGCCGCAGCCGCTATGGGAGGTCGCGGCCGCCCTGTAACGCACCGAGCCGCCGGATGGCTTCGTCGAGGGTGTCGTCGCGTTTGCAGAAAGCGAAGCGCACCAGGTGATTCCACGCTCCGATATGCGGAGAGGCCGGATCGCAGAACGCCGACATCGGGATGGCCGCCACCCCGGCCCGTTCCGGTAGCTCCGCGCAGAACGCGGTGCTGTCGGAATAGCCGAGCGGACGCGGGTCGGCGCACAGGAAGTAGGTGCCGGCACTGTCGTGCACGCCGAATCCCAGTTCGGTCAACGCCGCCGCCAGCCGATCGCGCTTGGCCTGCAACGAATCCCGCAGCGCGCCCACCCACGCTTCCTCGAAATTCAGCGCGTGCGCCACCGCGGGCTGGAACGGTGCACCCCCCACATAAGTGAGGTATTGCTTGGCCGCCCGTACCCCGGCGATCAGATCCGGAGCGCCACAAGCCCAGCCGATCTTCCAGCCGGTGCAGTTGAACATCTTGGCTGCACTCGAGATCGTCACCGTCCGCTGCGCCATCCCGGGGTAGGCCGCCAGCGGCAGATGCCGCTTGCCGTCAAAGACCAGGTGCTCGTAGACCTCGTCGGTGATCACCAGCAGATCCGCCTCGACGGCGAGCGCCGCCAAGGCCCGCAAATCGTGGTCGGAGAGCACCATGCCGGTGGGGTTGTGTGGTGAGTTGACGATCAGCGCCCGGGTCCGCGGCGTCACCGCGGCCCGAAGGGCGTCGATGTCGAGGGTGAAACCACGGCCGTCAGGCACCAGCGGCACCGGCACCCGCTGGCAGCCCGCCATCGCGATCACGGGGGAGTACGAGTCGTAGAACGGCTCGATCAGCAGCACCTCCGAGCCCGGCTCGACCAGGCCGATGACGGCGGCAGCGATCGCCTCGGTGGCGCCGACAGTGACCAGCACCTCGGACTCCGGGTCGTACTCCACGCCATACTGCCGCTTGCGCTGGGCGGCGATGGCCTCGCGCAGCGGGGCGATGCCCAGCCCCGGCGGGTATTGGTTGACCCCCTCGGCGATCGCCTTCCGGGCCGCCTCCAGCATGCCGGCCGGACCGTCCTCGTCCGGGAAGCCCTGGCCCAGGTTCACCGCGCCGATGCGCGCGGCGAGTGCCGACATCTCGGCGAAAATGGTCACCGCGTACGGCTGCAGCCGCTGGACCGTCATAGCCGGGGAGCCTACCTATTGCGCAGATGACGCAGTTGATCTGCGGTTTCGTCAATTACCATCGGCGGATGGTCGGATCACTTGTGCGCTCGGGTGCGGTGGCGTTCGTCGCGGCGCTGACGATCGCGCTGGGGCATGGCATTGCGCTCGCCGATCCGTCCGGTTCCGGTTCCCAAAATGGTGTCTACGGCGATCCCGCGGCGGCGGCGCCGTTCTGGGCGGCGCAGTCGCTGGAAGACAACTGCGGGGCGATGTCGGTGGCCGATATCGTCGGCCAGCTCACCGGCGACCGGCCGACCGAGGCGCAGATCCTCATGGTGGCCGAGCAGACACCGTCCGAGGTGAACCCCGGCACCAAGATCTACAAGCCAAATGACGGTGGTATCTCGGTCGGAGATCTGCCGACCCTGTTCAAGCACTACGGCATCAAAGCGGTGAACAGCGATACATCGGGACCCGACGCCACCGGCTTGAACGCCCTCGAGCAGTACCTCGGCGCCGGCCGCAAGGTCATCGCCTTCGTCAACTACGCGATCGTCGAGGATTCCAGCGACCAGCGGACCGCCGCCGACCATTTCGTGGTGGTCACCGGCGTCGACACCAACAAAAACGTCGTGCACCTCAACGATCCCGCCGCCGACGAGGCGAACACGGCGATCTCCGTACCCTCCTTCATGAAGGCCTGGGACACCTCGAACGATTCGATCGTCGTCACCGCCGCAGCCTGATGCCGGAAGCCGCCCAACCATCTGGTTGGGCGGGCTTGGTAGGCTTCGCGTTCAGAGGATGACCGTCATTCGGTCGTCACGCCCAATTCCGAATAGGACCTGGAGAGAACACACATGTCCGAAGAAGCCTTCATCTACGAGGCCATCCGCACCCCGCGCGGCAAGCAGCGCGGCGGCGCATTGACCGAGGTCAAGCCGATCAACCTCGTCGTCGGCCTGATCGACGAACTCCGCAGCCGGCATCCCGACCTGGACGAGACCCTGATCAGCGATGTCATTCTCGGTGTCGTCTCGCCGGTCGGCGACCAGGGCGGCGATATCGCCCGCACCGCCGTGCTGGCCGCAGGCTTGCCCGACACCACCGGCGGCGTGCAGCTCAATCGCTTCTGCGCATCCGGCCTGGAGGCCGTCAACATCGCCGCGCAGAAGGTGCGCTCCGGCTGGGACGACCTGGTCCTCGCTGGTGGCGTCGAGTCGATGACCCGCGTCCCGATGGGTTCCGACGGTGGCGCCATGTTCAGCGACGTCGTCGTGACCTATGACAACTACATCGCCCCGCAGGGCATCGGCGCCGATCTGATCGCCACCATCGAGGGCTTCTCCCGCGAGGACGTCGACGCCTACGCGGTCCGTTCGCAGGAGCGCGCGGCCGCGGCATGGTCGGGCGGCTACTTCGCCAAATCCGTCGTTCCGGTCCGCGATCAGAACGGCCTGCTGATCCTCGACCACGACGAGCACATGCGTCCCGAGACCACCGTGGAAAGCCTCGGTAAGCTGCGCACCGCATTCGACGGGATCGGCTCGATGGGCGGCTTCGACGATGTGGCGCTGCAGAAGTACCACTGGGTCGAGAAGATCAACCACGTTCACACCGGCGGTAACAGCTCGGGCATCGTCGACGGCGCCGCGCTGGTGCTGGTCGGTTCAGAGGCGGCCGGAAAGTCCCAGGGGCTGACCCCGCGGGCCCGGATCGTGGCGACCGCCACCAGTGGCGCCGACGCGACGATCATGCTGACCGGACCCACCCCGGCCACCCGCAAGGTGCTGGACCGGGCCGGCTTGACGGTCGACGACATCGACCTGTTCGAGCTCAACGAGGCCTTCGCCTCGGTGGTGTTGAAGTTCCAGAAGGACCTGAACATTCCCGACGAGAAGCTGAACGTAAACGGTGGCGCCATCGCGATGGGCCACCCACTGGGCGCCACCGGCGCCATGATCACCGGAACCATGGTCGACGAGCTTGAGCGCCGGGGCGCCAAGCGTGCCCTCATCACGCTGTGTATCGGCGGCGGCATGGGTGTGGCCACCATCATCGAGAGGGTCTAAGGCAATGGCTGAGAACACAATCCAGTGGGACAAGGATGCCGACGGCATCGTCACGCTGACGCTGGACGACCCGACCGGGTCGGCGAACGTGATGAACGAGCACTACACCGAGTCGATGAACAAGGCCGTAGAAAAGTTAGTACGTCTTGTCAAAGAAGATCCAGATTCGATCACCGGCGTCGTCATCACCAGCGCGAAGAAAACCTTCTTCGCCGGTGGCGATCTCAAGTCGATGATCCATCTCGGCCCGGAGAACGCCGGTGACGCCTTCACCACGGTGGAAACCGTCAAGAAGGCGCTGCGCACGCTGGAGACTTTCGGCAAGCCGGTCGTCGCCGCCATCAACGGCGCCGCCCTGGGTGGTGGCCTGGAGATCGCGCTGGCGACTCATCACCGGATCGCGGCCGATGTCAAGGGCAGTGTCCTTGGCCTGCCCGAGGTTTCGCTGGGCCTGCTGCCCGGCGGTGGCGGCGTCACCCGCACCGTGCGGATGCTCGGTATCCAGAACGCGTTCATGACCGTGCTGAGCCAGGGCACCCGGTTCAAGCCTGCCAAGGCCAAGGAAATCGGGCTGGTCGACGAATTGGTCGACACAATCGACGAATTGGTCCCAGCCGCCAAGGCGTGGATCAAGGCCAATCCCGAGGCGTTTGAGCAGCCCTGGGACAAGAAGGGTTACAAGATGCCGGGCGGCACTCCGTCCTCCCCGGCGCTCGCGGCCATCCTGCCGTCGTTCCCGGCACTGCTGCGCAAGCAGCTCAAGGGCGCGAATATGCCTGCGCCCAAGGCGATCCTGGCCGCCGCGATCGAGGGTGCGCAGGTCGACTTCGATACCGCCAGCCGGATCGAGAGCCGCTACTTCACCGAGCTGGTCACCGGCCAGGTCGCCAAGAACATGATCCAGGCGTTTTTCTTCGATATGCAGTTCATCAGCTCGGGCGGTTCGCGGCCCGAGGGCATCGGCAAGACCCCGATCACCAAGATCGGTGTCCTCGGTGCCGGCATGATGGGCGCCGGAATCGCCTACGTCTCGGCCAAGGCCGGGTACGACGTCGTGCTCAAGGACGTCAGCATCGAGGCCGCCGAGAAGGGCAAGAACTACTCGGAGAAGATCGAGGCCAAGGCGCTCGAGCGCGGCAAGACCACGCAGGAGAAGAGCGACGCGCTGCTGGCGCGGATCATCCCGAGTGCCGATCCGGCCGATTTCAAGGGTGTCGACTTCGTCATCGAAGCGGTCTTCGAGAGCCAGGAACTCAAGCACCAGGTGTTCCAGGAGATCGAGGACATCGTCGAGCCCAACGCGCTGCTGGGCTCGAACACCTCGACGCTGCCGATCACCGGGCTCGCGTCCGGCGTGAAGCGCCAGGAAGATTTCATCGGGATCCACTTCTTCTCACCCGTCGACAAGATGCCCTTGGTCGAAATCATCAAGGGCGAGAAGACCTCTGATGAAGCTCTGGCCCGGGTGTTCGACTACACGCTCGCCATCGGCAAGACGCCGATCGTCGTCAACGACAGCCGCGGCTTCTTCACCAGCCGCGTCATCGGCACGTTCGTCAACGAGGCGCTGGCCATGCTCGGTGAGGGTGTCGCCCCGGCCAGCATCGAGCATGCGGGAGGTCAGGCCGGTTACCCGGCGGCGCCGCTGCAGCTCTCCGATGAGCTCAACCTCGAACTCATGCACAAGATCGCCGTTGCGTCGCGCAAGGGCATCGAAGATGCCGGTGGCACCTACGAGGCGCACCCGGCCGAGGCGGTCGTCGAGAAGATGATCGAGATCGGCCGTCCGTCGCGGCTCAAGGGCGCCGGGTTCTACGAGTACGTCGACGGTAAGCGCACCCAGCTGTGGCCCGGGCTCAAGGAGACTTTCAACTCAGGAACCTCCGAGATCCCGATCCAGGACATGGTCGACCGCATGCTGTTCGCCGAGGCGCTGGAGACCCAGAAGTGCATCGACGAAGGCGTGTTGACGACGACAGCTGACGCCAACATCGGCTCGATCCTAGGCATCGGTTTCCCGCCGTGGACCGGTGGCTCGGCGCAGTTCATCGTCGGCTACGAGGGCCCGGCCGGTATCGGTAAGGAAGCCTTCGTGGCGCGGGCCAAGGAACTGGCGGCCAAGTACGGCGAGCGGTTCAACCCGCCGGCCTCACTGCTGTAGTTCCGCATAACGCGTTGGCCCGGAGAAACATCACGTTTCTCCGGGCCTTTCGCGTCAGCCCTTCACCGATGACCGTGTTGGTGTCGTCGACGGCGTCGAACCCGGCCGGCGTCAGCCAGCCGATCATCACGACCAACCAGACGACCATGCCGACGACCAGCCGGGGCCGCAGGCGGCCAACCCAATTGCCGGACTCGTCGCGCATCGCGGGGCGGGTGCGAGCCGATCATCGGACCACGACACCGGCAGATCGTGGCACACCGGCAAGGCGGCTGGGTATCGATGAGCTGGGTGTCTGCTGTGGGTTCAGCCGCGCGGATCCGGCCTCATCAGAGCCTCGGGATCCAGGTGTAAGTCCACGCTGGACTGCTTGACCGCTTGGCGACCGGTCGCAGCGGACGGCGCCTGGCCCGGTCGGAAGTCGAATCTCGTGCACGTGTGTCCGGTCATGACCGCTGTGAGACGCACGGGATGCCTTCGCACCTGCCATTCGTGCGCGAGGTCTGCGACGCAGATTTCGCTGGTCGCGGCCCGGGGAGCGCGGTGCCGGAACGTCCACGTCGCGGTGGTGTGCACGACGACGGCAAGCCCGGGCTCGGTGATCTGGAAGGTATCCAGCTGGAAAGCCTCGTCGAAGAAATCCATCTTTCCGTCTTGGTGGTCTTCGATTCCCGCAAGCCCCTCGAACCTGGCCACCTCGTTGCCGTTCTCGTCGACGGCGCGAACCACGAATTCGTCGTCCATGATCGGCAGGAAGTCAGCCAGGTGCGCCTTGCCTGCATCCAGCGTCCAGAAGGATTCGATGACCCAGCGGACCTCGTCTTCGCTCAATGGTTCTGCGGCGGGCGTGGTCATGAGCCCCCATCGTCGTCGCCAAGGTGCGGTTCGGCAACATCCCGCGCTCGTCGGTTAGCGTGGGCCCGTGAGCGACCCCGCCGCGACGATCAGCAGCACGCTGGCCACCAGCCTGGCTGGGTACGGCAGCGCGCCCTGCATCGAGTTCAACGGCCGGTGGTACACCGGTGCCGACATCGCCGCCTACGCCGACGGCATCGAGGATGCCTTGCGGGCGGCCGGCGTCGCCGACGGTGCGGCAGTGGGGGTGGTGGCCCGTAACCGGCCGCCACTGGCAGCCGCCGTGGTGGGGTTGCTCGGGGCAGGCCGATGGGTCTCGATGCTCTATTCGTTCCAGTCGGCGGAGGCGATCGGCCGGGACATCGTGCAGCTGGAGCTGGCCGCAGTCGTCGCCGATCGCGACGACTGGACCGAGCCCGCGATCGCAGCGGCGCGGCACACGGGCACGGCGGGTATCGCGGTGTCGCTGAAATCACCCACCGTAGAACGGGTTTCCGGTATCGAGCGAGTGTCGGACCGGCTGCGCGCGG
Source organism: uncultured Mycobacterium sp. (assembly GCA_900078375.1). Lineage (GTDB taxonomy): Bacteria > Actinomycetota > Actinomycetes > Mycobacteriales > Mycobacteriaceae > Mycobacterium. The sequence goes on along the minus strand of FLQS01000011.1, from coordinate 105,297 downwards.
CGGGCCGGGACGGTGCCACCGGCCTGCATGTGCTCACCAGCGGGACCACCGGCCCGCCAAAACGACATATCATCCCCGCTTCCGTGCTGGAGCACACCGTGGCCAGTGTGGCTATCGGCGGCGCCGCCGCAGACGATCCGCCCGAGCTGATGTATTGGCCTCTCGGCGGGATCGGCGGGGTGTGCCAGCTGATCACCGGCGCCTATCTGGGCAAGCGGATCGCCCTGCTGGAGAAGTTCAGCGTCGCCGAGTGGGTGCGCGTGGTGAAGACGTACGGGGTCCGCCGCTGCGGCCTGCAGCCCGCGGCGGTGCGGATGCTGCTCGATGCCAACCTGCCGCGTGAGGACCTCGCTTCGCTCGAATACGTGATCAGTGCGGCCGGCCCGCTGGACCCCGAGACCCGGGACGCCTTCGAGGAACGCTACGGTGTGCCGGTCCTGTTGGCTTACGGCGCAACGGAATTCGCCGGATCGGTGTGCACCTGGACGCCCGAGCTCTACCGTGAGTTCGGCGCCGTCAAGCGGGCGAGCTCAGGTCGGGTGATGCCCAACACGCAGGTCCGGATCATCGACCCGGAGGGAGGCGGCGAGGTGCCGGTGGGCGAGCAGGGTGTGCTGGAGGCCAGGATCGCGGCCATCAGCCCGGACTGGATCCGCACCAACGACCTCGCTGCCATCGACGTCGACGGGTTCATCACGCTGCATGGCCGCGCCGATGGCGCGATCAACCGCGGTGGTTTCAAGGTCCTGCCGGAGACTGTTCGCCGGGTGCTCGTCTCCCACCCCGCGGTGCGCGATGCCGCCGTGGTCGGCGTTCCCGATGCCCGGCTCGGCGAGGTGCCGTTCGCGGCGGTGGAGCCGATCTCGGGTTGTCCGGCGCCCGACCCGGACGAACTTGTCGGCCTGGTCCGTGACGCTCTTCCCAAGCACTGTGTGCCCGTCGCGGTGGTCGTGGTTGCCGAGTTGCCACGGAACCCGTCGCTGAAGGTCGCCCTTCGCGAAGTGGCCGCGATGTACACCGGCGCCGCGCCTTAGGAGTCGAGCCCTTGTCAGGTCATTGCCAGGACGGCGGCTCGGGTACCGGCGGCCAGCGTCGCGGCGGGTGCTGACCACCCGCTCGGCACTGCAAAATCGCAAATCCACTACGCGGACTGTCATTGCGGTGTGACCTGCGACAAACGTCGATGCCGACAATATGAGCAAACAACGGTTCGTTGCCGCTTATATCGTTCCGAGACCTCGGTTGCTGGCTGAATTACCTTATCGCCGTTTTGGTGTGCGATTTGCCGTCGCTCGCGATTCGGGTAAGTGCTCCTGATCTCGACATTTGTCAAAAGCGGATAAGCGGACAGCCGTTCGAAGTTGATTAGCCTAAGCGCCGAAAAATTTTTGCTGAATTGCAGCATCTCAGCTTGCTCTCAGCTAGGTTTTGCGGTGTGATGGGCATTACGCCAGGGGAATGAGGAGGCAAGGGGGAGCATTGGCCCCTCCCGGATGGGAGGGGCCGATTGCCGTCTCGGGGGCGTCCTAGGGCGCGAGTTCTTCGGTCAAACCGAGGAAGTCGCGCCCTTTGCGTATCAGCATTGCGGACATGACCGACCTCTGTCAGCTGCCCGCCCACGAGCTCGTCCGCCTGATGACGGCGCGTGCGGTCTCCTGCCGGGAGGTCCTCGACGCCCACCTGGCCCGGATCGATGCCGTCAACCCCCGGCTCAATGCCCTGGTCGCTGCCGCTGATCCGGACCTGCTCCGGCGCGCGGCCGCCGATGCCGACGAGCGGGCCGCGCGGGGTGAGCCACTCGGCCGCGCACACGGGCTGCCGGTGGTGGTCAAGGACGTGATGCTGGTGTCCGGGCTGGCCTGCTCGGGTGGCAGTCCTGCGCTGCGGGCGGTGGCCGACCGGGATGCGACGGTGGTGTCCCGGCTACGCGCCGAGGGCGCCATCGTGCTGGGGATGACCAATGTGCCGGAGATGGGGCGGGGCGGCGAGTCCAACAACAACCTGTACGGGCGCACCAACAATCCGTTCGATCACGAGCGCACCCCTGGCGGCAGCAGCGGCGGGTCGGCCGCGCTCGTCAGCGCCGGTGGTGCAGCTCTGAGTGTGGGTTCCGACGGCGGTGGCAGCATCCGCCAGCCATCGCACAACTGCGGCATCGCCGGGCTCAAGCCCACGCATGGGCGGATCCCCAGGACGGGCAGCGTCTTCGGCGACGCCCCCGGCATCTTCGGGCCCTTCAACTGCTATGGGCCACTGGCCCGTTCGGTCGCCGACCTGCAGTTGGGCTTGTCGATCATGAGCGGCCCGGACCTGGGCGATCCGTACGCCGCGGCTGCTCCACTCGGCAACCCCGATGACGTCGACCTCGCCTCCCTGCGGGTGGCGACCTACCTCCTCGACGGCATCTCCCCGCCGCAGGCCCAGGTCGCCGCCGTCGTCACCGCGGCCGCGCAGGCCGTCGCCGATACCGGGGCGACCGTCCGCTGGGATCAGCCCGCATGCCTAGACCGAACGATCGAATTGCTTTGGGAATCAGTCTTTCTGGGTGGGGACCGGGGCGAGGGCTTCGAGGCGGACCTGGCCGCGATGGGCGCCACCGATCCCTCCGAAGAACTCGCCGAGTTCCTGCGGCAGGCCCGCGGCATCGAGTTCACGTTGACCGATGCCCGGCGCCGGCTGGTCGACATCGACACCTTCCGCCTCGAGATGCTGTCGTTCATGGTCGGCTACGACGTGATCATCGGACCGGCCATGCCTTCTCCGGCCAAGCCGCACCATCACGGGCTGGTGGAGATCAGCGACTTCTCCCACCTGATGGCGCACAACCTCACCGGCTGGCCCGCCGTCGTGGTCCGGTGCGGAACGTCCTCCGACGGTTTGCCGATCGGCGTCCAGATTGCCGCGCGGCCATGGCAGGACGCCACGGCGCTGGCGGTGGCGGCACACCTCGAGGCGACCCTCGGCGGGTGGCGGCCGCCGCCGTAGAGTCGAGGGCATGCGATTCGGACTGTTCATTCCTCAGGGTTGGCGATTGGATCTGGTCGGCATCCCCATTGAAAAGCACTGGCAGGTAATGCGTGATCTGGCCGATCACGCCGACGCGGGACCGTGGGACTCGCTGTGGGTCTACGACCATTTCCACACCGTGCCGATGCCCACCGACGAAGCCACTCACGAGGCGTGGACCCTGATGGCCGCTTACGCGGCGAGCACCTCGCGGATCAAGCTCGGCCAGATGTGCACCGCGATGAGCTATCGGAACCCCGTCTACCTCGCCAAGGTCGCCGCCACCACCGACATCATCTCCGGCGGCCGGGTGCAGATGGGCATCGGCGGCGGGTGGTACGAGCACGAATGGCGCGCCTACGGCTACGGGTTTCCCTCGGCGGGTGTGCGGTTGGCCCGCCTCGACGAGGGTGTGCAGATCATGCGCGACGCGTGGCGGGACGGGAAGGTGAGTTTCGCCGGTTCGCACTATCAGGTCGACGGGGCGATTGTCGCGCCTAAGCCGTTGCAGGAGAGCGGAATTCCGCTGTGGATCGCCGGCGGCGGCGAAAAGGTGACGCTCAAGATCGCTGCGAAGTATGCGCAGTACACCAACTTCACCTCCGAGCCCGATGGCTTCGCGCACAAATCCCAGGTGCTTGCCGAGCACTGTCGCGAGGTGGGCACCGACTTCAACGCCATCGTCCGCTCGGCCAACGTGAACGCGATCATCGGCACCTCGACCGACGATGTCACGCAGCGGGTCCAGCGGGTGCGCGACCGGCTGTCCGGGGTCTGCGGGGACGCGGCCGCGGACGCGATGATGACGACGGTCAGTGCGCCGGAGTCCGCCGCGGGTACGCCTGCGCAGGTCATCGAGAACCTGACGGCACTGCGCGAGCTGGGCTGCGAGTACGTGATCTGCTACTTCCCGGAGGCCGCCTACGACCGGTCCGGCATCGAACTGTTCGAGCGTGAGGTGATTCCCGCGCTGACGTGAGAAGCACGTGCACTCAGATGAGAATGGGGTTTCCGTCTGCGGTCAACAGTGTTGTACGATCCCGCTACTGACCTGGACTACGAAGGATGCCGCTATGCAAAAGGCCCTGGCGCCCGAAATCTCCACTTGGCCGGACGAGAACCCGCAGCTGATCGGCAGTGAATGTGCCAGCTGTTCGGCCGTGGTCTTTCCCAGTCAGGAACGCTGCCCGCGCTGCAGCGCGGCCGGTATGAGCGAGGTCAAGCTGCCCCGCCGCGGCACGCTGGTGGCCTGGACCACCCAGGGTTTCGCGCCCGGAGCGCCCTACATCGGCCCGACCGGTAAGGACTTCGTCCCGTTCGGGGTCGGCCTGGTGCAGCTCGATGACGTCGTGCGCGTCGAGGGCCGGCTCACCGAGAACGATCCGGAGAAGCTGAAGTGGGGCATGGACGTCGAGCTGACGATGATTCCGTTCGCCACCGACGCCGACGGCAATGAGGTCGTCACCTTCGCCTTCCAGCCCGCGGAGGCGTAGAGAGCATGAGTAACGACGTTGCGATCATCGGTGTCGGCCTGCACCCGTTCGGCAGGTTCGACAAGACCGCCATGCAGATGGGCGCCGAGGCCATCGCGCTGGCGCTTGCCGACGCCGGTGCGGACTGGAAGGACATCCAGTTCGGCTTCGGTGGCAGCTATGAAGTGTCCAACCCCGACGCGGTGACGCGCTTGGTCGGCCTCACCGGGATCACGTTCACCAACGTCTTCAACGCCTGCGCCACCGCGGCCAGCGCGATCCAGCAGACCGCGGACACGATCCGACTCGGCAAGTACGACATCGGCATCGCGGTGGGTCTGGACAAGCACCCGCGTGGCGCCTTCACCGATGACCCGGCGAAACTGGCTCTGCCGCAGTGGTATGCGGAGAACGGGCAGTTCGTCACCACCAAGTTCTTCGGTATCAAGGCCAACCGGTACCTCCACGATCACGGCATCTCCGAGGAGACGCTGGCGCGGGTGGCCAACAAGAACTTCCGCAACGGTGTGCTCAACCCGAATGCGTTCCGGCGCAAGGAGATTTCCGTCGAGGAGATCATGGCGTCGCCGGTGTTGAACTACCCGCTGCGGCAGTACATGTTCTGTGCGCCCGACGAGGGGGCCGCTGCGGTCATCATGTGCCGCGCCGAGATCGCCCACCGATTCACTGACAAGCCGGTGTACGTGCGCGCCAGTGAGATTCGTACTCGGACCTTCGGCGCCTACGAGGTGCACGGCACCTCGGCACCGCTCGATGAGGACGTGTCGCCGACGGTCTACGCCGCCAAGGCGGCCTACGAGGCGGCCGGGATCGGACCCGAGGACGTCGACATCGCCCAGCTGCAGGACACCGACGCCGGCGCCGAGATCATCCACATGGCCGAGACCGGCCTGTGCGCCGACGGTGAGCAGGAGAAGCTGCTGGCCGACGGTGCCACCGAGATCCACGGCTCGCTGCCGATCAACACCGACGGCGGGCTGATCGCCAACGGCGAGCCGATCGGCGCATCGGGCCTGCGCCAGATGCACGAGCTGGTGCGCCAGCTGCGCGGCGAGGCCGGCGAGCGCCAGGTGCCGGGTAACCCCCGCATCGGGCTGGCCCAGGTCTACGGTGCGCCCGGAACCGCCTCGGCGACAATACTTTCGCTGTAACCGGCCCTGTGGGCTGCTAGACGTTGGTCTCCTGGCCGAAGAAACCTTCGACGGCCTGCAGTAGGACCAGCACTTCGATCAGTCCGGCGGTGGTTGCCAACCCCGCGGCGGCCGCGATCGGCAGCCCGACGGCATTGACCAGACCGGTGATGACGTCGCCGCTGAGTGCCTGCTGAAGGCCGTCCAGGAACAGAGTCACGCCGTAGGCGGGCAGCATCGTGACGATCGCGTTGACGATGTCGGCGGTCGGAAGCGCGGCCGCATACAGCGACGCGGCGGCGTTGGAGATGAACAGGGCGGTATCGGTGGTCACCGTCTGCAGGGCGGTGATGATGCTGGTCGGGGTGGGCGGCGGTGTGATCGAACCCGGCTTGGGCAGTGTGAGTGACGCCAGTTCCTGCCACATCACCCCGCCCGGGCTGATGTCGGCGACGAAGTCCTGGACACCCTGCTGGATGCCGGCGAAGAACAGGTTGGCCACCTCGCCCCAGTCGACGTCGGGGATGAACCCGAAAGTTGTTTGCTGATTGGCGAATCCCTGGTTGGACCAGCCGTAGTTGGGATCGCCGTAGCCAAGGTTGACGATGACCTTCAGCGCCGGCTGCAACAGGTCGGCCAGCGGCGTGCCGATGACGGGGATCAGCCGCAGCGGCTCCAGCAGCGGCAGGTTCTCGGTCGGGATGATGTAGTACTTCTGTGTCGGGTCCGTGGTCGGCAGCGCGATGGCGTTATCGACCTGCTGCTGGGTGAGATCGGCGTACTTGGTGTGTACGAAGATGATGCCCAGTCCGGCGTTGAGCACCGACACGAGATTGAGCGGGTAGCGGGGGAAGTCGGCAAACCCGTCATACTCGAGGGTGTAATTCGTTGTCGGGAATAGGTTTTCGGGTGTGGCACCGTAGAATTCCAGGCCGAGGCTCGGCAGTTTCAGCCCGGGGAAGCGGGACAGGAACCCCCCGTTGGGGTTCATCTCATTGCCGACCAGGACGAAGTTCACCGGCGTGTCCGCGGGGAGCTGACTCATGATCAGCGAGGAGATGATGGCGCTCTGCGAATAGCCGAATATCGTGGCGGTGTTACCGGCGGCGATCTGCTTTGCGATTGCCGCGGTGAGGATCTGGAGTCCCTGCTGGACCGAGACGTTCAGCGGCAGGCTCTTCACCCCGGTGATCGGATACAACCCCTCGGGGGTGTCCAACTGGAACGGGATGGAACCCGGGTACGAGGGCGCGATGTAGAGATTGAAGACGTTCTGGATGTAGCTCGGTTTGGGGATCGGAACACCGCTGGGTCCCATGATCACCGCGGTGTTCTGGGCGCTCAGTGTCTGGACGGAGCCCTCCTGCGCCGACGACTCCGCGGCGGCGGCGCGCGCCGAGACAGCGGTGTCGCGCCGGCTGTAGGCCAGCGCCGCCAACTCCAGTGGTGAATCGGCCGGCGGCAATTCAGGCGCTGACGGGTCGGCGGCCGCGGACGCCGCCGTGGCGGTTGGCACCGAGGTGATCGACTGGCCGCGCACCGTCGACACCGGACGCGACCGGCCCGATGCCGCCGTCGGGGCACTGTGCTTGGCCGGGCCGGCAACCGAACCGGTGTCGCCGGGTGCCGAGCGCGCGGAGCCGGCATGCGTCGAGGAGTCGCCCGGGCCGGGGCTGTCGGCCCAGGCCACCGCGCCGTTGAACGCCGCGGCGCCCACTCCCAGCGCAACCGCCAACCCGCCAACCCGACCAATGAAGCCTGCTGCGCTCACGAACGCCCCTTTGCCACCCGACCACGTGTCGTGGCGAAGACTAACGCGTTGCTGCGACGTTCGCTGTCACATTAGTTTCACGACCGCAACGTTCATCGAATCGAATGATGAACTTTTGCTATCGGGAAGCGGCGGCAACGTATGGTGAAGCGCTTTCAGATCGCCGGGCCGAGCAGGTCGTCGGCGTCCTGAATGATGTAGCCGTAACCCTGTTCGGCCAGGAACCGCTGCCGGTGCGCGGCGTACTCGGCGTCGAGACTGTCGCGGGAGACCACGGAGTAGAACACCGCGCCACCGCCGTCGTGCTTGGGCCGCAGCAGCCGGCCCAGCCGCTGCGCCTCCTCCTGGCGCGAGCCGAAGGTTCCCGAAACCTGCACGGCCACTGATGCTTCCGGCAGATCGATGGAGAAGTTCGCCACCTTGGACACGACCAGTGTCTTCACTTCCCCGCGGCGGAACGCGTCGAACAGCGCCTCGCGCTCGGCATTCTTCGTCGAGCCCTGGATGACGGGTGCGTCCAGTTCGGTGCCCAGTTCGTCGAGCTGGTCGAGGTAGGCGCCGATCACCAGCGTCGGCTCGTCAGGGTGCTTGGCCAGGATCGATTTGACCACCGCGATCTTCGAGTGGGCGGTCGAGCACAGCCGGTAGCGCTCCTCGGGTTCGGCCACCGCGTAGAGCATCCGCTCGTTGTCGGTCATCGTGACGCGGACTTCGATGCACTCCGCCGGCGCGATCCAGCCCTGGGCCTCGATGTCCTTCCACGGTGCGTCGTAGCGCTTGGGTCCGATGAGACTGAAGACGTCGCCCTCACGGCCGTCCTCCCGGATCAGCGTCGCGGTGAGCCCGAGCCGCCGGCGGGACTGCAGGTCGGCCGTCATCCGGAACACCGGTGCGGGCAGCAGGTGGACCTCGTCGTAGATGATCAGCCCCCAGTCGCGGCTGTCGAACAGCTCCAGATGCCGGTACTCGCCCTTGGTGCGCCGGGTGATCACCTGGTAGGTGGCGATGGTGACCGGCCGAATCTCCTTGCGCTCACCGGAGTACTCGCCGATTTCCTCTTCGGTCAGCGATGTCCGCGCGATCAGCTCGCGCTTCCACTGCCGGCCCGCGACGGTGTTGGTGACCAGGATGAGCGTCGTCGCCCCGGCTTTGGCCATCGCGGCCGCGCCGACCAGCGTCTTGCCCGCCCCGCACGGCAGCACCACCACGCCCGAACCGCCCGCCCAGAACGAGTCGGCCGCCATCTCCTGGTAGTCGCGCAGCTGCCAGCCATCCTGGCTGAGGCTGATCGGGTGGGCCTCGCCGTTGACGTAGCCGGCCAGGTCCTCGGCCGGCCAGCCGATCTTGAGCAGCAGCTGCTTGATGTGGCCGCGCTCGCTGGGATGGACGATCACGGTGTCGTCGTCGATGCGCGCGCCCAGCATCGGGGCGATCTTCTTATTGCGCATCACCTCCGCCAGCACCGCGCGATCGAGGCTGACCAGAACCAGGCCGTGGATCGGGCTTTTGACCAGCTGCAGCCGCCCGTAGCGAGCCATGGTGTCGACGATGTCGACCAGCAGCGGCTGCGGCACGGCGTAGCGCGAGAAGCTGACCAGCGCGTCGACCACCTGCTCGGCGTCGTGGCCGGCGGCGCGGGCGTTCCACAACGCCAGGGGAGTGATGCGGTAGGTGTGGATGTGCTCGGGCGCGCGTTCCAGCTCCGCGAACGGGGCGATAGCGGCCCGAGCAGCGCCGGCCTGCTCATGGTCGACTTCGAGCAGCACGGTTTTATCGGACTGCACGATCAGCGGGCCTTCAGTCATACGGCCATTATCCCGCGTCGGCCGACATCACCGACGTCACGCGATGCAGCGCAAACTCCCGGGGGCGGCCCTGAGTGGGATCCCAGGCCAGCAATTGGCCGCCGCTGACCGTCAGCGGGCGCACCACCCGCTGCGTGGCGACCCCGGCAGCGTCGACGTAGCCGATCACCACATCCTTGTGTTCCACGGCCGCCTGCTGCAGTAGCGCCATCGATACCGCCGGATCGAGGCGGACGTTGGCGAACGGAGTGGCGGAGTCCACCCGGCGCAGTATCGCCACCACGGAGGCCAGGGTCTCCACACTCGGCTTGGACAGCGCGCGAAACAGGCGACGGTGCGGAGGCGCGGACACTCGGGCGCCGCGCTGGCGAAGTTCGACGATCGCGCCCGAGGAGTCCTCGGCCGCCGGTGCGAATCCCGCCGCCCGCAGTGCGGCGAGCAGCTCACCGATCGGAGCCTGCGACACCGCCACCGTCGGGGCCAGCTGCCGCACCTCGAGGTGCTCCAGGGCAGGCGCGGCCACCGCGTGCGCGAGCAGGGTCGGGTCCTCGCACCGCACGAACGAGGACGCCATGCCGACGCGCAGCTGACCGTGCCGGCGGGCGACATCGTTGATCAAGTATGTCAAGCCTTGGGGGACAGGTGTTTTCGAGTGACGTTCAAAGAACGCGTGCAGCGCGCCTGCAGTGCGCCCGGTGTCCAGCGCATGCCGGATCGATGCTTCGCTGACCCGGTACACCATCGCGGCGCCGGCCGATTCCACCGCGGCGACCGCTGCGAGTTCGTCGGCCAGGTCGCGTTGCAGGGGCCCGGGCACCACCACGGTCAGGTCGGCTTGCACCAGGAAGTGATCGATCGGTGCGGGCAGCACCTTGCCCATCGCCTCGACGGCTGCGTCCTCGCCGCCGGTCAGCAGCACCCGCGCCGGTGTGCTCAATGCCCCGCGGCCGACCAGGCCAAGGGTGTGCGCCTCGTCGAGCAGGTGCGCGATGGGTTCGGGCTGCAGCCGCGCCGCCCACCGGGGCCGCTGCCAGATCAGCGCCTGCGAGGCGCGCAGCGCATCCACGCCAGACCCCTGGGGCAAGGCGGCCAGCAGGTCCAGCAGCAGTCGCCGGTCCAGCGGGGCGGCCGTCGAGTACAGCGAATCAGATAGTGCCGCATAGGGTTTGCCGTCGGGCCCGCGGCTGCCGATCAAGCCGGGGCGGGACGGAAGCTCCAGCCAGGTGGTGGCCAGTAGGTGCCAGCGTGCCGCGGTGGGCGTCTCGAGGAAGCGGTCGGCGGCCACCGTCGGCGTCCAGTACGGGCCGGAGCCGTCCGACGGCTCTGGGTCGGGCATGCCGCTGGCGATCAGGCCGGCGGCCGAACTGATCTCGAGGACCAGTCCGAGGCGTTGCTCGTCGATCCCGGTGAGTTTGCTCAGCCGCTTGGCCTCGCGCACCCCCAGTCCACCGCTGCGCAGCTCGGGAACCGGTGCGGCGGAGAGGCTTTCGATCACCGTCTCGATCTCGCGGATCAGATCCAGCAGGGCGCCTGCTGCGGCGGCGTTGACGTCGGCGATGGTGGTGGTGCTGGCCACCGGGTCCGGTGCGCTCAGATGCACCGGGCCGGGCTCCTCGCCGCGCAACACCTGGCCGACGTGGCGCGGCAGGATCACCGTCTCCGCGTCGAGCTGGCGCAACAGGCCCGCCGCCAGCAGCCGGGGCACCGGCCGGTCGGCGGGCGCGCCCGGCGCGGCGTCGCGAGTGCGGCCCACCGGTGAGCCCGTCAACAGCCGCTCCAGTAATTCCGTCTGGGGTTCGTCGAGCGCGTCGATGGCCGCCGAAATCTCGGTCCCGGACCGCGTCGCGTCCTCGAGGATGGCCTGCCCGGGATACCAGGGCAGCCCGGCGGCGGCCTCGGCCGACACCCGCACCCCGGTGTCGTCGCCCCATACCAGGGCCCGCTCGCGCAGATGATCCAGCGCGATCAGCACCGACTGCTCGTCAGCGCGCTCGCCGATCAGCGCCACCAGCTTGGCCACCGGCACGGCGGTCATGTCGGCATGCAGCACCAGTAGCGCGTCGAGGACGGCAAGCCGCAGGAAGTCCAGTTCGTCGGTGGCAGCCTTGACCGACTGGCGGGCCACCGCCCGGGCGGCCAGGGCCGCGATGCTGCCGGGTGCGGGTTGGGCGAGGTCCGGCCGTAATTCCAGGAGGCGGATCAGCCGGTCGTCGGGCAGATCGGCCAACCAGGCGCCCAGCGGCATCCCCGGGCCTATTTCCCGGGTCGCGTCGCTCCTGCCCGCGGGGGCCATTTCCCGGGTCGCTTCGCTCCTGCCCAAGGGTCCGGACTCGTCAGTCATTGTTGACCAGCGTAAAACAGCCGCCTGTGTGCACAACCCGGCCGTAGGAGTGTCAGAATGTTGCCGTGGCTGAGAAGAAGACTCCGTATGTCGACAATGGCTGGCCGACCCGCGATCCCGATGACCACGCCGTGAGCGAGCTGGCCACCGATCGGGTCGGTGCGCTGTCCCCGTTCGGCGAAATCACGTTCCCGCTGCCCGCGGCCGAACTGCCGTATCTGCACCCGGTCACCGTCGTCAACAAGTAAACGGTGACCAGCGGACCGCAGCCTCACCTCTCGCACCTTGACGAGCACGGTGCGGCGCGCATGGTCGACGTCACCGACAAGGCCGCGACCACCCGCACGGCGGTGGCGGCCGGCACCGTTCACACCACCGCCGAGGTGGTCGCCCTCATCGCGTCCGGTGGCCTGCCCAAGGGCGATGCCCTGGCGACCGCCCGGGTGGCCGGCATCCTGGCCGCCAAGCGCACGAGTGACCTCATCCCGCTGTGCCACCACCTCGCGCTGACCGGGGTGGACATCGAGTTCGCGATCGGGGAGGCCGAGGTGGGCGTGACCGCCTCGGTGCGCACCACCGATCGCACCGGTGTCGAAATGGAGGCGCTCACTGCCGTCAGCGTCGCGGCCCTGACGGTCTACGACATGATCAAGGCCGTCGACCCCGCCGCGCGCCTCGACGACATCCGGGTGCTGCGCAAGGAGGGCGGCAAGACCGGCCTGTGGGTGCGCCCGGCGTGAGCGACGCTCGCGGAGCGACCCGACCGGTGAGCAGCAAGTCCGCACGGGTCGTGATCGCCTCCACGAGGGCCGCGACCGGTGTCTACGAGGACCGCACCGGCCCCATCGTCGTCGGCTGGCTCGCCGAGCGCGGATTCAGCGTCCCCGATCCGATCGTGGTGGTCGACGGCAGCGCCGTCGGCGATGCCCTGCGCGCGGCGATCGACGCCGGATCGGACGTCGTGATCACCTCCGGCGGGACCGGGATATCGCCGACCGACGCCACCCCGGAGGCCACGCTCGGCATTCTCGACTACCAAATCCCTGGACTGGCCGATGCCATCCGCCGCTCCGGGTTGCCCAAGGTGCCGACGTCGGTGCTCTCCCGTGGCGTGTGTGGCGTCGCCGGGCGCACACTGGTGGTCAACCTGCCGGGATCCCCGGGTGGCGTACGCGATGGGCTGTCGGTGCTCGCCGATGTCCTCGACCACGCGCTGGACCAGCTCTCCGGAGGAGACCACCGCTCATGACACGCATCCTGCGGGCCGCGCTCGTCGAAGGCCCGATCTCGCTGACCGAACACGAGGAACTCGTCGCCAGCGACGCCGCCGGCGCGGTGGTCGGCTTCTCCGGGGTGGTTCGCAACCACGATGGCGGCCGGGATGTGGTGCGCCTGGAGTACTCCGCGCACCCGCTGGCCGAGCAGACGTTGTTCGAGGCGCTCGCGGAGGTGGCGGCGCAAACCACCGGTGTGCGGGCGATTGCGGCCAGCCACCGGGTCGGCACGCTCTCGATCGGGGATGCCGCACTGGTGGCTGCCGTGGCGGCCGACCACCGCGCGGCGGCGTTCGAGGCGTGCGCGAGGCTCGTCGACACCGTCAAAGCACGGCTACCGGTGTGGAAGCACCAGTTCTTCGCCGACGGAACCGACGAGTGGGTGAACTCGGCCTGAGCCGCTTACTGAGCCGGTGCGGCTGCAGGATCCGGCACGATGGGGGCCGGTGCGGGTGCGGGAGCGCCAGGACCCGGCAGCGGCGCATTCGGGTCGCCAGGAGCCACGCCCATGCTCGGGTCGTTGGTCACCGGAGTGTTCAGCGGCCGCTGGGTCAGCGCCAGTAGCGCGTCACCCCTGCTCACCTGCTGGGTCTGGATCGCGTGCCACAGTTCCTTGAGGTAGGTCACGTTCGGACCGTCCTGCGGGCCCTCTGGCTGGTCGCTGGTTCCCGGCGGCAGGTTCTCCGGGCTCGTCAGGTGCGGGACACCGTCGGGCAGTGGAGCGGGTTGGCCAGCGGCCACCACGGTGGCGTCCGGCGCGGGCGCCGCGGCAGGATCAGCCGGTGCCGGTGCGGGAACCGGCGGAACCGTCGGGTCGGCCGGGGCCTGCGGGAGGAAGTGGATCGACGACGCCTGCACCGTGATGGTCTGCTCGTCAGGAGTGGCCGGCGCCTCGGGCGCGGGCACCTGCAGAGCCGCATCGACGACGGGCTCAGCGGCCGGCGGAGCGATCTCCTGGGAGACCGCGACGACGTCGGGCTGCGGAGCGGGCGGCAGGTCGGCCGGGGCCGGTGGGAGGTCCTGCGGTGCCGGGGGCAGATCCTGCGGTGCCGGCGGGAGGTCCTGCGGTGCCGGGGGGAGGTCCTGCGGTGCGGGCGGCAGATCTACCGGGGCGGGGGCCAGGTCGGCGGGCGCGGGCGGCAAGTCAGCCGGAGCGGGCGGCAAGTCAGCCGGAGCGTCCGGGGCCGGAGCGTCGGGCAGCGGCGCGTCGAACGCGGCGGCTTCGACCGGCAACGCATCCGGAGCGGGCTCGTTCACCACGTTGCGCGGCGTCGCACCCGACAGGCCGCGACCGCACACCGGCCAGGCACCGCGGCCCTGAGTGGCCAGCACGTGCTCGGCGATGGCGATCTGCTGGTCCTTGGTGGCCATGTTGGCGGCCGGCGCGAATTGACCGCCGCCGTGCGCGGACCACGTGCCGGGGGAGAACTGCAGACCACCCTGATAACCGTTACCGGTGTTGATGGCCCAGTTGCCGCCGGATTCGCAGCGGGCTACCTGATCCCATTCGGCATCGGGAGCCGCTTGGGCCTGGCTGGCGAAGACGAGGCTGCCGCCTCCGATGACCGCACCAGTGACCGCGATTTTGGCGACGCTGACAGACGAAGAAGTGGGCTTGCGATGCCGTCCACTCATATGGCGATGTATTCCTCTCTTCAATGCGCCTGCGAGGTCAGCTGTCGGGTTCGGGCTGGAGAGGTCGCCCGGCCGTGGTCGTCTCTGGTGGAAACGATCTCGGCTTCACCCCAAGGAACCGCGAGCGGTTCCTGGTCTCCTGATGTCGGTGGACCGGTGGGTCCCCCGCCTCCATCCATGGTTCTCGTTGGTCTCTCCGCTCCTTGGATGGAGCTCAGCGCTAAGAGCGGAGAGGGTCTTTCCCCCGGGGGGAGGGGGTGGACCTGGCAGAGACGCTAACTGCAACCGAGAGTGGCGTCACCTTTTGCGATTTCGGGCGTTTCTGCTAGTGGCAAACCTTAAAAAAGGTTAAAGCCCCACGACAGGTGGGTGTTCGCCCAGGTAATTCGGACGGAAAATTCCCCCGTGGCCATCTCGTTACCTGATCGTGATGTGACGTAAATCACCATTACCCGCCGGCAAACGGGGGTAGCACGTCGAGGGTCTGGCCCGATCGCAGTTCAGTGGCGTGATTGCGAACCGCGATGCCGTCGCACAGGAATGAACACCGCTGTAACACGCGGGCCAATTCGTCACTGCGGCAACGTAGTTCGCTCACCACATCGGCGACCGTGGCGCCCTGACGCAGGTTGATCAGGTCGGAGTCCGCGCCAGCGGCGGCTCGGGCGGCGGCGAAGAAACGCACAGTAATTTCCACCGGCGCGGTCACCTCAGCCACCGATCGCGCTCATCGGCCGTTGCGGCTGAACAAATCCCGGATCGTTGATGCCGTGCCCGGCCGCTTTGCGCCACATCGCGGCGCGCCACGCCACCTCGAGTGCGTCGTCGTCGGCGCCGTTGCGCAGCAGGCCGCGCAGGTCGGATTCCTCGGCGGCGAACAGACAGTTACGGATCTGCCCGTCGGCGGTGAGGCGGGTCCGGTCGCAGGCCGAGCAGAACGCGTGTGAGACGGACGCGATGATGCCGACGGTGGCCGGCCCGCCGTTGACCAGCCATAGCTGGGCGGGAGCGGATCCGCGCGGCGCCGGGTCGGCGGTCAGCTCGAAGTGTCCGGCCAGGGCTGCGAAGATCTCGTCGCCGGCCAGGTTCGCGTCGCGACGCCACAGGTGCCCGGCGTCCAGCGGCATCTGTTCGATGATGCGCAGCTGGTAGCCGTATCGCAGGCAGTACTCCAGGAGCTCGACGGCATCCGACAGACCGGTCACCGGATCCAGCACCGCATTGACCTTCACCGGCCCCAGGCCCGCGGTCGCCGCCGCGGACAGGCCGTCGAGGACATCGGTGAGCCGGTCGCGGCGGGTGATGGCGGCGAAATGCGCGGCGTCGAGACTGTCCAGCGAGACGTTGACCCGGTCCAGGCCCGCGTCTGCCAGGGCCTGGGCGCGCCGGGCCAGCCCCACCGCGTTGGTGGTCAGCGCGATCTCGGGGCGCGGGCGCAATGCGGCCACCGTGGCCACGACATCCTCCAGGCCCCGATACAGCAGCGGCTCCCCGCCGGTGAAGCGGACACTGTCGATCCCGAGCCGGGTGACCGCCAGCGTCAGCAGCCGGGTCAGCTCGTCGCGAGTCAGCAGCTCGTCGCCGGGCAGCCAGTCCAGACCCTCGGCAGGCATGCAATAGGTACAGCGCAGATTGCACCGATCGGTCAGTGACACCCGCAGGTCGGTGGCCACCCGGCCGAAGGTGTCGACCAGCGGGCCGCTGCGCGGCATCTCGGCCGGGAAGTCTTCGGCGTCGCGGCGGACCGCAGGCAGGCCGAGCGACGTCATGGTCATACCGCCACCCGAGGCTGGCCGGCGGGGACGATCTCCTTGCCCAACGGCATCAACGAGATCGGAATGAGTTTGAGATTGGCCAGTGCCAGTGGGATCCCGATGATCGTGATCGCCATCGCGGCCGCGCTGACCACATGCCCGATCGCCAGCCACAGCCCGAACAGCAGCACCCAGATCACGTTGCCGACGAGCGCGCCGGGGCGCGGGCCGGGCTTATCGACGATGGTTCGCCCGAACGGCCACAGCGCGTAGTCGGCGATCCGCAGCGCGGCGAAGCCGAAGGGAATGGTGACGATCAGAAGAAAGCAGACAAGCGCGGCCAGCAAGTAGCCAAGGGCAAGCCATAGCCCGCCGAATAGCAACCAGACGACGTTCAAGATCAGGCGCATGTCTCCTCCAGCGGTTTGCCCAGCCTACCGAACTAAACAGGGGTGCTGGCCCCACCTCTTCCCGAGTAGGATCACCGACACGCGTCCTGCACCGGCGGGACGCTTCGTCATGTTGTCATGAACCCGTCAGACAAGCAGGTGAGACCAGTGCCGACCGGCAAGGTGAAGTGGTACGACGCCGAGAAGGGATTCGGCTTCCTGTCCCAGGAGGACGGCGAGGACGTCTATGTCCGTGCGTCGGCACTGCCCGAGGGCATCGAGGGTCTCAAGGCCGGCCAGAAGGTCGAGTTCGGCGTGGCCTCCGGGCGTCGTGGGCCGCAAGCGTTGAGCGTCAAGCTGATTGACCCGCCGCCGAGCCTGACCCGGACTCGGCGTGAAGCCACCCCGGTCGAACGCAAGCACACCCCGGACGAATTGCACGGCATGGTCGAGGACATGATCACGCTGCTTGAAGGCGCGGTGCAGCCTGAGCTGCGCAAGGGGCGCTATCCGGATCGCAAGGTCGCCCGGCGGGTGTCCGAAGTGGTCAAGGCCGTCGCCCAGGAACTCGACGCCTAGCCTGCGGCGGGGAACACTGGTCGCGTGGGTGCCTATGTCGCCGGCGGCGGCGAGTTCAAGCGCGATACCAACTACATCACCACCCGGATCACCGCTGACGGTGCCGACGGGTATCCCGTCGAGCCCGATCGCTACCGGCTGATCGTCGCCAGGGCGTGTCCGTGGGCGAATCGGACGATCATCGTGCGCCGGCTGCTCGGCCTGGAGGATGTGCTGTCCATCGGGTTCTGCGGGCCGACGCACGACGAGCGCAGCTGGACCTTCGACCTCGATCCCGGGGGCGTCGACCCGGTGCTGAAGATTCCGCGGCTGCAGGACGCGTACTTCGCCCGCGACCCCGACTATCCCAAGGGCATCACCGTCCCGGCGATCGTCGAAGTCGCCACCGGCCAGGTGGTCACCAACGACTTCGCCCAGATGACGTTGGACTTCTCCACCGAGTGGCAGACGTACCACCGCGAGGGTGCGCCGCAGCTGTATCCCGAGCCGCTGCGCGACGAGATCGACGAAGTCGCCCAGCGGATCTACACCGAGGTCAACAACGGCGTGTATCGCTGCGGGTTCGCGGGTTCACAGGAGTCCTATGAGGCGGCCTACGACCGGTTGTTCGCCGCGTTGGACTGGCTGTCGGAGCGGCTGGCCGACCGGCGCTATCTGGTCGGTGACACCATCACCGAGGCCGACGTGCGGCTGTTCACCACGCTGGCCCGCTTCGATCCCGTCTACCACGGCCACTTCAAGTGCAACCGGGCCAAGCTGGCCGAGATGCCGGTGCTGTGGGCCTACGCCCGAGACTTGTTCCAGACTCCGGGGTTCGGCGACACCACCGACTTCGTCCAGATCAAGCAGCATTACTACATCGTGCACGCCGACATCAATCCCACCCGGATCGTCCCGAAGGGGCCCGACCTCTCCGGCTGGTTGGTACCGCACGGTCGAGAAGCCTTGGGCGGCAGGCCATTCGGCGACGGCACTCCGCCGGGCCCGACGCGCGAGGCCGAGCGGGTGCCTGCCGGGCACGGCGCGGGCTAGGGCCAGACCAGACGCACCGACCACTCCGCGTGCGGAGCGTCGCGCAACTCACCGTTCTGGTCCTGCACCAGCGTGAGCAGCTGCACGACCACACCGGTGAGCTTGCCGCGTTGCGGGTCGACCGTCGGAATCGTCACGGCCAGTTCGGTATTGGGCCGGTAGATGGTGGTGGTCGAGTTGCGCTCGTCTTCGTAGACCCGCAGCAGCCGCCATGGCGCCCGGCCGATGGAGGTCGGCACCGACAGCTGGACCGGATAGCGCTCGTTGACCGGCAACTCGCCCTGGGTCTGCGGGTTCTGGCAGTCGTTGAGGTTCACCACGTTGCAGTAGACGAACGGCCCCACCCGCACGGACTGCCCGTGCGAGTAGGCACTGATCTCGGGCAGCGGTGATCCGGTGTCGCGGGTCAGCACCCACGCGCCGACGCCGGCACCGATCGATGCCAACACGACGAACACCACCAGAAGCCAGCGGACCAACCTAGTCACCTGTTGGTCACCGCCGATGCCCCTTCCGGTTCGGCCAGCACCGGACGGTTGCCGCCGAAGCCGGGGATCAATGAGTCGCCGCGATAGCTGACGATGGTCTGCGCCAGACCGAGGATCAGCAGCGCGCTGATCGCGGTGAAGCCCACCCAGAGCTGGGTGGACACCAGCACGCCCAGCGCACCGCCGAGCACCCAGGCCAGCTGCAGCACCGACTCCGAACGCCCGAACGCCGACGCCCGAGACTCCTCGGGCAGGTCGTCCTGCAACGACGCATCCAGCGACGCCTTCGCGATCGCGGTCGACCCCGAGGTGATCAGCGCGGCCACCGCCACGGTGATCAGGCTGCCGGTGACGGCGGCCACCAGGGCCACCACCGTCACCGCAACCGTCATGCGCGCGACGAGCATCGCCGGCCGGCCCAGCTTCATCCGAGCCGCGGTGAAGTTGCCCGCGAAGTTCCCGATGCCGGCCGCCGCACCGATCAGGCCCAGCATGGCCAACTGCTCCCAGCTGCTGGCGTCGTGGGACTTGGCGACAAAGGCCGGGTACAGGAACAGGAACCCGACCATCGCCTTGATCGTGCAGTTACCCCATAGCGAGGTGATGATGTTGCGGCCCAATGGTTGTCGCCGCGCACCCGTTCTCGTGGCCGGTGGATGATCGTGCCGGTGCAGCGGCCCGGTGTCGCCGTGATAGGTCAGGGTGGCCGGCACCTCGCCTTCGGTCACCTCCACCCAGCGTGGGATCCGCATCGACCACGACGCGCCGGCGACGGAGATGAAGACGACGACGAACAGTGCGCCGGGCAGCTGGAAGATCGTGGTGAGCAGGTACTCCGCCCCGGCGGCGATGCCACCGCCGACAATGGTGCCGCCGATCAGGCCGAACATCGTCAGTCGTGAGTTCACCCGAACCAGGTCGATCGTCGGTGGCATGACTCGTGGAGTGACCGCGCTGCGCAGCACGCTGAAGGATTTCGACAACACCATCATTCCCAGCGCACAGGGATAGAGCACCCACGACGGGTAGCCCCCGTTGGCACCGTCGTAGTTCATGATCAGCACGATCCCCAGCGCGGTGCGCAGGATGAACGACATCGCCAGTGCCGCGCGCCTGCCGTGCTGCACCCGGTCCAGTGCCGGCCCGATGAGCGGGGCGATCACCGCGAACGGTGCGATCGTGATGAGCAGGTATAGCGCGACCTTGCCCTTGCTCTCCCCGGATGCGGCGGCGAAGAACAACGTGTTGGCCAGCGCCACCGCCATCGCCGAGTCCACCGCGAAGTTGGCGACCACCGGCCAGGTGAGTGCGGTCAGACCGGACTTGTCGGCGCCGTCGGCCGTGGCCGCCCGGTGCACCATCGAATACATCCGCGACCCCATCTCGCGGCTGCGCATCGCCGCTGCACGGGTGACGGTGACGCGTTCGCCCGCACCACCACCGACGCCGCCACGCGAGCCCGTCGGCCGGCCGGACAGGTTCTCGGTGCGCTGATCCTGATCGCCCAGCGGCGGCAGGTAGCGGTTGGCGCTGGGGATCGGGTTGGACCGCCGGGTGGCTCCGGTGCGGCGGATCCCTTCCCCGTCGCTGGGGTAGTTGGCCATGCCGGGGTGTTCGTCCGGGGCGCCGGCCGGCGAGCGGGGATGCGGCCCGAAAGCCGGATTCCCGCGGGGTTCGTCACGCCGGCTTCCAGACACGCCACGATTGTCCCCCATGGGGGCATGCGCGGCGCGCACGTGACCGGTGTGGCTGCGCACACGGGCCGTGAGGCAAGATTAGTGACGATGGACAGCTCGATCGACTCTGCAGAACCCACGGCTCCCGCCCAACACGGCGCGCCGTCGGACGCGGCTGCCGCCGTACTGAGCGGCGCCGTGGACCAGGCACGGCAGGCGATTGTGGAGTTCAGCGGCGACACGGTGGGCGAGTACCTCGGCGTCAGCTTTGAGGACGAGTCCGCGGCAACGCACCGCTTCCTGGCGAAGATGCCCGGCTATCAGGGCTGGCAGTGGGCAGTCGTGGTGGCATGCCCTGGTGCCGATCACGCGACGGTCAGTGAAGTCGTGCTGGTACCAGGACCGACGGCGCTGCTGGCCCCGGCCTGGGTGCCCTGGGAAGAACGCGTCAAGCCGGGTGACCTGGGCCCGGGTGACCTGCTCGCGCCGCTGAAGGACGATCCGCGGCTGGCTCCGGGATACACCGCGACCGGTGACCCCGCGATCGACGACGTGGCCTATGAGGTCGGATTCGGCCGCCTCCAGGTGCTCAGCGCCTTCGCCCGCGACGAGACCGCGCAGCGCTGGCACGACGGTGACCACGGTCCCGGCGCGCCGATGGCCCGCGGCACCAAGAAAGTCTGCCGCGACTGCGGATTCATGGTTCCGCTCGCCGGTGGACTCGGCGCCATGTTCGGCGTGTGCTGCAATGAGATGTCCGCCGACGCGCACGTCGTCGATTTCGAGTACGGCTGCGGTGCGCATTCGGACACCCCGCCGCCCCCGGGGACCGGATCACCGTTGTTCGACCCTTATGACGACGGCGTGCTCGAGGTCGTCGAGGTCCCGATCGTCGACGAGACCCCGGAAGCGGTCGAGAGCACGGAAACGATCGAGATCCCGGAGCCGATCGAGAGCCCCGACGACGTCGAGAGCCCCGAGACGGTCGAGCAGACTTAGCCCTCGGCGGCCGCCTTGATGCGCGCCAGCGAGGTGTTCATTCCTTCGACGAGTTCCTTCTCGAAGCCCGGTACCCCACCCATGACAGCGTTGACCGTCATGGTCGAGACGGCCTTGACGCCGTTCTCGGCGTGCCGGGTCTCGACGACACGGGTGCCGGTGGCGGTCGCCTCGAGCTCATAGCACCAGACGGTGTTATTGGCGTTGACCCGGAAGGCCAGCTTGCGTTCCGGGATCAGCTCGGTGATCGTCGAGGTCGTCGGCCAGAACAGGTTGTTGCGCCGGTTCAGGTTGAAGGTGCGAGTGCCAGGACGGACCTCGCCGAGTGGCTTCATCAGCCGGCACTGCGGGCTCCACCTGGGCATGTTGTCCAGGTCCGAGATCAGCGACCACACTCTGCTCACCGGAGCGTTGATGTCGATCTCTGCCTGTAATAGCGGCGCTGCCATCACTTCTCCTTATTGATTGTCCGATTACCGTGCGGGCGGTTCGAGGCCGGTCTGCGCCCCCCGCGCACCGCGCCGGGCAGCGGTGCGCTGCCAGAGGAATATCGACGTGCCGACAACTCCGGTGCCGAGTCCCGCGATCGCGATGGGGCGCCACGATTCCAGGGCTCCGACGGTGAACGCCGCGATGGTGGCCAGCGCCCACAGCACGGCGCCGGCGACGATCACCGGCCACGGATCCAGCAGTGCCGCGGGCAGCGCCGGCGGCTCGGGTTCGGCCATCGGTGATGGGCTGGGCTCGCGCTGGTCGGAAGGCATTGTCGTCCAAGGTAACCGATCGAGTGGGCGGCCCGCTCGACTCCTCGGCAGTTGCCCGGTTCATCATTGATCGAGTGTTGTTGTGTCGTACTGTTTGCGATTGTGTTGGACGGTGACCTGCGGCTTGCCAGCGATTTGTCGCTGGCTGTCATGCGACTGGCACGCCAGTTGCGGTTCCGCAGGCCCGAGTCACCGGTCACCCTGTCGCAGTTGTCCGCGCTTGCCACCCTGGCCAAAGACGGCGCGATGACACCCGGTGCGCTGGCCGTCAAAGAACGCGTCCGGCCGCCCTCGATGACACGGGTGATCGCCTCGCTGGTCGACCTCGGATTGGTGGTACGTACGTCGCATCCCGCCGACGGCCGCCAGGTGCTGGTGGCGGTGTCCGAGGCCGGTGCGGGACTGGTCGACAGCGAGCGTCAGGCCAGCCAGGAGTGGCTGCGCGGCCGGCTGGCGACCCTGGATAGCGAGGATCGTGGCGTCCTGCTGCGCGCCGCCGACTTGATGACCGTGCTGGTCGACGAAGACGCGTGAGCGACAAGGCTTTTGGGGCGTTCGACGTTGTCGACATCACCGACCCCGCTGATCCCCGCGTCGACGACTTTCGCGATCTCAACAGTGTCGACCGCCGACCAGATCTGCCCACCGGCAAAGGGCTGGTGATCGCCGAGGGTGTGCTGGTGGCCCAGCGCATGATCGCCTCGCGGTTCACCCCGCACGCCTTCCTGGGCACCGACCGCCGCCTCGCCGAACTGGGTGACGACCTGACCGGGGTGCGGGCTCCGTTCTATCGCGCCTCAGCTGAGGTCATGGCCGAGGTGGTCGGCTTCCACCTCAACCGTGGCGTCCTCGCTGCGGCGCGACGGCCTCCTGAGCTGACGCCGGCCGAGGTGCTCGACGGCGCGCGGACGGTCGCCGTCCTGGAGGGCGTCAACGACCACGAGAACCTCGGGTCGATCTTCCGCAACGCGGCCGGGCTCGGCGTGGACGCGGTCATCTTCGGTACCGGCTGTGCCGATCCGCTCTACCGCCGCGCGGTGCGGGTATCGATGGGCCATGCCCTGCTGGTGCCGTTCGCCCGCGCGCAGCAGTGGCCGGCCGACCTCGCTGACCTGCGCCAGCGGGGGTTCCTGCTGCTGGCCATGACGCCTGATCCGGCTGCGCAGACCCTGGCCGAGGCGATGACCGGCCTGGCCGGTCAGAAGGTCGCGGTGCTGGTCGGGGCGGAGGGGCCGGGCCTGACCGAGACGGTGATGCGGGCCAGCGATGTTCGGGTCCGTATCCCGATGTCGCGGGGCACCGATTCGCTGAATGTCGCGACGGCGGCGGCGCTGGCATTCTACGAGCGGGCGCGATCTGGATAGGCTTGCCCAGATGAACGACGAGTCGACGCCGTGGGGGACCGGTCTGACCGTGTCGGCATTCGTCGCTGCAGTCACCGGCGCCGCGATCGTGGTGCTGAGCCTGGGCATGGTGCGGGTGCATCCGCTGGTCGCGATCGTGCTCAACCTGATCGCGGTCGGTGGGCTGGCACCCACGCTGTGGGGCTGGCGGCAGATCCCGGTGCGGCGCTGGTTCGTCCTTGGCGCCGGTATCGGCGTCGCCGGCGGCTGGGTGACGCTACTGGCGTTGGCCGCCGCGCACTAGCGACAGATCAGCGCTCGCCGCTGGAACGCACGCCCAGCAGGACGTCCTCCCAGCCGGGCACTGCGGGCCTGGCCTTGGCGCGCCTGGAGCGGGGGGCTGGAGCCGGCGCAGGCGCAGGGGCAGGCGTCTCCTCGACCGGGGCCGGTGCGGGTTGCGGCTGCTCCTCGAGTGCGAGCTGCGCAACGGGAGCCACCGGGCGCAGCAGCGGGCGTTCGAATCCCGGGTCGATCAGCTCGCTGGCGGCGTCGTCAAGGGCGGCGACCGTGCCGCCGTGTGCACCCGGGCTGAAGCGGAAATGAGCGACGTTGTCGGACAGGCCGACCTGCCAGGCCATCTGCACGACCCAGCGGCCGTCTTCGCCGCGCCACGCGTCCCACTCCGTCGCGTCGGGGCTGAGGCCGCGGGCCATCAGGGCGGTGGTGATCGTTTCGTGCAGCGAAGTCACGGCCGGCCCGTCGGCGAGGATCGGGTGGGCGGCGGAGGCCAGCTCGGCCGCCCGCGCGCGCTCCAGAAGCACCGGATGGGCGAAGCGCTCGACCTTGGTGATGTCCATGCCGGATGATTCGGCAACTTGCTCGACGGACGCACCCGCACGGATGCGCGCCTGAATGTCCCTGGGTCGCAACACGCCTTTGACCTCTTTGTCCCTCAGGGTCTGGCCCAGCGACCGGTCACCGCGGACGGCGGCGCGCAGTCGGTCGTCGACCTGCAGAGTGAACCTGTCGACCGGGTCGGGACCTTCACAGATGATGTGCCTGCCGTCGACATCGAGTCCGATCACCCTGAGTTCTCGCATGTCGACCTCCTTCTCCGTCCGGAATTTAACCCAGGCGACGGAATATAACGGTTAGGACACGCCGAGCTTTCTTACAGGCGTTCCACAACCCAGTCGACGCACTGCGTGAGCGCCGAGACGTCATCGGGCTCGACGGCAGGGAACATCGCGATGCGCAGCTGGTTGCGGCCCAGTTTCCGGTACGGCTCGGTGTCGACGATGCCGTTGGCCCGCAGCACCTTGGCCACCGCCGCGGCATCGACCGCATCGTCGAAGTCGATGGTCCCCACCACCTGCGAACGCAGGGCGGGATCGGTGACGAACGGGGTGGCGAACGACGACGCCTCCGCCCAGGAGTACAGCCGTTGCGACGAGTCGGCGGTGCGTTTGACCGCCCAGTCCAGCCCACCGTTGCCCAGCATCCAGTCGACCTGCTCGGCCATCAGCACCAGCGTGCCGATCGCCGGGGTGTTGTAGGTCTGGTTCTTCAGGCTGTTGTCCACCGCGATCGGCAGCGACAGGAAGTCGGGCACCCAGCGGCCGGCGGCGGCGATGGACTCGATGCGGGCCAGCGCCGCCGGGGAGACGACCGCCAGCCAGAGGCCGCCGTCGCTGGCGAAGTTCTTCTGCGGTGCGAAGTAGTAGGCGTCGACATCGCTGACGTCGACGGGCAGTCCGCCCGCCCCCGAGGTGGCGTCGATGAGGACGAGGGCGTTCCCGGAGTCCGCCGGACGGCGCACCGGAACGGCGACGCCGGTCGAGGTCTCGTTGTGCGCCCAGGCGATGGCGTCGACCGACGGATCGGACTGGGGCTCGGGGGCGCTGCCGGCGTCGGCCTTGATCACGATCGGGTCGTCGATGAACGGGTTGGCTGTGGTGGCCGAGGCGAACTTCGCGGAGAACTCGCCGTAGGTGAGGTGCAGCGACCTCTTCTCGATCAGGCCGAATGCGGCGGCGTCCCAGAACGCGGTCGCGCCGCCGTTGCCCAGGATGACCTCGTAGCCGTCGGGCAGTGAGAAGAACTCGCGCAGGCCGCCGCGAACCCGCCCGACCAGGTTCTTCACCGGCGCCTGCCGGTGCGAGGTGCCGAACAGTGCGGCCGAGTCGCTCAGCGCCTGCATCTGCTCGGGGCGCACCTTCGAGGGGCCACAGCCGAAGCGGCCGTCGGCGGGCTTGAGAGATTCGGGGATCACGAGATCAGCCATGCCCACAAGCCTAGAAGTCCGCGCGAGTGCTTTTGAAACGGAGGGGCCATTGCTTAAACCGGAGGGATGAGGCGAGGCGCTCAGCAAACCCGAAAACGGGTATGGACAAGTATGCGATACCGGCGGTACTGTGTGGACAACACCCGCCCTAATGTAAACCTCTCTGAGGAGACTGTCATGGCGAGAACCAAAATCATCCGGCGCTGGCGTCGCAACATGGATGTGCAGGACGACATCGCGTATGTGCAGACGCTGACCACGCTCTCTGCAGCCTCGGTGCGCCGCAACTTCAACCCCTATACCGATATTGACTGGGACTCGCCGGAGTTCGCCGTGGTTCCGAACGACGAGCGCTGGATTCTCCCGGCCACCGACCCGATCGGACAGCACCCCTGGTACCAGTCACAGGCCAAAGAGCGGCAGATCGAAATCGGCATGTGGCGTCAAGCCAACGTCGCCAAGGTCGGCTTGCACTTCGAGTCGATCCTCATCCGGGGATTGATGGAGTACGCCTTCTGGACGCCCAACGGTTCGCCGGAATACCGTTACTGCCTGCACGAGGCGGTCGAAGAGTGCAACCACACCATGATGTTTCAGGAGATGGTGAACCACATCGGTGCCGATGTGCCTGGCATGCCTCGCTTGCTGAAGTGGATTCAACCGGCGATTCCCCTTGCCGCGGGGCCACTGCCGATCCCGTTCTGGTTCGGCATCCTCGCCGGCGAGGAGCCCATCGACCACACGCAGAAAAACATTCTGCGCGAGGGCAAGACGCTGCACCCGATCATGGAGCGGGTGATGGCCATTCATGTCGCCGAGGAGGCCCGGCACATTTCGTTCGCGCATGAGTATCTGCGCAAGCGGGTGCCGCACCTGCCCCGACGGAAGCGGTTCTGGTTGTCTCTCTTCGTGCCGGTGGTGATGCGTGTGCTGTGTTCGGCCATCATCGTTCCGCCGAAGGCGTTCTGGAAGGAGTTCGACATCCCGCGTTCGGTGCGCAAGGACATCTTCTTCTCCTCGCCGCAATCGCGACAGATGTTGCGCGACATGTTCGGTGATGTCCGCATGCTCGCCACCGACACCGGGTTGATGAACCCGCTGGCAAAGCTCATGTGGCGGATCTGCCGAATCGACGGACCGCCCAGCCGCTACCGCAGCGAGCCGCAGCGCCGGCACGTCGTGAGCGCCGCGTAAGCGCACGCGCATGCCTCACGTCATCACCCAGTCGTGCTGTAGCGACGGGTCCTGCGTCTACGCCTGCCCGGTCAACTGCATCCATCCCAGCCCCGATGAGCCGGAATTCGCCACCGCCGAGATGCTCTACATCGATCCGGTGGCCTGCGTGGACTGCGGTGCCTGCGTCAGCGCGTGCCCGGTGGGCGCGATCGCGCCCGACAGCAGGCTGACCGAAAAGCAGCTGCCGTTCATCGGACTCAACGCCGCCTTCTATCCCGAACGACCGGCCGACGTGAAGCTGCCGCCGACGTCAAAGCTCGCGCCGGTGCTGCCCGCACCCCAGGTGCACCGCGGAGGCGCGGATCTCACAGTGGCCGTGGTCGGCTCGGGGCCCGCGGGGATGTATGCCGCAGACGAATTGCTCACCCAGAAGGGCGTGCGGGTCAACGTCTTCGACAAACTGCCGACCCCGTTCGGACTGGTGCGCGCCGGCGTGGCCCCCGATCACCAGAACACCAAGGGAGTAACGCGGGTCTTCGAGCAGATCAGTGCGCGATCGCAGTTCAACTTCTACCTCAATGTCGAAGTTGGACAGCATATTTCGCATGCCGAGTTGTTGGAGCACCACCACGCCGTGCTGTATACGGTCGGCGCGCCGAACGACCGCAGGCTCGACATCGCCGGGATGGAGCTGCCAGGAGCCGGCACCGCCACCGAGACGGTGGCCTGGATCAACGGCCACCCGGACTTCGCCGGGCTGACAGTCGACCTTCGCCACGAACGCGTCGTGGTGATCGGCAACGGCAACGTCGCGCTCGACGTGGCCCGGATCCTCACCGCCGACCCAGATGACCTGGCCCGCACCGACATTTCCGATAGCGCGCTGGGTGCCCTGCGCAACTCCGCAGTGCGCGAGGTCGTCATCGCCGCGCGCCGCCGACCGGTCGACTCGGCCTTCACGCTGCCCGAGCTGATCGGACTGACGTCGTCGGCCGAGGTGGTACTCAGCGCCGACGACCACAACCTCGTCGAGCAGGATCTGGCCGGTGCTTCCGACCCGGTTACCGTGGGCAAGCTCGAGATCCTGGCCAAACTGCCCGTCGCCGCCGATATCGCCGCGCGCCCGCGAATCCGGTTGGCCTACCAGCTGACTCCGGACCGGGTGCTCGGCACCGGGCGGGTGAGCGCTGTCGAGTTTCGCCGCACCGGCACCGACGAGGCGGTGCAGCTCGATGCCGGGCTGGTGCTCACCTCGATCGGATACCGCGGCGCGCCAATCGACGGCCTGCCGTTCGACGAGGCGGGCGCCGTCGTCCCCAACCGGGACGGCCGGGTGATCGATCCCGCCACCGGCGTGGCCGTCACCGGCGCGTACGTCGCGGGCTGGATCAAGCGCGGCCCAACGGGTTTCATCGGCACCAACAAATCCTGTGCGATGCAGACCGTCTCGAACCTGGTCGACGACTTCAACGCCGGTTTGCTCACCGACCCCAGCGCGCGACCGGCCGTGCTGGACAAACTGATCCGCTCGCGCCGGCCTGATGTGGTCGATGCGGCCGGTTGGCGTGCCATCGATGCGGCCGAGACCGCCCGCGGCGATGCCGAGGGCCGGCCACGGGTGAAGTTCACCGACGTAGCCGACATGGTGGCCGCGGCCGCCACCGCGGCGGACCTGCCGGTGGCCAGACGGTTGCTGGCTGGCCTGCTGCGTTAGGCCTTGTCCCGCAAGTAGTTCAACACCGTGGCCCAGTCCGGGAACCGTTCTGAGCCGAAGTGGATCCATTCGCCCTCGAAGTGCTCGGCGCCGTTGTTGGGCCGGTCGTCGACGAGGAAGTCACCGCGGTTGAGGTCTTTGTGATGAGTGAGGATGAGCCGCTTGTAAGCCGGTGAATCCTCTTCGGTGCCAAGGTGTTCGTGCACCCACTCGATCTTGTGCTGCCAGCCCGACGGATTGCGCCATGGTGCTGTCGAGAGCAGATAGGTGTCGAACAGGGCCGACAGTTCGGTGAAGGCCTCGATCGCGCCGGGCATCGATCGCATCAACGCGAAGATGCCCGGCGCCTCGTCCATCCGGCCGCGGTACTTGTCCACCACGACCGGGTCGAGGCCCTCGATCCGATGGCCGAAGTCGACCAGCGTGTTGTCGAGGTCGATGTAGAGGATCTTTCGGCGGTGCTGCGTCACATGAGCATCATGCCCGGCTCATGGCCTGTTGGATCTCTTCGTAGCTGACTTCGCGGACCGGCTGGCCCAGCGACCACTGGTGGCCGAACGGGTCGACGACCATGCCGTAGCGATCGCCCCAGAACTGGTCTTCGAGCGGCATCACCACGGTGGCGCCGGCGTCGACCGCCTGCTGGAACTTCTTGTCGACGTCGGTCACGGTCAGGTGGATGGTCACCGGCGTGCCGCCAAGGGCGGGCGGGGTCGTCGACTTACCGCCGGACATCTCCGGGAAATCGTCGTTGAGCATCACCGTGGACCCGTTGATCTCGACGGCGGCGTGGATCAGTTTGCCGTCGGGACGGGGGACCCGACCGATCTCGACGGCGCCGAACGCCTTGACGTAGAAGTCAATTGCCGCAGGGGCATCATCGACGACCAGGTGCGGGGACAGCGAGGGTTGTACATCGATCGGCATGGCAGTCTCCTGTCGTTCACGGCGGCCCGGAGCGAGCCGCATCCGGTATAGACATCACGGGCGAGCGGAACTCATCGCCCATGCCTCATGCAACCACCGGGTACCGACAGAAACCACCGTCGCTAGACAGGGTCTAGACGGCGTGCGCGATCTCGCTCCAGCCGTCGACGGCTTCCACCGAGCGCGGTGCAGGCCCGACGTAGATCGCCGAGGGGCGTACCAGCTTGCCGAGCCGCTTCTGCTCGAGAATGTGGGCGCACCATCCCGCGGTGCGGCCGCAGGTGAACATCGCCGGCATCATCTTCGCCGGGACCTGGGCGAAGTCGAGGATGACGGCCGCCCAGAACTCGACGTTGGTCTCGATTGCCCGGTCCGGGCGGCGCTCGTGCAGCTCGGCCAGCGCCGCCTGCTCGAGCGCGACGGCCACCTCGTACCGCGGCGCCGCCAGTCGCTTGGCCGTGGCGCGCAGCACCCGCGCGCGGGGGTCCTCGGCCCGGTAGACCCGATGGCCGAAGCCCATCAGCTTTTCGTTGCGGTCGAGGACACCCTTGACCACCGCGCGGGCATCCCCGGCGCGCTCGACCTCTTCGAGCATCGGCAGCACCCGGGCGGGCGCGCCGCCGTGCAGCGGGCCGCTCATCGCGCCGATCGCACCCGAGAGCGCGGCCGCCACGTCGGCCCCGGTTGAGGCGATCACCCGCGCGGTGAACGTCGAGGCATTCATCCCGTGCTCGGCCGCCGATACCCAGTAGGCATCGATCGCTTCGACGTGCCTCGGATCCGGGTCGCCCTGCCAGCGGGTCATGAAACGCTCTGTGACAGTGGAGCATTCGTCTATCACGCGCTGCGGAACCGCCGGCTGATAGATCCCGCGAGCCGACTGGGCGACATACGACAGCGCCATCACCGATGCGCGGGCGAGGTGATCGCGAGCGGTCTCGCCGTCGATGTCCAGCAGCGGTGCGTAGCCCCAGATCGGCGCCAGCATCGCCAGGCCGGCCTGCACGTCCACGCGCACGTCGCCAGTGTGAATGGGCAGCGGGAACGGCTCGGCGGGGGGCAGGCCGTCGCCGAACCGGCCGTCGACCAGCAAGGCCCAGGCGTCGCCGAACGTGACCCGATTTCCGACCAGATCCTCGATATCGACACCGCGATACCGCAGCGCACCGCCGTCTTTGTCAGGCTCGGCGATCTCGGTGGTGAACGCCACCACCCCTTCCAGGCCGGGCACGAAATCGTTGGGTACCACAGTCATGAGGTGGATTGTCCCACTCGCCGATCGGGCCGCCACTACCGGTCGGTAACAGCCGGCCGCAGGCTTCGGGCGTACCGTAAGCCGGTGGAAATCCCCGATGCGGGTCGCCTGGCGGCGATGCGAGTGGAGTACGGCTCGGTCGAGAAGGACGGCAGCAGCGACCTCGACGTCGACTGGCTCGCGCAGGGTTGGCTTGCGTTGTTGCACAGGTGGATAGCCGACGCGGAGGCGGCCGGAATCGCCGAACCCAATGCCATGGTGCTGGCCACCGTCGATTCGGGAAGACCGGTCAGCCGCACGGTGTTGTGCAAAAGCGTGGACGAGACTGGCATCACCTTCTACACCAACTACGACTCCGCCAAGGGCACCGAGCTGGCGGCGACACCGTACGCCGCGGTGACGTTTCCCTGGTTCGCCCTGGGCCGGCAGGTACATATCCGCGGCGCGGTGACCAAGGTGACCGCCGAGGAGACCGCCCAGTACTGGGCACAGCGGCCGCGCGGTTCACAGCTGGGCGCGTGGGCGTCGGCACAGTCCCGCCCGATCGGCTCCCGCGCCGAGCTGCTGGGTCAGCTGGCGCAAGTGACCGAACGCTTCGCCGGTGACGAGCACGTTCCGGTGCCCCCGCACTGGGGCGGCTACCGGATCGCCCCCGAGGTCATCGAGTTCTGGCAGGGCCGGGAGAACCGGGTCCACAACCGGATTCGGGTAACGGGCGCCGCCGGAGCCGCTGGGCCGGCGACATCGAGCGGAGCCGCTGGGCCGGCGACATCGGGCGTAAGCATCGAGCGGCTGCAGCCCTAACGGTGGCGCGGCTGTTCGCCGACACCACCCCACTGAGAACGCCGGATTTCCGCCGGCTGTGGGTGGCCGGCATCGTCACGGTTATCGGGGCAAACCTCACGATCTTCGCCGTCCCCGTGCAGTTGTACGCACTCACGCAGAACTCGGCCTACGTCGGCCTGGCCGGGGTGTTCGCCGTGGTTCCGCTAATCGTCTTCGGCCTGCTGGGCGGGGCCTGGGCCGATGCCATGGACCGGCGCGTGTTGCTCATCATCACCTCGTGCGGGCTGGGGGCGTCCTCGGTGCTGTTATGGCTGCAGGCCGCGCTCGGGCTGAACAACGTGTGGGTGGTGCTGTGTCTGTTGTCGGTTCAGCAGGCCTTCTATGCGATCGACAGTCCCACCCGTTCGGCGGCAATACCGCGCATGATCCCCGGTGGCCAGCTGGCGGCGGCCAACTCGCTGAATTTCACGGTGTTCCAGTTCGGTGCCATCGTCGGCCCACTGATGGCCGGCGTGATGCTGCGTTGGGTCGACCTGTCCACGCTCTATCTGATCGACGCGCTCACCTGCGTGGTGCCCATCTGGGTGGCATGCCGACTCGCGCCCATACCGCCCACAGTCGGCGGGCGGGGGATGGGATTCGATGCCATTCGCTCCGTGCTCGAAGGCTTCCGCTTCCTGGCCGGCAACAACGTGGTGCTGATGTCGTTCGTCGTCGACCTGATCGCGATGATCCTCGGCATGCCGCGAGCGTTGTTTCCGGAGATGGCGCACCAGAGTTTCGGCGGACCCATCGAGGGCGGCACAACCATGGCGCTCCTGGCGGCCGCAATGTCGATCGGTGCGGTCGCGGGCGGAGTGTTCTCCGGCTGGTTTCCTCGCATTCGGCGCCAGGGCCTTGCTGTGGTGATCGCGATCGTAGTCTGGGGCGCGGCGATGATCGGGTTCGGTGTGGCAGGCGGGCTGGCGCACGGCCGCACCGGCACGATGCTGTGGATTGCGGTGGCATTCCTCGCTATTGGTGGCGCCGCCGACATGGTGTCGGCGGCATTCCGGTCGACGATCCTGCAGCAGGTGGCGTCCGACGACCTGCGCGGCCGGCTTCAGGGCGTGTTCACGGTCGTCGTCGCCGGTGGTCCCCGGCTTGCGGACGCGGCGCACGGCGCGGCGGCCGCGGTGGTTGGCACCACCATTGCCGCCGCAGGCGGGGGAGCGCTCGTCCTGGTCGGCGTCCTCGTCGCCGCCGCGGCGGTCCCGGTGTTTGTTCGCTACCGGGTGCAACCGGCGAATCCGTAAGCGGGCGTATTCCGACTACGATTGCTCAGGTGGCCGACGTCATCGCGCAGGCACTACCTGGGCTGCGCGAACGAAAGAAGCAACGAACCCGCGCCATGCTGGTCGATGCCGCTGTGAAGTTGTGTATCGAGCGCGGCTACGACAACACCACGGTCGAGCAGATCGCTGCGGCTGCCGACGTGTCGCCCCGCACCTTCAGTCGGTATTTCCCGACCAAAGACTCGGTGATGATGACCGTGCTCGACGACCTGGTCAACGCCGCGGTGGCCGAACTCGCCACGATCGACATGGGAGTTCCGCCGCTGACCGCGCTTTCCCGCGCGCACACGCAGGCGCTGCGCCGGGTTCCGTCGGGCGGGGTGACGGAGCTGACCATCCACCGCTTGGTGCTGATGGTCAACGTCATCTCCTCGTCGAGCGCACTGCGGTTGGCGGCAGCCGCGACCCGGCTGCATCCACTGGTACTTGCAGTGGCCACCCGGCTGGGTGTCGACCCGCGGGACCGGCTGGTGGCGCTGGTCGTGTCGCTATGGGGTGCGATCACCGCCGGCGCGTGGGGTCAGCTGGTGATCGGGCCTGACGATTACGACGATTGCGCGGCCATCATGGCCGACCGCCTGGATCTCACCTTCGGTGAATTCGTCGATATCGCCGCGCTGGAAGTGGGATCGGGGCTATCCTCTACCCCTTGACGTCCGGGGGCTCGCGAGAGGCGAGGGGGTGGCGCGACGTGGCTGTTGTCGCGAACGCTGCCGCCACCGGTCTACGTGAACTGAAAAAACAACGAACCCGCGCGACGTTGATCGACGTCGCGATCCATCTCTGTATCGAGCAGGGCTACGACAACACGACCGTCGAGCAGATCGCGGCTGGGGCGGAGATCGCGCCGCGCACCTTCAGCCGCTACTTCCCGAGCAAAGAGGCGGTGATCGTCGCCATCCTCGGTGGGGTCGCCGACGACGTGGCCGCCTGCTACGCCCGTCAGCCGACCGACATCACCCAATACGAGGCCTTGGCCCGCGCTCACCTGGAGACCTTCCGCAGCGCGCAATACGGTGACCCGAATTCGGCGGCCTTCGAGCGGATGAGACTGTTGCTGACGATCGTGAACTCCGCTCCGGCGATCGGGCTCGGGCCGTTCATGTTCAGGGCGGACGGGTTTCACCACGGCGCGATGGACATCGCGGCGCAGCGGATGGGGGTCCCCCCGGGTCACCCGGCCATCCGCATCCTCTTCGACACCTGGGCGGTAGTGATGGGAGTGGCCTGTCAGGGTCTCGGCGCCCCAGGCAGACCGCCGGTCGAGCCCGACGTCCTGTGCAACCGAATCGAGTCGGTGTACGGGGTTTTCACCCGGCTCTGGAAGCCGTGACCTACCCCGCGCCAACCCCCCGCGGGCGGGGCGGCAGAATAACGACTACCTTCACCTAGTACGGACGCCCCTGCCGGCGTCGAAGAGCTCAGAAGGGGTTCCTGTGGCCGCAACCGACGAGACCGCCACCCTGAAGTACCCGGGTGGCGAGTTGGATCTGGACGTCGTGCATGCGACCGAGGGATCTGACGGGATCGCCTTGGGCTCGTTGCTGGCCAAGACCGGCTACACCACGTTCGACCAGGGTTTTGTGAACACCGCGTCGACGAAGAGCGCCATCACTTACATCGACGGCGATGCCGGCATCCTGCGTTATCGCGGGTATCCGATCGAGCAGCTCGCCGAGAAGTCGACGTTCATCGAAGTGAGCTACCTCCTGATCTATGGCGAGCTGCCCACGACCGAGCAGCTCGAGAAATTCACCACTCAAATTCAGCGGCACACCCTGCTGCATGAGGACCTCAAGCGGTTCTTCGACGGCTTCCCGCGCAATGCCCACCCGATGCCGGTGCTGTCCAGCGCGGTCAACGCATTGAGCGCCTATTACCAGGACTCGCTGGATCCGCTGGACAATGAGCAGGTCGAACTGTCGACGATCCGGCTGTTGGCCAAGATGCCGACGATCGCGGCCTACGCCTACAAGAAGTCGGTCGGCCAGCCCTTCCTCTACCCGGACAACTCGCTGACCCTGGTGGAGAACTTCCTGCGGATGACGTTCGGTTTCCCCGCCGAGCCCTACGAGGTGGATCCCGAGATCGTCCGCGCGCTGGACATGCTGCTGATCCTGCACGCCGACCACGAGCAGAACTGTTCGACCTCGACGGTGCGGCTGGTGGGCTCCTCGCAGGCCAACCTGTTCACCTCGATCTCCGGCGGCATCAACGCGCTGTGGGGCCCGCTGCACGGCGGCGCCAACCAGGCGGTTCTGGAGATGCTGGAGAAGATTCGCGCCGGCGACGACGACGTGCAGACCTTCGTCAAGAAGGTCAAGAACCGCGAAGACGGTGTGAAGCTGATGGGCTTCGGGCACCGGGTCTACAAGAACTACGACCCGCGCGCCAAGCTGATGCAGGAAACCTGCAAAGAAGTGCTGCAGTCGCTGGGCCTGGAAAAAGACCCGCTGTTCAAGCTGGCCATGGAACTCGAGCGCATCGCCCTCGAAGACGACTACTTCGTGCAGCGCAAGCTGTACCCGAACGTCGACTACTACACCGGACTCATCTACCGGGCGATGGGCTTCCCGACCAGGATGTTCACCGTGCTGTTCGCCCTGGGCCGGCTGCCGGGCTGGATCGCGCACTGGCGGGAGATGCACGACGAGGGCAGCAGCAAGATCGGCCGCCCGCGTCAGATCTACACCGGGTACACCGAGCGCGACTACGCCCCCATCGACGGCCGCTAGCTCCCATTTGTGTCTGCTGAGCCACAGCAGCTTGACCTTCGAATAGTTGTAGTTTCACAATAGTTGTGTGATTACAACTGTCGGTGAGCTCAGCGCGCGGCGCAAGACCGCCATCTTGGCGACCTGCTGCCTGAGCCTGCTGATCGTGTCGATGGACGCGACGATCGTCAACGTCGCGATCCCCGCGATCCGAACCGACCTGCACGCCACGCCGTCGCAGATGCAGTGGGTCATCGACATCTACACCCTGGTCCTCGCGTCGCTGCTGATGCTGTCGGGTGCGACCGGCGACCGGTTCGGCCGCCGTCGGGTGTTCCAGATCGGCCTTGCCGCCTTCGCGCTGGGCTCATTGCTGTGCAGTCTGGCGCCCGACATCGACACGCTGATCGGCGCTCGGTTGGTCCAGGGGCTCGGCGGTTCGATGATGAATCCCGTTGCATTATCGATCATTTCGCAGATCTTCGTCGGACGGGTGGAGCGGGCCCGCGCGCTGGGGCTGTGGGGTGCGGTGGTCGGCATCTCGATGGCACTCGGTCCGATCGTGGGCGGTCTCCTGATCCAGGCGATCAGCTGGCGGGCGGTGTTCTGGATCAACCTGCCGATCTGCGCGGCGGCGATCATCCTCACCGCGATCTTCGTTCCCGAGAGCAAGTCGGCCACCATGCGCGACATCGATCCGGTCGGCCAGCTGCTGGCCGTGCTGGCGCTGTTCGGCGTGGTGTTCGTGCTCATCGAGGCGCCAGGGCTGGGCTGGACGAACCCACGCATCCTCGCGATCGCCGCCGGAGCGGCGCTGGCCCTGGTGGCGTTCCTGCGCTACGAGTCCCGCCGCCCCGATCCCTTCATCGATCTGCGGTTCTTCCGCAGCATTCCATTCTCGTCGGCTACGGTCACTGCCGTGTGCGCCTTCGCCGCCTGGGGGGCCTTCCTGTTCATGATGTCGCTCTACCTGCAGGGCGAGCGCGGCTATTCGGCCGCGCACACCGGCCTGATCTACCTGCCGATCGCCATCGGCGCCCTGTTCTTTTCGCCACTGTCGGGCCGGCTGGTGGGCCGCTACGGCGCCCGCCCCTCGCTTCTGGTGTCCGGCGTCCTGATCACGGCCGCCTCGGTGATGCTGACGTTCGTGGGCGCCACGACTGAAATCTGGGCGATCCTGGCGATCTTCACCGTGTACGGCATCGGCTTCGGCATGGTCAACGCGCCGATCACCAACGCCGCGGTGAGCGGTATGCCACGTGATCGGGCCGGCGCCGCCTCGGCGGTGACCTCGACCAGCAGGCAGGTCGGCGTGAGTATCGGTGTGGCGCTGTGTGGTTCGGTCGCCGGCTCGGCGCTGGCGGTCGCCGGGGTGGACTTCACGGCGGCGGCCCGGCCGCTGTGGTGGGTCAGCATCGGGCTGGGTCTGGTAATCACCCTGCTGGCTGTCGTGTCGACATCGGGACGCGCCACGTTGTCCGCCCAGCGGCTGGCTCCCCTGATCGAGAACCATGGAATCGAGCCCGCCCATGTCAGGTAATGCGGTGGCCGATCAGGTGTGGCGGTCGATGTCGAGCCTGGTACTGGACAACAAGGACGGCTGGCGCCGCGCGGTCGTGGACCGAACTGGCTTGCCGTTCAGCAGGATTCGGATCCTGCGCCGGCTCGCGTCGCAACCGATGACGGTCAAGGAGGTCGCGGAGGCGGCCACCATCGACGCGCCGGCCGCAACGGTGGCGGTCAACGATCTGGAGACACGCGGCCTGGTGGTCCGTCAACCTCATCCGGACAACCGGCGCTGCAAGCTGGTATCACTGACCGAGGCGGGTCGCGACGTCATCACCGTGCTCGACGACACCGACGACCCGGCCCCCGCCGCGCTGGCCGCACTGGACGACCAGGATCTTCAGGCATTACAGAGGATCCTGGCGCGCCTGATCAGCTGAGGTAGCCCTCGACTTCATCACCGGGCCGCGCGTTGGCGTCACTGGGATTGCCGCCGGTCTCGCGCAATGCGCGGCGCTGGCGAAGCAGGTCCCAGCACTGGTCGAGTTCGATCTCGATGGACCGCAGGCGCGCGTTCTCCTCCGACTCGTCGATCTGCCGATGTACCAACCGTTCACGCAGTTCGCGCTCCTGGGCCACGAGGTCGTGGATGCGCGCGAGCGTTTCGTTGTCTGATGCCACGGCTCCAGTGTGCCCGAGGATGCTGCGTTTAGAACGGCGAAGCGATAACGGCAGCGAATTCGGTGCAGAACCAGTCGACGTCGGAACTCGAGAAGACCAGCGGCGGGCGGATCTTCAGCACATTGCCGTCCCGGCCGCAGACCGAGATCAGCACCCGGCGTTCCCGCATGGCGTTGACCAGTGCCCTGGCGCCCGCCCGATCCGGCGCGCCGGTGTCGGAAATGATCTCGACGCCGACGTACAGGCCGGTGCCGCGCACATCGCCGATGCGCGGATGCTCCGCGCCCAGCCGGGCCAGTTCGGTGCGCAGCTGGCTGCCCACCTCGCCCGCGTTGCGCATCAGCTTCTCGTCCTCGATGACGTCGAGGACGGCCGCGGCGGCGGCGACGGTCACCGGGTTGCCGCCGAATGTGTTGAAGTACGGGACCCCGCGGGCGAAGGCGTCGAGGATGTCGGAGCGGGCCGCCATCGCCGCGATCGGCAGGCCGTTGCCCATCGGCTTGCCCATTGTCACCAGATCAGGGACGACGCCGTGGCGCAGATAGCCCCACATCGCTTCGCCGGTGCGGGCGAACCCGGGCTGGACCTCGTCGGCGATGAACACCCCGCCCGCGCGGTGGACCGCCTGCACCGCAGGAGCCAGCACCGAGGGGTCGGGGTAGATACCGTCAGAGGAGAAGATGGTGTCGACGATCAGGGCGGAAAGCGCGACACCGGAAGACTTCAGGTCGGCGATGGCGGCGGCGACGTCGTCGGTGAACCGGGTGGCCAGCTCGCCTGCCGGGATCCGGTAGCTGTCCGGCGGGGGGATCGCGCGGACGTGTTCACCGAGCACCGTCGCTCCGCCGATGGACGGCGAGATTGCGGTGACCTCGGCGGTATTGCCATGGTAGGCGTCGCTGGTGACAATGACACCTGTTGCACCCGTGTGCATTTCGGCGACACGCAAGGCCAGGTCGTTGACCTCTGAGCCGGTGCACGCGTACATCACCTGATCGATCTGCTCGGGCATCGTGTCGAGCAGCCGCTGGCTGTAGTCGACGATGCCGCCGTGCAGATAACGGGTGTGAGTGTTCAGGGTGGACAGTTGCCTGCTGACGGCCTCCACTACGTGCGGGTGACAGTGGCCGACGCTGGCGACGTTGTTGTACGCGTCGAGATAGCAAGCGCCGTCGGCATCGTAGAGCCGGGTGCCCTCGCCGCGAACCAGGTGCACCGGCCGCTGATAGAACAACCGGTACGCCGGGCCCAGCATGCGGTCACGGGCCGCGATCAACAATTCATCGGCGGGATCGACCGGGTGGTCCGCGGAATAGCTGTTGGAATCCATGATGTTCGAGAAACTCATAGCGCTATTCCTTCGCCTCGTTGACGCGACCCGTGACTGCATTCACTAGCGTTCGTGCGCCTCCTCGAGCACCGTCCGACCGAGTTCCGAATAGCGCTGCGGTGACTTGTATTTCAGTACCACCGCCAACAGGATGCCGCCGATGCCGACCACCGCCACCACATAGGGGATTGCGGCGAAGACCCAGTCGGACGCGGCGGTGCCCGCCGCGAACGACGCGTTCTTGCCCAGCAGGTAGACCACGTAGAGCATGCCGAGCCCGCCCAGCAGCGGAGCGAGGAAGGTACGGAACCAGTTGGCGGTCTCGGGATGATGCTTACCGACGTGGAAGTAGGCGATCACCGCGAATGCGGCCAGCGCCTGCACGAGCATGATCGCGGTGGTGCCGAGCAGCGCCATCAGGCCATACAGCCCGGTGTAGGGGTCACGGCCGGTCAGCGCGAAGAACAGCACCACGACGGTCGCGAATCCGGTCTGCACGAAACCGGCGATGTGCGGCGAGCCGTGCGTCGGGTGGGTGGCACCGATCGTCGTGCGCATACCGGGGATGACGTTCTCCCTGCCGATCGCGTAGATGTAGCGGGCGGCACAGTTGTGGAACGCCATACCGCAGGCGAACGAACCGGTCATCAACAGGATCTTGAACAGATCGACGGCCCAGGTGCCCAGGTGCGCGCCGACCGGCCCGAAGAAGATGTCGCCGGCCGTCGCCGAATCCTGGGCCAGCGCAACGGCATTCTGCGGTCCGGTGCCCACGATCGCCAGCCACGAGATGATGACGTAGAACACGCCGATCCCGATCACCGAGCTGATCACCGCGATCGGGATGATCTTCTTCGGGTTCTTGGACTCCTCGCCGTACATCGCGCTCGACTCGAAACCGACCCAGGACCAGAACGCGAAGAACAGGCCGATGCCGGCCGACCCGGCCACCGTGATCATGCTGCCGTCGGTGCCGGCAACGGCGCCGGAGAGGTTCTGAAATGCGTTGAGCGGGTTGAGCGATCCCCATGACCAGCCCTGCGGACCACCGCCGGTGAACAGTACCGACAGCGCCATGAGCGAGAGCATCACGATCTCGGTGATCAGGAATACCCCCAGCACCCGGGCGGCGACGTTGATGTCGAAGAAGGTCAGCAGAGCGTTGATCGCGAGCATCGCGATCGCGAACACGATCCACGGGATGTTCACGTGGAAAAGGGAATTGAACGTGTCGTTGCCGAAGAACGCGAAGATCCCGATCAGCGAAGCCTCGAACACCATGTAGGCCATGGCGGTCAGGAAGCCGGCGCCGAGTCCGACGATGCGGCCAAGGCCGTGCGAGATGTAGCCGTAGAACGCGCCGGTTGCGGTGATGTGCTTGCTCATCGCGGCGTAGCCGATCGCGAACAGCGTCAACACGATAGTGGCGACGAAGTACCCGGCGGGGGCATAGACACCGTTGCCGAATCCGACCGCGATCGGAACGTTGCCGACCATCGCGGTAATCGGCGCGGCGGTGGCGACGGCCATGAACAGGACACCGATCAGTCCGACGGCATTAGGTTTGAGCCGCTGGACGGTTTCGGTGCTGGCACCGGTACTCGCCGTAACGGGCGGATCGATGATGTCGCTCATAGTGTGAATATCCGATCTCGAACGTGACTGGGGTCGCGCGCCTTTTGGTCTGGTTTAGCCCGGGTGCTGGTGTACCCGGGGAGCGAGGGCAATGTCGACAACGGCTCTGTGGTGCGACGACGACATTGTTACTCCCGCCAGATCGCCTGGTCAACAGGAACAATGGGGTCAATACCGGCCGAATGTTTCGGACGTGTTTCCCTGAGCGTGGGTAGGAAACAACGACGTTAAAACTCGCGATTTGGTCTGCTTGGTTCGCTGTTATGGTCCACACTGGTCGGATGCCGGGACTGCCGCCGACTCATGAGTTGTTCGCGCGCGCCGCACTGGACGCCTATGGTCGCGACGGCGAGACGCCGCTGCGGCTGCTCAGCCTTTCCGAGAACGCCACCTACCTGGTCGACGACGACGATCCGATCGTGCTGCGCGTGCATCGACCCGGATATCACTCGCTGGAGGCGATCCGCTCGGAGCTGGCGTGGATGCAGGCGCTGCGCACCGAGACCTCCGTCGCCACGCCGGAGTTGATCGAAGCCCGCGACGGAACCGACGTCGTGGTCGCCACGGCCGACGGCGGCGCGTTGCACGTCGACGCGGTGACGTTCGTGGCGGGCTGCACGGCGGAGGAGGATCCCGAGGCCGTCGGATTCGACGAACTCGGCCGGATCACCGCCATCATGCATGAGCATGCCCGCAACTGGACTTTCCCCGCTGACTTCACCCGGTTCCGCTGGGACCTCGAGACCATCCTCGGTCCGCAGGCCCGGTGGGGTAACTGGCGGATGGCGCCCGGCCTGACCGACGCCGACCGGGCCATGATCCAGCGCGCCGTCGACGACATCACCGCGAGGCTGACCGACTTCGGCTGCGCGCCAGATCGTTTCGGGCTGGTGCACGCCGATCTCCGGCTGGCCAATCTGATGGTCGATCCGGCGGACACGGGTGCAGGCATCACCGTGATCGACTTCGACGACTCGGGCTGGTCGTGGTACCTCGCCGATCTCGGGGCCGCGGTGTCGTTCATCGAGGACACCCCGGCCGGTGAACGCATCATCGCCGAATGGCTCACCGGCTATTTCGAGGCCGGCTCGTTCCCCGCCGAGCACCTTGCGCTGATCCCGTCGTTCGTGATGATGCGCCGCATCATGCTCACTGCGTGGATCGCGTCGCACTACGACGCCGACGC
The DNA here is from genome assembly GCA_900078375.1 of uncultured Mycobacterium sp. Taxonomy (GTDB): domain Bacteria; phylum Actinomycetota; class Actinomycetes; order Mycobacteriales; family Mycobacteriaceae; genus Mycobacterium. The sequence goes on along the minus strand of FLQS01000011.1, from coordinate 63,290 downwards.
GGCGATCGGCGTCGGCGAGCAGTTCGCCCCCAACACCGCGCGGCTGGCGCAACGGTATCTGGAAGACCGCACCTGGCTGCAGGACGCGATCTTCGGGTCGCGAGTCTGACTCGCATATTTATGAATGGCGCTGTAGCGGAAAGGATTGCACGTGTTTGATCTGCAGTCGACGTCGGTCCTGGTGACCGGTGGCAGCAAGGGCATCGGGCGCGGGATCGCCGCTGTGTTCGCCGCCGCGGGAGCCAACGTGGCGATCGCCGCGCGGTCGGTGGCCGAACTCGACACGGCGGTAGCCGATCTGGATGAACTGGGCACCGGGAAGGTGCTGGGCGTGCAGACCGATGTCACCGACCCGATGGCCTGCGCCAGTCTGGCTGCCGAGGTCGTCGACGCGTTCGGTGGAATCGACATCGTGTGCGCCAACGCCGGCATCTTCCCGGAGGCACCCCTGGCCACCATGACCCCGGCGCAATTGGCCGAGGTTCTCGACGTCAACGTCAAGGGCAACGTGTTCACCGTGCAGGCCTGCCTGGATGCGCTGATCGCCTCCGGGCGAGGCCGGGTGATCCTGACATCGTCGATCACCGGGCCGATCACCGGTTTTCCGCGCTGGTCGCACTACGGGGCGTCGAAGGCCGCGCAGCTGGGCTTCATGCGCACGGCCGCAATCGAACTGGCGCCGCACGGGATCACGGTCAACGCGGTGCTGCCGGGCAACATCTTCACCGAAGGTCTTGCCGACATGGGCGAGGAGTACATCGCGGGCATGACCCGCGCGATCCCGGCCGGCGCGCTGGGCAAGCCCGAGGACATCGGCCACCTCGCCGCCTTCCTTGCCACGGTCGAGGCCGGCTACATCACCGGCCAGGCCATCGCCGTCGACGGTGGCCAGGTGCTGCCGGAGTCGCCGGATGCGGTGCGCCCCTAGTCCGATGGAAGAGTCGGAGGGGGGACCGATTGCCGAGGATGTGCGGCGGCGCATCCTCTCCATGCTGGCGCAGGGCGCCCTGCGGCCCGGCTCTCGGTTGGGCACCGAGCGCGAAATGGCCGACCGCTTCGAGGTCTCCCGATCCACCCTGCGCAGCGCGCTGCTGCCGTTGAGCCGCGCGGGGGTGCTCGAGCGCCGGACCGGGCGTAACGGGGGCACGTTCGTGCGCGCCGACGTGGTGGAACGCAACGCCGCCGAACTGGCCGGCCTGCCGGCCCGGCTCCGCAGTGGCGGGCACACCAGCGCCACCCGCGTGCTGGCCACCGATCGCAGGCCGCCCACCCCGGCTGAGGCTGCGGCACTGGAGATCGGCGATCGCCGAGAGGTTTTCGCGATCCGCAGGCTGCGCTACGCGGACGGTGTACCGCTGTCGGTGGACTTCTCCTGTTTCGTCGCCGACCACGTCGTCGATCTGCTGGAGCAACCGCTGGGCGGCTCACTGTACGAGTTGTTCGCCGTCCGCTACGGGCTGGTGCCCGCCACGTCGAGTGAGACCATCGAAGTCGTCAGCGCCAGCCCGCGGGAGGCACAGTGGCTCGGCGTCACACACCGGCGTCCGCTGGTTGCGATCACCCGGGTCACCCGTGATGCCGCCGATCGGCCCTTCGAATACGCCTATGACCTGTTCCGTGCCGACCGGGTCCGGTTGACGGCGACGACGTCGACGGTCACCGCCAGGGAACGCCGCGGTACGGACGGCCGGGTAGAACGCTCGGTCAGCAGCGCCTGACCGGTTAGTCTGACTGCGTGACCAAACCCGTGATCGAATTCCCCGACGGCCCGGCGCCCACCGAACTGGTCATCAAAGACCTGGTGGTCGGCGACGGCGACGAGGCCACACCCGGTGCCGTCGTGGATGTCCACTACGTGGGTGTCGAGTACGACACCGGTGAAGAGTTCGACAGCTCGTGGAATCGCGGGGAGTCCATTTCCTTCCCGTTGCGTGGGCTGATCCAGGGCTGGCAGGACGGTATTCCGGGCATGAAGGTGGGCGGTCGGCGGCAGCTGACGATCCCGCCCGAGCAGGCCTACGGACCGGCTGGTGGCGGACATCAGCTGTCCGGCAAGACGCTCATTTTCATCATCGACCTGCTGGCCACCCGCTGACCGTGCGCTCGCCGGGCGCGGCGCGCTGTCGGGGTGTGTAATGCCGGTGTGAGCAGCCAACCGCGCACGGCGATCGTCACCGGGGCATCCGGCGGCATCGGTTCGGCCATTGCCGCGATGCTGCACGAGGAGGGCTTCGCGGTCACCCTCATCGGACGCGATCCGGCCAAGCTGACGGCGGTGGCGTCGTCGCTTCGGAGCGGCCCGCCGGTGCACACGGTGTCCGGGTCATTGGCCGAGGAGACGTTCCTCGACCAGATCGTCACCGAGCACACCGCGCGGTACGGCTCGCTGGATCTGCTGGTGAACAACGCCGGTGTCGCGGGCAACCGCGAGGTCGGCGAGATCACCGCGGACTTTCTCGACGAGCAGTTCGCGGTGAACATCCGTGCGGTGATCCTGCTGACCAGCAAATCCCTGCCGCTACTCAAAGCGGCTGTACAGCAGCGCAAATCGGCACAGATCGTCAACATCGCGTCGAACGCGGGTAAACGCGGCGAGGCGACCTTGGCCTCGTACTCGGCGGCCAAGTTCGGCGTCGTCGGGTTCACCGAATCGCTGCATGACGAGCTGTCCATCTCCGGTATCAAGGCGACCGCGATCTGTCCGGGGTTGGTGAACACCCCGATGGCCGACGACTACCGCGACAGCGTTGGTGCCGACGAGATGATCGCCCCGAGTGACATCGCGGAAGCCATCCGAATGACGATCAGGGTGTCCCGCAGTTGTGTGGTGCCCGAGATCGTGCTGCTGCGCCCGATCGAATGGCGGCAACCGCCCGGGGCTTAGTTCGGTACGTACCCGACGGCCGGATCAACGACGTTGTGCAGCGGCTCGCCGCGCAGCCACCGCGCGAGATTGTCGGTGAACACCGCCATCATGTCGACCTCGAAACCGAGGTAGTCGCCCGACATATGGGGGGAGACAAGCACATTGGGCATCGACCAGAGCGGCGATTCGGTCGGCAGCGGCTCGACCTCGAACACGTCGAGCGCGGCACCTGCGATCGTGCCGGCGCCCAGCGCATCGACGAGATCCGACTCGACGACCGTCGGCCCGCGACCGACGTTGACCAGGAATCCGCGTGGACCCAGCGCGCTGAGGACCTCGGTACTGACCAGTGCGGTGGTAGCCGGTGTGAGCGGCGCGGCCAGGACCAGCAGATCCACCTCGCGGGCCACCGAGACCAACTCCGTGGCGGCACGGACCGCACCAAATCGAGGATCGTCCCTCGCGGTGCGGCCCACCAGCGTGACGTCCACGTCGAGCCGCATCAGCCGCTCGGCGATGGTCCGGCCGATCGACCCCGTGCCCACCACGGCCGCGCGGGTACCGGCCAACCGCCCGCTGGTCCGGTACTGCCAACGGTGCTCGCGCTGCAGTGCCAGGCTCGCGTCAAGACCCTTGACGTGACTGAGCACCGCACCGATCACCCATTCCGCGATCGGGATGTCGAACACGCCGCGGGAGTTGGTCAAGGTGACCGCCGCCAACTCGGGGCACAGCAGTCGGTTCACCCCGACCGAGGCGGCATGAACCCAGCGCACCTCGCGTGCGCGGCGCAGCAGCGCACCCAGCTCGGCGAAACGGTGGTCCCAGATGTAGAGCACCTGGGCCCCGGCCAACTGTTCGTCGGTGGGCGCCGTCCCGACCTCGACCACGTCGACCCCGGTAGGGATCAGGTCCAGCGGTGGCGGCGGTAGTTCGGGGTCGGGCTCGGTGAGGACCACTACCTTGGAGCGCTCAATTGCAGTGATCTCGATAGGCTATCTCCAGACGAAGCGAGGTGCTGGATGGACGCTGACAGTGCGTTCCTCGATCCAGCGGCCGATGAGCCGCTGATCACCGATCCCGCCGCGCTGCGGGACCACCGCAAGCGACGTCTGGCGTTGGCCTATCAGGTATTCGGTGCGATGGGCTGGGGCTCATTGGGCGACGGGCACATCTCGGCCCGCGACCCTGAGCGGCTCGACTGTTTCTGGCTGGGCCGCTACGGTGTGCCGTTCCGCTTCATGACTCCCGACGATCTGGTCCTGGTCCGTGCCGACGGCACGGTCGAGGGTGGCGGCGACATCAATGTGGCCGCCTACTACATCCACGCTCCGGTGCACGAGGCGCGCCCCGAGGTCATTGCCGCCGCACATTGCCATACCCCTTACGGGACCCCGTTTTCCGCGTCGGTCACCAAGCTGGCGCCGATCTCGCAGGAAGCATGCGCATTCTTCGACGATCACGAAATCTTCGACGACGAGGAAGTCAATATCGGCTCGACCGACGGCGGTAAGCGCATCGCCGCCGCCATCGGGGAAGCCAGGGCCGCGATTCTGCGCAACCACGGGCTGCTGACAGTCGGCACCAGTGTGGACGCGGCGGTCGGCTACTTCCTGATGATGGAGCGCAGCGCCGAAGTTCAGGTCAAGGCGCGTGACGCCAAACCGATCGGAGCGGACGCCGCTCGGCGGGTGCACGACATGTTCGACGAGCGCGAGGCCTGGCAGATATTCCAGTGGGCGCAACGGACTTACGTGCCCGGTGCGAGCTGAAGCTCACTCATTGGCCACAATCAGGCTCAGCAGATCGAACACGACTGTCGCGGCGGCGATCGACGTGATCTCGGCATGATCGTAGGCCGGTGCGACCTCTACGACATCGGCACCCACGACGTTGATCCCGTCGAGCCGGCGCAGCATTCGCAGCAGCTCCCGTGAGGTCAGCCCGCCCGACTCGGGTGTCCCGGTCCCGGGCGCGAAGGCGGGGTCCAGGACGTCGATGTCGATCGAGAGGTACACCGGCAGATCGGCGACGCGGCGGGCGACGATGTCGACGGCTGTCTCGACGCCCATGACGTCGAGGTCGCCGGCCCGGATGATCCGAAATCCCATCCGGGCATCGTCTTCCAGATCCATCCGGTCGTAGATCGGGCCGCGGATACCGACGTGGATGGAGTGGTCCTCGATCAGCAGACCCTCCTCGAACGCCCGGCGAAACGGCGTGCCGTGCGTGACCGGTGCGTTGAAGTAGGTGTCCCAGGTGTCCAGGTGCGCGTCGAAGTGCACCAGCGCGAGCGGACCGTGGAACGAATGCAGGGCACGAAGATTCGGGAGTGCGACCGTGTGGTCACCGCCGATCGCGACGACCCTGCGGCCCCGGTCACCGATGATCTCCCGCATCCCGTTCTCGATTTGCGTACATGCCTCGCTGATATCGAACGGGGTGATCGTCACGTCGCCGGCGTCGACGATCTGGCGCTGCTCCAGCGGAGCGACACCGAATTCGACGTGATATCCGGGACGCAACGTGCGGGCGGCCTGGCGCACGGCCATCGGGCCGAATCTGGCCCCCGGCCGGTAGGAGGTGCCACCGTCGAAAGGCAAACCCACGACGGCGATGTCGTAGTCGGTCACCTCGTGGATATCGGCGATACGGGCGAATGTGCTCTTGCCGGCGTAGCGCGGGACCTGAGTCGACGGCGTGGCGCCGATCGGCGGTCGGGGCGTGTCGGTCATCAGTGGTGATGGTGGTGGGGTCGCCCACCGCCCTCGCCACGGCGGCGGGCGTCTTCGGCCTCGGTGATCAGCCGTAGCTGTTCGTCGACTTCACGCCCGGCAAGCAGGGGTTGCATGGGGTCCCACGTGGTGCCGTCGGCGTTGTCGCCACGGCGGCGGGCGATCGCGGAGACCACCTCAAGGACGACGCGATTGCCGAGCAGTGCGGTGATGTCGGCATGGTCGTAAGGGGGTGCCACCTCGACGATGTCGACCCCGAGGACCGGTAGCTCGTAGCAGATCCGCCGAACGGCGTCGAGTAGTTCGCGGGCCGAGAAGCCGCCCGGCTCGGGTGTTCCGGTGCCGGGCGCGTGGCCGGGGTCGCACACGTCGATGTCGACCGAGAGGAAGACACCCTCGCAGTCCGAGGTGGCGATGTCGAACGCCTCGGTCAGGCACGTCTCCAGTCCACGCGCGACGATCTCGGTCATCTCGTAGGACCGCAGGCCGTGGGCGGCCATCCACTGCAGCACCGGCTCGTCGGGCCAGTATCCGCGCAATCCCAACTGCAGGAATCGGTCTCCGCGCAGCGCGCCGGATTGGATGAGTCGGCGCATCGGCGTGCCATGCCCGATGAGTGAGCCGTTGTGAATGTCCCCGGTATCGGCGTGGGCGTCGAAATGAATCATCGAAACCTTGCCGAACCCGTGGTGGCGGGCCACCCCGGTGTGGTCGGGCCAGGCGATGGTGTGGTCACCGCCGAGGATGATGGGGATCGCGCCCGCGGCACTGATCTTGTACACGTCCTCTTCGATCAACTGCACGGCTTGCTCGATGTTGCCGCTGTAGAGCATCACGTCGCCGGCGTCGTAGACGCGCAGATCTTTGAGGCCGTCGACCCTCAGGGCGAGGCTGGGGCGGGAGCCGTCCTGCGGTAGATAGCATGCCTGGCGCAGCGCCGCCGGACCGAACCGCGCGCCGGAGCGGTAGTTCGTTCCGCCGTCGAGCGGGGCGCCGAGGATGACGATATCGGCGTCGGCGTAACTGGATTCGTCGGTGAGGTCGCAGCGGGGGACACCGAGAAAGGTGATGTCCGGACCGAACAGGGTGCCTGCCATCTGTCTTTCGTCTTCCTGTCGGGTTGGTTACTCAGGTGTTGTGCAGGGCGATGACGGCGGTGAACGCGTGCCGCAGAGTGGCCCGGATCCGTCGCTTGTCCACCGGCCCCAGCGGGCGATAGAGGTTGTCGATCTCCAGGCCCGCCATCACCGCCATGACGGTGCGGGCGTCGAGTTCGGGCTGGTGCGACCCAAGCTCCCGAAAGAGCCGGCTCAGCGCGGGAACCATTGCCGCATACCACGCTTCGAACATCGGCCGCAGTCGCTCATCACGGCTGGCCTCGGTGACCAGTTCGTATCGGGTGACGATCGCGCCGCGTGGTGAGCTGAACCCGTCGATGATCATGTCGGCGACCAGATCGGCGAGTTGCCCGGGCGACATCGACGGCTCAAGACGCTCGGCGGTGCGCACCACCCGGTCGATCTCACGATCCGACAGTTGCGCAAACGCAAGAGCGATCAGATCGGACTTGTCGTCGAAGTAGTAGCTCAGCGCACCCAGCGGTATCTGGGCCTGTTGCGCCACCAGGCGCATTGACAGTCCGGCCAGGCCGACGTTGGCCATCACCTCGATCGCGGCGTCGATGATCTCGATGCGGCGCGCCGCACCACGGGCCGTAGTGCCCGCTGTCATCCCTGGTGCTTCAGCGTGGAGAAGTCGGTGTCCCACATCCACGCGGGTTGGCTCTGCCAGCCGGAGTAGCCCTTCCTGGCGGCAACCGTGTTGTGCAGGTCGGAGATGTTGATCCAGCACAGCGAATCCCGATAGGCCTTGGCCGCTTCGATATACAGGGCCTGCGACTTGGCCGCGTCGGGTTCGGCGCTGCCGGCGTCGAGGAGCTTGTCCGCCTCCGGCACCGAGCAGCCCTGGATGTTCACCGGTGCGTTGGTGTACTGGTAGATCCGCGACCAGGTATCGGGATGGGCGGCATCGGGATTGAACGAGGCCAGCAGGAGATCTGGTCGCTGGTCCGGGTTTTGGGGCAGTGCGAAGAACTGGGCCAGCGGGAAGTCACGGACGGTTGCCTTCAAGCCGGCCTGCTGCAGTATCACCTGCATCTGGTTGGCCAGATCCTGCAGACTGCTGTCGCCGGTGGGGAAGCCGATCACCACATCGCCGCCGGTCTTGCCGACCGCGGCCAGCTTGGACGGGTCGTATTCGTGCTTGTCGGGCACCGCACCGTCGGGCAACATCCCGATCGGGTAGAACTGCGTCGACGGAGCCCCCTGTGCACCGAATATCTGTGTGGTCAAGGCGGTTTGGTCCAATGCGGCGGAAAGCGCGGCCCGCGCGTCGTGCGAGGCGAAGACCGGCGAGTTCGGGTTGACCATGACCTCCGCCTTCACCAGAGCGCTCTCCTGAAGCACCTCGGTGTCCGGTCCGGCGGCCAGGGCCTCGTAGTCGCCCTTGGACAAGCCGTGCAGGACCATGTCGAGCTGGCCGTTGCCGAGTTCGAGCCGCTGTACGGCGGAGGCGGTGATCACCGGCATCTGCACGGAGGTGATTTGCCCCGCGGTGCCCCAGTAGTTCTTGTTCGCGCTCATCGTGTAGTGATTGGCCGGAACCGCCTCGGTCAGCTCGTAGGGGCCGGTTCCGGCGGTATGCGACGCCAGCCACGCTGACGCGTGATCGTTGCCGCTGGCGTGCTGGGCCACGGCGGTCGGGCTGGTCATCAGCGGCCCGTAGGGGGAGGCGAGGTAATCCAGAAACGGCGCAACGGGTTTGGCGAGGGTGACGACAAAGGTGTGCGGGTCCGGCGTCTGCATGTCCTTGACGTCGGCCAGCATGTAAGCCGGCCCGCCCGCCATGTCGATGCGGCGCTGGAAGCTGGCCTTGGCGGCGGCGGAATCGAACGGGGTGCCATCGGCGAACTTGACGCCGTCACGCAGGGTGAAGGTATAGGTCAGGCCGTCCGGAGTGACGTCCCACTTGGTCGCCAACAGCGGTGCGATCTTCGTGGAGCCCGGTGCGTACTGAAGCAGCCCCTGGTAGGTCGAGGTCATGATCAACAGACCCTCGGGCTGGTAGAAGGTGTCGGGATCCAGCGGCGGTGGGTCGGACATCAGCGGAGTGCGTACCGTCGACGCAGTCGAAGCGGTGTCGCCTGCGCTGTTGGTCTTTCCCGAACATGCGGTGCCAACGAACAACAAGGCAATCGCCAGGGGCGCGATTCCCGACGTGAGTTTCATCGGCCCAGTCTCAGGGCGACTGATTTCGACTGTGTGACATGACGGTTACTACCTTGTACGAGCGTCCAAGATTTGGACGATCGACCTAGAAATGCCGGCCGCGGCGCTTTACTGTCGCACCAGACAGCTGAAATTCGAAGGGAGCAAGCACAATGCCCGCTACGCCAGGCGCGTTCGATCTCACCGGCCAGGTTGCCCTGGTGACGGGGTCGAGCAGCGAGATCGGCATCGGTTTCGCCTCGGCGCGGCTACTGGGTCAGCTCGGGGCCGCGGTGATGGTGACCGGCACCACCGACCGGGTCCACCAACGCGCCGAGGAGCTCGCGCGCGAGGGTATCCAGGCCGACGCTCACATCGCCGACCTGTTCGAGTCTGACGCGGCCAGTGGGCTTGTCGCAGCCACGGTGGCGGCGTTCGGCAAGCTGGACATTCTGGTGAACAATGCCGGCTTGGCGTCGGTGCACAGCCCGGAAGAGCCCAACTCGCTGATGGTGATGACCGACGAGGAGTGGTCACTTGCCTTGCGCCGCAACCTCGACAGCGCGTTCTTGGTCACCCGTGCCGCACTGCCAGGGATGGTCGAACGGGGATACGGTCGCGTCGTCAACGTGGGATCGACGGCCGGGGTGCTGACCGCCTACACCGGAGACGTCGGGTATCACACCGCCAAAGCGGCGATGCTGGGCATGACCCGGTCACTGGCAGTCGACTACGCCAAGTCGGGCATCACCGCCAACCTGGTACTGCCCGGGTGGATCGCGACAGCGGCCCAGTTGCCGTCCGAGGTCGCCGCAGGCAACGCCACCCCGATCGGGCGGTCGGCCACTGCCGACGAGGTCGCATCCGGTGTCGCCTACCTGGCCACTCCCGGCGCCTCCTACGTCACGGGCACGACATTGATCATCGACGGGGGTAATGCGATCTGCGGAGCGACGCCTGCGGCCTAGTGTGGTGCCGGCAGCCTCAGCACCAGCCGCGCGCCACCGAGCGCACTGTCCTCCAACAAGGCAGTGCCACCGTGCAATTCGGCCTGCTGGGCCACCAACGCCAGGCCGAGCCCAGAACCGGAATGTGACGCCGTCGACCCCCGGGCGAAGCGTTCGAAGACCGCGGAGCGTTCCGCCTCCGGCACGCCGGAGCCGTTGTCGTCGATCGCGATCTCCACACCCTCGCGGGAGCTGACCGCCGAGAGCTTGACCCGGGTCGCGCCGCCGTGCTTGACCGCGTTGGCGATCGCGTTGTCCACCGCCAGCCGCAAACCGGCAGGCAGGCCGATGATGATGCACGTGGGCGATGGCACCAGCGACACGTCGAGGTCGGGGTACACCCGTATCGCGTCGTGTGCGGCACGGTCGAGCAGTTCGGTGATGTCGACCGGAACGTGATCGGCTTCCGTCGAAAGTTCGCCCTGGGCAAGGCGTTCCAGTGCGCCCAGGGTGGCTTCGATGCGGTTCTGGGTGCGCGCGACGTCACCGAGCAGTTCCTTGCGCTGCTCGTCGGTCACCTCCAGCGTGGTCAGCACTTCGAGGTTGGTGCGCATCGCGGTCAGCGGGGTCCGCAGCTCGTGGGCCGACACCGCGGCGAAGTCGCGAGCCGAGGCCAGCGCCGCCTGGGTCCGCTCCTGTTCGGTCCAGATCCGCTCCAACAGGCCCTTGATCGCCTCGCCGATCTCCACGGCCTCAGTGGCGCCGCCGATCTCGACGTCGGGCGCCTTGTCACCGGCCTCGATCTGCCGGGTCTGGGCGGCGAGGCGCCGAAACGGCCGGACCGCGAACGTGGCCAGCAGCCAGCCGAGCAGACCCGCCGCGCCGACGGCCAGTGCGCAGATGACCAGCACCCGGCGATGCAGGTTGTTGGTGTCGGCGATGGTGTCGTCGTACGTCGCGCCGACCTCGAGTGTGGTGGCCTCCGGGTAGGACAGCTTCACCGTACGCACCCGGTAGCGGACGCCGTCGACCTCGGTGGTGGCGTAGTCGGAGTCCAGCTGGGGCAGCACGATGTCGGAATTGGACCGGACCGCCTCATCGTGGCGGACGGTGATCACCACGTCCTGGTCGTTGGGCGACGGCGGGATCTGGTCGAGCCCGCGGGGGACGAACGGGACCGCGAAGCCCGCGGCCTCGTCGAGGCGCCGGTCCAGACGTTCCAGGCGGTCGTTGGTGATGCCGATCCAGACGATGGTGCCCACGATGGTCACCACCATCGCTGCGCCGATCGCCGTCGCGAACGCCACGCGGGTGCGCAGCGAAGGGGTGCGGCGGAAGATGCGCGCGAGCTTCACGACGTCACTGGGTGCGCAACACGAAGCCCACGCCGCGCACGGTATGCAGCAGTCGGGGCGCGCCGCCGGCCTCGAGCTTGCGGCGCAGGTAACCGATGAAGACGTCGACGACGTTGGTGTCGGCGGCGAAGTCGTAGCCCCACACCAGCTCGAGCAGCTGGGCACGGGACAGCACGGCGGTCTTGTGCTCGGCGAGCACCGCCAGCAGATCGAACTCACGCTTGGTGAGGTCGACGTCGACGCCGTTGACCCTGGCCCGCCGGCCCGGGATGTCGACCTCCAGCGGGCCGACCTGGATGGTCTCCGAGGAGAACGTGGCCGTCGCACCCCGGCGGCGCAGCAGCGCCTTGACCCGGGCCACCAGCTCGGCCAGCACGAAGGGTTTGACCAGGTAATCGTCCGCCCCAGCCTCCAGGCCGGCGACTCGGTCGTCGACCGAACTGCGGGCCGAGAGCACACAGACCGGCACGTCGTTGTCCATCGCGCGTAGCGCGGTCACCACGCTCACGCCGTCCAGCACCGGCATGTTGATGTCGAGGACGATCGCGTCGGGTCTGCTCTCGGTGGCCGAGCGCAGGGCTTCCGCGCCGTCGACGGCGGTGGCCACCTCGAACCCGGAGAGCCGCAGCCCGCGCTCCAGCGATGCGAGCACGTCGGGATCGTCATCGACCACCAGTACCCGGGGTGCGGCCGAACTACTGTCCATGGCCCATATCTTGCCTGATCGAAGGCCGTACCCGTGGGAGGCCACCGCGACACGGCGACATCAGGGGGAAGGGTTTGACCTCAATCATTGTTCAGGTTTTAGCGTGGGGTGACGTGGCCGATAAGCGATTGCCGTGCGTGCGATCATCGAATGCGGGGGGTCGTGTCGGACCGGCCGCATAGGTTCAGCGGTGGTCGATGACTAAGGAAATGGTTGACGCGGTGGATGTGGTGACTTCCGAAACTCGGGCACGCTCGGATCCGGCTATCGCCGCGCCCCGGCCCGAGCCACGGGCCGCTTCCGATCTGTTCCGGTTGCTGCCGTATCTGATGCCGTACCGGGCGCGCTGGATCGCGATGATCACCGTCGCGATCACCAGCCTGGCGGCCACTGTCGCCATCCCGCTGATGACCAAGGCAGTGATCGACGGGCCGGTACGCCACCAGGACCAGCGGGGGCTGTGGGTGCTCGGCGCAGCGGCCATGGGGGTGGGCATCTCCGAGGCTGTGCTGTGGTTCATCCGGCGCTGGCTGGTGGCCAAGGCCACCATGGGGGTGGAGGCCGATATCCGCAAGGATCTCTACGCCCGGCTGCAGATCCTGCCGATGTCGTTTCACGGCCGCTGGCAATCGGGCCAACTGTTGTCGCGAATCATGAACGACCTCAGCGTTATTCGGCGGCTGCTCTCGTTCGGGTTGGTCTTCCTGATCCTCAACGTCCTGCAGATCACCATCGTCACGATCATCCTGCTGGCGATGTACTGGCCGCTCGGGGTGGTGGTGCTGGTCTCGATCGCGCCGATCACCCTCACCGTGCTGCACTTCGAGCGTGCCTTCACCCGGCTGTCCCGCCAAGCCCAGGATCAGGCCGGCCACGTCGCCACCCATGTCGAGGAGTCGGCACTGGGTTTGCGGGCGGTGAAGTCCTTCGGCCGCGAAGACTACGTCTACGACCGCTTCGACGAGCAGGCCAGCACGCTCTATGACACCCAGATCGAGAAGGTCGCGGTGTCGGCGAAGTTCTGGACCATGCTCGAAGTGATTCCCAACCTCACGCTGATCGTCGTGCTGGGTTTCGGGGCCTACGCCGCCGGGCACGGGCAGGTCACTCTCGGCACCCTGGTCGCGTTCATCACGATGATGCTGTCGCTGGTCTGGCCGATAGCCTCGCTCGGCTTCCTGCTGTCGATGACCCAGGAGGCGATGACGGCGGCCAACCGGATCGCCGAGATCTTCGACGCCCCCCGCGAGATCACCGACGGGCCGGACACGGCGGCGCCGCGCGGCGGCCGGCTGGAGTTGGCCGACGTCGGTTTTCGCTTCCCCGCGACGGCGGGGAACGACAGCGTCAGCCCGGACTCGGAGAGTTTCGCGCTGCGGCATGTCAACGTCACCGTCGAACCGGGGGAGACCCTGGCGCTGGTGGGCGCCACCGGCTCGGGCAAGTCGGTGCTGGCATCGCTGCTGCCCCGGCTCTACGACGTCACCGAGGGCGCGATCCGCATCGACGGCACCGATATCCGCGATCTGTCCCTGGAGGCGCTGCGCGAGACCGTCGCCACCGCCTTCGAGGACCCGACGCTGTTCTCGATGTCGGTGGCCGAGAACCTGCGATTGGGACGCCCCGAGGCATCCGACGAGGAGCTGAGCAGGGCCATCGAGATTGCCGCCGCCCAGTTCGTGTACGACCTGCCGTTCGGGCTCCAGACCCGCATCGGCGAACAAGGTATGAGCCTGTCGGGCGGTCAGCGGCAACGGCTTTCGCTGGCCCGCGCCATCCTGGCCGCACCGCGGATTCTGGTGCTCGATGACACGCTATCGGCGCTCGACGTGCACACCGAGGCCGAGGTCACCGAGGCGTTGCGGCGGGTGCTGGGCGGTGTCACGGCAGTGGTGGTCGCCCACCGTGCCTCGACGGTCCTGCTGGCCGACAAGGTCGCACTGCTCGACACGGTGGACGGAGCGGGCACCATCACCCACATCGGCACCCATGCCCAATTGCTGGCCACTGTGCCGCGTTATCGCTTCCTGTTGGCCGCCAGCGATGAGCTCGACGACGGGTGTGAGCCCCGGCCCGGTTGGGAGGACGACGACCAGCGCCGCCGACTCGACCGCGCGTATGAGGAAGCCTGCGAGGAGCGCGGTGCCGCTCGCCGCGCCGCCGATTACGCGGCGTCGGAGGGCAGGCGACGATGACCGCCACCGAATGGCGGGGTCGGCTCGACGAAGAGCCCGACGACCTGCCGATCGACGAGACCCGGCCGCGCCGCCGGGAGGCCCGCGCGCTGCTGGGCTCGCTGCTCGCGCCGTTCAAGATGACCGTCGGGCTGCTGGCTCTGGTGGTCATCGTGGAAAACGTTGCGCGGCTGTCGGTTCCGCTACTCGTTCAGCGCGGTATCGACCACGCGATCCCGCCGCTGGTGGCAGGCGGCTCGGCGCGCGAGCTGATCATCGTCGTTGCAGTGCTCTGCGGTGTGGTGTGCGTGCAGGCGATCAGCAGGCTGATGTTCCTGAACCGCTCCGGGCGGATCGGCCAGCGGGTGCTGTTGGAAGTGCGCCGCCGGGTGTTCCGGCACTTCCAGCGCCTCGACGTCGCCTTCCGCGACCGCTACACGTCCGGTCGGGTGGTCGCCCGGTTGACGAACGACGTCGAGGCGATCCAGGACATGCTGGAAACCGGTTTCGACAGCTTGATCACGGCCGTCCTGACGTTGTTCGGCACGGCCATCCTGCTGGTCGTCCTCGACGTGCGGCTCGGGCTGATGTGCCTGGCCGCCTTCCCGATCCTGGTCGCGCTGGTGTGGTGGTTCTCGTCCGAGTCGGCCAAGACGTATCGCCGGGTGCGGGAAAGTGCCGCGCTGGTGATCGTGCAGTTCGTCGAGACGATGACCGGCATCAAAGCGGTGCAGGCCTACCGCCGCGGGCCGCGGAATCAGGAGATCTTCGACGAGGTCGCCGATCGGTACCGCGCGGACAACGAACAGACCTTCCGGCAGCTGGCGATCTTCATGCCCGCGGTCAAGCTCGTCGGCAACCTGACCACCGGTGTGGTGTTGCTCTATGGCGGTTACCGGGTGCTGCACGGCGAGATGACGATCGGCACCCTGGCGGCGTTCCTGCTGTACCTGCGGATGTTCTTCGAACCGATGCAGGAGATCTCGCAGTTCTTCAACACCTTCCAGTCGGCGTCGTCGGCGCTGGAGAAGCTCGCCGGGGTGTTGGCCCAGAAGCCGGCCATCGCCGACCCGCCGGTCCCGGTGCGCCCGGAGCGGGTGCGCGGCGAGATCGCCTTCCGCGACGTGCAATTCAGCTATGTGCCGGATCGCCCTGTGCTGCCCGGGCTGTCGCTCGTCGTGCCGGCCGGGCAGACCGTCGCACTCGTCGGCACCACCGGCGCGGGCAAGACCACCATCGCCAAGCTGATCGCCCGGTTCTATGACCCGACCTCGGGTGCGGTGACCCTCGACGGCGTCGACCTGCGGGACTTCGCGCAAAGCGACCTGCGTCGCCACGTCGTGATGGTCACCCAGGAGAACTTCCTTTTTTCCGGGACGGTGGCCGACAACATCCGGTTCGGCCGGCCGTCGGCGACGGCCGCCGAGGTGCATGCGGCCGCGGTTGCGGTGGGCGCCGACGAGTTCATCGCGGCACTGCCCGAGGGTTACGACACCGACGTCGCGACGCGCGGAGGACGGTTGTCGGCCGGGCAGCGACAGTTGATCGCGTTCGCCCGGGCGTTCCTCGCCGATCCCGCGGTGCTGATTCTCGACGAGGCGACATCCTCGCTGGACATCCCGAGCGAGCGGCTCGTGCAGCGGGCGCTGCGCACGGTGCTGGCCGACCGGACGGCGCTGATCATCGCCCACCGGTTGTCGACGGTCGAGATCGCTGACCGGGTGCTCGTGCTCGAGCACGGCCGCGTTGTCGAGGACGGCCCGCCCAGTGAGCTCATCGACTCGCAGGGCCGCTATGCCGCGCTGCACCGGGCCTGGCTGGAATCGCTGGCCTGACGCCGCGTCGAGATCGACGTTTTGCTGCCCGCGTCTCGCAATTCGACGGCCAAATGTCGGTTTGGGCGCGGAAAATGGCACAGTATGCGGCGCTACACCGATCGGGCTGATGCCGGCCGCCGGCTGGCCGGCTGGCTGCTGGGCTACCGCGACCGCAACCCGCTGGTCCTCGGCCTCCCGCGCGGTGGCGTGCCGGTCGCTTTCGAGGTCGCCAAGGCGCTGGGCGCTCCGCTGGACGTGCTCGTGGTGCGCAAGCTCGGGGTGCCGAGCCAACCCGAGCTCGCGTTCGGCGCCATCGGCGAGGGTGGCGTGCGGGTGCTCAACGATGAGGTCCGCAAGCATGTGGTGGTCAGCGATGCCGAGATCGCCGAGGTGGAGGCGGCCCAGCGCATCGAACTGCGCCGTCGGGTCGAGGCCTACCGCGGCGACCGGGCCCCGATTCCGTTGACAGGCCGGGTCGTGGTGATCGTCGATGACGGCTTCGCCACCGGCTCCACCGCCCGCGCGGCCTGCCTGGTGGCCCGCGCGCAGGGCGCGGCCACGGTGGTGCTGGCCGCCCCGATCGGCGCGCCCGATACGATCGCCGAATTGCGCCACTACGCAGACGACGTCGTATGTCCGGGTGCCCCAACATATTTCAGCGCGGTGGGCCAGGGCTACGACAACTTCCAGCAGACGGACGACGAGGAAGTCTGCACACTACTGCGGTGCGCCGAGCACGGCTTTACGCAATAATGAGTTAATCAGCGATACAAGCGAAACAGGGGCACCACCTCTTTGTGATTATCCGCGCCCGAATGTGGCCGTGGACACCGCACTGCTGACCCTCGATCCGACCGACCCGGAGTTGATGGTTCTGCAGGTGCGTCGTGCCGACGCCGGCTGGGGGCTGCCGGGTACCTTCCTGCACCCCGGCGAACGGCTTGCCGACGCGGTCGAGCGGTCACTTCGGATGAAGGCCGACGTGCGCGGGCTGCGCCCGCGCCAGCTGCACGTGTTCGACGACCCCGGCCGCGACAGCCGCGGTTGGGCACTGTCGGTGGCGCACGTCGAAGTCGTGCCGATCCGCCGGCTCGACTCCCGCAGGCCGGGCCAGACGCGGCTGGTCGCGGTGGCCCGCCCGGGCCGGCTGCGCTACGGGCACGCCGAGATCATCGCCCGCGCGGTGGAGCACGTCCGCGACCGTTATGCCGAGCAGCCCGACCCCGGTCACCTGCTCGGGCGGCAATTCACCCTCGGTGAGCTGCACCGGGTGCACCAGGCGGTGGCCGGCCGGCCGCTGCAGCGCGACGGGTTCCGCCGGCTGATGAAACCCCTGCTGCGGCCCACCGGACATCTGGTCACCCGCACCGGCGGGCGGCCCGCCGAGCTGTTCCGCCGCAGTCCCTAGCCGGACAGGCCGATCCGCCGATACCGCTGCAGCCGGGCCGCATAGCGTAGGTCCGCCGACTTGCCCCGCAGGTCGTGAATTTCCCTGGCGATCGCATCGGACAACCGGTGCGCGAATTCGACTGGCTCGTCTGCGGCGTCGGGGTGTTCGGGCACGATCGCATCGACGATGCCGTTGCGCAGCAGATCTGCTGATCGAACCCCTTGTGCCGCAGCCAGTTCCGGAGCATGCGCGGTGTCACGGAAGACGATCGCGCTGGCACCTTCCGGTGGCAGCGGGGCCAGCCAGCCATGCTGGGCGGCCAGCACCCGGTCCGCCGGGACCATCGCGAGCGCCGGCCCGCCGCTGCCCTGGCCAAGCAGTACCGACACCGTCGGAGTATCGAGCGTGACCAGATCGGACACGCAGCGGGCGATCTCGCCGGCCAGCCCGTCCTGCTCGGCCTCGGCCGACAGTGCCGGTCCTGCGGTGTCGATTACCAGCACCAACGGCAGTTGCAGGCTGGCAGCCAGCGCCATCCCGCGGCGGGCCTCCCGTAGTGCAACAGGCCCTACCACGCCGCCGACGACCCGTCGCTGGCCGACGACGACGGCGGGCTGGCCGCCGAAGCGGGCCAGCGCCAGAACGGTGGTGGCCGCCTCGCCGTGCGTGCCGGACAGCAGCACGCGATCGGTGGCGCCCTCCCGCAGCAACCAGGTCACCCCCGGCCGGTCGGGGCGCCGCGAGGCGATGACCGACTCCCACGCCGGCACGTCCGGCACCGGCTCGGCGAGAGCCGCCGCGGGTGGCGCCGCCGGTGCATCGGTGATGACGGTCAGCGCGCGATCCAGCGTCGCGCGCAACGCCTCCACACCGACCACCGCGTCAATTACGCCGTGCCGCAGCAGGTTCTCCGCTGTCTGCACCCCGGGTGGGAACGGTTCGCCGTAGAGCTGTTCGTACACTCGCGGTCCCAGGAAACCGATCAGCGCACCCGGCTGGGCCGCAGTGATGTGCCCCAGCGAACCCCACGACGCGAACACCCCGCCGGTCGTCGGGTGCCGCAGATACACCAGATACGGCAGGTGCGCGTTCTTGTGCTGGGTGACCGCGGCGGCGATCTTCACCATCTGCAGGAAGGCGACCGTGCCCTCCTGCATGCGGGTGCCACCCGAGCTCGGCGACGCCAGCAGCGGCAGCTGCTGGGCGGTCGCACGCTCGACAGCTGCGGTGATGCGTTCGGCGGCGGCCACCCCGATCGACCCGGCGAGGAAGTCGAACTCGCAGGCCACCACCGCAACGCGGCGGCCGAACACGGTGCCCTCACCGGTCAGCACCGCCTCGTCGAATCCGGTGGCGGCGCGGGCCTGCTCCAGCTCGCGTGTGTAGGCCTCGTCGGCGTCGACGAGCAAAGGTGCGTCATCCCAGCTTCGGAACGACCCCGGGTCCAGTGCGGCGTCGCGCAGTTCGGCAGCCCCGATGCGACTCATCAGGTGAGGCTATCCGCCAGTACCCTCGAACCATGATCGGTATCAACCGCGTGGGGGATGTGACCACGATCGAGCTGCAGCGTTCGGAACGACGCAACGCGCTCAACTCCGAGCTCGTCGACTCGCTGCGCGAAGCCGTGGAGAAGGCGGCCGCCGACGACGTCCGCGCGATCGTGCTGACCGGCCAGGGCACGGTGTTCTGCGCCGGGGCCGACCTGTCCGGTGACGTGTTCGCCGCGGACTTCCCCGACAAGGCCATCGCCCTGAACAAGGCGATCGACGCCGTCCCGATGCCGGTGATCGGTGCGATCAACGGCCCGGCGATCGGCGCGGGTGTGCAGCTGGCGATGATCTGCGACCTACGGGTGGTGGCCCCGGGTGCCTACTTCCAGTTCCCGATCGCCAGATATGGCCTGGCGCTGGATAACTGGAGTGTCCGCCGGTTGAGCTCGCTGGCCGGTTACGGGCGCGCCCGCGGCATGCTGCTGGGCGCCGAGAAGCTGGACGCCGACACCGCGCTGATGACGGGGATGGCCAACCGCCTCGGCGACCTGGCCGACGCCCAGGCCTGGGCCGCCGAGATCGCCGGTTTGGCGCCGCTGTCGCTGCAGGCCTCCAAGCGAGTGCTCAACGACGACGGCGCCTTCGAGGAGCAGTGGCCGGTCCACAAGGAGCTGTTCGACAAGGCGTGGGGCAGCCAGGACGTCATCGAGGCCCAGGTGGCCCGCATCGAGAAGCGCGCCGCCAAGTTCAACGGGGCCTGAGCATCGTGCCCGGCCTACCCCGAGTCGCTTCGCTCCTGCCCTCCGGAAACGTTTCCCGGGTCGCTTCGCTCCTGCCCTCCGGAAAGGCAGCCCTGCGACTCGCCGCCGGGACCGCATCGCTGGCCACCGGCGGCTGGGTTCTGCGTGCCCTGAACGACGCCCCCGCATCGCTGGGTGCGGGGCCCGGTGAGATCCGCCCGGTCGCCGACGGCTCACCCAATTACCGGGAAGGCGTCTTCCACAACCTGGAGCCCGCCTCGCCGATGCGGCTGGACACCGAGGAAAACCGCCTCGTGCTGTTCGACATGCTCGGCCGAAGCTCGGTCAGCCGCCCGCCGGGAACGATTCCCCTGGTCCACTCGACCGCCCCGATCAGCTCCGAGCCGCTCGCGGTCAGCTGGCTGGGCCACTCGACGGCGCTGATCGAGATCGACGGCTACCGGGTGCTCACCGACCCGGTGTGGAGCGACCGCTGCTCGCCATCGCGAACCGTGGGTCCCCAGCGACAGCATCCGGTGCCCGCACCGCTGGAAGCGCTGCCTGCGCTTGACGCGGTCGTGGTCAGCCACGACCACTACGACCATCTGGACATGGACACCGTGCTCGCGCTCGCCCGCACCCAGCGGGCGCCGTTCGTGGTCCCGCTCGGCGTCGGGGCACATCTGCGGCAGTGGCGCATCCCGGCCGAGCGCATCATCGAGCTGGATTGGAACGAGCAGGCCCGGATCGGCGACCTGACCCTGGTGTGCACGCCCGCACGACACTTCTCCGGCCGGTTCCTGTCCCGCAACACCACGCTGTGGTCATCCTGGGCGATCATCGGTCCGCAGCACCGCGCCTACTTCGGCGGCGACACCGGCTACACCGGCAGCTTCGAGCAGATCGGCGCCGATTACGGACCCTTCGACCTGACGCTGATGCCGATCGGGGCGTACAACACCGCCTGGCCGGACATCCACATGAATCCCGAGGAGGCGGTGCGCGCCCATCGCGATGTCAGCGATGCCGGGCTGCTGGTCCCGATCCATTGGTGCACGTTCCGGCTGGCCCCGCATCCGTGGGCCGAGCCGGTCGAACGGTTGCTGGTGTCCGCCGAGGACGAGGGCGTGCGGACCGCGGTGCCACGCCCCGGCGGCCGGGTCGTCACCGCCACGGCGGGGGCAATAGACCGGTGGTGGGAGCTGTGAGCCACTACGGTGCAACCCATGACCGCTCTGGCAGCGCGTGCTGCGATCGTTGCTCTCGTCGCTGTGCTCACCGCGTGTAGCAGCCCCGCCACGAAACCCGAAGCCGCCAAGCCGCTGTCCGATCTGCCGCCGCCGTTGGTGCCCGCGCTGGCGCTGCCGGATAACGCCGTCGGCAACGCCATCGGCAGGCTGGACGGTATCGCCGAGGATCTGATGAAGGCGTCCGGCATCCCCGGCATGGCGGTGGCCGTGGTGCACGATGGAAAGACGGTCTACGCCAAGGGTTTCGGCGTTAAGGACGTCAACCACCCGGCCGATGACCCCGGAAACCGCGTCGACCCGGACACCGTGTTCCAGCTCGCGTCGGTGTCCAAGCCGATCGGCGCCACCGTTGTCGCCCATCAGGTCAGCCAGAACGCGATCAGCTGGAACACCCCGGTGACCGACAAGCTGCCGTGGTTTGCGCTCTCGGATCCGATGGCCACCAAGATGGTGACCGTCGGCGACCTGTACTCACACCGCTCCGGGTTGCCGGACCATGCCGGCGACCAGCTCGAGGACCTCGGTTACGACCGGCGCTACGTACTGGAGCGGCTGCGGCAGCTTCCGCTGGCTCCGTTCCGGATCTCATACGCCTACACCAACTTCGGGTTGACCGCCGCCGCCGAGGCGGTGGCGGTCAACGCCGGCAAGTCCTGGGAGGACCTCAGCGATCAGGTGCTCTACCGCCCGCTGGGCATGGCGTCGACCAGCTCCCGGTTCGCCGACTACGAGGCCAGGGCAGACAAGGCACTCGGACACATTCGCATCAACGGGAAGTACGAACCGCTCTACACGCGCGACGCCGATCCCGAATCGCCGGCGGGCGGGGTCAGTTCGTCGGTCAACGACCTCACCCACTGGCTGACCATGATGCTGGCCGACGGAAAGTACAACGGGCAGCAGATCGTCGACCCGGCCGCGCTGTTGCCCGCGGTGTCGCCGGAGATTGTGTCGAGCCCGCCGACTGAGCCCGCGATGCGCACCGGCTTCTACGGGTACGGATTCAACGTCGGCACCACCTCGGCGGCCCGCGTGCAGCTGAGCCACTCGGGTGCCTTCGATCTCGGTGCCGCAACCAACTTCGTCATGATCCCGTCGGCCGATGTCGCGATCGTCGCGCTGACCAACGCGACTCCCACCGGTATCCCGGAAACTCTGACCGCGGAATTCGCCGACCTGGTCCAGTTCGGCGAGGTTCGCGAGGACTGGCGCACGCTTTACGCCCATGCCTTCGCCGACATGGACAAGCCGTTCGGCTCACTGGCGGGCAAGGCGCCGCCGGCCAACCCGGCCCCGGCCAAACCACCGGCGAGCTATGCCGGTAGCTACCGCAACGATTACTGGGGCCCGGCCGTGGTCGCCGAGTCCGGCGGCAAGCTCACGCTGTCGATGGGGCCGCGGCCGGACACCGTCGAGCTCACCCACTGGGACGGCGACGTGTTCACTTTCCGCTTTCCCAGCGAAAACTTCCCGCCCGGAAGCATTTCCATGGCGACGTTCGATGGCGACAAGCTGACACTCGAGTACTACGACGAAGACAAGATGGGAACCTTCTTCCGATGAGCCGCTTGCGCGAAGAGCATGGGTCCCGATGACAACCGGTGTTGCCGCAGGCCTGTCCGCCGATGACGTGGCCGCCCGGATCGCCGCGGGCAAGACCAACGACGTCCCGACCCGCGCCTCCCGCAGCGTCGCCGAGATCGTGCGCGCCAACGTGTTCACCCGTATCAACGCCATCCTCGGCGTGCTGCTGCTCATCGTGTTGTCCACCGGATCTCTGATCAACGGCATGTTCGGGCTGTTGATCGTCGCTAACAGCGGGATCGGCATCATCCAGGAACTGCGGGCCAAGAAGACGCTCGACAACCTGGCCATCGTCGGGCAGGCCAAGCCGACCGTGCGCCGGCAATCGGGGACAAAACCGTTGCCGCCCAACGAGGTAGTCCTCGACGACGTCATCGAGCTCGGTCCGGGCGACCAGATCGTGGTCGACGGGGAGCTGATCGAGGCTGCCAACCTGGAGGTCGACGAATCGCTGCTGACCGGCGAGGCCGACGCGATCGCCAAACATGGCGGCGACACGGTGATGTCGGGCAGCTTCGTCGTCGCCGGAACCGGTGCCTACCGCGCCACCAAGGTCGGCCGGGAAGCCTACGCCGCCAAGCTCGCCGAGGAAGCCAGCAAGTTCACCCTGGTGAAATCCGAACTGCGCAGCGGTATCAACAAGATCCTGCAGTTCATCACCTACCTGCTGTGGCCCACCGGCCTGCTGGTCATCTACACCCAGTTGTTCACCACCGGCGCCGGGTGGCAGGACTCGGTGCTGCGAATGGTCGGTGCGCTGGTGCCGATGGTTCCCGAAGGCCTGGTCCTGATGACGTCGATCGCCTTTGCGGTCGGGGTGGTCCGGTTGGGGCGCAGGCAATGTCTGGTTCAGGAGCTGCCCGCCATCGAGGGGCTGGCCCGCGTCGACGTGGTCTGTGCGGACAAGACCGGCACACTCACCGAAAACGGTATGCGGCTGGCCGACGTCACGCCGGTGGGTCACGACGACACCGCGCACCGGGCAACGGACGTGCTGGCGTCGCTGGCCGCCGACGACCCCAAGCCGAACGCCAGCATGCAGGCCATCGCCGAGGCCTACCCGGACGCGCCGGGCTGGACCGCCACGGCCGCAGCACCATTCAAGTCCGCCACCAAGTGGAGCGGGGTCTCCTACGGTGAGCACGGCAACTGGCTGATCGGCGCCCCCGACGTGCTGCTCGACCCGGAATCGGCCATCGCCGCCCAGGCCGAGGAGATCGGCGCCCGCGGCATGCGGGTGCTTCTTCTCTGCGCCAGCGACGCACCCGTCGACAGTCCCGACGCGCCCGGTCGCGTCAGCCCGGTCGCGCTGGTGGTCCTCGAACAGCGAGTCCGCCCCGACGCGCGAGACACCTTGGAATACTTCGCTTCCCAGAACGTCACGGTCAAGGTGATCTCCGGTGACAACGCGGTGTCGGTCGGTGCCGTGGCCGGGACGCTGGGGCTACGCGGCGAGACCATGGATGCCCGGCAGCTGCCGTCCGAGCCCGACGCCCTGGCCGACACCATGGCTGCCTACACCACGTTCGGCCGGGTGCGGCCCGACCAGAAACGCGCCATGGTGCACGCGCTGCAGTCGCGCGATCACACCGTCGCGATGACCGGCGACGGTGTCAACGACGTGCTGGCCCTCAAGGACGCCGATATCGGGGTCGCGATGGGGTCGGGAAGTCCGGCCTCGCGGGCGGTGGCCCAGATCGTGTTGCTGGACAACAAGTTCGCCACCCTTCCGTATGTGGTGGCCGAGGGTAGACGGGTCATCGGCAACATCGAGCGGGTATCCAACCTGTTCCTCACCAAGACGGTCTATTCGGTGCTGCTGGCCCTGCTGGTCGGGTTTGCAGGCTTGTCCCACAAGCTGTTCGGTACCCCTGCGCTGCTGTTTCCGTTCCAGCCGATCCACGTGACCATTGCGGCGTGGTTCACCATCGGCATCCCGGCGTTCGTCCTGTCGCTGGCGCCCAACGACGAGCGCGCCCACACCGGGTTCGTGCGGCGGGTGATGACCTCGGCGCTGCCGTCCGGGGTGGTGATCGGCGTGACGACGTACGCGTCGTACCTGATCGCCTACCACGGCAACAGCTCGACCGCCGCCGAGCAGACGCAAGCCTCGACCGCCGCGTTGATCACCCTGCTGATGGGGGCGGTCTGGGTGCTGGCGGTCGTCGCGCGCCCGTACGAGTGGTGGCGGATGGCGCTGGTGGCCACCTCCGGCCTGGCTTACGTGGTGATCTTCGCCATCCCGCTGGCCCGCAAAACGTTCATGCTGGACCCCTCCAACCTGGCGGTCACGTCTACCGGGTTGGCGCTGGGGTTGCTCGCGGCCGGACTGGTCGAGGCGTTGTGGTGGGTGCAGGGCCGGGTGCTGGGCGAACGGCGGACGTTGTGGCGAACCGAGCCCGCAGTGCAAGATTGACCGATGGGATTCCTCGATAAAGCCCTCGGCAAGACCAAAGACGTCTTGAGCGAGAATGCCGACAAGGTGGGCCAGGCCATTGACAAGGCCGGCGACATCATCGACGAGAAGACACAGGGCAAGTACTCCAGCACCGTCGACAAGGTGCAGGATGCCGCGAAGAACATCGTCGAGAAGAACCGCACCGAAAAGGGCGACGAACAAACCTGACCTATGGCGAAACTCTCAGTATCTGTAGACGTTCCACTCCCACCCGAGCAGGCCTGGCAGCACGCCTCAGACCTGTCGCGTTATAAGGATTGGCTGACCATCCATCGGGTCTGGCGCTCCACGCTGCCCGACACTCTTGACAAGGGCACGGTCGTGGAGTCGATCGTCGAGGTCAAGGGCATGCCCAACCGGGTGAAGTGGACGATCGTCCACTTCAACGCGCCCGAGACGATGACACTCAACGGCACCGGCGTCGGCGGGGTCAAGGTCAAGCTGATCGGCAAGGTCCGGGCGAGCACCTTGGACGCGAATTCCTCGGTGGTGACCATGGACGTCCATCTGGGTGGTCCGGCGCTGTTCGGGCCGATCGGGATGATCGTGGCCGGGGCGCTGCGAGGCGACATCAAGGAGTCGCTGAACCGGTTCGTAGCGGTCTTTGCTCCGTCCTAGGGTTCGCCCCGTCCTAGTCCGTGGTCGGCGCTAGGTTCTGATGACCCGATGCGGGCTCGGGTAGGGGTGTACCCGGGCTGCGCTGTGTCGCGCGGGCCCCAGGCCGGGCATCGGGTGCCGGCCCTGCTCGCCTCGTAGCTGCTCGCCGGCGAGGAACCGTCGCTCCAGTCCGGAGATCAGATCCTGCACCGAGCGGCGCTCGCGTTCGGCGGCGCGGATCATTCCGCGAATCCGTCGGGCCTGAGTTTGCTCACCGCGCCGCTGATATCGCTCAAGAGCGCAGCCATAGGTAGCGAGGTCAGCGTCGAGTTGCTCACACTGTGCCAGCAGCATCGCCCGGAGGTGCTCGGCCTGAAGGCGATTCGCGGATTCGGGCGTCTGATTGCCCGTGTCCACAAAGCTCGGTGATGTCACGGGCGAACTGTAGCTGACCTAGCCGTCCCACGCGCACCGGGTGGAACATCGGGTGCCCCAACGCTTTCTGTTCACCGAACCGACACCTCACCGACACCCGCCGTGGTGACGGTAGTTGCGCAAAACGCGTACTTCGTCCGATGATGTCCGGCGTGGAACATGCTGAAGAGCAGCGCCAGATCGATCAGGTGGTCGACCGCCTGACCGAGCTGTTCCCGTATGTGCCGGATCACGTCATCAGCGAGACCGTGGACAGCGCACACCACCGGTTCGACGGTGCCCGCATCCGCGAGTTCGTGCCGCTGTTCGTCGAGCGGCATTGCCGCGAAGTGTTCATCCTGCAGCCTGCGGTGGAGATCTCCGTGTAGGTCCGCAGCTACGGGAGCGGCGCTGACCAGACCAACCTGGTGCCACCACCGGGGCGCGGTGCGATCGCGAACCGGCCTCCGCACTCGCGGGCGCGCGCGGCCAGATTCGCCAGGCCACTGCGAGTGACGTCCTCGCTGATCCCCACGCCGTCGTCGCTGACACCGATGGTCAGGTCGTCGTCGACGGTCACCGAGACGGTCACCGAGCGGGCCGCGGCGTGGCGCACCACATTGCTGACCGCTTCGCGCACTACCGCCTCCGCGTGATCGGCGAGTGCGGCATCGACCACCGACAACGGCCCGCTGATGTGCAGCGCGGGTCGCACCGCGGAGTCGACGGTCATCTGGGTCACCGCCTGCTCGATGCGCTGACGCAGCCTGGTCACTGACCCGCCGTGCAGATCGAAGATCGTGGTCCGGATCTCTTCGACGACGTCCTGCAGGTCATCCAGCGCCCCGGCGACCCGGCGGGTGTTCTCGGCCTGGTCGGCGTTCAGCGCGCCCTGCAGCGACAAGCCCACCGCGAACAGCCGCTGGATCACATGGTCGTGAAGATCCCTGGCGATCCGGTCACGGTCGGTGAGCACGTCGAGTTCGCGCATCCGCCGCTGCGCGGTCGCCAAATGCAGCGCCAGGCCGGCCTGCGCGGTGAACGCCGCGGCCATGTGCAGATCGGCCTCGGTGAACTGCTTGCCCGCAGCCGCTACACACACCAGCACGCCGGTGGCGGTGTCGGGTTCGCAGACCGGCAGCACCAGCGCGGGCGGGCCCTCTTCCCATAAGTCTCGGAAGTCACTGATACGCAAGGGAAGACAATCAGTGAAGGCTGAAGCCGCTGCCCCGGCCACCGGCAACCTCAGGCCCAGCAGCTCGGCGCGGGTCGAAGCGGTGACCACCAGTTCACCCGAATCGTCCGGGGTGGCGTAGAAGCTGAAATCGCACGAGGTCAAAGCCAATGCCTTCGCGGTGATTTCACGGTGCACCGCCGCCGGGTCGTCACCGGCCAGCAGGTCGGTGCTGATATCGCGGGTGGCCTCGATCCACAGCTGGCGGGTGTGCGCGGCCTGATAGAGCCGGGCGTTGTCGATCGCGATGCCGGCGGCGCCGGCCAGCGCAAGCACCAGTACCTCGTCGGCCTCGGTGAAGGCTGCCCCGTCTGCCTTCTCGGTCAGGTAGAGGTTGCCGTACACCTGATCGCGGATCCGGATGGGCACGCCGAGGAAGCTGCGCATCGGCGGATGGTGCGGCGGAAACCCGATCGACGCAGGGTGTTGTGAAAGATCCGCGACGCGAATCACTTTGGGTGATTTCATCAGCAAGCCCAGCATTCCGCGCCCGGTGGGAAGCGGGCCGATGTGCTCGGCGGTTTCGGAGTCGATTCCCTCGAACACGAACCGCTCCAGCACCGGTGGTGACTCAGACGCGATCACGCCGACGGCGCCGTAGCGTGCCTTCACCAGACCCATCGCGGTGTGCACGATGGTGTGCAGCTTCTTTTCGAGTTCCAGTCCGGACGAGACGGCCAGCATCGCGTCGACGAGACCGTCACGGACGTCGAGGTCAAACATCGCTGCGGGGCAGCGTATCCGCGGCGAACAGGGCGGCCTGCGTACGCCCGGACAGGCCCAGCTTGGTCAGCAGTCGCGACACGTAGTTCTTGATCGTCTTCTCGGCGAGGAACATCCGCTGGCCGATCTCGCGGTTGGTCAGGCCCTCACCCAGCAGTTGCAGCAGCGTGCGTTCGGTGGACGACAAGTCACGCAACCGCTCGTCGGATTCGGTGTCCTTGCGCAGCCGGGACATCAGCGCGGCTGCGGCGCGGTTGTCCAGCAACGACTTTCCGGCACCGACGGTCTTGATGGCCTCGGCCAGCGCCATGCCGCGAATGTCCTTGACCACATACCCGCTGGCGCCGGCCAGAATCGCGTCGAGCATGGACTGCTCGTCGGTGAACGAAGTCAAGATGAGACAACGCAATTCGGCGTGCGCGGCGAGCAGATCCCGGCACAGGTCGATGCCGCTGCCGTCGGGCAGACGGATGTCCAACACCGCAACATCGGGTCGTGCCGCGGGGATGCGGCTCACGGCCTCGGCCACGGTGGCTGCCTCACCCACCACGGTCAGTTCGGAGTCGCTGCTGAGCAGCTCAGCCAAACCACGCCGCACGACCTCGTGGTCGTCGACCAGGAACACCTTGATCACACCGCAGTACAGCCTGGAAGCGGCCCGAGCCGGTAGGGACTTTGGTCCCGAAATCGGCAGACCATCGCCGTGCGGGAGGGGCCGAGAACTACCTGGTGCAGGGATTCGGCTGGGTGGATTGTTGTTCCTGCGCGACGTTATCGCACCCTACGGAGCGCGACATGGGCCGGCGGGTACGCATCCTTCTTCGTCCCGCCGGCCCAACCCCGGGTTCTAGACTGCGTCGATGACCGCCAGGTACGAGCCCGCCATCGACTTCGCCGCGGTCGATGCGATCGACTTCCACACCCACGTCGAGATCGACGGCGCCGGCCGCTGCGCCTACGACGACGAGCTGGCCGAAGCGACCGGACGCTACTTCAAGCTCGGCCCCGACTACTTCGCGCGCGTCGACGATCTCGCCGAGCACTATCGGCAGCACAACACCGCGGCGGTGGTGTTCACGATCGACGCCCGCACGGTGTCGGGCCATCAGCCCAACTCGGTGGAGGAGCTGATCGAGGGGACGGTCCGCAACAACGACGTCCTGATCCCGTTCGGCTCGGTCGACCCATGGGACACCGACGCGGTCGCCCGGGTAGGGGAGTTGACCGGCGACTACGGCGTGCGGGGATTCAAGTTTCATCCCAGCCTGCAGGGCTTCGAACCCAACGACCGCCGGTTCTATCCGATCTACGAGGCAATCGCCGCCGCCGGGGTGCCCGCACTGTTCCACACCGGCCAGACCGGACTGGGGTCGGCGCTGCCCGGCGGGCATGGGATCAAGCTGCGCTACTCCGACCCGATGCTGCTCGACGACGTCGCCGCCGACTTCCCCGACCTCACGGTCGTAATGGCTCACCCGGCGGTGCCGTGGGTTGACGCCCAGATCGCCATCGCCTCGCACAAGGCCAACGTGTTCATCGACCTGTCCGGCTGGTCACCGAAGTACTTTCCGCCCCAGCTTGTTTCGGCGATCGGACGTCAGCTGCGCACCAAGGCCCTGTTCGGGACCGACCACCCCTATATCACGCTGGACCGCTGGCGGCGCGATTTCGCAACCCTCGACGTCGATCCCGCCGTGGTGCCGCTGATCCTCAAGGAGAACGCGCTGCGGGTGCTCGGACTGGCCTAGTCGATCTGGGAGTCGACGACCATCGCCGATGGTGCGTTGCGTTCCCACAGCACCGCGCCGACACACGCGGTCACCACCCAGCCGGTGCCGACGGCGCCGCACCAGATCAGCAATGCCATCGCGACGCCGATCGGGCCGAAACCGTCCCAGTCGTGCAGCAGCGAAGGGAAGAACAGCCGGGAGCCCAACGGGATCGCGATCCCGTCGATCACCAGGCCGGCCAGCCCCGCCAGCGCAAGGTGGCTCAGCCCTCTGCTTCCGTCGCGAACCAGCAGTACCGGGGTCAGCGACCAGAAGATCCACACCGGGAGCAGCCCCACCACGAACAGCAGTCCCCGGAACGCGCCGTGGTGATGGTGGCCGAACATGATCCGTTCCCGTACCGCGATGGTGACCAGGTACAACGCAAACCAGACAGTGCCCCGCAGCAGCCGGGTCAGCAGACCGTACTGCTCGCGGCGCCAGGCTTTGGCGAAGATCGACGCGATGGAGGCCGCCATCGGGATGCCCCAGACCAGGAAGCTCGCCACCCCGATCAGTGTCCAGTCCGCCCGTAGCCCCGCCGAATTGCCGAAGGCTTCCCGCACCCGGTCGGTGAGCGGATGTTCCAAGCCGAACTGCCGCGTGAAAATGGTGCCAGGGCTGGCGTTGTCGGCGAAGTTGGAGATGTAACTGAAGCCGATGATCATCAGGGGAATGACCGTGGTGAACAGCTGGGTGGAGACCACCGCGCCCTGAGTGCCGCCATCGATTTCGTTGAAGCGCGCGACCACCGCCGTCATCGGGCCGAGCCGGCGCGACTCCTGCAGGCGCCGGTAGCGCTCCTCGAGGCGCCGGCGGATGTCGTCTCGCCTGGTGCCCACCGGTCCACCCGACTGCGTCATGACCAAAGAGGGTAGGCGATCAACCTGTCGGCGTCGGCGAGTTCACCTCGCCGGGCTGCTGCCCTTTGCGCAGGGTGGCGATCAGTTCGCGGTAGGGGCCGACGAGGTAGGCGGTATCGCCGGCGATGAGCTGGGTGTCGCGGCGTGGATGTAACCGCAGCGGGGCGTCGTCCCTGGCGATCGCGATGACCCGGGCCTGAGTGGACAATTCGGACATCTTGATCCCGTCGAGCTCGCTGCCCGGCTGCACCTGCACCGCGCCGACCATGAACGAGCGCTGGCCCACCGAGAAGGTGCCGTTGACGTCCAGGCCCATCGCCGCGCCGATGAACCAGGGCGTGGCCAGGTCGACGGTGGAGCGGACGTATTCGAACTTGAACCGCTTGCCCACGGCAGAGCCCAATGCCCTGTCGTAGATCCGTAAGACGATCGGGACGTCGGGGCGTTGCATCTCGGGAAGTGTTCGCGGACCGAATATCTCGCGCACCACGATGCCGGTTTCGATGTTGACCATGTCGTCCGCGGTGAGCACGGCGACCGCGCGGGCTTCGTCGATGCGGGCCGCTTGCAGGGTCTGGCGCAGGGTGGCGTCGCCGAAGATGACCGGCACGCCCAGTTCGGCCGCCGCCGACAGGTAGCGGTTGTCCTCGTTGCGTTCGATCACCGCGACATCGTGCCCGGCGGCCTTGAGCACTGCGGCGACTCCGATTCCGAAGGACCCGAGGCCGACCACCACAACGTGGCGCTGTAGGTGGCGCACCTTCTGCCTGCTGGCGCTCTGCGAGATTCGTTGCGACAGCAGCACATCGGCGACGAACGCCACCACGATCGCGGTGGTGGCGACCCCGGCGAACATCATCACCACGCCCCACAGCCGCAGCCAGGTGGGCTGTTCGAGGAAGTTGAAGTCGCCGTAGCCCACGGTGGCGATCGTCTCGGCGGAGAAATACAGCGCGTCCACCCAGCTCATCCCGGGTTGGTCGTAGGCGAACCGCAGCATGATCGTCGAACCGGCCAGCAGCGTGGCCGACACCGCCAGCGCTCGGTAGAACATCGGGTTCAGGTCGGCCGCGAATGCGCGCACGGCGTCGGAAAAGCGGACGAACAGGGGCCGAGGCCGGGGGGCGGCCGGCATCGGTTTGGCGACCTTGATGCCCTGTTCGGCGAGTTCGTCCGCGGTGCCGATCATCGCCGTCCAGTCGCCGGCGTGCACCCGCTCATCACGACCAGGGCAGGCGATCACCTCGCCGGGGGTTTCGGAGTTGTCGCCGCGGATGACGGCGACCGGGGCGAGATCGCCGTAGATCTCCCGCAGGGTGCCATCCTTGGTGGCGGTGGTGCCGGTGACGACGAAGTCCATACCGGCCGCTGAGATGGTGTGGGTGGTGCGGTGCAGCAGGGCCTCGACCACCGAGGGTGCGGCGATATCGGCGACGTCGAGGATGGCACCGGGCCCGTTGTTGTCGGCCATCGCCTCGCGCAGCACCGCGTTGGACAGCCGGGCCACCACCCGGGCTCGAGGGTTGGCTTGGCGGGCCAGCAGTGCGATCTGCAGGTTCAGATCATCGTCGTCGTCGGCGCAGATCACCGCGGCGGCGGTGGCGATCCCCGCCCCCTCGAGATCCTCGGGTGCCTGCGAGAGCGCCACCGTGATGCCGGCGTTGTGCAGCTCGTCGACGATCCGAAGACCGAGTGCGTCGTCGCCGCAGACGATGGTGTGGCCGTGCATGGGGAAACGCTACTTCGGAAACCTCGGCCGTGACGGGTGAGAATGTCGTATGCCCACCGCCCCGTACGTCAAGGCCTGCATCAATGGCGCCCGCACCGCAGACGCGCATCCGGGTTTACCGGTGTCGCCGCAGCAGCTGGCCGACGCTGCCGTTGCCGCACACCGTGCCGGGGCCAAGGCCGTCCATCTGCACCCCAAGACCGCCGACGGGGTGGATTCACTGGCCCCCGAGACCGTCGCTGCGGCCGTCGACGCCGTCCGGCACGCGCTGCCCGGCCTGCCGCTGGGCGTACGACGGGGTTCTGGGCGCTGCCCGATCCGCAGCAGCGGTTGCGCGCCGTCGAGTCGTGGACCGTGCGGCCCGATTTCGCCTCGGTCAACTGGCATGAGCCCGGTTCGGTGGAACTGGCGCAGCTGCTGCTGAGCCGGGGCATCGGGGTGGAGATCGGCATCTTCCATGCCGAGGCCGCCGACTCGTGGGTGCGCTCCGAGGTGGCGCCGCACTGCCTGCGGGTGATGATCGAGCTGGGGCCGGACGGGGACACCGAGGCTGCCGACGACCTGCTGGCGCGGATCCGGAGTGCCGGATCGCCCGCGCCGATCCTGCTGCACGGCCTCGACGACAGCTGTTGGCCGCTGCTGGCGCACGCGGGGGTGCGCGGGCTGCAAACCCGGATCGGGCTGGAGGACACCCTGCTGCTGCCGGACGGGTCGACGGCGCCGGGCAATGCCGAACTGGTCACGGCCGCGACCGACGTCCTGCGGGGAGTCAGCTAGTCGTCGTCGGCTGCCAGTGCGAAGTCCGCGAAGTCGAACCCAGGCACCACGACACAACTGACCAGGGTCGGCCCGTCGTCGCGGGGGCGCGCGCGCTGCCAATACCCGGGCGGCACCAGCACCTGCGGCCGTTCACCGGCGACGATATCGGGGCCGAGTAAAACCGTTGTGGCGCTGGCCCTTTCCGGCCCGATCTCGAGCAGCAACGGGCTGCCGCGGTGATAGAGCCACAACTCGGCGCTGCGCACGGTGTGCCAGGCCGACTGCTGGCCGGGCAGCAGAACGAAGTAGATGGCGGTGCCGGCGTTGCGGGGTCCGTTGTAGTCCGGCGGCAGTGCCGACTCGCCGACGGCGAGCTCACTGCGCCAGGTCTCGCGGAAATAGCCGCCTTCGGGGTGAGGGCCCAGCTCGAGCTTCTGTACCCAGTCGGGGAGATCCGTCATGCGCATCAGCGTAGAGATAAATCGGTTGCCGGCGTTCGCGTTACCGCATTACCGTGGCGGCCATTCGTCTACCAGATATAAGAGTCATCTCCAACGCATGAGGAAGGACGGTCCCTGATGTGGATCACAGCGTCGCTCATCTGACCGCTGACAACCACATCGGAGACCCATGCCCACCAATTCTGCAATCACCCTGATCGATCTCGACTTCACCTGGCCGGACGGCACCGTCGCGCTGGTACGTCTCAATGCCACGCTGTCGACCGGGCGGACCGGACTGGTCGGTGCCAACGGCAGCGGGAAGTCGACCCTGCTGCGCCTGATCGCCGGTCGGCTGACCCCGACCGGCGGGCGGATCGTCGCAAGCGGTGACGTCGGCTATCTGCCACAGACTCTGACTCTCGATGTCGCGCGGTCGATCGCCGACATACTCGGTGTGGGCGCCAAGCTGGCCGCGCTTGCAGCGATCGAGTCCGGTGCGGCGACCGAGCGCGACTTCGCGGTCATCGGCGAGGACTGGGATATTGCCGATCGTGCCGCCGAGGCGCTGCGCGTCATCGGGCTGGGTGCGGCCGACCTGGATCGCACGGTCGGCCAGGTGTCCGGTGGGGAGGCGATGCTGCTGGCCGTCAGCGCCCTTCGGCTCGGAGCGGCCGAGATCACCCTGCTCGACGAACCGACCAACAACCTCGACCGGGATGCCCGCAGCCGGCTGTTCGACCTGATCGCCGACTGGCCGGGAACGCTGGTGGTGGTCAGCCACGACGTCGCCCTGTTGAACCGGATGGACAACACCGCCGAGCTGCACAACCACCGGCTCACCTCGTTCGGCGGGCCGTATCGCGAGTGGCGCGCGCACCTGGACAACGAACAGGTGGCCGCGGCGCAGGCGGTTTCGGCTGCCGAGCAGACGGTGCGGGTGCAGAAACGCCAGCGGGCGGCCACCGAAACCAAGCTGGCGCGTCGAAACCACAAGGCGCAGAAGGACTATGCCAACTCCCGCGCGCCCAAGATCGTGATGAATGGCTGGGCGGGGTCCGCCGAAGTGTCGGCGGGCAAGGCGCGCACCGAACTCGACGACAGGGCGGCGGCGGCCGCCGATGCGTTGCAGGCCGCCGAGGCCAGGCTCCGCGTCGACGAGCACATCCGTGTCGACCTTCCTGATCCTCACGTGCCGGCCAGCCGCAGAATCGCTGAATTGCCCGGCAGCCGTGGACCATTCGTGGTGATGGGACCAGAGCGGATCGCTGTAGTCGGGCCGAACGGCATCGGGAAGACCAGGCTGCTGGACGATCTGCTCACCGGGACCGCCGGCCGATTGCTGACCGATCGGATCGGCTACCTGCCCCAGCGCATCGACGGCCTGGACGAGCAGGCCAGTGTGCTGGACAACGTGACGGCGCCGGACGGTGATGCCGCCCTGGTCCGCACCCGGCTGGCCCGGTTCCTGCTGCGCGGCGACTCGGTGTACCGGCCGGTGGCCACACTGTCCGGCGGTGAACGGTTCCGCGTCGCGCTGGCACGGCTGCTGCTGACCGAGCCGCCGCCCGAGCTGATCGTGCTCGACGAACCGACCAACAATCTCGATCTGGCCAGTGTGGACCAGCTCGTCGACGCCCTACGCGCCTACCGGGGTGCGGTGATCGTGGTCAGCCATGACGACGAATTCCTGGCCCGGCTGGATCTGGACCGGACCTTGTCGATGCGGCTGCCCGGTGTCCTGGACGAGGCGGGTTAGGGTCGGACCATGGCACACCTGCGTGTTGGCTGGGTCGTCGTGCTGTGCGCGGTGGTGCTGGCCGTCAGTGCCTGGCTGCCGTGGTTGACGACCCCGGTCCTGGGCGGCGGACGAGCCAGCGCGATCGGCGGCACGGTCGGCAGCATCGTAATGCCGCCGCGGTTCGGCGCCGGACAGTTGATCGTGCTGCTGGCCTCGGTGCTGATCGTCGCCGGTGCGATGGTGGCGCGCAATCTGTCCCCGCGGCTGGCCGCCGCGGCAGCGCTGCTGATCTCGGTGCTGCTCGGGGTGCTGACCTACTGGTACTACCACCTCAACGTCAGCCCGCCGGTGTCGGCGGGGTACGGCTTCTACATCGGGGCGGCGGCCGCGATCGCCGCGCTGCTGTCGTCGATGTGGGCGTTGGTCTCTGCCCTGGTGCGCAGGCGATGAGCCGGTTTGTCGATCCGGTCACTTTGACCGGCGCGCAATGGGTTTCACTCGAGCCGCTGAACGACTCCCATGTTCCGGAGATCACCGCGGCCGCGGCCGACGTCGGGGAGCTGTGGTTCACCAGCGCTCCGTCGCCGGACGACGCTGCGGCATGGGTGAGCAGGATGGCTGCGATGCAGGCCGGTGACGAGGGTGTCACCTACGTGATCCGACGGCGCAGCGACGGTGCGGTGGTCGGCTCGTCGAGCCTGTTTCATGTCGACGCCGCCAACCGGCGACTCGAGATCGGCCACACCTGGTATTCGGCGTCGGCGCGCCGCACCGGGGTCAACACCGAGACCAAACTGGTGATGCTCTCCCATGCGTTCGACCAACTCGGTTGTGTCGCTGTGGAGTTCCGCACGCATTTCTTCAATCACGTCAGCAGGGCGGCCATCGAACGGCTCGGCGCCAAGCTGGACGGCGTGCTGCGCAGCCACCAGGTGCTGGCGGACGGATCCCGTCGCGACACCGTGGTCTACTCCATCTTGGACATCGAATGGCCCGCGGTTCGCAACAACCTCACGTTCCGCCTCGGCCGTCATGGCTGACGGCCGAGGCGGAACGCGCGAAATCGGTTGGGCCTCAGCCCGCGTCGACGGTCGTCGGCTCGATCGGCGTGCCGCCACCGGAACGGATGACTTCGATGCGGCGTGGCTTGGCCCGCTCGGCCAACGGGATCGTCACCGTCAGCACGCCGTTCTCGTAGGTGGCTGAGATCTTCGCGGTGTCGACGCCCTCGCCCAGCGCCAACTGGCGACGGTAGGTGCCGAAGAATCTCTCACTGGTCAGCCACTGCACCGAGTCCTCCGAGCGCGCCGAGCGGTGTGCGGTCAGCGTCAACGTCCCGTTGTCGACGTTCACGTCGACCGAACCTGGATCCACGCCGGGCAGGTCCGCGGTCAGGACATAGTGATCGTCGATCTTGTAGAGGTCCATCGGCATGAATCTGGGGCTGCGATCAGTTCCGGCCTGGCTGGTCAACAGCCCCCGGGTCATTGCGTCAAGGTCATTGAAGGGATCGAAGCGCAGCACAGTACTCACCTCCTGCGGATCTATGAACGTAAGCCCGCCACCCTGGCGGGCGGCTTTACTGTGCATCGACAGATTAGCACTCGGGGGTCGAGAGTGCTAACACTTTTTCGTCGTTTCAGCGGCCGCCACCGGTAGGCTTGGGCGGGTTTGCTGGGGGTACGGAGGGATGAGATTGCGCAAGGTGACAGGACAGGTGTCGGCCGTGCTGGCGGCCGCACTGGTGGTGGCGATCGCAGGCTGTTCGGATGACGCGAAGCCGGCCGCCGCCGTGAAGTGCGACGAGGTGTCGGTGCCGATGATCGACGTCCCCACCCGAACCGATCAGGAACCGCGGTTGCGGCTACCTCAGCCGCAGGGTTGGGAGCGCACCACCAAACTGGACTCCGAGACCATCCGATTCGCGCTGCGCAACGAGGGGCTCACCGATCAGGGGTTCACCCCCAACGCCGTCGTCACCCTGCAGAAGGTGGGTTCCGACGTGGGCAAGCCGCAACAGATACTCGACGCTCAGGACAAGCAGCTGGTGACCAAGCTGAAGGTCAAGGACCTGAAATCGAGCCCGACACAGGTGTGTGGGTCCACGGCCCAATCGACCACGTACACCGCCCCCGCGATGGGCAAGATCCCGGCCCGTAACGCGGCCTCCCTGGCCGTGGTCTATCAGGCCGGTGACGTCAACTACGTCACCACCGTGACGGTGCAGACGATCAAACCCGACAATCCCACCTACGTCGCGGATTCCGCGGCGATCCTCAAGGGATTCCAGATACTTCCGCCTAAATAGCGACCGTGTGGACCTGTTCGCCGCTCAGTCGCTCGGCGCACCGGTCGCAGGCCAGTTCTCCGGTGAAGCCGGCGCCGCAGTCGTGGTGGGTCATCACCACCGCCGGTCCTTCGGGGGCCTGATACCACCACTGTGCCCATTGCAGCGCGGCCGCCAGCACCGGGAAGAATGCCCGCCCCTTCTCGGTCAACAGGTACGCGGCCCGCTCCGGCCCCGAGCGCTCCGTCGGGGAGGTGGTGAAAACGCCGATGTTGCAGAAGGTCTGCAGCCGCTCGGCCAGCAGACTGGGTGGGGCGCCGAGCTGGTTTTGAAAATCGGTGAAACGGGTGGTCCCCAGGAACGCGGCCACCAGCAGCGCTGCGGCCCAACGATTTCCGAGGATGCTCATCGTCTCCGGGAACAACCCGGCGTGGCGGGTGGCGGTATCGGACTCCGAACGGCGCCGCGTCGACGCGGCCGGCGCCGATCGCGCCCATGTTCCGCTGGGGCCAAGGCTAAGCTCGACTTCCGGGCCGGTGACCACGCCACGGCAGGTGTTGCACCGCAATTGGGGTGCGAAATGAGATCCGCACGCCACGTGGTGCATGGCGGGAAGTCTTTCGCGATGCCCGGTCACCCAATTGCGTTCCCACTCCCAGATGGACAACAACGCCGGCCACAGCGACCGGCCGCGGCCGGTGACCAGGTACTCGGTGCGCGCCCGGGTGGAGGCATGCACCGTGCGGGACAGCAGACCGTCGCTGACCAGCGTCCGCAGCCGGCTGGTCAGCACCGAATTCGAGATCGGCAACCGCGACATGAACTGGCTGTAGCGGCTGGCGCCGAGCAACGCCTGCTGAACGATCAGCAGGTTCCACTCGTCGCCGAGGAGGCCCAGCATCCTTCCGATGGCATTGGGACTGTCGGGCGCCAAGACGGTGGGTGTCTCGGCAGCTACGGTATCGGCCACTACAGTCCGATCGCCTCGGCGGCCGAATCGCTGGTGCGCCAGCGGCGCAACGCGTCACCGGCCACCCACGTGGAGTGGGTTCCGCTGGAGATCCGTTCCGGCAGTTGAAGTTTGCACACCGGACCGTCCGGTATCCGGGCGGCGTCGAACACCAGGCAGTAGGAGGCATCGGTGGTCATGTCGGTGGTCAGGGTGACCAGGTAGCCGTCATCCTCGGCCCGGCTGCCGACGCGCGGTGCCATCGCCGTCTCGCTGCCGTAGACGCCGTCGCCGAATGCGTAGCGCGCTTCGGTGCCGGTGTGCAGGTCGTGGCGGACCAGTCCATCGAACAGGAACCAGCCCGGCTTCCCGCTGGCCGCATAGGTGTAGCGATACGGCTCGCCGGCATGGCCGGAGTTGATCATGCCGAACTCAGTGATGCTGTCGGACAACGGTTCTTCGGTGAGCCCGCCGGTGCGCAGGTTGAGCCGCCAGCGGTGCAGCCGTGCCTGCATCCGGTCCAGTGCGAGGAACCGGAACGCCCGCTGCCACTTGGTGCCGGTGCCATTGTCGCTGGGTTCCGGGTCGCCCTGGAAGAAGCCGTCCAGCACGATCTCGTCGCCGTCCTCGTAGGCGTTGGTGAAATGCAGCACGTAGGTGGGGTCGGCCTCGAACCACTGGATCTGGCCCGTACCGCCGCGGCGGGGGAGTACCGCGAACCGGGACGGAATGTCGCGGTGGAAACGGGCGACGTGCAAGTCGCGCTCCAGCAGTTCGGGATCCCAGAACAGTGGAAAGTCGTTGAGGATCACGTAGTTTCGGGTGAACGCCATGTCGTGCGGGAGTCGCGGGCCTGGCAGTGGAACGTCGGTGTAGTGCACCAGGTCGTTGTTGGCGTCAACCACTCCGAAGTGCATGTACGGCGCGGACTTGGAGTAGTTGAAGAACAGCATCTCGCCGGTGCGGTCGTCCACCTTCGGATGCGCCGAGACACCCCAGTCGCGGGGGAAGCCGCCGTTGAAGGTTTCCTTGCCCAGCGTCTCGGCGGAGTACGGGTCGACGCGGTAGAGATCGCCGCACTGGTAGAAGCTCGTCAGTGCGGTGCCGCGGTGCACCACGACATCGGTGCTGGAGGCGTCCTTCATCAGCGTGCGCGCACCCCAGCCGTAGTCCACCTTCGCCAGCGACAGCGGTTCGGCCAGTCCCGGCCAGAGCGGGCCGGCAGCGGCGTTCTCGGCCTCGAAGCCATCGGTGCGG
Source organism: uncultured Mycobacterium sp. (assembly GCA_900078375.1). Lineage (GTDB taxonomy): Bacteria > Actinomycetota > Actinomycetes > Mycobacteriales > Mycobacteriaceae > Mycobacterium. Next base: position 23,750 of record FLQS01000011.1, on the reverse strand, counting down.
ACAAAACGGTTGCGGTAGAACGCAGTTCCATCGCGGAAGCCGACGATATGGAGCATGCCGTCACCGTCGAAGGGGTGATACGCCTTCAGCGCCGGATGCAACGGGTTCTCGGTGTTGCGCAGATACACACCGTCGAGATCGGTGGGGATCTCGCCGTCGATCACGGTCAGATCGTCGGCGCGCCACTCCGTGTTCTGCGGTTGCCATGGCCCGGTGCGATACGGGTGGTCGTCGTCCTCGGGAAGGGTGGACAGAAATTTGCCGACGATCTCAGTGTGCATCGTCTGCCGATCTGATCACGAAACTGACTGTGGTGGCGGTACTACCGCCGAAATTCAGGGTGCCGAAGCGCCGCGCGCCGTCGACTTGGTAGGCACCGGCGAGGTCACTGACCTGTTTGGCGGCATCCAACATCATCCGGATACCCGATGCCCCCACCGGGTGACCGCCGCCGATCAGGCCGCCGCTCGGATTGATCGGCAGCCGGCCGCCGATCTCGATCTCGCCGTTCTCGATCGCCTTCCACGATTCGCCGGGCCCGGTGAGGCCGATGTGGTCGATGGCCAGGTACTCGCTCGGCGTGAAGCAGTCGTGCACCTCGATGCCGTCGAGATCGTCGAGCCCGATGCCCGCCCGGCCGAATGCGTCGTACACGGTGGCGCGGACGTGGGGCAACACATACGGGTTCGCGGCGTCGCGGTCGAGTTTCTGCCGCAGGCCCAGCCCGACCGTGCGGTGGCCCCAGCCCTCGATCAGCCCGATCGGGCGCACGCCCGGGTGATCGCGCAGGAAGTCGTCGTTGACCAGGACGACGCCGGCACCACCGTCGGTCATCTGGCTGCAGTCATAGCGGCGGATCCGGCCCTCGGTCGGCGGATTGACGCCGTCGTCGCTGCCGTGCGACACCAGGTCGGGGACTTCCCAGTCCCTGGTCTGGGCGTTGGGATTGCGTTTGGCGTTGCCGAAGTTCAGCGCGGCGATCGCGTGCAGGTGAGTGTCATCGATGCCGAAGCGCCGGTCGTACTCGTCGGCGACTTCGGCGAACATCGACGGCCACAGGAACGTGGCGTCTGCGCCCTCATGGCCGGTCCAAGCAGCGGCGCCGAGGTGGGCTGCCGCGGTGTCGCCGGGCACCGTCTTCTCCAGCTCGACACCGACCACGAGTGCGGTGCGGTAGTTGCCGGCCCGCAGGTCGGCCATCGCCGCCAGTGCTGCCACACTGCCCGAGGCGCACGCGGCCTCGTGACGGGTTGCCGGGGTGTCCCAGAGTCCGTCGTGCACGGTGGCGGGCATGGCTCCGAGGTGGCCCTGCCGAGCGAACATCTCGCCGAAGGCGTTGGCCACGTGTACGACATCGATGTCGGCGGCGTCGATCATCGAGTCGGCCAGCGTGAGGTCGACGACCTCGCTGGTCAACGCCGCGTAATCGCGGCCTTCCCGGGTGAGGTTGCGAGCGAAATCGCTCTGATAGCCACCAAGAATCCAGACGTTGCCTGCCACAGCCGCGAAGTTACTACAGCTAAGAGAGTGGCGGGCCGGATTGCCTTGAAGTGGCTCAAATCTAGGGTCGGCCCCGCCGGCTCGTGGTCTGAACCGACAGGACCTCACGAGTTTGGGTGTCGACCACCGCACTCGCTTGCTGCGGAGCATTACCGAACCTGGTCGTCCACAAACGTCTTGGTCGTCAAGGCGGTGGCGTTAATTCCCCTAAGGCGGGGAACACTGCGGGAATGTCTTCGCCCAAGCACGATCTAGCGCAGCGGATGGCCGAGCTGGCCCGGGCCACCGCGCCGCCCCGTGATGTCAAAGAGGTCCTCAGCGGCGTGACCGCCGCAGCGACGGAAATGATTCCTGGCACGGACACCTGCGGTGTGTTGCTGATCGGCAAGGGCGGCAAGTTCGAATCGCTGTTCGGTACGTCCGATTTGATCTACAAGATCGATGCGTTGCAGGAAGCCTGCGGGGAGGGGCCGTGCGTAGCGGCCGCCCTCGACGAGCTGATTGTGCGCACCGACGACTTCACCACCGAACGGCGCTGGCCCAAGTACAGTCGCGCGGCCGCAGAACTCGGGGTGCGGAGCGGCTTGTCTTTCAAGCTTTACACCAGCGCGACCACGGCGGGGGCGTTGAATCTGTTCGGTCTGGAGCCAGGGGCATTCGACGCACAGTCCGAGGCGATCGGGTCGGTCCTGGCAGCCCATGCCGCATCGGCCATCATCGCCAGCCGCCATGGCGAGCAGTTGGAGTCCGCATTGACCACCCGGGATACCATCGGGCAGGCCAAAGGGGTGATCATGGAGCGGTTCAATGTAGACGCGATGCGCGCGTTCGAGATGTTGCGTGAGCTGTCCCAGAGCACCAACACCCGGCTGGTCGACATCGCCAACCGGGTGATCGAGTCGCGGGGGAATTAGTTCGCGGGCGGGTATCGTTGGGCGAAATTTTGCTGCTGGTGGGGGTCACTCGATGGTGAGGGATGCGCTCCGGCGTTGGTGGCAGCACTCGAGTCATTACGACTGGTTGAGTGGCTACCTCGCCGCGCGGGGTATGCGTGGGGCCACGCGTGCTCTGATGGCATTCATTGCTGCATCACTGGTGGCGTGTCTGCTGGGACTGCTCGCCACGATTGATGGACCGGTTGGAACCGTGCCGATCGTGATGACCTGGCTGGCGATCGCGGGCGGGGTCGCCGGGGCCATTTTGTGGAGTGTGCGCTTTCCGACCCAGGGGCAGTCGGTGGCTTTTGCGCTAGTCACCAACGCCTCCATCGCGCTGGCCTGTCTGGCGTTTCCGCAGCCGCTACCCTCGGTGGTCGGTTGTGTCGCCTTTGCCACCATCGGGGCCTACGTCGCGTTTTTTCACAGCACGGGGTTGGTCCTCTACAACTTCGCTGTCGCGGCCGTGGTGGCCACGATCGGTGCCGCCAGGATGGCGGCTACTGGTCATCCCGTCCTCGCCGCGGTGGATTGGTGGCTCATCGTCCAAGTCAATATCGCGCTGCCCCTGGCGATTCAAACCATGGTCCGCGCACTTGGGACGGATCTGCTTCGCGCCGAACGCGACCCGCTCACCGGATTGCTCAACCGGCGGACCTTCCACCGCTCGGCGTCCAATCTGATCGGTTCGGGGCGAACCGCCGACGCGCACCTAGTGGTGGCGTTGATCGATTTGGACAAGTTCAAATCGGTCAACGACCGCTACGGGCATGCGGCCGGCGACGAGGCGTTGGTCCATGCCGCCCGGGCCATCGGGGTGGCCGCCGGCAACCACGCGGTCGTCGCGCGCAGTGGCGGCGAGGAATTCTTGGTGGCCACCGTTTCTTCGACCCCGGACTGCAGCGAGCTGGCCCAACGGATCTGTACTAGCGTCGCCGAGTCACCGGCGAGGGTCACCGCGAGTGTCGGAACGACCGCCGTCCGGCTGCGCGACACCGAGGGCGAGGACAAATCGCTCATCGATCGACTCGTCGCCACGGCCGACTGGGCGATGTATCGCGCCAAACGCGCCGGCGGCAATGGCTTCCGGCATCAAGACACCCACCCAATCAGCCGACCGCGACCGGATCGCGGTGGCGGCGTGAGCCGGACGGCCTAGCCTTTTGCGCTTTCGATGAACCGCTTCAGCGTGGCGTGGTCCTTGTAGCCGTCGGCCCCTTTCGTGCCGGAGTTCACGTCGACTCCGTGCGGATGGACCTGTCTGATGGCGTCGTCGACGTTGTCCGGGTTGAGGCCACCGGCGAGAATCACCGGGATCGGCAGCTGCTCGACGATCTGCCGGCTGAGTGACCAGTCGTGGGTTTGGCCGGTGCCGCCGACCTGGTCGGCTGCGAGGTTGATGGTGTCGAGCACGATGGCCTCGACAGCATTCACGTATTGCCTTGCGGTGTTGATCGATTGGGCGTGAATGACGTGGATTGCCTTGTAGGTCTTGATATGTGGCAATCGGTGTTTGATGACCGCCGCCTGGGCCGGTGACGTGTCGCCGTGGAGCTGGATGGTGGTGACGCCGATCGCCGTCGCGAGCGTGACGATTTCTTCCGGGTCGGCCAGGTGGGTCACCAGCGCCGACGACGTGTTCGGCGGTAGGGCGCCAACGATCGCGGCCGCGTCGGACTCGTCGAGAAAGTCGGGGGAGTGGTGCTTCTGGCCGACCAGGAAACCCAGCTCGTCGGCGCCGTACTCGAGGGCAGCCAACGCATCGTCGAGCCGGCGGATACCACAGATTTTGACGTGGATCATCGGGCCCACCACGACATCACCGGCGCACGGCGTCGAAGATCTCCTGCCAATGCAGGTGCGCCATGAAGTGGCCGCCGGGGCGGGTATTCAGAGTGGCGCCCGGGATCCGGCGGGCCAGTTCGGCGGGCCAGCCCGGGTCGAGGAACTTGTCATCGGCGCCACCCCAAACATCCACTGGCACAGCGAGATCCTCGGGTGCGAAACCCCACGGCCGCATCGCGGCGAGGTAGTCCTCGACGTGGCCCGCCGGATGCCGAAGGGCTTCGGCCGACGTTTGCGCGAAACTCGGGGATTCTTCGGCGCGGACGACGGCGCTGTCGGCTGGGGGAAGGTCGCGCACGGCGAGGTGGGTAAAGAGGCGGGGCGTATATCGGGCGGCGAATCCCATGAATCCCAGACAGCGTCTCGCCAGCCACGGCGCGCGCTGTGACATGCGAATATAGGCCCGGTCGACCGGGGGCATTTGAGCGAATCGGCCAGGCTCGGTCAGCGGCAACCCCCCGGTGATGACCGCCACTCGGGTCACTGAGGCCGGCAACGCGTAGCCGAGTGCGAGTGCGTACTGGCCACCCATGGACCACCCCATCGCCGCGAACGTATCGATGCTGCCGAGTTGGTCCCGCAGCTCAGCGACGTCATCGGCCCAGTCTGCGACGGTGCGGCCCGGTTTCGGGTCGGACAGCCCGATCCCGGGGCGGTCGACTGAGATGAGCCGAATGCCGTTCTGCTGTGCGATCGTTGCGCCGGCTGCAACATCGAGGCGGCACGAAAGGCCACCGTGGGTGTAGACCACGGGCAAGCCATCGGGCGCGCCATATTCGGCATAACCGAGGGTCCGTCCGTCGCGGAGATGAATCGTCCGATCATGAACGCTGTGCATGCGCGACTCCTCGGTTCCCGGGCTTTGTACCACGCCAAGCACGCGTCGCGGCCGACGTTCATCGACTTCTACACCCGGTATCTCGGCTTCACTATGAGGTCGGCGCATCTTCCGGCCTTCGCCGACGTCACGCGCGGCTCGTTGCGGCTACTTCTCTCGGGCCCGCAGCGAGGTGGTCAGCGGTCCTGGTGGTCGTCAGGTTTTGATCGCCGACCCCCCGGGGACCTCGTCGAGTTGTTCACCCGTCATGGCATCGCTGATGTCACGTGAGGCGCAGACTAGGCGACCGGTTGAGCTTCGGCGAGAGCCTTGACATCGGCGGTGTGCACCGGCGTTCCACCGATGCCCCAGTCTCCGCTGGCGACCTCTTCGACCACCACCCACGTAACCGGGCGCATATTCTCGCCCTCGACCTCCACCATGGCATCGGTCAGTCTCCGCACGATGTCTTGCTTCTGCGTTGCCGAGAACACGCCCTCGATGACCTTCACGTTGATGAACGGCATTGCTCACTCCTTCTGTTGTCTTCTCCTGTCCGGCCAACGGATTGGTGGCCGGTACAACTGATAACGACGTCTCGCCGGAACTGCGTCCGGCCCGCTGGGCAGGCCTTCTGTCGAAACCGCGGGATGGGTTCGACCACTTGGGATGTCGGGCGTCCTGACCCCATGCGGCCAGGACGCCCGACACCGGCCTGGACGCCTACCCGTGGTTCCCGGTGCTGCCATTGGCCCCGTTGCTGCCGCCGTTGTTGCCGTTGGCGCCGGTGCCTCCGGAACCTCCTGCGCCGCCGGGCGCGCCGAGACCGCCGTTGCCGCCGTTACCGCCTTTACCCCCGTTGCCACTGCCGTTTTTGGTATCGGTGGTGCTACCGTCGCCGCCCTTACCCCCGTTGCCCCCGTGCCGGCCCGGTCCGCCGTTGGCGCCGTTACCGCCGGCGCCACCCTGAGCCGTGCCGGTGGTGGTGGTTGCACTGCCGCCGTTGCCACCGTTGCCGGCGTTGCCGGTGATCGCCCCGCCGGTGCCACCGGTGCCGCCGCGGCTTGCGGTGGCGGTATTGCCTTTGGAGCGGGCGAACCCGCCGTCTCCGCCGTCTCCGCCGTCACCGGAGATTGCGGCGTTGCCGCCGGCGCCGCCTTGCCCACCGCTACCCGGACCCGTGCCGCTGGCACCGGTACCGCCGGCGCCGCCGTTGCCGGCGTTACCGACCATGGTGTTGCCGCCGTGGCCGCCCGTGCCGCCGGCGGAAGACTTGGCGCTTTGGAGAGCAGCGGCACCGCCACCGATACCGCCGTTTCCGGCATTGCCATTCACGGCGTTGCCACCGTCGCCGCCGGCCCCGCCGACCGTCTGGCCGGTGTCGCTGGTCCCGCTGCCGCCATCGCCGCCGTTGCCGGCGTTGCCGGAGGCCATCCCGCCGTTACCGCCGTGCCCGCCGGTGCCGCCCTGAGCGCTCGCACCCTTGCTCGCTAGACCGTCGCCGCCGCGACCGCCGGTGCCGCCGTTGCCGAACAGCCCGGCGTTGCCGCCGTTGCCGCCTGCGGTCCCGCCCGCCGTGATGTTCGGTGTGTTGCTGGAGTCGTCGGCACCCCGCCCGCCGTTGCCGCCGTTGCCGAACAGACCGGCGTCGCCTCCGTTACCGCCGGGCCGCCCGAGGAGGCCCGCGCCGCCGTTGCCGCCGTTGCCCATCAGAAGGCCGCCGCGGCCGCCATTTTGGCCGGGTGCGCCGTCAGCGCCGTTGCCGATCAACAGACCCGCGTCCGGGTGATCCGCGGTGCCGTTACTGATGAAGACGCCGATCAGCGCGCTGATCGGATTATTGGCGGGATTGGCCGCCACCACCACACGGGCTGCGGCGAGCGGCGTCGTCCCGCCGGCGGCCGCCTGTCCCCTGTGCGTCGGAGTTGTCGTCGATCGCTGGAAAACGTTCGGGGCGAACAAGTTCGGACCGGACACCGCGACGTTGACGGCACTGGAGGTCGGGACCGAGTCGCGGTTGATGCTCGCGGCAGCACCGGTTGCGGAGCCGGCCGGAGCCGAACGGCCACCGGTTGCGATCGTCGCAACCCGTGGTGACGCGCCGGCCGTCGACGGACTGGTCGCGGCCGCGAACAGGCTGTTGGGCGTCGCGAACGCGGCCAAGATCGGTGCCGGCGAGGTCGCCACGTGCGGTAGGGAACCTGACGCCGACGGCGATGCGGTCTCTCCTCCGGTGAAGACGACGCCGGTGGCGGCGAACACGCCCGCTGCCATTGCGGCAGTGATCATGGTCTTCTGCCTGCGGTTGGTGAGTAGCTGTTTGGTCGACATGGTCATCCTCGTCGGTTGTGTGAATGTGCGTACGGCACCGCTGAGTCGCTGATGTACGGCGGCTCACCGCGGGGCCGATTCAGCAAGCGACTATGCCGACACGCTGACGACGTGACATCCGCTGAACTACCGAGACCCGCTACTGAAATCGACAGAGCGCAACACGTACGCAGCGCCGGCCGGCCGGATCAATGCCGACTGGCGAACCATCCGGCGATCTGGCTTCGCGAGTGGAAGTCCAATTTGGTCAGGATGTGCTGGACATGACTGTCGATGGTGCGGCTGGACAGCACCAGGCTGGCCGCGATGTCGCGGTTCGTCAGGCCTCGCGCCACGAGCTGGGCGACTTCCATCTCCCGCGCGGTCAGCGGGGATTCGGGGGTCGGCGGTGAGGAATCGACCGTCTCGGCGGTATCGACGAACTCGGCCACCGCTTGATCAATGCTCAACGCGGCACCCTCGGCGATCAAGGCGTCCGCCACCGGCTCGCCGAGCGCTTCCCGCAGCCGCGTCTCAGTCGCGGTCTCGCAGTTGTGCAGGTAAATGCCGAATGCCTGGATGGACGTCCCCAGGTTGTCCCAGATTGTGCGAGCCGCCCCGAGCAGCCGCGCGCTCTCCGCATACCGCCCGTCGGAAGCCGCAATCCAGGAACGCAATTCGATCATGTGCACGATCCCGAGGTGATCACCGAACTCGAGAGTGACGCGCAGACCTTCCTGCGCCAGGTCCGCGGCCCCTGTGTAGTCCCCCTGCGACCACTTATTGACCCCGAGAGCCCACGAGGCATACGACGTTGCCCAGCGCTCCCCAAATCGGGTGCTCAGTCGCAGCGACTTCTCACATAGCGACGTCGCGAGGTCGTGCTCGTCCGTAAAGAGGTAGACCACCGCGAGCTGGAACAGCATGGCCAGGGCCCCGGCGTGGTCGTCGCGTTCTTCGTGGCTGGCCATGCCACGTTCGTAGTAGGACCTGGCCTCAGCCAGCTCACCGTCGAAGAGCGCCGCCATGCCGCGAAGCTGGGCGATGTATCCCAGGAGCCCTGGTGCGTCGATCTTCGAGGCGATGTCCTCCGCCTCGTCGAGCCGCGCCCGCGCCGCCGCCAACTCGCCGCGCAGCAGCGCGAGGTAGGCGTCAACCCACAGTGCGTTTGCCCGTGCGTAGGAGGGTTCTGTCCCGTCCGCTGCGGCCAACGCTTGGCCGAGCCAGAGACGACCCTCGCCGAGGCGCCCGCCGGCAATCCAAAACCATTGCAGCGCAGCGGCAAACGCGCATGCCTGTTCCGTGCGACCCAAGGCGATGCAGCGTTCGAAGGCGCTCCTCAGATTGGCGTGCTCTTCTCGGAGACGAGCCAGCCACGCAGCCTGTTGGGGGCCGCACCATTCGTCGAAGCTGCGCTCGGCCAGGCGCTGGAAATATTCCAGATGTGCCAGCTGCAGGCGGGTCGACTCCGTTGTGTCCGCGAGCCGGTCTCTGCCGTACTCCCGAACAGTCTCGAGCAGCCGGTAGCGCATGTGCTCGCCGGCGCGCTCCACGATCAGAATCGACTTGCGCACCAATCCGTCGACGAGGTCGATGATCTCGTCGGTGGCCAGGCCGTCACCGGCGCAGACAGCTTCGGCAGCGGCCAGTGAGACGTTGCCTGCGAACACCGACAAGCGCCCCCACAGCGCCTGTTCCTTCGCCGAGCACAGCGCATAGCTCCAGTCGATGAGCGCTTCCAAGGTCTGGTGTCGCGGCAGAGCCGAGCGGTTGCCTGCGCTTAACAATTGGAATCGACGGTCCAGGCGGTCGAGCACATCGCCCACGGGCAGCGTCCTCAGTCGTGCGGCCGCGAGTTCGATAGCAAGGGGAATGCCGTCCAGGCGCTCACACAGCCGCGCCACGAGAGCGCTGTTGTCTTCGGTGATGTCGAAATCGGACGCGCTGTCGCAGGCCCGAGCACGTAGTAGGGCCACCGAATCGAACTCGTCCAGCGACGACGTGTCGAGCCGGGCTTCCGATCGTGGTGTCGACAGCGGCGGCACGGTGAAGATGCGCTCTCCCAAGACGCCCAGGGAGTGGCGACTGGTGACGAGGAAACGCATCATCGGCGCGCCACGGAGCATTTCATCCACCAGCCCGGCACACGCGTCGCTGATGTGTTCGCAGTTGTCGAGGACGATCAACATCTGTTTGCTGGCCAGCTGATGACGCAACTGCGACAAGGGCGTTCTCGTCGTATGGTCCACCATTCCCAGCGTGCAGGCGACCGTGTCGGCGAGGAGTGTTGCGTCCTCCAGCGCGGCCAAGTCGACAAACCACGCGCCGTCCGGAAATGCCCGTCGCGACTCGGCGGCAACCCGCATCGCCATGCGCGTCTTGCCGACGCCCCCGACACCGGTCAGGGTCACCAGTCGCGACTCAGCCAGCTGCGATCGGAGCACGGCAAGCTCCCCGCGACGGCCGACGAAGCTGGTCACGTCTGCGGGCAGATTTCCGTCACTGCGCTTCATGGATCGCATATTCGAAACCTCTGCCGCGGCGACGGCGGCCACTACCACAGTCGCGGTGAGTATCGTACTGCCGACATCAAAGGCCTTAGGGGTTGCCGGCAATGCCGGCGGCCTCCGTGTGGGTCGTACCTATTGCTCCAATACCATGCAGTCAACGATGTGCGGAACCGGATGGTTCACCCCGCAGCCCCGTGTTGGCCAGACGCAGTAGCTCGAGGCCGCGAGCCAAACCATCGGGCTGCTCGCGCCGTCGGTGCGAGCCCGCTCGATCGTCGCGGCGTCCGTCAGCGTCCATCCGTAGGCAACCGCGGGCAACACGACGGCCGGGTTGAACACCCCGAACGCCGCGCTGACCACCTCGCCCGGCACCTGTCCCATGACTGACCCACGCGAACGGAAGTAGGCGGGCCCGTCGGGGAGCGCGACTGCGCCGATCTTCGCGGGCGACGCCGCGAAACCGAGCGACACGTACTTCTCGTGGCACTCCGGAGCGAAGTAAACCTGCCCGGCGAAGGGTTCGAGGGCAGCAGCAAGGTCACGCGCCGCTATTCGCATAGTCGCCAGCCCATCACGTTATTCGGTGTTGGCGTCGAGCACGGTCACCGTCCCCGCCGACCCGTCCACCCGCACACGGGTGCCGCTGGGCAACAGGCCGAGTGCGCCATCGACACTGGTCACCGTGGGAATCCCATACTCGCGGGCCAGGATTGCGCCGTGTGAGAGGATCCCGCCGGTCTCGGTGACCAGACCCGCGATCAGGGGGAAGACGCTGGTCCAGCCGGGGTCGATGTTCGATGCGAGCAGGATGTCGCCCCGTTCGACCGACGCCAGATCCGCGAGTCCCATGACCGACCTCACGACGCCCTCGGCACGGCCGGCCGATGCCGCATACCCCATCAGTGCACCGTCGGCGTTCACGTCGGGCGCGTCGCTCTTGCCCTCTGTCGGTACGCCGTCGAACAGATATGCGGCGGGCAGGCGAGACCCGTTGCGCTCACGATGGCTACGTGCCGAAGCAACTTCAGCACCGCCCATGCGCCCACGCCTCGTCCACGACGACGCCCTCCTGGACCTGATGCTCGCCGCCTTCGCTGACCTTGGCTACGACGGCACGTCGCTGAGGTCGCTGTGCCGTCACCTGGGTGTCAACCACAACCTGATTTACGAACGGTTCCGATCCAAGGAAGGCGCATGGACCGCGGCGATTGACCACGCATTCCAAAGGGTCGACGCGCGGCTCTTCCAGCCGCCGGTGGACAGCTCGGAATTGGTCGACGCAATCCGCACGCTCATGCGCCGATGGGTGGACGCGACGATCGAGCAGCCTGCGCTCGCGCGGATCATCCACCAGGAGTCGGCCCGGCCGGGGCCGCGGTTCGACTACCTGCGCGACACCTACATTGCCCCAGTCCAGGAGCAGGCGCGCGTCGCGCTCACCCTCGGTCAGCAGCGCGGCGTCTTCCGCGAGGGAGCGATCGCTGCCGCGTACTTCTTCCTCAATACTTGGGGCGTCGGCGGAATAGCGGCGTCACAGGAACTGGCGCGCAGCATTGGCCCGCGGGATCAGGATCCTCGCGACACGGCCTACCTCGCAATCGACGTCGTGCTCGATGGCTTGCTCGCCCGAGTGTTGCAGCCGGCGCCTCCAGAGCCGACGAGACGCCGGTCTTCCTCGTCGCAACGTGACCTTCAGCCGCCTAGTCTTTGCGCGACAGCGCCGCGCGCGGACACTCGGCAATGGCCTGCGCGGCGAGCGCCTCCTGCCCGACCGGGACCGGGTCAGCGGTGACCGTGGCGTATTCGTCTTCGTCGAGTGTGAACACCTCGGGCGCGATTCTCACGCAGAAGGCATTGCCTTCACAGCGTTCACGGTCCACTACGACACGCATGTCTGCTCCTTCATTTCGCCTTGAGTTGCCTGCCGGTCATTCGGCGTTGCCCCGATGGTCGATGAGTTGTTCCCAACCGGGCTGTGAGATCGTGTTGCGATCCGGCGGTGATCACAGCGGGAGTTTCCTTACGGCTGAACAGATTTGGCGACTGTGAGCAGCACGACGTCGTCGACGACCGTGCAAGACCTGGATGGTGGCCTCGCCGGGACTTTCGTGATCGCCGAGCGCCTCGAGGGCCGGCTGGATAACGCTCATGGTGTTCTCCTTCGGGGGTGAGTTGCGGGATCGTCATCCCGCCAGCAGGGCGGCGCCAAGGGCGACCAGTGCGACGAGTTTGACCGCCTCCAACGCGATGTAGGCGTGGTGCGCGCGTGAACGCGGTGCGTCATGGCCGGCCAGCACGTCGGTCGTGCGCCGGTTGAGCCGGGGCCGCACCAACAGCAGCTGGACGGCGAGCAGGACGACTGTCAGTGCGGCAAGGATGAGCACCGGGCCCGACGATCTGGTGACGCTCAGACATACCGCGATGACGACGGCCCAGACAACCTCGGCGATATTGAGGGCCCGGAACACGATGCGCCCGATGGCCAGGCCTACGCGCGGCTCGAGACCTTCGGCGCGAAACTTCAGTGGTGCTTCCAGGAAGGAGATCGCCAACACCATGCCCAGCCATATCAGCGTGGCCGCGGCGGCCACCCGGATGGCGAGGTCGGTCACGGCGATGCCCGGTTACGGGTCGGTGCGGGTGCCAGATGCGCCACGCACAAGTCCGGCTCGACGAACGGATCGAGACGATCCACGGTGACCGGTGCCCGCATCGCGGTCAGTGCACCCTGCATCAGGCCGAGGTGCACAGAACAGATCACCTCGCCGTGTTGTTCGGCCAAGTTCTGGAAAGGACAGTGCCGCAACCGAATCTCCTGCGTGCGCGGACCGCCGGCGGGCTCGGGCTCAAAGCCCAAGTCCGCCAGCAGGTCAACCAGTTCGGTGACCGCACGGGATTTCGACGGCGCGCGACCCTGCTGCGCGGATGGCACCAGGGCCGGGCTCGTTGAGCGGCCCAGTTGTGCGGCGATTCCGGCGGCGTCAGGGCTGCGGGCGACGTAATCGGTCAGGATGCTGGCGAGGAGCCGATAGTTCGTCGGTCCGGTGGGGTCCATCCGGCGGCTGGCGCGAAACAGGATCGGTGGACGCCCGCGCCCGACGGAATCACCGAGGACTTGTTCGACGCGGCCAGCGCGCTGCAGCGCGCCGATGTGAAACCGAACCGTGTTCGGGTGCACGCCGAGTTCGTCGGCAACGCTGGTGATGCTCCGCGGCACGGTCGAGGCACGCAGCAACTGCATGACGACGTCTCGGCGCCCTGGGTGGCCTGTCCCCGGTTGATGCGTCGCCGCGTCGGTGGGCATCAGTCGCCCTGCGGCGGCAGGGCCGCCACCATCGAGGTGTCGGCGTCGACGACACCGAGTTTCGCGGCACCTCCCGGTGACCCCAGGGGCTCGGTCTGCCCAGGCAGGGTGTCGGTAAAGAATTTCACGTTCTCATCGATATAGGGCCGCAGTGGCTGGGGCACGTCGTCCTCGTAGTAGATCGCCTCCACCGGGCATACCGGCTCGCACGCACCGCAGTCGACACATTCGTCGGGGTGGATATAGAGCATCCGCGCGCCCTCATAGATGCAGTCCACAGGGCACTCATCCACGCAGGCGCGGTCCTTGATGTCCACGCACACGGTTGTCCGATTACGTATGTCATGCCGGCGATATTACTCCAATTATCACTTGTAGGAATAGTATGTGTTCATGACGCTCCACGATGATCCGCGCGTAACCGCCGGCATCAAGTTTTTCAACTGGATCGGCACTATGTGGCACGGCCAATTGACATTTGAGACACCGACAGCTACTTCCTGGTCGCACACTTCCACTACGTGCTCTTCGGCACCATCGTGTTCGCCACCTACGCCGGCATCTACTTCTGGTTCCCCGAGATGACGGGCCGGTTGCTCGACGAGCGGCTGGGCACGCTGCACTTCTGCCTCACATTCATCGGCCTCCACACCACGTTCCTGGTGCAGCACTGGCTCGGCAACGAAGGCATGCCGCGCCGCTACGCCGACTACCTGCCCGCCGACGGTTTCCAGGCACTCAATGTCGTCTCAACCGTCGGGGCGTTCACCCTCGGCGTATCCATGCTGCCGTTCGTCTGGAACATCTTTAATAGCTACCGCTACGGCGAGCCGGTGACCGTCGACGACGCATGGGGCCACGGCAACTCCCTAGAGTGGGCCACCAGCTGCCCACCGCCACGGCACAGCTTCACCGAACTACCCCGAATCCGTTCGGAGCGACCGGCTTTCGAACTGCATTACCCCAATATGGTGGATCGGATGCGTACCGAAGCTACGTCGGGCGGTGGCATCGTTCCAGTGTGGACGTGGCAGGCGACGCGCGTATCGCAAACGAGAACCGCGCTCCCGGTGGGGTACCCAACGCACCGGGCACCCGACCAACGTTGTAACAACTACGGAGAGTGAGTGAGATGAGTGACCGGGAACTTGATGTGCGTGGTCTGCCCAAACCGGACAAGCACCCGGCGATCTTCGCCGTGTACGAGCATCTGCCGGTGGGGGATGCGTTCGTGCTGGTGAACAACCACGATCCCAAACATCTTCACCAGGAGTTCGACGCCGACTACCCCGGCGCGTACGGCTGGGACTACGTCGAGACGGGTCCGCGGGTCTGGCGGATCCGCGTCACCAAACTCGCCTCGACCGCACTGCCACGGGTTTTGGTGAATACGACGGCCGATCCCGACGGCATCGAATCGACGGTGGCGTGGCGGTTGGAGCCACGCGACCGCGATCTGGATTCCAACATCATCGCGCTGCCACCCGATGGTGTCATCGACACACACACCGGCCCCGATCTCGATGTGCTGATTCACGTCATCGCCGGCAGCGGGCAGCTCGGCACGGAACGTGGCGGCGTCGAACTGGCGCCCGGCGCGCTGGTATGGCTGCCGCGGCGATCGGAGCGCCGAGTATCCGCCGGCCCCAATGGGTTGCGTTATCTGACCGTGCACCGGCGCCGCGAGTCGCTGGTGCTGCAGGCACCGCCGCGGCGGGCGGTGTGATGACCGCCGGCGCGTCCGCGACTACAGCGGCACGGTGCACATCGCACCGGGGAGTAATTCGGAAGGAGTTCGTGGGATGAGTATCGCGGATCGCACTATGCAGACTACCTGGGAGGGTCCGCTAGACTCTGGCAAAGGCCAACTGTCGCAGGGCAGTAGCGGTGCGCTGGACGGCCTGCAGGTGACCTGGGCCTCTCGAACCGACCAGCCGGGCGGAAAGACCAGTCCGGAGGAGCTGGCGGCGGCAGCACATTCGTCGTGTTTCGCGATGGCGCTGGCATTGAAGCTGGGCGAGAACAGCACGCCGCCACAACGATTGGATGTGCAGTCGACCGTGACGCTGGACGCAGTCGACGGGGTGCCGACGATCATCACGTCCCGACTGACGGTCCGGGCGCAGGTGGCCGGGTTGGATGGTGCTGCCTTCGCGGCCGTGGTGGACGAGGCCGCGGCGTTGTGTCCGGTGTCGCGTTTATTCGCGGGGGCGAAGATCAGCGTCGATGCCGAACTCGAATAGCCCGATGGGCCAAGTGCTGCGAAACGACGAAGGGGACAACACCATGCCCGACGGGGTTCTATCCGTTGTTCTGCAGCGTGAGCACCACGAAATAGACAGTGCAATAGCGTCTTTCATCGAGACGCTCGACGGTGGCTGCGTGCAGCCTCAACTGTTGCGCGCGGCGTTGGAAGCGCTGCGCCGACATATCTACCTGGAGGAGACCTTGCTGTTCCCTCCGATCCGGGCGGCGGGCGTGATGATGCCGATCCTTGTGATGATGCGCGAGCACGGCGAACTGTGGCGCACCATGGGCGCCCTGACCGATTTGATCGTTGACACAAATGACAGCGAACAGCTGCGGGATACCTGCTATCGGCTGCTGCGCCAACTCGAACAGCACAACTCCAAAGAGGAACCCATCATCTATCCGCATGCCGATACCGACCTTCCAGCACAGGTGAGCGCGGAACTGGCCCGGTTCATCGAAACCGGCCGCATCCCGGACGGATGGGTTTGCCAGCAGGCTGGTACCTAGGGTCTGCCTGTCGGTCTGCGTTGGGATTTGTACGTGCACTTGAGGATTCGCGGGGCGTAATCCTCCGATATAGAGGATTATACCCCTCTATATTGCCCGTTGCGAGTAGAGTGGCTCAGTGAGGCCAGCGCCGCGGGCGCGACGAGCACCGCCACGGCCTGGCACCGCAGAGTGGAGGCGCGCTATGTCCGAGTCGCTGTATCAGCCGGTAACACCGTGGATGTCGGCTCGCCGAAAGGCCTTTGCGCCCGACATCCACGCAATGGATCAAATCCACGCCTGCCCTCACACCCCACGCGCGGATGGCGCGCCGTCGTGAGCCGCAACAGTTTCGGAGCTCGTGATCGGCTCGTTGTCGATGACGAAAGCTACGAGATCTTTCGTCTGGACCGGGTGCAGACCTCCCACCGGCTGCCCTACAGCCTGCGGGTGCTGCTGGAGAATTTGGTGCGCAATGAGGACGGCCGTCTGGTCACCGGCGAACAGGTGGCGGCGTTGGCCGCGTGGGATCCCGTGCGGCAGAGCCGAACCGAGATCCAGTTCACCCCTGCCAGGGTGTTGATGCAGGATTTCACGGGCGTTCCGTGCGTGGTCGATCTGGTTGCGATGCGTGATGCGATGACGGCGCTCGGCGGCGACGCGGCGACGATCAACCCGCTGATCCCCACGGAGTTGGTGATCGATCACTCGGTGATCGCGGATGTGTTCGACCGTTCCGACGCGTTCGCTGTCAATGCTGGCCTGGAGTTCAGCCGTAACCGGGAGCGCTACCAGCTGCTGCGGTGGGCCCAGCAGGCGTTCGACGATTTCCTGGTGGTTCCGCCCGACACCGGAATTTGTCATCAGGTCAATCTTGAGTATCTGGCCCGGGTGGTGTTCACCCGCGCGGGCCCAGACGGCGCGCAGGCCTATCCGGACACGCTCGTCGGCACCGACTCGCACACCCCGATGGTCAACGGGCTCGGTGTGCTTGGTTGGGGGGTCGGCGGCATCGAGGCCGAGGCGGCCATGCTCGGGCAGCCGATGAGCATGCTGATCCCGCAGGTGCTCGGTCTCAAGCTCACCGGGGAACTGCGCGAGGGCACCACCGCGACGGATCTGGTGCTCACGGTCGCTGAACTGCTGCGCCAGACGGGGGTGGTCG
Source organism: uncultured Mycobacterium sp. (assembly GCA_900078375.1). Classification (GTDB taxonomy): domain Bacteria; phylum Actinomycetota; class Actinomycetes; order Mycobacteriales; family Mycobacteriaceae; genus Mycobacterium. The sequence goes on along the minus strand of FLQS01000011.1, from coordinate 6,625 downwards.
GTAAGTTTGTGGACTTCTACGGCCCCGGCGTGGCGAATGTGCCGCTGGCGAACCGGGCCACGCTGGGCAATATGAGTCCTGAATACGGGGCCACCTGCGCGATCTTCCCGATCGATGCGGAGACCCTGACCTATCTGCGGCTGACCGGGCGCACCGAATCCCAGATACGGCTGGTGGAGGCGTACGCCAAGGAACAGGGCCTGTGGCATGACCCGGACGACGAGCCGGTCTACAGTCAGCGTCTGGAACTGGACCTCACCGATGTGGAACCCTCGATCGCCGGGCCGAAACGACCTCAGGACCGTATTCCGCTGTCGGTGGCATCGCATGCGGTCGGTTCGCTGCTCGCCGGTGGCCCTCGGTCGGTGGTGCAGGCAGCCGGGCTGGATGAGGCGTTGAGCGAATCGTTCCCGGCCAGTGACCCCGTCGCCATCGATCACAACCGCAAGGGTGACGTCCCGGTCTCGCCGTGCGGCTGTGGCCAGCACCACGAGTTGTCGTCGGACTCGGTGTCGGTCACCCTCGACGACGGCACCCGTGCGGCAATCGGCGACGGGCATGTGGTGATCGCGGCGATCACCTCGTGCACCAACACCTCCAACCCGTCGGTGATGATCGGCGCGGGCCTACTGGCCAAGAAGGCCGTCGAGCGCGGCCTGTCCCGAAAACCTTGGGTGAAAACGACGCTCGCGCCGGGCTCGCGAGTCGTCACCGACTACTACGACCGGGCAGGCCTGACCCAGTACCTGGAGCGGCTCGGGTTTTCTTTGGTCGGCTACGGCTGCACCACCTGTATCGGCAATTCCGGACCGCTGATCCCGCAGGTCAGTGCGGCCGTGACGGGACACGACCTGACGGTGTGCTCGGTACTGTCGGGTAACCGGAACTTCGAGGGCCGCATTCATCCCGAGTGCAAAATGAATTTCCTGGCCTCCCCGCCCCTGGTGATCGCCTACGCGCTGACCGGCACCATGCTCACCGACCTGCTGAACGATCCGCTTGGTACCGACGTCTCCGGCCAGCCGGTGTATCTGCGCGATATCTGGCCCAGCACCCAGGAGGTCAAGGAGGTGATCGACGAGTGCGTGCGGGCGGAGATGTTCACCCGCGGCTACGCCGACGTGCTCGTCGGCGATGACCAGTGGCGGAGCCTTGACGTCGCTGCCGGGCAGATCTTCGACTGGGACGACGCCTCCACCTACATCCGCCGTCCCCCGTACTTCGACGGGATGCGCCGAGAGCCGGACCCCGTCCGCGACATCACTGGAGCGAGAGTGCTTGCAGTGCTGGGTGATTCGGTCACAACGGACCATATTTCGCCGGCCGGTGCGATCAAGGCCGATGGCCCCGCCGGGAACTACCTGAGCGGGCACGGGGTCGCGCGGGGCGAATTCAACTCCTATGGCTCCCGCCGTGGCAACCACGAGGTGATGATTCGGGGCACGTTCGCAAATATCCGGCTCCGCAACCTCCTCGCTCCCGGCACCGAGGGCGGCGTCACCCGGCATCTACCCGGCGGCGAGCAGATGAGCATCTTCGACGCGTCCACCGCGTATGCCGCGGACGGGGTGCCGCTGATCATTCTGGCCGGCGCAGAGTACGGCTCGGGGTCCTCGCGGGACTGGGCGGCGAAAGGCACCCTGCTGCTCGGGGTGAGGGCGGTCCTGGCCACCTCCTTCGAGCGGATCCACCGCTCGAACCTCATCGGCATGGGAGTTCTACCCCTGCAATTCGCGCCGGGCACTTCGAGGGAAAGCCTGGGACTGACCGGCGAGGAGGTGTACTCGATCACCGGACTCGAGGGCGCCGACCCCGCCGCACCGTTGCCGAGCGAGGTCACCGTCCGCGCCGAACAGGACGGGCAGAACACCGAATTCGTCGCCACCGTGCGCGTCGACACCCCCGCCGAGGCGGCCTACTACCGGCACGGGGGCATCCTGCAATACGTCCTGCGGCAACTACTCGCAAGCCAAGCCTGACGGGCACGCGAGCGGGCACGAGGGGAAGATCCTCACCAAGGCCGATCGACGTTGCCCGCGCCGTTCACGCGCTGCGGGCGGTGGCGATGTCGTCGGCCAGTGGGGCAACCGCGGCGATGATCTGGCTGACGACCCCGTCCGGCACCCCGGCCGCCGCCAGGCTGTCGGCGAGGTGACGTGCGACCAGGTTGAAGTGGTGCACGGTGATCCCCCGTCCCTGGTGGACCTGACGCATCGGAGCGCCAGTGTATGGTTCGGGCCCCCCGAGTGCGGCGCCGAAGAACTCCGCCTGCTTGCCCTTCAGCCGGGACATGTTCGTTCCGGTGAAGAAGCCCGCCAACTGTGCGTCGGCCAGTATGCGTACGTAGAAGTCCTCGACGACGGTCTCGATCGCCTCGGCCCCACCGATCTGTTCGTAGATGCTGGTCATGGCCACCGAGGTAACACGCAGGCCATTGCCGATCCATTGCCCGTGTGTACCTCCGGGGCAAAGATCACCTCACATGCAGCCAGATGCCGCGGTGAGGTACCGAGACCCGAGCGATCCTCTCCGGGTTGGGCCCACGTCAGCGCAGCACCGCGGCAAGCACGGCGGCCTCGCTGATGTCGACGGCCTTGCTCGCCGTCAGCAGCGTCAGTGTTCGTGCTTCTGCGAGGTGGCGTAGATGCGTCAGGGCTTCGGCCCGCGCGGGTTCGGTCAACTCCCGCTGATAGCGGCGAGTGAACTCCTCGAACCGTTCCGGAGCGTGGTTGTACCACTTGCGCAGCTCAGTTGACGGCGCGATCTGCTTGCACCATTCGTCCAGATCCGCTTTTTCCTTGGTCATCCCGCGCGGCCAGATCCGGTCCACCAGCACCCGGGTGCCGTCGCCGCGCACTCGATGGTCATACACACGGCGCACCTGCACCGCGGGGGTGTTTCCCATTGGTCGCCTCTTCTATGGGCGTCTGGATCTAGAGGCTATTCCGCTAATATAGAGGAAGTGTATCCGTTAAACATGTGAAAGGTAAGGTCTGGGTGGACGAGGAAACACACACTGAGGCTGGTCCGCGCGGGCGTCGAGATCGCCTGCCGCGCAACCGGCAACGTGAACGAGTACTTCGGATGGTGCGGGAGCACGGCGGCCCGATTGATGCGGTCGAGATCACTTCACGCCTCAAATTGCACGTGACCACCGTGCGTTTCCACCTAGACGCGTTGTGCGACGAGGGAGCGATTGAGCGCACCCGGATGAACCGGGACGGTGTGGGTCGTCCCCGCACCGGATACCGCGCCGTCGAGGAGCGCCTGGACTATCGGATACTCGCCGAGATCCTGGCGATGGAGCTGGGAGCGACGGTGCAAACCCGCGCTCGCCGTGCCCAGCGTGCTGGGCGGCAGTGGGCCGGCCGGATCGCGGCTTCTCATGGCGAAGCCGTTGCGCTCCAGGATGATTCGGACGCGGCACAGAGGGGTGACCCGTTGGATCGAGGAGCAGTGCTCGCCACTGAGGTCTTCAACCGGATGGGGTTTGACCCCGAGCTAGCCGCTGAATCAGAACCATCGGCATCGCTGTCGGCTGACAGCGAGCAGGTGCTCGGGCAGGAGCGGGTCATTCGGCTGCACGCCTGCCCAGTGCGGGATTTGGCCCGTGCCCACCCCGAGGTGGGTTGCGGCCTACACCTGGGGTTGCTGCAGGGCCTGCTCGATCATGCCGCGGCCGCGGGTAGGCATCCAGACGACGAAGACTCGGCCTTGTCGGGCAGGCTCGAGCCGTTCGTCGAATCCGAACTGTGTATCGCCAGGATGGCTGCCTCGCGAACGGCAACGTGATCGAGGTCGGTTCGCCTGGAGACCAATGATGAAGTGCTCGAACGTCGCAACTCCTACTCCGCAAGAACCCCGCCGCCGAGGCGCTGTCGAAGGGAGCGGAGCCGTCCGCGCAGTCGGGAAGCGATCACGTCGCGCGGCAGCTGGCTCGGACTGGGATAGGCAACGATGACCCTTCCGCCATCCGGGTCGCATCCCTCGACGAAGGCCACCTCATTCTCGGTGTAGGAGAAGGTCGCCACATCGTAGGCGAACAGGCGCTGCGATATCCGCAGCAATTCTGCCTGGCTGTCGGTGGCCCACATGAGGAATTGGACACCGGTGGCGCCGACACGTGGCCGCCGGGACGGTCCGTTCGAGCGCAGATAGATCTGAAAACCGCCGGGTGTCAACAGCAGCGCGGTGTCCCGCTCGTGCAGGGCGACCCGGCAAGAGAATACATCGCAGTAGAAGCTGACCGATCGGGCCAAGTCGGAGACCATCACCAGTGATGACGCCACTGTGGCGGTGCCCCCGCTAGCCGGCGCGAGTGGAGGCTGACGGTCCGGTTCCGCCATCATGACCCGCTCCGATATAGAGGATCGCATTCCTCTATAATACTCGATGCGGGCTTGCGACAGAAGAGGCCGGAGATGGGGGATCTCTGACCGGCGGCCTGCCGAATTGCCGATCAAATTTGCTGTCGGACAAGGACATCAAGTTCATCCGAGTCATTCCCGGTTAACCTGCGATGCATCGCGCGCGCGATTCTGGTCGCTTGGATCTTCGCGTGTTCGGCGATTGGGCCCCGATACATCTGGTCGATGGTGCTGTTCCACAGCGTGAGCCAGCGCAAGAAGTGACGGGCGGTCAGCGCATGCCGATCATGGACGGGCTGATGAGCGCGCACCGCGCTGCCCGCATAGAGTCCCGCGCGGAACAGGACGGTCTGCCAAAAGTCGCACATGACCGGAAGATGCGATTCGAGGCCGGTCATTCGGATTTCCGCGAATGGCTCGGCAAGGATGTCATCAACGAGGACCTGGCCGTAGAAACACCGCAGCAACGCCTCCACGTCGCCGCGATTGGCCAAATCCACCCGAGCCGGCGGAGTCGCTAGGGCCTCCACGTGACGAGCATCTTTCTACCCCTTACCGCCGAGCTATTTAAATGATATTACTCCTCTATATTAGCGCCTCTCGGAGGGGAGAGGTTAGGCACACCGCGAGACTTCACCCTCGACCCCACCAGGGACTACCAACCCACCGGCGCCCCCAAAGGCCCCAAACGGAAAAAGCTCTGAACCGAAAGTAGGTTCAGAGCTATTCCGATGTCTTGCAACATCACAGAGTGCCCCCGGCAGGATTCGAATTAGCCGTTGCCGCGATTGCTGAGCTACCCTCTACCTGAGTATTTATGCCTCTGACCTGCAGTGACTGTAGACATCTCTACAGTGCACGAGTTAGCTTCGGTGAGCATAAATACGCATACGGATAGTGAGCAGATAGCTTGCGGAGGGTGGTAGCTGGCCATGGCGGGGACTAGAGGCAGACGGGGCTGGGGCTGGCTGCGGCAGCAGGGCACACGCTGGCAGGCTAGCTACATCGGTCCCGACTGCGTTCGGCACCGGGCACCCACCACATTCGGCCACAAGATGGACGGCGAGCGCTGGCTGGCTGACGAGCGCCGCCTGGTCGAGTGGGGTAGTTGGACGCCACCAGCGCAGCGGGCAGCGCACAAGAAGGCCCAGGGCGTAACGGTCGCCTCGTTCGCCGCGACCTGGGTCGAGCAGCGCAACCTCAAGCCGCGGACCAAAGCCGGGTATGAGGCGCACGTGGCGCGGCTCAAGGAGTCGATGCTCGGGCCAGTGCCGCTGGGCCAGCTCACACCAGAGGCTGTGCGCACGTGGCACGCGGGATTCGACAAGGCCAAGCCCACGGCCCGCGCGCATGCCTACCAGTTCCTGCATGCCGTGTGCGGGACCGCGGTGTCTGACGGGCTGCTGCAGTCGAATCCGTGCAACATCCCAAAGGCCATGCACAGTGCGACTAAGCGTCAGGCCAAAGTGCTTGAGCCCCAACGGCTGGCCCAGCTGGCCGAGGCGATGCCCGAGCGCTTACGGATGGCGGTCCTGCTGGCCGCATGGTGTGGCCCGCGCTGGGGCGAGCTGGTCGAGCTGCGCCGTCGCGACGTCAGCTCGGACTGCTCGGTACTGAGCATTGCCCGCGGTGCCACCCACCGGTCGGGAGCGTGCAACATCGATATGCCGAAGTCGGGCAAAGGCCGCACAGTCGTTGTGCCGCCACACATTCGGGAAGAGCTCAAGCATCATCTCAACACCCATGTCGCCGAAGACGCTGACGCCCAACTGTTTCCGGCAGCCCAGGGCGGCTGCCACCTCAACGACCGGGTCTTCCGCGACTACTTCACCGACGCGCAGGCCGAGATCGGCGTCGACGGCGTACGGGTGCACGACCTGCGCCACTTCGCCGGAACCCAAGCGGCTCGGGTCGGCAACCTGGTGGAGACGATGCAGCGGCTTGGTCACAGCACCGCGCGGGCATCGTTGATCTATCAGCAGGTAGCAGGCGGTCGGGACGCCGAAGTGGCTGCCGCGCTGTCGCAGCTGGCGCAGCAGTCGAACGGTGCAAGCGACACGCCAGAGGCATAGCCCAAGCCGCAGGGGAGCAGTGCGATTACTACTTCGTAGTAATGACTTTTTATGTGCAAAATACTTGTGCGACAACAGGTGTACTTTTCTCTCCATGCACACACAACGTCGCACTTGGACCACAATCGCTGGTGCAGCTGACCACATCGGCGTGCACGAGCAGACCATCCGCCGCTGGATCGCCGC
>FLQS01000019.1 GCA_900078375.1 uncultured Mycobacterium sp. | reverse complement strand
CGGCGGGTGATGTTGTGTTGTCGATTGTTTCGGAGAAGACGGGTTATCCGGTTGACATGCTCGGGTTGGGCATGGAGATGGAGGCCGAGCTGGGTATTGATTCGATCAAGCAGGTCGAGATTTTGGCGGCGTTGCAGGCGAAGTTCCCTGGTGCTCCGGAGATTCCGGCGTCTGAGTTGGCCAACCTGCGCACCCTGCAAGACGTCGTCGACACCGTCTCCGGCTTCGCCGCCGGCGGTCGCACCGAACAGGGTGCCGCAGTGCAGCAGTCGGCTCCGGAGTCAGTGGCGCCGGTCGGCCTGTCCTGCACCGAGGCGGAGCTTCGGGCTGCGCCGCCCAGCGGGTTGGCGATGGCCGGCCTGCGCGACGGCGTCGTCTTCATCACCCGCGAAGACCCTGCCTTCGCCGATGCCCTTGAGCGTGCGTTGAATGCCCGCGGGCTCCAGGCGAAGACCGTCGAGGAGGCGCCCGCCGAAGCGGGTGCTGTCATCAGCCTCGCGGCGCTGGCGCCGGCCTGCACACCCGACGACTGTGTCGCGGTGCATGTGCGGGCATTCCACGCCGCGCGCAGCGTCGCCAAGAGCAGTGCGCGAACACGGCTTTTCGTCACCGTGCAGTCGACGGGTGCCCGTTTCGTCGCCGCGGACGTCCCGCTGGGAGTTGCGAGCCTGGTGAAAACCGCCGGCTGGGAGTGGCCGAATGCTTCGGTGCGGGCCGTCGACATGGAAACCCTCGACGCCGAACGGCTGGCGGCCGAGCTGCTGGAAGGCGGTAGCGGTATCGAGGTCGCCCTGCGCGCTGACGGCACCCGGCTGGTTGCCGTCGACGACATCGAATCCTCGGTCGGAGAGGGTGAGACGATCAGCGTTGCCCCGGGCGGCGTTGTCGTGGTCACCGGTGGCGCGCGCGGCGTGACGGCAGAGTCGGCTCTGGCGCTGGCCAAGCAGCACGGGCTGCGGCTGGCTCTTCTTGGCCGCACGCCGCTGCGTGAGGTCACCGCCGACGAGCCGTCGGGCGCCACCTCCGCCGAGATCGCCACCGCACTGGCGGCATCGGCGCGGGCTCGTGGCGAGCAGCTGAGCCTGCCGCAGGCGAGGGCACAAGCCGAAAGCCTGCTGGCCACGCGGGAAGTCCGCACCACGCTGGCGTCTGCCGAGAATCAGGGAACCCCGGCGCGCTACTTCGCCGCGAGCATCACGGACGAAGCCGCATTGCGCAGCGTGCTGAACGAGGTTCGGCAGAACTTCGGGCCGATCGTCGGTGTGGTCCATGGTGCCGGCGTGCTGGCCGACAAGCGACTGGAAGATCTCGACGACGATGGGTTCGTCAAGGTGTTCACCACCAAACTGATTGGTGCAGAAGCACTCCTGGATGCGACATCGACCGACGAACTGCGCTTCATTTCGCTGTTCTCCTCGATCGCGGCGCGGGCCGGGAATCCCGGGCAGGCCGCGTACGCGTCGGCTAACGCGGCACTGGAGGCCATCGCGGCCCGTGAGTCCGCACGCCGCAACGGCGAGTGCGTGGTTCGCGCATTCGGTTGGGGCCCGTGGGACGGTGGGATGGTCGACGCGACGCTGAAGAGCCGGTTCCTCGCCGGTGGCGTCGGCGTCATCCCGATCGCCGAGGGTGCACAGTTCTTCGCCGAGCACGCGTTGTGCCGCTCGTCGGCAAGCGCGGTCGTGGTGGCCGCACCCGCGGAGCCGCGGCTTCGCGCGGCACGCCTGGACTGGGAGGTATCGGCGGAAAACCTGCCGGTGCTGACCGATCACCAGGTCCGCGGCCGGGTGGTGGTGCCGGTGGTGATCGCGCTGGACGCGATACTGCGGGCCGCGCGGGGGCTGCTCGCCGATGCGTGCCCGGTGGTCCGTGACTTCCAGGTGCTGTCGGGAGTCACCTTCGCCGAACACGAACGGCAATCTCTGACCATCGATTTCGAACCGGCCGGTTCGTCGTACACAGTCTCGATCAGTGACGCTGATGGGCGGGCGCGGTACCGCGCCACGGTGGACACCGCGGCCGTTGCCTCGCCGGAACTGTCGGTTCCGCAGGTATCGGGGTCGGCTTGGCCCCTGGGTGTCGACGAGGCATACGCCGGCCCGCTGTTCCATGGGCCGCAGTTCTCCGTTATCGAGCAACTCGACGCTTTCGGAACTGCCGGTGGCACAGCGACTCTCAAGAGCCTGGGTGACCTCGACTGGCCGCAGAGCGGCTGGGCGATCGACGCCGCCAGCATCGATGGTGGGCTGCAGCTGGGCATCGTGTGGGCGAGTGCCCAGGGACGTCCCCTGGTCCTGCCGGTGCGGATCGGGCGTGTTGTGCTGCATCGCGCGTTCGGCGACGGCAGTATCGGGCGGTGCCGGCTGGCCGCGCATCCGGTGAACGACAAGCGCGTCGACTTCGATATCGCGTACGAGACCTCCGACGGTGCGCTCGTCGCAACGCTCGAAGGTGTGGAGTTCTACGCTGCGGGTACCGCCGCGGACACGTCGGCGTGAGCGGGTTCGACCCCGTCGCGATCGTCGGACGCAGTTGTGTACTGCCGGGTGTAGTCACGCCTGAGGAGCTGTTCGACGCCTCCCTGGGCGGACGCTGCCTGCTGACGCCCACCCCGCGCGATCGGTGGCGTGGGGTGGATCCCGGAAAGTTGTTGGCCAGCGACAAACAGGGGCTGCGGGTTTCGTCTGCCACCGGTGGCTATGTCGAGACATCGTTCGATCTGAGCCAATTCGCTTCGCGGATGCCCGATTTTGACCAGCTGGATCCGATCGTTGCCTGGCTTGCCCAGTGCGCGCAGCAGGCGCTGGGCGGGCCGCTCGCGGCGCCGCGGACCGGTCTGATCGTCGGCAACCTGTCGTATCCGAGCACCATGGGCACCGCGTTCGTCGAGGCCGTGTGGACCGGTGAGGGAAACGACGATCCGCGCAACCGGTTCTCGTCCGGCCTGCCGGTGCACCTGGTTGCCGGGGCGATGGAGATGAACGGGCCGGTCTACGCGCTCGACGCGGCGTGCGCATCGTCGCTCTATGCCATCAAACTGGCCTGCGACGCCCTGCACGACGGCGATGCCGACCTGATGCTCGCGGGCGGTGTCAACGGCTCGGACGACCTCTTCCTGCATCTGGGTTTCACCTCGTTGCAAGCACTCAGCCCGTCGGGCCAGTCCCGTCCCTTCCACGCGGAAGCCGATGGCCTGGTTCCCGCGCAAGGTGCGGCTCTGGTCGCACTGAAACGCCTCGACGACGCCGAACGCGCCGGTGACCATATCCTCGGCGTGATCGTGGGCGTTGGGCTCTCGAACGACGGACGCCAGAGCGGCTTCTTGGCGCCCGCGGTGGGCGGCCAGACCCGCGCGATGACGTCGGCACTCGAGCAGGCTGGGCTGACACCGGCCGATATCGACTATGTGGACTGCCACGCGACCGGCACACCGCTGGGCGACGCCACCGAACTGCAGAGCATCGCCGCCGCCTACGGTGACGTTCCGCTGAAGTTGGGCGCACTGAAAGGCAATCTGGGCCACACCATCACGGTGTCCGGCGCGGCGAGCCTGGTGAATGTGCTGTCCGCCATGCAGGCCTCGACCATCCCGCCGACGTTGTGTGAGAAGCCGACGAACAAGCTGAGCGATACGCCGTTCACGTTGGTCACCACGCCAACGCCGTGGGACGGCCCGGTCAAGCGCGCCGCGGTCAGCAACTTCGGCTTCGGCGGTAACAACGCGCACCTGATCGTCGAGAATTACCGGGGGCCACGCGGTTCGGTCGCCCGGAAGCAGCCGCCCACCGACGAGATCGTGATCTGCGGAATCGGTGTGGTCACCGGCGACGCACGCGACGCCGACGCGTTCCGTCGCCGGGTGCTGGGTCCTGAGGCGCAACCCACCCCGCTCGATGTTGTCGCGCTTGAGCTTGCCGGACTTGGCTTTCCGCCCAACGAGCTCGCCGGGAGCCTCAGCCAGCAGACAGTGATGCTGGCCGCGGCGGGCGAGGCGCTGCACAACGTGAACGCCGATCCGGAGCGGACCGGTGTCTTCGTGGGCATGGGCTGCGATGCCACTATTGCCCGGCAACGGTTGCGAGTGCTGAACACCGACAATGACCAGTGGTTGACGGCGAACAAAGAGGCCGCGCCGAAACTGACCGCCGACGGCGTGATCGGAACCATGCCGAACATTCCCGCCAACCGCATTCATGCGCAGCGCGACTTCCGCGGGTTCGGCTTCACCGTCTCCACCGAAGAGCTCTCGGCGATCACCGCGCTGCAGATCGGGATCCGGGCCTTGCGGCACCGGGAACTCGACACTGTCGTCGCCGGTGCGGTCGACATGTGTTGTGAGCCAGCGCATTCGCGAGCAGCCGACGCACTCGACGCAGATACCAGCCTGTTGCACGGCGATGCCGCTGTGGCTTTTGTCCTCAAGCGGCGCGCCGATGCGGAAGCCGCGGGCGATGAGATCATCGCCGTCATCGACAGCGACGATGAGCCGATCGCGACCGAACCGAATTTCGCTGCCGGACGATTCGGCCGCACCCACGCGGCCAGCGCCGCCGTGGAGATCGCGGCGCGCGCGGAGGCGGTGCGAGCGCGGGTGCGGGTGGACAAGGCCGGTGCGCAGCCCGCACCGGGGGGCACAACTGCTGCGGTGTGGATAGAGGCGCTGGGCGGACATGCCGACGGTATTACCGTCTCTGCGGCGGGCGGTGCACCGAAACCGTTGGCTGTCGGCGTTGTTCCGCTGTCCGAGCGCTATGCCGGCGGTGACCGAGCCGATCTGCTGAGCCGGCTGCAACGCGGCGAACCGGGCGGCAGCGGACCCGTGCGGTGTTCGTTGGTGGGGGACAGCCAGGCAGGAGTGGACGCCCTTCGGCAGCAGGCCGTGCAACGCCTGGAACGTGGCGAGATACCGGTCATCCCTGGCATCGCGTTCGCCGACGCCCCAGTGACCGGAGAACTTGCGTTCACCTTCACCGGTGCGGCCGCGGCCTACCCGGGTGCCGGGCGTGAACTGTTGTTCGCGTGGCCCGAGATCGGCGATGCACTCACCCAACGCTTCTCCGGCGTTGGCGATTTGGCCCGCGCTCTGCACGGTGCGGGGATCACCACCCTGGACCCACGCACCCAGCTGACCGGCTGTGCGCTGGTCTGTCAGTCGCAGGCCGAGTTCTCCCGGACCGTTCTTGGCCTCAAACCCACTGCTGCTATTGGCCTTTCCTCGGGCGAGACGAACTCGCTGATGGCCTTTGGGGTCTGGAGCGACCTGGAACCGATGCTCGATGAGATCGAGGCGTCGGGCATGTACGGCGACGAGCTGACCGGCGAATGCCGGGTGGCGGCCGCCGACTGGGGGCTGGGTGACCAACCGGCCCCGTGGGAGTGCTGGCGTATCACCGCACCCCGGCCATTGGTCGACGCGGCGCTCGCTGTCGAGCCACGCGCCTATATGACCATCGTTCAAGCACCAGACGATTGCGTGATCGGCGGGGATCCCGCAGCGTGCCGACGGGTGATCGACGCTGTTGACGGTGCGACGGCGATACCGCTCGGTCTGGATATGGTCATCCACTGCGAAGCGATGGCACCGTTCGCCGACACCTGGCGCAACATCCACACCCGGGAGACGCACGAGGTGCCGGACATCCGGTTCTACACCAACGCGGTCAACCGTGCCTATGTGCCGACCCGGGAAGCGGCTGCCGAGGCGATCACCCGGCAAGCCCTCGAGCCGATCGATTTCCCCGCGACGGTGCTCCAAGCATGGGAGGACGGCGTCCGCGTCTTCGTGGAGCACGGGCCTCGCGCCATCCTGACCGCAGCGGTCTCGAAAATCCTTGGCGATCGGCCACATCTGGCCGTCGCCCTGGACCCCCAGGAACGCCGCGGGCTGCGCGCTCTCGCCGAGAGCGTGGGCAGGCTATGGGTGCACGGGCTGCCAGTCGATATCGGCGCATTCGACGCGCGCATTCAGCAACTGCATGAACAGGGTCGGGCAGCGCCGCCGGAGAACACCCGCACGCTCACACTGGCCGCCCATTGGCCCGCTATCGTCTCGACCCCCGAGGCGAGCAAGACTGTTACGACGCCGGAGGCGTCCCCGATCGAGAGTGCTCCCATGCCCATGCCAGAAGTGGACCACGGAAGTGTTCAAGTCATGCCGCCCGCGCCGGTCCATCCCTCGCCGCTGGTAGTAGCCCAGGAGATCGTCGTCCAATCCGTCCCGGACACCAGGACTGCCGTCGCCAGGCCCGTCGCCCCCGCGGCCGCAACGGTCAGCGATCAGACGGCCGCAGCGCTGAATCTGGTTACCTCCGTGAGTGATGCGCATTCGGCGTTCCTCGAGCGGCAAGCCCAGGCTCATACGTCGTTCCTGAAGTCACGCGGTGATCTGCTCGCCTTGGTATCGGGACGACGGGGATCGGCACCTACGCCGACGGCTAGTGCGCCTGCGCGGTACGCACCTGCACCTGCACCTGCACCGGTGACGGCCGCACCCGCAGCGACCGCGCCGGCGCCGGCACCGAGCGCGCCGCCGCCACCTCCGCCGGTGACATCCACGCCGGCGCCCGCACCCGCGCCAAGCACGCCGGCACCGGCTCCGGTACCGAGCAGGCGACCGGCACCGGTCAAAGAACCGCTGTGGAACCGTGCGCAGCTGGAAATCCTTGCCGGCGGCAAGGTCTCGGAGGTGATGGGACCGAAGTTTGCCGAGTACGACCAGTACGAGCGTCTGGTGCGGATGCCCGAGCCGCCGCTGCTGCTGGCCGATCGGGTGATGAGCATCGAGGGTGAGCCCGGCGCGATGGGCACCGGCCTCATCGTCACCGAAACCGATGTCGACCCTGACGCCTGGTACATCCACAACGGCCGGATGTCGCCGGGTGTGGTGATCGAGAGTGGTCAGGCCGACCTGCTGCTCGCCTCGTATCTGGGCGCGGATTTCACCAACCGCAGTGAGCGCGTCTACCGTCTGCTCGGGTGTGATCTGACGTTCATGGGTGAACTGCCCAAGGGTGGCGACACGCTGCACTATGAGATTCACATCGACGGCCACGCGAAAACCGGTGATACCCGGCTGTTCTTCTTCCATTACGACTGCTACATCGGCGACCGGCTGATGATCTCGGTGCGCAACGGACAGGCCGGGTTCTTCTCCGACGCGGAGCTCGCCGAGTCCGACGGGGTGTTGTGGGACGCCGCCGACGACGCACCGCGTGAGGGCGCAGTTCGCGACGAGCCGCCCGTTGTCACGCAGAAGCGTTCCTTCAGCCGCGATGAGCTGGACGCATTCGTCGAAGGGCACGCCTACTCCTGCTTCGGCGCCGGTTTCGAGCGTGCCGCCGCGCACACCCGGACCCCGTCGCTTCCCAAGGGGAAGCTTCGGCTGATCGACGAGATCGCCGAGTTCGATCCGACTGGCGGGCCGTGGGGACGTGGTTATCTGCGTGCGACCGCCGCGGTGCCCAAGGACATGTGGTTCTACGACGGGCATTTCAAGAACGATCCCTGCATGCCGGGGACGTTGATGGCCGACGCGGCCACCCAGGCCCTGTCCTTCGCGATGGCTGCCTACGGTTTCACCATCGAGAAGGATGGTTGGCGGTTTGAGCCCGTCCCGGATGACATGGCGCGGTTCGTGTGCCGCGGTCAGGTGACCCCGGACGCCGACCACATGCTCGATTACGAGGTGTTCATCGAAGAGATCATCGACGGGCCGACACCCACGGTCTTCGCCGCATTGCTTTGCCGCAGTGACGGTTTCAAGGTCTTCCACGCCCGGCGCTTCGGCATGCGCCTGGTTCCGGACTGGCCGATGCCGCCCGGTGCGCCCGGCCCGGTGCAGATCCTGGCCGGTACCAACGATGTTCGCGGTGATCAGGGCGCACTGCTGGCCTGCGGGCGTGGCATGCCCTCGGATGCGTTCGGCGCCTTGTACGCACCGTTCGACGGCGCTCGCCGGGCGCCGCGTCTGCCCGACGAGCCGTATCACTTCATGTCGCGGGTGCTCAGCGTGTCCAGCCCGCCGGGGGTGCCGACCAAGGGCGGCACCGTCGTCGCGGAATACGACGTCCCGGCCGGCGAATGGTATTTCGAGGACGGCAAGACCGACGCGGTCCCGATGCCGGTCCTGATCGAAATCCTGCTGCAGCCCTGCGGCTGGCTGTCGTCGTACAACGGGTTCGCCGCCAATCGCCCTGACGACGTGGTGTTCCGCAACCTCGACGGTGGGGAAGTCGTCCAACACACGCCGGCCCGGGTCGGGACGCTGCGGGTGACGTCGACTCTGGAGCGGTTCGCCGACGGGGCCGGCTCGACGATCGTATTCTTCGACGTCATCTGCACCCAAGGCGACGCCGTCGTGATGACGATGAAAACGGCCTTCGGGTTCTTCAGTCCGGAAGCACTGAAGAACCAGGTCGGCCTGCGGACGAAGCCGGGTGTGCTGGAGGCGCTTTCCGAGCCGGCTCCGGTCGCACTGTCCTACAATTCCCCGGAACTCACCGGCGCCCCTTGGCTGGACCAGGGCCGTCTTCAGGTTCTCGACCGCGTCAATTTCTGGCCGGGCGGGGGAGAAGCAGGTCTGGGTCGACTGGTCGCCGAGTACGACGTCACCCCCGAGGCATGGTTCTTCAAGGCCCACTTCTTCCAGGACCCGGTGCAGCCCGGTTCGCTCGGCCTGGAGGCCATGCAACAGGCGGCTCGCGCGGCGGCCAAGTTGTCGGGATTGGCCGACGGAGGAACCGCATTCGAGCCTGTCGCTTTGGACCAGACATTCAGCTGGAAGTTCCGCGGTCAGGTGACGCCGACCAACAAGCGCACCCGATCCGAAATTGAGATCCTGTCCACCGAGCGAGATGAGCGGGGTGTGCTGATTGTGTTCGACGGCCGGTTCTGGGTCGACGATCTGTGCATCTACGAGACACGCGGGATGGGCGTACGCGTCGTCGTTCGGTCATGATGTTGCTATGAGGGGAATCATCCTGGCAGGGGGATCGGGTACGCGACTGCACCCGATCACTCTCGGGGTCTCCAAGCAGCTGATCCCGGTCTACGACAAGCCGATGGCGTACTACCCGCTGTCCACGCTGATGCTGGCGGGTATCCGCGACATCCTGGTGATCACCACACCGCACGATGCGGACAGTTTCGAACGTCTGCTGGGTGACGGATCGCGGTTCGGGGTGTCGATCACCTTCGCTCAGCAGTCGTCGCCCGACGGGCTGGCGCAGGCCTTCACGATCGGCTCCGATTTCATCGGGTCCGACAAGGTCGCGCTGATTCTGGGTGACAACCTGCTCTACGGGCCGGGGCTGGGCACTCAGCTCAAGAGCTTCACCACTGTCGATGGCGGGGTGATCTTCGCGTACTGGGTGGCGGAGCCCTCCGCGTACGGTGTTGTGGAGTTCGACCCCAGCGGAGTGGTGGTATCGCTGGAGGAAAAGCCTAAGCGACCGCGTAGCAACTTCGCGGTACCGGGCCTGTACTTTTACGACAACGACGTCGTGGAGATCGCACGCGGTCTGTCCCCGAGCGATCGTGGTGAGTACGAGATCACCGACGTCAATCGCGCCTATCTTGAGCAGGGTCGGTTGCGCGTGCAGGTGCTGCCCCGCGGCACCGCTTGGCTGGACACCGGGACGTTCGACCAGATGACCGATGCGGCCGACTTCGTCCGTACGATGGAACGGCGCACCGGCTTAAAGATCGGCGTGCCCGAGGAAATCGCTTGGCGGCAGGGCTTTCTCAGCGAGGACGAGTTGCGCGAGCGCGCCGAGAAGCTGGTGAAGTCGGGCTACGGCTCCTACCTGCTGGGGCTGCTGGAGAGAGGTTTCTAGTGACGCAGCTTCTCGTCACCGGCGGTGCGGGGTTCATCGGATCCAACTTCGTGCACTACGTCGTCGAGCACACCGACCACCACATCACCGTGCTGGACAAACTCACCTACGCCGGCAATCTCGCGTCACTGTCTGAATTACCGGACAGTCGGGTCGACTTCGTTCACGGTGATGTCGCGGACGCGGGCATTGTGGAAAAGCTGGTGGCATCTGCAGATGCTGTCGTGCATTATGCCGCGGAGACGCACAACGACAATTCACTGAACGACCCACAGCCGTTCCTGCATACGAATGTGATCGGCACGTTCACGTTGCTCGAGGCCGTCCGCAAATACGGCGTCCGCTATCACCACATCTCGACCGACGAGGTATATGGTGACCTAGCGCTGGACGACCCGGGCCGGTTCACCGAAGCCAGCCCCTACAACCCGTCGTCCCCCTATTCGTCGACCAAGGCCGGCAGCGACATGTTGGTGCGAGCCTGGATGCGCTCGTACGGTTTGCAGGCGACAATCTCGAACTGCTCCAACAACTATGGCCCCTACCAACACGTCGAGAAGTTCATTCCGCGCCAGATCACGAACGTCCTCCGTGGCACTCGTCCCAAGCTATACGGCGACGGGCTCAACGTCCGAGACTGGATCCACGCCGACGATCACTCGTCGGCAGTGCTGGAGATCCTCGAGAAAGGCCGGATCGGGGAGACGTACCTGATCGGCGCCAACGGTGAAAAAGACAACAAGACCGTCGTCGAACTGATCCTGACGATCATGGGTCAGGACGCCGACGCATACGAGAACGTCCCGGACCGCACCGGCCACGATCTGCGGTACGCCATCGATGCCACCAAACTGCGTGATGAGCTGGGGTGGCGGCCGCGATATCCAGACTTCGAGCACGGGCTGACGGCGACGATCGAATGGTATCGCGATCACGAAAGCTGGTGGGCGCCCGCCAAAGACGCCACTGAGGCGTTCTACGCCCGTCTCGGGCAATGACAGGAGAGCGCAAGTAATGACGGAACTGGGCAAGGCACTGCGCGCGGTGAGCACCGCCATTCCAGGACTTGTCATCTGGGACCTTCCTGTTCATGGCGACAATCGCGGGTGGTTCAAGGAGAACTGGCAACGCGAGAAGATGGTCGCCGCCGGCATGCCCGATTTCGGGCCGGTCCAGAACAATGTCTCGTTCAACGAGTCGGCAGGCACGACGCGCGGTATCCACGCCGAACCGTGGGACAAGTACATCTCGGTGGCCACCGGACGGATCTTCTGCGCGTGGGTTGACCTGCGGGACGGGCCGACGTTCGGCACGGTGGTGACCGCTGAGATCGATCCGTCGCGCGCCGTGTTCGTGCCGCAGGGTGTTGGCAACGGATTTCAGACGCTGGAGCCGAACACCGCCTACACCTACCTCGTCAACGACCACTACTCACCGGACGGTGTCTACACCTCGCTGAACCCGGCCGATGCGACCATCGCCATCGACTGGCCGATCCCGCTGGACCAAGCCGAATTGTCTGCTAAAGACCGGGCCCAGGGGCCGTTGTCGGAAGTTGTCCCCGTCGCGCCGCGCAAGACTTTGGTGATCGGCTCCGGTGGCCAACTGGGCCGCGCACTGCAAGCGGCTTACGAAAGTGCTTCGCACGTCGAGTTTGTCGACCTTCCCGACTTCGATCTCACGTCCGGTGATCTCGGTTCGGCGCGACCCTGGCGCGAGTACGACACGATCATCAACGCCGCGGCCTACACGGCGGTGGACGCGGCCGAGACCGCGGAAGGCCGTGCTGCGGCGTGGGCCGCGAACGTCACCGGCATCGCAAATCTGGCACGTGTCGCGTCGGCGCACCGACTGACTGTTGTCCACATTTCGAGTGACTACGTGTTCGACGGCACCGCGACGCGGCCCCACCGCGAGGACGATCCGATGACCCCGCTCGGCGTTTACGGACAAACGAAGGCGGCCGGCGATCAGATCATCAGCACGCTGGACCGGCACTACATCCTGCGCACCTCATGGGTGATCGGCGAGGGGCGAAACTTCGTGCGCACCATGCTTTCTCTCGCCGATCGGGGCGTTGACCCGGCGGTGGTCGACGACCAGATCGGGCGCCTGACGTTCACCTCGGAGCTGGCCAGGGCGATCCGGCACCTGACCGAGAACCACGTGCCGTACGGGACCTACAACATCACCGGGTCCGGCCCGGCCACCTCATGGGCGGATGTGGCGCGACGCACGTTCGAACTCGCGGGCCACGATCCGAACCGGGTGAGCGGGGTCTCCACGGCGGAGTACTTCGCGTCGGCCACCAATCCCGTCTCGCCGCGTCCGGCCAGCGGTGTTCTCGATCTGACGAAAATCGAGGCAACCGGATTCGTGCCGGCTGCTGCCGATGAGACGCTGCAGAATTACGTGCGGCTGGAGACCCGGGCGACGTCCGGGGCCGGCTAACCCACGCGAATCAGACTGTTGTCCTTGGCATTTCAGCGGTGACCGCGTCGTCGTCGCGGTCTTGCGGGGGTGACAGCAGGGCGCGCACCGCAGGACGAGGTCCGGAGTCACGAAGCATGAAGCTGGCAGGACGCGGGCGGACGACCTGCGGCCACCAGAACCACCGGCCCAGCAGCGCGGCTATCGAGGGCGTCATGAACGATCGCACGACCAGGGTATCGAACAGCAGGCCCAGGCCGATGGTGGTGCCAACCTGACCGATGATCTGCAGATCGCTGGACACCATCGCCGCCATGGTGAAGGCAAACACCAAGCCCGCGTTGGTCACGACCTTGCCGGTGCCGCCCATGGCCCGGATGATGCCGGTCTTGATGCCGGCGCCGATTTCTTCCTTAATCCGGGACACCAACAGCAGGTTGTAGTCGGAGCCGACGGCCAAAAGCACGATCACCGACATCGGAAGCACCATCCAGTGCAGCTTGATGCCCAGGATGTATTGCCAGATCAGTACCGACAAGCCGAACGATGCGCCCAACGACAGCGCGACCGTACCCACGATGACCAGAGCGGCGATGAAGCTTCTCGTGATGATGAGCATGATAATGAAAATGAGGCAGAGCGCTCCGACGCCCGCGATCAATAAGTCGTATCGGGATCCGTCGCTGAAATCCTTGAATGTCGATGCCGTGCCGGCCAAGTAGATTCTGGCGCCTTCGAGGGGCGTCGTTTTCAGTGCTTCCTCGGCGGCTGTTTTGATTTGGCTGATACGCGCAATACCTTCAGGCGTCGCGGGATCGCCCTTGTGGGAGATGATGAACCGAACGGCCTTGCCGTCGGGTGAAAAGAAGCTAGTCATCGCCCGTTTGAAGTCTTCGTTTTCGAAAACTTCAGGCGGCAGATAAAAAGAATCGTCGTCTTTGGCCGCGTCGAATACCTGCCCCATAACTGCGGAATTCTGATTATTGTCGTCGGCCACGCTCATGGACCCTGCCATGGTGCTGGTCATCTTCGATGTCATGTCCCGCATGCCCTCCATGATGGAGATCAGGGGTGGCAGCTGCTGGAGTATCTGCGGCATGAGCCGGTCCAGGTCATTCATGTTGACGAGAAGGCCCTGCACCTTGTCGCTGAGAACATCCAGGCCGTCGAGCGTTTCGAAGATGCTCTTCATCGACCAGCAGAGCGGAATGCTGAAGCAGTGCGGCTCCCAATATAGATAATTGCGGATCGGCCTGAAGAAGTCATCAAAATTCGCGGCGCTATTACGAATCGCATTGAGAAGGTTCGACATATCCCTGGTTATTCCGACGGAATGGTGGGTGATATCGGTCAACTTCGACTGCAGTTCGTACATGTGCTTCATCAGCGCGATTTGGTGTCCCATGAGCTCGTCCATCATGCGCATGTCGTTGACACGCTCCTTGATGTACTTCATCATTTGAGACTGGCCGGCATTTTGCATGCTGATCAGGAATGGTATGGACGAGTGT
Organism: uncultured Mycobacterium sp.; assembly: GCA_900078375.1. GTDB lineage: Bacteria > Actinomycetota > Actinomycetes > Mycobacteriales > Mycobacteriaceae > Mycobacterium. The sequence goes on along the minus strand of FLQS01000019.1, from coordinate 83,759 downwards.
TCGATGGGTGTGCCCTCGGGGCGGGTTATTCCCTGAACCCGGGAAATACCAGGGACCCGGAAAATGCCCTTTGCCAGCCGATGCAAGATGAGAATATCCGCGGGGTTACGCATGTCATGGTCGGCCTCGACCAGGAGAATCTCAGGCGCCATTCGAGCCTGCGAGAAGTGGCGGTCAGCCGCGGCGAATCCAACGTTGGAGGCTACATCGCCCTTGAGGTAGAGCCGATCGTTGTAGCTCGTCTCGTAGCCCGGCAGCGTCACCAAGCCGACCACCGTGATCGCCATCGTCGCCGCGAGAATCGGCCCCGGCCAGCGGACGATAGCGGTGCCGATTCGTCGCCAGCGGCCGACCTTGATCCTGCGTACGGGGTCGAAGAGTCCCATGCGACCGCCGAGAGCGAGAACTGCGGGCACCAAGGTGAGCGCGATCAGAACGGCCGCGACCATCCCGATCGCGCACGGAACTCCAATGGTCTGGAAGATGGGCAGCCGGGTCACGCTCAGGCACAACATCGCCCCGGCGATGGTCAGACCCGAGCCCAGGACCACCGGCGCAACACTGTGATAGGTGATGTAGAACGCGTCTTCGCGATCCTCGCCTACCTGGCGCGCCTCCTGATAGCGGCCGAAGAAGAAGATTCCGTAGTCGGTGCCGGCCGCCATCGCGAGCGCCGTCAACAGACTGATGGCAAAAGTCGACAGCGTGAAAACGTTGTGATCGGCCAGGAAAGCCACGATCTGCCGGGCCGCAAGAACTTCAACGCCAACCGTCAGCAACAAACCGAGGACCGTGAAAATCGAACGGTAGACGAAGAGCAGAACGACAAAGATGATAATTCCGGCGATCGCGGTCATCTTCAGCATCGAGCTGTCGCCGGCGTGCTGCAGGTCGGTCACAAGTGCCGCTGGACCGGTGACGAATGCCTGCACTCCTGGCGGCGGCGGCGCTCGTCCCACGATGCTCCGGACCGCTGCAATGGAGTCTTGCCCCAGGGTTGTGCCCTGGTTGCCGGCGAGGTTTAACTGCGCGTATACGGCTTTGCCGTCCGAGCTCAGCGCGCCGGATGCCGTGAGCCGATCACCCCACAAATCCTGCACGTGCTGGACATGCTTGGTGTCGTCCTTTAGCTGGCGGATGAGATCGTCGTAGTAAGCGTGGGCATCGTCGCCCAGCGGCTGTTGACCTTCGACCACCAGCATCGCGAAGCTGTCTGAGTCCGACTCTTTGAAGTCCGACCCGATGCGCTTCATCGCCTCTACCGAGGGCGCATCCTGGGGGGCCATCGGCACGGAGTGTTGCCGGCCGACCGTCTCCAACCAGGGAACACCGAGGGCTGCGACCGCAGTCAGGGCCAGCCACGCCAGGATGATCAGCGGCGAAAGCGTGCGGACCGACCGTGCGACAAAGGGCCGAGAACGCTCGGTGTTCACGTCCGTCACTTACAACTGTTGATTCTGTAGTAGTGCGCGCACCAGCGGGCGGGGTCCGGTCGGCCGGAGCATTGAGCTGGCCGGACGTGGCCGCACCTGCTGTGGCCACCAGAACCAGCGGCCCAACAGCGCCGCGATCGACGGCGTCATGAACGCGCGCACGATCAGGGTGTCGAACAGCAGACCCAGGCCGATGGTCGTGCCGACCTGTCCGATGCTCGCCAGGTCGGAGACGATCATCGTCATCATCGTGAATGCGAACACCAATCCGGCATTCGTCACGACCTTGCCGGTGCCCGCCATCGCCCGAATGATGCCGGTATTGAGGCCAGCCGCGAGTTCTTCTTTCATGCGGGCGACCAGTAGGAGGTTGTAGTCCGACCCCACGGCCAACAGGATGATCACCGACATCACCAAAACGGCCCAGTGTATTTGTTGGCCTAATAAATGCTGCCACACCAATACTGACAAGCCGAATGAGGCGCCAAGTGACATCACCACTGTACCGACAATGGTTAGTGCAGCAATAAGGCTCTTCGTCATGAGCAACATGACGATGAAAATCAGGCACAGGGCGGCGATCACCGCGATCAAGAGATCGTATCGCGAGCCCACGACCAGGTCTTTCGTCATAGCGGCGGTGCCCATCAAGAAGACCTGGGAATTTTCCAGCGGGGTCCCCTTCAGCGCTTCTTCGGCAGCATTCTGTATCGAGTCGACTCGGCCCATGCCCTCGGGGGATGCGGGATCGCCCTTTTGGCTGACGAACATCCGGACGGCTTTTCCGTCTGGCGATATGAACGTCTTCATGATCCGCTTGAAGTCTTCGTTTTTGAACAATTCCGGCGGTGCGTAGAACGAATCATCGTTCTGGGCATTATCGAAGGCTTTTGCCATTGCCGTCGGATCGCTGCCGGTTCCGTCGTTCATCTGGCCGAGCACGCCGGACATGGTGCTGTGCATCGTCAGCAGCATGGTCCGCATGCTTTTCATGATCGCGAGCATCTCGGGGAACTGAGCCAGCAGCTGCGGCATGATGATGTTCATCTGGTCGAGGTCTTTCACCATTTCGCCCAGCTTGTCGGTGACGCCGTCAACACCGTCAAGGGTTTCGAAAATGGACCTCAGGGACCAACAAAGCGGAATGCCGTCGCAGTGCGGTTCCCAATAGAAGTAGTTCCGTATCGGGCGCCAGAAATCTTCGAAATCCGCAATATGATTCCGCAGCTCGTTGGTGATCTCCTGCATTTCGTGTGTTGTCTGGGTCATGCTTCTCATGGTGGCGACCATTTGTTGCATCAGGCTATACATGTTCTCCATGATGCCGATGGTCTGACCTAGCATTTCTCCTTGTTTGAGCAGGTCGTCCATACGCGAGTTTTGGAAGACCATGAATTGCTTCTGGGAAGCCTGTTGCATACTGAGCAGGTACGGAATGGTCGAGTGCTGAACCGGTGTTCCCTCGGGCCTGGTCGGGGCTTGCACCTTCGAAATCCCGGGAACGGCCAGCACGGCCTTTGCCACTTTATTCAGTATCAAAAAGTCGGCCGGATTCCGGAGATCGTGATCGGCTTCGATCAGCAAGATCTCGGGCGACAGCATGGCTGCCTGGGGGAAGTGCCGTGCAGCGGCGTCCAGGCCCTGGGTGGCCGCGATATTACGAGGCAGATAGTTCTGATCGTTGTAGCCGGGCTTGAAGCCAGGCAAAGTCAACAAGCCGACAAGCGAGATGGCCAACGACGCGACGAGAATCGGGCCCGGCCACCGAACGATCGCCGTTCCGATCCGCCGCCAGCTGCGGGTCGACAGCTTCCGCTTCGGGTCGAACAGCCGGAACCGGCTGCCTAGAGCAAGTACGGCGGGAAACAGGGTGAGTGCGACGGCAACCGACACCGTGATGCCCACCGCACAGGGAATGCCAAGGACTTTGAAGAACGGCAATCGGGTGAAGCTCAGGCAGAGCACCGCACCCGCGATGGTCAAACCAGAGCCCAAGACGACCGGGGCGACTCCGCGGTAGGTGGTGTAGAAGGAGTCGAACCGGTCCTGGCCGCGCTGACGTTCCTCTTGATATCGCCCGATGAAGAAGATGCCGTAGTCGGTGCCGGCCGCGATGGCCAGTGCCACAAGCAGATTGACGGCGAAGGTGGTGAGACCAATGAGCCCAAGATGGCCCAGCAATGCCACGATTTCCCGTGCAACCTGCAGTTCGATTCCCACCACTATCAGCAGCAGAATGACGGTGACGAACGAGCGGTAGACGATCAGCAAGGTGATGAAGACGACCGCGATGCTCAGCATCGTGATGGTGTTGACTGTTCGGTCGCCGCTATTGCCCATATCCGCGACGACGGCGCCGGGGCCGGTCACGTACGCCTTTATTCCGGCGGGTGCCGGTGTTTGCGCCACGATGTGCTGGACGGCCATGACGGATTCATTGCCCAAGGGCTCGCCCATTTTTCCGGCGAGGGTGAACTGGACGTAGGCGGCCTTGCCGTCCGCACTCTGCGCGGCGCCCCTGGTGAGCTCGTCACCCCAGAAATCCTGGATGTGTTGCACATGTTTCGTGTCCGCTTGGAGCTGACGTAGCAAGCTTTGGTAGTAGCGGTGGGCTTCCTCGCCGAGGATCTGTTGCCCCTCCAAGACGATGACCGCGACGTTGGCGGAGGCGTTCTCCTTGAAGTCGTCATACATGCGCTCGCTGGCTTTGAACGACGGAGCGTCGGTCGCATTCATCGATACCGAGTGCTCGGCAGCGACCTGCGCCAGCGGGGGGATCGTGAAGTTCACGATGCCGATGAGCGCAAGCCACCCCAAGATGACCACCACTGAATAGCGGTGGATCGTCCGCGGTATGAACGGCCGCTTGGTGGGCGGCGGTTCGGCACGCAACTCAGTGCTCATGCGGCCTTCAACATGCACGCGGCGAATGCATTGACTTCATTCGAGGTCTTCTCGGATTTGACCACGCCGTCGATCAAGATGCGGCAGCCGATGCTGTCGCTATCACCCTGTGCAGCCACGCTTCCGACGCTAGCGGCACCGACGATGGGGAAGTTCAACGTCCAGGGCAAGGGGGCCGCCTCAATATATTGCGGACTGCCTTCGCCGTTGAAGAAGCTGATCTGGGCGACGGTCCCGGGGGGCCCGAAAACTTCGTACTGCATGTGTTTGGGGTTGAAGGGCTTCGCGTCATCAACCCTGGTATCGCCGTAGGTAATGGACTTCTCGTTTCCGAAGATGCCGTGCAGTCGCGACACCGTGAAGCCCCCAGCTCCGACGACTGCCAAGACGACCAACGGAATCCACAGCTTGCCCAGAAGCCGAAAGCCCCCGGTGCCCAGATTGGGGCGGGACTGGCGTCCGCGGGGTTCGGGCGGCAGCTGCTGCTGCTCGGTATCAGCGTTCGCAGGGCCGGCGGTGGTGGCATCGGGGTGGGTTGGCTCAATGTCAGGCAGACCGCCTTCGACCACCGCACCCACCCTTTCCACCTTTCACCGCAGACGGCTGACGCTGCGCCAGCCGTTTTGACATCCAACTACTCGTTCGGCCCCGGCGCCCGTACGGTACGGCTTGTATGACGGGGCGTCACCGGCTGGTCGTTCGGCAAACATCGCAAACGAGCAACGCCTTGTCCAGGGCGACCAGATCGTGACGGAAGTTAACCATGTCGTCGGCCTCCGTAGGGGCATTTTCAGAGAGCAACGGGGATGGTAGTGCATGCGGCGGGTAGTCGAGGTTGCGCTGCGTCGCCTGGCCTGTGAATACGCCGTGAGGATCGATGCCGGTATTTATCGTTCGCGTCGAAACAGGGGTCACGATGCACACACGTGCTGCTAGCGTGATCGGCTACGGCGGCTAGCTCGACATATGGTCGGGTAGCACCCAGTTGACGACACAATGCGGAATGAGCAAACCCCGATGTCAGTGGAACCGACCACGCTGAACGAGACGGGCGATACCAAGGGTCACTTCTCGGCTTTGCTGCGATCGCGCCAGTTCATCGGCCCGATCATCGCGATCGGCGGCGTTCAGCTGATGGCGGCGATGGACGGCCCCGTCGCAGTCTTCGCACTTCCGAAGATCCAGAACGAGCTTGGCCTGTCGGATGCCGCACGGAGCTGGGTGGTGACCGCCTACATGCTGACCTTCGGTGGTCTGATCCTGTTGGGTGGGCGCCTCGGCGACGCCATCGGCCGCAAACGCGCCTTCATTCTCGGGATCGGCCTGTTCATCGCCGCCTCAGCGATGTGTGGCATTGCGTGGAACGGCGGGTCCCTCGTGGTGGCCCGGCTGCTGCACGGCGTGGCCGGCGCGGTCGTCGCTCCCACGTGTATGGCGCTAGTGGCGACCACATTCCCGAGGGGCCCGGCGCGCAACGTGGCGACGGCGGTATTCGGTGCGACCGCGAGCATCGGTTCGGTCATGGGCTTGGTGGTGGGCGGTCTGCTGACCGGGGTCTCCTGGCGGCTGGCGTTCTTGATCAACGTGCCGATCGGGCTGCTGTTGATCTACCTGGCCCGCACGATGCTGCAGGAAACCCAGAAAGAGCGGATGAAGCTCGACGTGATGGGGGCGGTCCTCGCCACATTGTTGTGTACTGCTGCGGTTTTCGGTCTGTCGATGGCGCCGGAGCAAGGCTGGGCGTCACCCGCCACGATTGGGCTCGGTGTGGTGGTCCTGATCGCGTTCATCGCGTTCATCGTGGTGGAGCGTGGGGCTGAGAACCCGATCGTGCCGCTGACTCTGTTCTTCGACCGCAGTCGGCTGGCCACCTTTGCCGCCATGTTTCTGCTCACCGGGGTGGGATTCAGCCTGACCGTGACGGTTGCAATGTATGTGCAGGACATCATGGGCTACAGCCCGTTCCACGCCGGGATCAGCTACATCCCGCTGGCGCTGGCCATGGCGGTCGGAGTGGCCATATCGACGCGGCTGGTGACATGGTTTGCGCCGCGGCTGATCGTGGTGGCAGGGTCCACGCTGGTACTGGGCTCGATGATCTACGGCGGCCTGACGATCAACCCCCACATGCCGTACTTCCCGAATCTGGTGGTGCCGATCGTGATCGGTTCGATCGGCATCGGTTTGATCAATGTCCCGCTGGGGCTGTCGCTGATCGCCAGCGTCGGCGTCGACCGCATCGGACCGACATCTGCAATTGCCGTGATGTTGCAGAGCCTTGGCGGCCCGCTGGTGCTGGTCGTCATCCAGGTTGTCATCACTACGCGCACCTTGCAGCTGGGCGGCACCACCGGGCCGGCCACTGCCATGAACCCCGGCCAGCTGAATGCGCTGGATCACGGCTATACGTATGGGCTGCTCTGGATCGGCGGCGTAGTCGTCCTGCTCGCAGTGGCAGCGCTGTTCATCGGATACACCTCGCGGCAGGTGGCGCACGCGCAGAAGATCCAGAAGACGTTGGCCGAAGAGGGCCCGGTGAGCCTCTAGCCTCGACGCTGGATCGTCACTCGATTTCGCCGGCCAGGCCGAACTCAGCCAACACCTTCACAGCCAGCTCGCGTAGGTCGTCCGTCGTGGTCAGGCTGCCTGGTTGGTAGGCGCGAACGTGGATGCCGACCTTGTTGACTTCGGCCCCAAGCCCGCAAAAGAGTTGTAATTGGCTGCCCATCCGGTCCCGCCACTCCCTGGTGAGGTGCTGGCTCGACCCGCGGATGAAGGCGTGATCGCAGAGGGTGCCGTCCGGGCGGCTCACCACCGGTCCGACTTCGCCGAGATTGGAGCAGACAGCCGGCCGCTCGGGGTCACTGAGCGCATAGTCGATCAGCTGTTTCCACGTCCGCTTCGTGGTGAAAGGTGCCAGCGCCACGAATTGCTCTGACTCGTCCGGTGTTTCGCGGAGGGTCTTGACGGCGTCTTTGATCGCGGCCCGGACACCGCTGAGATCCGACGTCACCCCACTCGGCTCGATGCCGACCCGAGCGAACGACACGGCGACAGCGCGTGCGTCGCCTTGGGTGCGGTCGTTCACGAGAAGCAGAACCTTGACGTCGGGGGCATCGCCGTGGTCGCGTCCCATGAGCTCGTCGAATTTCGCCGTCATCGCCGCCGCGAACGCGCCGGTCGTTCCGCCGAGAGCCTCGGCGCGGGCGGTCCAGTCAGACAGGTTCAGCCGGATCCAGATACCGGGGATGGTGACGAGCTCATCGGCGTCACCCGCGGTTATCGCGACCTGTTGTGGTGCCTGCGGGCGGGCAACATCGTTACGGCGACGCCGAGCCTCCTTGAGCGCCGCAACAAGCGCCCGGGCCGTCACGGGTGTTTCCCGCAGGGTGTCGCCGAGATCCTGAACCGAGCCTTTTAGTCGGGACCGCGACTGTGGTGGCGGGTAGTCGTAACCGCTGGTGTCGCCCATGATCGCAAGCGTGATCGCGCCGACGGCGCCGATGCCGTCGACGACGTAGTGGGAGAGCACGATCGTGAGTGCGGAGGTGCCGTCGGTAAACGGGACGACGCTCAGACGCCAACCGGGACCTGACTCGGGATCGATGGGCATCCGCACGCGCTCGTCTAGCCAGTCGGCGAATTCAGCACGGGGACGAGGAGTTTCGGTGACGTCGAGTGCTGGTGGTTGGACATCGGCGACCCACCGGTAACGGCCGAACGGTAGGGGTGAACGTTCGATCCGTCGTCCCAACGCGCCGCTGGCGAGATTGCGGTGCAACCGCCGGATACCGTCGTGGTCGATTGGTCGGTCGTAAACCCACACGACCTGCATGACTTCGTTCTGGCCGGCAGCACGATGACCGGCGTAAAACGCCTGGTCCATCAATGCGAGTCGGTTGTCCGGCACCGCATGGTCAGTTGATGTGCGGGCGCGGGTCTTGCTGCGATCGAACCGATTCACCACGTCAGGGTAGCCACAGAAACGCGCCGAACCGCTCACTATGAATAGCTGTGGGTGGCGGGTTGTACCTTGCTGATGCAAAAAGGTCACCCTATTGTATCGCTGTGATCGGAAGTCGTCGCAGCGCCAGCAAGCGCACTGCGGGCTTCAATTCGCGGGTTCTGCAGGTGGATGGCCCGGGGTTGGCGCCAAGGGGTGCGCCGGGCCGCCCGGTCATTCTCTTTGTTCTCGGCTTCGGGCGATCTGGAACATCGGCGCTGACCCGGGTGCTCTCGTTGAGCGGGGCGGCTCTTCCGTCGGGTCTGTTAGGTGCGACCCGGGAGAATCGCCGTGGCTATTGGGAGCCCCGCAGGGCCATCCATCTGAACCAGGAAATCCTGCGCGGCCATGGCAGTTCGGGATACGACATGTCGTTGCGCGCGCAGGAGGAAGGCGCGTTCGACGTCGAGAGCAATACCGCGTATGTCGACAAAATCAGGGCCTACCTCACTACGCTGCCGACCGCGCCACTGGTGATCATCAAGGAACCGAAGATGACGATGATGCCCGGCTTGTGGTTCGAGGCCGCGAGTCAGGCCGGGTTCGACATCGCAGCCGTGATCTCAGTGCGCCACCCGCAGGAGATCATCGGGTCGCTGGCCAAACGTGCTGACTACCAGCACTACGTTCGAGACTCACCGGAGCTCACGATGGCCTGGTGGCTCAAATACTCGCTGTTGGCCGAGCGAAACACCCGCGATGTGCCACGTGTGTTCGTCGAGTACGCCAACCTCCTCGAGGATTGGCGCCAGGAAGTCAAGCGGGTCTCGGTGGCACTCGGAGTCGATCTCAGCACCCAGGACGAGGGCGCGATCGAAAGGTTCCTCAGCCCGGACCTTCAGCACCACCGGCACTTTGGTGCCGTGGAGGAGCCATTCGGCGGCGATTGGGTCGCCGCCGTTTACGACGCGATGCGCTGCGCCGCTGGCGACGAGCCGTTGGACCGGTCCGAGCTGGATCGCGTCTACGAGGCATACCGGTTGAGCGAACGAGGCTTCCGCGCAGCGTTCGAGAACGACCGCCGTTTCGGCACGCTAAGTCGGTTGATGTCTCCGTTCCTCGTCAAGCTAGGCCTCGAGGCCCTCGCACTGCTTCATCGACGCAGAGGTACGTGGGCCTAGTCCCAGTTCGGGAATTCGACTGAGTTGCGCAGGTATCGCGTTACGCTGGGCCGCTGAGCAGGGGCCCGCGGCTCCTGCTTTCATTGCGCGGACCAAGTGCTGAAGGTGAAGGGCCACATACGGCGATGAAATTCGTGCTCGCTTTCTATGGAACCCGAGGTGATGTCGAGCCCGGCATCGCCGCTGGCCGTGAACTGGCGCGTCGGGGACACGATGTGTGTATGGCGGTGCCGCCGGATCTGATTGCGGCCGCCGAATCCGTCGGGCTTGGCGCGGTCGGGTACGGGCCGGATACGCAGGAATGGCTGGAAGCGACGCGCGACTTCTGGAAGCGATTCTTCCGAAACTTCTGGAACCTCCAGGAGTTGAAGAAGCTGCTGCAGGAATCCCGGGAGCCCGGTACCCAGGCGTGGGCGCAGATGAGCACGACACTCGCATCGGTGACGGAGGGTGCTGACCTCCTGGTGACGGGCGTGGCCTACCAGGAACTCGCGGTCAGCGTGGCCGAGTATCGCCGCATTCCGTTGGCGACGCTGCTCTGGTTTCCGATTCGGGTCAACGGCCACCTCGTGCCCAAGCTGCCCGCGCCGGTGGTTCGCGCGGCGATGACGGCCTATGAGTGGGTGGTGTGGCGCGGAGTCAGAAAGGTCGACGGTGTCCAGCGTCGTGAACTGGGCTTGCCGACGGCGACGGCGTCGGGGCCCCGGCGCATCATCGACCGCGGATCTCTGGAAATCCAGGCCTATGACGAAGTGTGCTTCCCCGGGCTGGCCGAGGAGTGGGCCCGCTGGGGCGATCGGCGACCATTCGTCGGGACGCTGACGCTGGAGTCTCCGACGGACGCCGACAAGGAGGTGCAGGCGTGGATCGCCGCGGGAAAGCCGCCGATCTTCTTCGGGTTCGGCAGCATCCCGGTGGAATCGCCGGCCGAGACCCTGGCGATGATTGGTGCGGCGTGCGCGCAGCTGGGGGAGCGGGCATTGATCGGAGCCGGGTGGAGCGACTTCAGTGAGCAGTCCGGCCTCGACCACGTCAAGGTGGTGGGTGCGGTGAATTACGCGACGATCTTTCCGGCCTGCCGCGCTGTCGTGCATCACGGTGGCGCGGGTACCACCGCGGCCGGGCTGCGTGCGGGGGTGCCCACCCTGATTCTCTGGATGGCGGACGTTCAGCTGATGTGGGGCGCCGCGGTCAAACGGCTGAAAGTCGGCACGGCCCGTCGCTTCTCGGCGACCACCGAGAAGACGATGGTCGCCGACTTGCGTGCCATCCTCGAACCGGACTGCGCTGTGCGGGCTCGTGCGGTCGCCAGTCAGATGAGTAAACCCGCCGAAAGCGCCGTGGCCGCCGGGGATCTCTTGGCAGATTTTGCCCGGCGACGTGTTGGTTGATCGCAGCCGGCGCCCGTGACAGGCGGTCCTGTCGCCTGCGTCAGTTTCTGGTTCGAACGCCTTCGGTGCCCGCTACTATGACTGCGTGATTGAGCTGGAACGCGTAGCTAAAACGTTTGACGGTGGCATACGCGCGTTACAGGACGTGAGCTTTTCGGTCCCCGCGGGATCGATCTGCGCTTTGCTGGGACATAACGGAGCCGGCAAGACGACCCTGATCAAAATCTTGTCCACGCTGCTGCGGCCCACCACGGGCACCGCGATAGTCGCCGGCTACGACGTCGTCGCTCAACCGGGTCAAGTGCGGTCAAGTATCGCGATGACCGGCCAGCATGCCGCGCTCGACTGGCAGCTCACCGGACGGGAAAACCTGGTGCTGTTCTGCCGGCTGCGGGGCATGCTGCGCAAACATGCACAGCTGCGGGCCGAGGCCCTGATCGAGCAGTTCGACATGGTGCACGCCGCTGATCGACCGGTGCTGACCTATTCCGGTGGCATGCGCCGGCGCATCGATATCGCTGCTGCACTGGTGGTTCCGCCCAAAGTCCTGTTCCTCGACGAACCGACGACCGGTTTGGACCCGCGTAGCCGCCGCGACGTGTGGGGCCTGGTGTCATCGTTGTCGACTCAAGGTGTCACGGTGCTGCTCACGACGCAGTACCTCGAGGAAGCCGATGTGCTCAGCGATTCGATCGTGGTGATCGATCACGGTCGCATAGTCGCCAGCGGGACGGCCGATGACCTGAAGAGCCGGGTGGGCGTCAGCTACTGCACGGTCAGTCCTCTGGACCCCGGTGAACTGCCCAAGATCTTGGCCGCCGTGGCCGACCTCGAGGAGGCCCAGATCGATCAGGACGCCAACACCGTGTCGGTGTTGGCGTCCAATGGCGTTGCGACACTGAGCGAGGTCTTCCGACGGGTCGACCAGTTGGGTGTCGAACTGCTCGACATCTCACTGCGCAAACCGTCGTTGGACGAGGTATTTCTTCGCCTTACCGGCGGCGTCACTGCATGAGCGCCGTTGCTGCGCTGACCGAGCGCATTGTGCGCGGCGCGTTGCGCGACGATCTGCCGTTCGCGGTTGTGGCGTCCATCGGTAGCTTCATCGTCTTCAACTTCGCGCTACGCAACGTGATCGACACCGGTGACATGAGTTACCCCCAGTACGTTCTCCCGGTGATCGTCGTGCAGGTGATGTTGCTCGGCGCACTGACGACCACCGATCGTGCGGCCCGAGACGAGGGCTCCGACTTCGGGGTGCGGATCTCCACCCTGCCCATGCCGGCGTTCACACCGCTGACAGCGCGCATGTTGTATTGCCTGTTTCGCGGCGTCGTCGCCTTAGTCGCCGCAGTCGCCGTCGGGTATGCGTTCGGCTTCCGCATTGTCGGTGGATTCGGCTACGGAGTGGCCTCGGTGGTTCTTTTCCTGGTACTGACGCTGGCGCTGTCGCTGGGAGCCGATGCCATCGGGCTCCGGCTTGCCGGGGGCAAAATCGGGCGAACCGGCGCGGCCAGCCAGGTGCTCATCGTGCCCCAGCTGTTGCTGACCATGCTGTCCACCGGGATGGCACCGGCCGAGTCGTTCCCCGACTGGCTGCACCCGTTCGTGCAGTATCAGCCCGTCTCACAGGTGACGGAAACTCTGCGCGGATTCGCCACCGGCCACGTGGACGGGACCAATCTCGCGACCAGCGTCGCATGGTGCATCGGGTTGCTGGTGGTGTTCGCCGCACTCGCGGCGCGGATGCAGAGGCGGACGGAATGACTGCAGATGTGTCGCCTCAGCGCCGGTCACTGGCCGTGGAAAGTTGGCTTTTCGCGGGTCAGCTTCTCAAGCATTGGCGCCGCGAACCCGTCGTGCCGATCCAGGCGCTGGTGTTCCCGACGGTACTGCTGATCACTTACTACCTTCTAGTCGGAAAGTCGATCGTGCGGCTGACCGGTACAGGCAGCCTCTACGGCTTGGTGCCGACGTGCGCGGTGGCCGGTGCGATGCTGGGGGCGCTTGCCGCCGGTATGGCCATTCCCTTCGAGCGCGACGGCGGATTGCTCTCCCAGTTGTGGGTGTTACCGGTGCACCGGGCCAGCGCACTGACGGGCAGGCTGCTGGCCGAGGCGGTGCGGACACTCGTGGGCTCCACGCTGATCACTGCGGTGGGTATTGGGCTCGGACTCCGTTTCGACGCCGGCTGGCTGGCGGTGATCCCGTTTACCTTGGTCCCAGTAGGGGTGGTCATCGTGTACTCGATGATCGTCATCGCGATTTCGGTGCGCTCCCGGCAAGGGACCGTACTCATGTGGCTGGGAGTGCCGTCGGTGAGTGCGGTGTTCGCGAGCTCGGGATCTCCGCCCGTTGAAATGTTGCCGGCGTGGCTGCGGCCGTTGATCGAGTTCCAGCCGATGGCACCGACGATCGGGTTCATGCGGGCACTCGCCCAAGGCGGACCGTTGTTGTGGCCGTTCCTGCTCAGCTCGATGTGGGCGATCGGCTTGACCGCGGTCTTCGCGCCACTGGCGATCAGCGGCTACCGTGCCGCGGCCGCGTCGCCGCGTTGACGTGCCGACAGACAGGACGCGGCGTGGAATGAACCTCGGCCAGCCGATCTTGGCAAAGTTAAGAACGCATTGTCGATGGTTGTCTAGACTCAGCGCCGCTGGTAACCGCAAGTGAGATTAGAGGAAACCTTGACCATCACCGATCACGATGTTCGGTCGCTATATCTTGACCTCCTCCGCCGGAACCTCACCAGGTACGGGATGCACGAGAAGGTTCCCTCGGACTGGCCCCTGCGGCGCCGCATCCTCTTGAAGGCCGTCAACACCTTCATCCCGATGGTTCGCGGCTCGGGCCCGCGCGATCACCGCGCCCGCGATCTCGGCCTGGACTGGCCGGCTGAGGCCGAGACGATGATCGGCATGCAGCGGCTCACCAGCCTGCAGCATTGTGTGGAAACGGTGATCGCCGACGATATCCCCGGTGATCTCATCGAATGCGGCGTCTGGCGCGGTGGGGCATGCATCTTGATGCGCGCGACGTTGGCGGCCTACGGAGATCACACGCGAAGCGTGTGGCTGGCCGATTCGTTCCAGGGCGTACCGCGCTCGGATCCGGCGAACTACAAGGCGGACAAAGGAATTAGGGCTGAGTTCGCCGCGGGCATCCTTGGGGTGTCGGAGGCCGACGTCAGGGCCAACTTTGAGCGTTACGGTCTGCTGGACGAGCGGGTCCGTTTTCTGCCCGGCTGGTTCAAGGACACGCTGCAGGACGCCCCGATCGAGCAGATCTCGCTGTTGCGTCTCGACGGTGACCTCTACGAGTCCACGATCCAGGCGCTCGATGCGCTTTACCCGCGGTTGTCGCCGGGCGGGTTCTGCATCGTCGATGACTACTACGCGGTGAAGGCGTGCGAGCAGGCCGTCACCGACTACCGCGCCAAGCACGGCATCACCGCGGAGATCACCGACATCGACGGAACCGGTGCCATGTGGCGCAAATAGCCGCGACCGAGGGATACGTGGTCGAGCGCTAGATCGTGATGGCCGAAGCTGGCAGGCCGGTGCGGATCGGCATCCTGGGTGCGGCGCGCGTTGCACCGAATGCGCTCATCAAACCCGCGAAAGACAACAGCGAAGTCGTGGTAGCCGCGGTCGCCGCCCGCGACGTGTCGCGCGCGCAAGCGTTCGCGGCCAAACATGGCATCGCCGGGGTGCATGACAGTTACGAAGCGCTGATCGAAGACCCCAATGTGGACGCGGTCTACAACCCGCTGCCGAACAGCCTGCACGGCAAATGGACTCGCGCCGCACTCAACGCAGGCAAGCATGTGCTGTGTGAGAAGCCGTTCACGGCCAATGCCGTCGAGGCTCGCGAAATCGCCGATCTGGCCGCCACGTCCGACCGCGTGGTGATGGAGGCATTTCACTACCGCTACCACCCGTTTGCGGCCCGGGTAGAGCAGATCATCGCGTCGGGGGAGTTGGGCACGCTGGAACGGGTCGAGGCGGCCTCGTGTTTCTGGCTGCCGAAATTCTCCGACTTCCGCTACAACTACGCCCTCGGCGGTGGTTCGCTGATGGATCTGGGCTGCTACGCGGTGGACATGATTCGCACGTTCGGCGGCTCGACTCCGGAAGTTGTTTCAGCGCAAGCAAAATTGCGCGGCAGCGAGATCGACCGGGCGATGACGGCAGAGGTGAAATTTCCCGAAGGGCACACCGGCCGGGTGCATTGCGCGATGTGGGCGAAAGACCTCCCGCACTTCACTGCCAATGTGGTTGGTACCCGCGGCGAGTTGCGGCTCAATCCGCTGATCCCGTTCCAGCGGTTCTCGGTCCGCTCCGCCGATGGAAAGCGGGTGGAGCGCTTTCCGGCGCGCGCCACCTACGCCTATCAACTGGATGCGTTCGCCGCGGCGGTGCTACGCGGGGAACCGGTGAAGACAACGCCGGAGGAGGCGGTCCAGAACATGACCGTTATCGACGGTCTCTATCGAGCCGCGGGTCTGTCGGTCCGCCCAGCGAGCTGACCGCCAAATTGCCTCGTCCGATTGGCTTTTCGGGCGGGTCAATTGGTGAAATGCACCTGGTTGAGGTTGTCGGCGACTCGTAGCGCGTTGGCTGCGACCGTCAGGCTCGGGTTGAGGCCGGCGCTGGACGGGAAGAACGACGTGTCCACGACGTAGAGGTTCTCAACTTCGTGTGCCCGGTTATCCGCGTCGAGCACGCTGGTTGCCGGATCGGTGCCGAAGCGGCAGGTGCCACAGACGTGACCCAGCGTGGTGTTGCTTTCACCGGTCCGCAGCGTGAGTGTGCGAAACGGCTTCAACACGTCTTTGAGCTGTCGCAGAAACACCTCGCGCCGGTCGATCTCGCTGGAGTGCAGGCGATACGTCAGGCGCAACCGCTGGCGGCCGTCGGAGCTGGGCCGGTCATAGGGCAGGACGCGATTGCCCAGATAGGGAAGGTCTTCCATGATCGCTGCCAGCACGAGACCGCCACTGATGAACCGTTCATAGATCGGTCGAGCCGCCGGGGACACCAGACGCAGCGCTTTGGCCAGCCCACTTGGATTGTTCATCAGCATCTCCATCGGCGCCAACGAGGCCATGGCGCCAGCGGACTGGACGGTGCCGAGCTTCTGGCCCTCCCAGAAATAGAAGTCGTTGAGCCCGATCTCCTTGTTCTCGGCGGTGATGTTGCAGCCGGCCTGTGGCCAGACCTCGATCCAGTCGAGAACATGCCGCATGAGATTGCGGCCCACCATGTCCGATCCGTTGGCCAGCCCCCGCGGCCACTGGCCTGAGCGGGAGTTGAGCAACAGCACCGGGGTGGCCAGTGCGCCGGCGGCCAGCACGACCACCTTGGCTTTGAGGGCCAGCATGTCCGAGTGGTGCTGACAGATCACCTGCTGAACCCGGGAATGATCGGCCTCCAGGCGTACAACCCGGCACTCGGCCAGCAGGTGGGCACCGTGTTCGGTGACCGCGGGCAGCACCCCGTTGCGGCCGCCGTCGTTCTTGCACGACTTGGCACACAGATAGGCCTGACAGATCACGCAGTCGTCGGTGTAGTCACACGCCATGGGCAAGTGATAGGGGTGCAGGCCGCGGCCTGCCAGATAGTTGACCAACGGCTGGTTGTCCGCTGAAAACGGCGGTGCGGCAGGAAGTCCGACCGTGGCGGCTTCGGGACGCAGCGGATCGGGCTGCCCGCGGACTCCCAGCAGCTTTTCGGCCTCGGCATACCAGGGGTTCAGCTGCTCGTAGCTGATCGGCCAGGACTCGGGCACGGTGGAATCGCCGGGGTCAGAGAAGTTTTGGCGCGGAGTGAAGTCCTGAACAAAGAAGCGTTCGCAGACCATGCCGTACAGCGCCGAGGATCCACCGGTGCCACTACCGATGAACGGCACGAACCGCTTGGCGAAGCGTCCGCTGATATCAGTGATTTCGTCGGTTGAGCGACCGGCTCGGGCCAGGGCGTCGTAGTAGGTCGTGGCGGATCGGACTGCGCGCGGCTCGGCCAGCTCGGGCATCCCGGCGCGGATCGTTCCTGCTGTACCAGGAAGCGTCGAGCGGCCCTTTTCGACGAACAGCACCTTGCGGCCGGAGCGGGCCAACCGTTGGCCCAGCATCCCTCCGCCCATGCCGGTGCCCACGATGATTACGTCCCAGCAAATGCGTTCCGCCTCGCGCGCACTCAGGTCGCGGCCAGCCAATCGAGCTCCTCAAGCGTGGTGGCCCAGAGATTGGCCGGGATCGTAACGGTTTCGCCAACATACCAATTGACGTGTGTGATACTTCCTCGATTCGTCGAAGAACGTCTCCACTAACAAGTAGGTGATCTTGCGCCAGGCCGACAGTGTGAGCCCTACCGAAGGACTGCAGGTTCGGACCTCGGCACAGTCAAAGTTCCGCCCAGATATTGAAGGTCTGCGCGCGGTTGCGGTGCTGGCAGTCGTCCTATTCCACGCTGACTTGCCAGGCCTGCGCGGCGGCTATCTCGGCGTGGACGTGTTTTTCGTTATCTCAGGCTTCTTGATCACCGGACTGTTATGGCGTGAGATCAACGCCACCGGAACCGTGCGGATGCGCAGTTTCTATGGGGCTCGGGCCCGCCGGCTGTTACCAGCATCGGCCTTCGTCGGCATCGTAACCATGGTGGCCTCGGCGCTACTACTGCCGGCGTTGCAAGTCCCTACCGCACTCAAGGACGGCATCGCCAGCGCCCTCTATGTCGGCAACTACTGGTTCATCTTCGAAAACGTCAACTACTTCGCCGATCTGCAGACCCTCTCGCCGTTTCAGCATTACTGGTCGTTGGGCGTGGAGGAGCAGTTCTACCTGGTGTGGGCGCCGCTGATCTTGGGCACGATGTGGGTGGTCAGGTTGGTGCGTCGGCGTACCAGAGTGCAGGCCGCCGCCTCGCAAGGGCCATACCTGCTGGTGCTGGTGCTGGTTGCCGTCATGTCGTTCGCGATGTCGCTGGTATTGACCTATGTGTCGCCGATCGAGGCGTTTTTTTCGTTACCCACCCGGGCTTGGCAATTGGCCCTCGGCGGTCTCGTCGCGCTGACCGCGATTCGTTGGCGGCGCCGCTCACAACGAACAGCCGCCATCACCGGTTGGACCGGGCTCGGCTTGATTGTGTTGTCCTACATTTGGTTCACATCGGCCACCCCTTCTCCTGGTGCCGCGGCCCTGCTGCCCACTGTCGGCGCGGTACTGGTTATCGGCGCGGGCTGCGCTGCACCGACCCAAGGTTGCGGCCGTCTTCTGGGTTGGGCACCGTTGCAGGCGATCGGCCGGATTTCCTACTCGTGGTATCTCTGGCATTGGCCGGTGCTGGTGCTCGCGCCGGCGCTTGTGGGGCATCCGCTGGGGCTGCCCGCCAGGTTGTTTGCGGCCCTGATTTCCGGCGGGCTCGCGTGGCTCACCCTGCGGCTGTTGGAAAACCCACTCCGATTCGCCCCCACGATCCGCAATTCGGCTTGGCGCAGCCTCGGGCTCGGTGGCCTGGCCAGCGCGCTCGCTGTCTGTGTGGGCATGGCGCTGTTGGCTGTTGCGCCATCGACTGCCGGGCATGGCGCACCGGCTTCGCCGGTGAAACTCACTGCCACCCCGGTGCCCGCCGGTTCGTCCAAAGCCGCGTACGACGCAGTCGTCCAACGGCTTTTCGGCCAGGTGCAAGCCGCCGTTTCCGCATCCGTCGACCTCAAGGCCGTCCCGTCGAATCTCGATCCGCCACTGGGGGATCCGAAGATCGAACAGACGGCTTTGAGGACGGACGGGTGCTTGCGAGAGGTGGCTGAACCTGGTCAACCGGACTGCGCAGCCGGTGACGTCACCTCGTCCACGACAGTGGCGCTCGTCGGCGACTCGCATGCCGCCATGTGGAATCCAGCATTCAAACAGATTGCCACCGAACGTCACTGGCGGCTGGAAATGCTGGCGAAAGGGGGCTGCCCGTTGATGGAAGTGCCCAGTACCAACCCATTCCGCAGCGTGGTCGAACAAAACGCACACTGTCAGCAGTGGCGCTCGCAGATCCTGACCCGGTTGAGCGCAGAACGCCCGCGGCTTGTCGTGGTGAGCATGTTCCGGGGCTATGACGCCCCGAACGAGCGGCCGTTCGGCCTTGTGCCATACGACACGGCGTGGCTTGACGGCCTGACCCGGCTCGTCCATCAGCTCCGCAGCACCGGTGCCAGGGTTCTGGTGCTCGGCCCCGTCCCAGACCCCCACCGCATGGTGCCGATCTGTCTGTCCGCGCACCTCGACGATGTGACGGCCTGCTCACCGGCAAGGTCGACGGCGGTCAACGAGCGTGGCATCACCGCGGAGGCCGCTGCTACCGAAGCTGCAGGTGGGCGCTATACGGATCTCACCGACCTGTTTTGTACCGCCGATCGGTGCCCGGTCATCGTCGGCAACACCCAGGTTTTCATGGACGGGAATCATCTGACGTCTGCGTACTCCCGACTGTTGGCGCCGGTTTTCGGAGCGCTATCCGACCGCGCGCTCGCCTACGGGTAACCCGGCGTACTCCTGATTGCCATGGATTGGTCTAGCGCCAGAAAGGTAGCGCGGCACAGCGATTCTGGGCGTGGCGAATGCCCAGCCTTGACGAGAACGACCAGACATAATCACCGGGACCTCGGAGATAGTCCACGTGCGCGAGTAGTGAAAGGCCAGAATTGTCGATGAAGTTTGTGTTGTCGAGCTACGGAACTCGAGGCGAGGTCGAGCCCTGTGTCGCGGTTGGGCGTGAATTGCTGCAGCGAGGGCATGAGGTGTGCATGGCCGTGCCGCCCGACCTGGTTGGCTTCGTCGAATCAGCCGGGATCACGGCCGTCGCTTACCAGCTGGATTCGCAGACGCTCATTGAGTCCTACGTCAACTATTGGGCGAGTTACTACGGCGGCCTTTGGAAGAAGCGGGATCTGATCAAGTTTTCGCGGGAGGGCCAGGTGATCGGTACCCGAGCCCTGGCAGAGACCAGCGAAACCCTGATGTCGTTGGCAGACGGTGTCGACCTGTTGCTCACCGGCGTCAACTTCGAGCATCCAGCTGCCAATGTCGCTGAATACCACGACATTCCACTCGCCACGATGCACTTCAGCCCGATCCGGGTCAACAGTCAGGTCGTGCCGATCCTGCCTCCGACGCTGGGTCGATATGCCATGGCTGTGCGTGAATGGGTGTTGTGGCGCATCGGTTCCAAGAAACTCGAGGATGCCCAACGCAGAGAATTGGGCCTGCCGAGTGCGACCGGTCCGTTGCCGCACCGGATGGCAGAGCGTGGGTCGCTCGAGATCCAGGCCTATGACGATGTCTGCTTCCCAGGGCTGGCGGAAGAATGGGCGACCTGGGGCAGGCGACGGCCCTTTGTCGGAACGTTGACAATCGAGATGCCAACGCAAGCCGACGAGGATGTCCTGTCCTGGATTGCCGCTGGGACACCGCCGATCTGCTTTGGCTTCGGCAGCATGTTGGTCGAGTCGGGCGCCGACACGCTCACCATGATCGCCGATGCGTGCGCACGGTTGGGGGAGCGGGCGCTGATTTCCGCTGGGGTGACTCAGCTCGATGACATCCCCAATTTCGAGCACGTCAAGGTGGTGCGCGGAGTGAACTACGCGGCGGTCTTCCCGGCCTGCCGTGCGGTTGTGCACCATGGCACGAGCGCCACGGCTGCCGGGTTGCGCGCGGGGGTTCCCACCTTGGTTCTCTGGAAGATCCCCGAACAGCGGCTCTGGGGGAATGCCATCAAGCGACTGAAAGTGGGCACTGAGCGGTGTTTTTCGAGCACCACCAGGGAATCGCTGACCGAGGATCTGCGTACGGTTCTCGATCCGCAGTGCGTCGCGAGGTCCCGTGAGATCGCCACGCGGATGTCAAAGCCAGCCGAAAGTGCCTCTTACACTGCAGATCTTGTGGAAGAGCTGGCTCGTTCGCGTCGGATGTGACTAGGCGCGGCCGCGCGTATCGATCAGGCGGGCCACCGAGTTCCAATCGTTTGGGACGCGATTGAGGAGTTCATCCTTACGGCCGTCAAGCACTGAAATATCGAGCGCCATAAACTCATCGATGATTTCGTCCAGATGATCGGCAAGGACCCGAGACTGTGGATCGAGGTTTTGGATGACCCCCAGGCCCGTTGGGCGAGTGCCGATCACGTTGACCGAAAGTTCTGGCCGGTACTTCTTCAAGGCCAGAATCAACCGCCAGATATCGCCACTCCAGAACCACGAAGCACGGTCGCGCGCGGCGCTGGTGGCGTCGATCGGGTAGACGTCGTGAATTAGAATGATGGAGTCAGGGGCGCAGTACTTCTCCAGGTTGATGAAGTCGCGTAAAGCGAACTCGAACAAGTGCATCCCGTCGATGAACGCGAGATCCAGAGTCATGCCGCCCAGCTCGGAAACCACATCGCGGCGCTCGAAGAAGTCGTCGCTGGTCTGTGCGAACACCCGCTGGTTTGGGCCGAGAGGCTTCTGCGGACGCGGATTGGGATCGACTCCCAGCGCCAATGTCTCGGGCATCACGATCTCGAAGGAGTCACCCTGATCGATGCCGATCTCCAGGTAGGTGGCCGGCTTCAGGTACTCGTGAATGCGCGCCAGAATCCGGAAGTAATCATCGCCGGGGAACTCCAACTCCGCGAGCATGTGGTGCGCCCGCAGATGCGCTACCGAATAGTCCTCAGTCTGCAAGGCGGCCTTACACAACTCTGCCGCATTCTTGCGCCGACCCAAAAGGCGCTGGATGAGGGCTCGATGGTAGGCGGGTCGCGCTTTGCTTGGGATGAAAACCATGGCTCTCTTATCACGGTCATCGCCGGCTGGTCAGGACGCGGCCAGGACGATATTGGAATCTACGGGCGCGATAGTAACGCCCCGGCTCGCCGCTGGGTGCCGATATGACCTGATCTGAAAAGCGTCAGCCCAGGCCGAGAATCGCGGCGAGTTCGTCGTCGTGACGTGACCGTTGGAAGCGCTGTGAGGATTGCACAGCACCGTCGGCCAGCTGGCGCCGAAGACCCTCGTCGGCCTCCAGGGTCATCAGGTTGGCTGCGAGTGCCTTCGCGTCGCCGGCGGGGCTGAGCAGACCGTTGACTCCGTCGTCGATGATCTCCGGGGTGCCGCCTGAGTCGGTCCCGCACACGGGCAGCCCGGCCCTCATCGCCTCGACCGTTACCCGGCCGAAGGCCTCAGATTGGCTGCACATCAGGCCGACGTGCGCCGCTGACCAATATGGGGAGAGGTTGCGGGTCGGTTCGTGAATGCTCACCAGATCCTCGACTCCGAGGCGTCGGGCAAGGCGTAGAAGTGGTTGGTGGCTGCCCGCTCCGATCAGCGTCAACTCGATATCGGCACCCGCCTCGCGGGCAATCGCGACCGCCTCGACGGCCAAGTCTTGTCCCTTGGCTACCGAGAGATACCCGGCAAGCACGACTCGCATCGCCTCGCCGGGCTGCCGCTGCGGCGGTGCGCAGAGCGGCGTATCGACCACCGGGTAGAGGACGTGCGTCGTCATCGTCGGATCGATTGCGAGCATGGCCTTTTCCACCGCGTGGGAATTGCAGATCACCGCGTTCGACAGCCGGCCGATCATGCGGACTGTCCGGCGATACCCGAACAAGAACCATAGCCGGTGATCGTCACGGCCGAATTCGCGGACTACCCAGTAGTGCGGGATGCCGAGGAGTCGCGCGGCGATCGCGTGTGACGGGATGGTCATCGTGTTGCTGAGCACCGCCACCGGCCGCAGCCGACGGAGCAGTACTACTGCCTGAACAATGCCTGGGATAAGGATCATGCAGTATGGAAGCGCGCCGATCACCGCGTGCCAATCGAAGCGCGGCGACCGCGACCACTTGCCGAACGCCCACCACGGCACCCAGGCGACCTTGGGGTGGTAACCGTCGCTCGCGCAGGCTTCGGCCACGGCTCCCTTCTGTGGCAGAACCGCGACCAGATCCAGGTCCGGGCGTTTGTGCCGCAGCGCGGAGAGCATCTCTCGGAATCCGACGACACCGCCACCGCCGAAGCTACCCACGTTCGAGACGACCACCACTCGGGCCGCAGGGCGGGTTCTCACGCCGCGCAACGTATCAGCGGTGACCATTTCCAGTGCGTGATTCTGCGCGTTTGTGGCCGAGATCTGCGGAGACAACACTGGTCAGCGTGAGTTCGTGGCACGGGGCCATTCTCGAACCTCGGGCTGAAGACTCTGTGTAGTGTCTGTCCGATGACCAAGGCCGACGCCGTTTCGCTACCGGAGACGGCGCTCGTGACGTTGTTCTGCCGGGCGAACGAGGCGCGCCGCCCCGACGGGATCATCGACGATCCGATGGCTGTTGGCCTGCTGGACTCGATCGACTACGACTTCAGCAAGTTCAAGCTTCGCGGCGATCACCAGGACCTTGCCCTGCGCGCGCTCGCCTTTGACAACAGTGCCCGCGGCTATCTGGCCAAACACCCGCACGCCACGGTCGTCGCTCTGGGCGAAGGGTTGCAGACCAGCTTCTGGCGCCTCGACGCCGCCGGCGTCGGTGATGGATTCCGTTGGCTCACGGTGGATCTCCCCCCGAACATCGCTCTTCGCGAACGTCTGCTTCCGCAGTCACCGCGAGTCTCGCTCCGCGCCCAGTCGGTATTGGATTTCTCGTGGATGGATCAGATCAACCCCGAGGAGGGTGTGTTCATCACCGCCGAGGGCCTGTTGCCGTACCTGCTGCCCGACGAGGCGCTGCGCGTGATCGGCGAGTGCGCTCGCCGGTTCCCCGGCGGCCAGATGATGTTCGATTTGCCGCCGAAGTCGCAGGCGGTGCTGGCTCGCAACCCGATGTGGACGGCGCTGCGGGGTAATTGGCCGCGGACGCCGTTCAGTCTGACCGTGCCTGAGCTTGCCGACTTGTCGAACACCGTGCCGGGCGTTCGTGCGGTGCATAACCTGCCGATACCGCGCGGCCGGGGTCCGGTGTTCGACCGGCTGCTGTCGCAGACCCAGGGCCGCCCGGTGGGTCGCCTGGTGCGCCGATGGGTGGGGATCACCTGGCCGACGCTCGCGACGCTGACCCTGCTCGAGTTCGCTGCGTAGCCCGCGCTTTCAGATCGTCTCCGGCGACAGCGTCGGAACCATCCTTAGCTCAGGCTGCGCAAAACGCTTGACAGGTCAACCGTAATCCAGTTCATATTGTTTGCGGAAGGCGGAGATCAGCGCTGGCTGAGTGCTGTGCGAGAGCGGTACGGAGGGTGAGTGAACGCGACGTTGCGCACAACGGTGTGCGCTGTTTCCGCCCTGATCGTCGCTGTGGTCGTTGCCATTGTCTCGACAGTCTCCTCGGTCTTCGCGTTTGTCGCGGGAGCTGCCACAACTGTTCTGGTCATGGGTGGTACCGGACATTCGCTGTCGTCCGCGGACACCGTGTCCTACGTCCAACAATTCGTCAGCGCGGCAGTCGGCACCTACGTTTCGCCGTCCTCGACGACACTGCGCCCGACGGGTATCCCAGCTGGGCCATACAACGGCGTCGCTCTCATCACCCCCGAAGAACATGCGCCCGATTACGGAACTTTGCCGATTGAGGAGTCGATTGCCCAGGGTCTCGCGGCGCTCGACAGTTGCCTTGGTTCCAACGCCTGCGATATCAACCAGGTCGTCGGATCGGCGACGCCTTCGGCGTCTGACACGTTCGTGGTCTTCGGATATTCGCAGAGTGCGACGATTTCGACGCTCGAGAAGGCTGCGCTAGCCGCCCAGTACGGGGTAGGCGAGGGGCCTGACGTTTCGTTCGTTCTCATCGGCGCCGGCAATCGTCCCAATGGCGGATTATCTTCGCGGATAGCGCCCAGCTCCGCCCCACTGACGAACACCCAATACGCGACCGTCGATATCGCGGTCCAGTACGACGGCATCGCGGATGCTCCGCTCAATCCCATGAACCTGCTCGCCGATTTGAACGCCTACATGGGCATGCTCATGGTTCATCCGAATTACATGAGCCACAGTCTCAGCGAAGCAGGGGTAGTTGATCAGGGCCAGTACGGTGACACCACCTAATTACCTGATCTCGGCGTCGGTCCTGCCCCTGTTGGTGCCACTTCAGCAGGTGCCACTCATCGGCCCCGTCCTGGCTGACGTATTGGATGCGCCGCTGCGGGTTCTGGTGGAGGCCGGCTACGACCGGACGATCAGCCCCGGTGAAGCCACTGGCTGGGACTACGGGTATTTCCCTGACCCAGCGGTCTTGGCCAGGAACTTCTTGGTGGCAATACCCACCGGGTGGGACAACGGGCTACAGGACTTGCTCGGAATTCGTCCATTCGGCACGCAACGGCCCGGCCCTTACGGCGTTGGCGGCCCGGACGTTAGCTACCTCAATTCTGATGCCACGGCAGATGCGACGTCGCCCACCAGCTCTGCAGCGTCGGAATTGACCACCGCGCCGGTGACGATGGGACGGTCCCGGCGACAAGCCTCTCAGGTAGCCGATGCTGCTGCGCCAGCCAGCGATTCGGCGATCACCGCATCGGCCTCGTCACCGAAGAAGCCATCAGGTGCCCGACCTGCCGCACCGAAGGCTGGTCAACCAACCACGGTGAATCGGCATGGTGGAACAGCCAATTCGGCCCGAGTTCGTGCGCACGCGTGATGTTGTTGGCGTCCATAGAAGTCAAGACGTTCGACGACGCTGTCGAAGCTGGGCGAAATTCTCGATCTGATCGGCTGCGGCCGTCGTGCTGACGGCTGGAGCGGTGATGTTGTGGGCAATTTCACGGGCCCGGGTGCGGTATTGCGGATCCAGTATTTTGCGCAGGTCTGCGACCAGAGTCTTCTCGGTTGTCGTCGAAAAGCGCCGGGCAGTTCCCACTTTCAGTCGTTTTACTGCAGAGCCGAAGAACGGTTGATCGGGGAACGTCCAGAGAATCAGTGTGGGAGCGCCGGCGCGCAGGCCCGCTGCCGTGGTGCCCGCGCCGCCGTGGTGCACCACCGCCCGGCAGCTAGGAAAGACGGCACCGTAATTCATCTCGCGCACGACCTTGACATGATCGGAATGCGGGACGCTACTGAAATCAGTTCCGCCACAGCCCACCAGTGCTCGCTCACCCAACTGCGCGCATGCCGCGCTGATCATGGCGAAGGTATCGGCTGTCGATCCGATCGGTATGGTGCCGAAACCGAAGAAAATCGGCGCAGTGCCCTCGGAGATCCACGACAACACAGGCTGGTCCGCTTCCGTTGGCGAATCCAGCGTCAACGTGCCGACAAAAGGCCGCGGGTGACCGAATTTCGCCCATTCCGCCGACAGTCCCGGAAAGTACACCTCGTCGTAGCCCTGGATCTCGAGCGACCCACGTTCGGCGATCCTTTGCGGCCAGGGCGTCGTCGCCTTCGGCAGGCCCAGTTCCCGACGCTGAGCATCCTCGATGTCCTTCACCGGGCCACTCCACGACATCCGCTCATAGGCGGTCATCGCCCGCCGTCCCAAGCAGGCCGGCAGGAATCGTAGGAGTTGGCTGTTGGCGCGCACGGGATAGAACTGCAGTGTGGCCAACGGAATGTCATAGTATTCCGCGACATTGGCGGTGAGCTGTTCGAAGCCCAGGCCAGCAATGAGCAGGTCGGCCCCGTCTGCCAGCGCCGTCAGGGTCGCGTTGTCCGCCGTGCCCCAACACTGGGTGACGAACTCCCCGATCTCCCGCCCCAGTGCGCCGAGCTCCTTGAGCTTCCACGGTGTTCGGAAGAAGCATGTCCAGTACTTGCGCTGGAGGTCTGCGATAGCTCGCGAGTCCAGGCCGTAGCTGACCGCGCTGAGTCCGGCCGCCTCGGCAAAACCAACCAGGTTAGGAGGGACGGCTATTTGTACGTCGTGCCCTCGCCGCAGCAGCTCACGACCGACGACGACCGAGGGTTCGATATCGCCGCGGCCGCCATAGCTCGCCAGTACAAACTTCATTGCGGATCCTGGCTTTCGGTCGTCGTGCGCGCAGTGTGGGGGCACCGGTCATTATTACGTCATCTCGCAGTGCTGGACGACAGTTCGGCGTTCGAGGCCGATTGGCACGCGGGCACGTTACTCGCGCGTCGACAACACGATCTCGGCCGGCAGACCCGCGCCGGAAAGCCAGCCGTCAACCGTTCGGGAGAACAGCTCGGGATTGCGCACCGGCCAGTCGTGGCGCATGCCGGCTGCCACCCCGGCGACACCGTTGGGCATCGGTCGCGCGAGCGTGGCGGCCCAGCTCCGGACCACCCACATCTCGCTCCCGCCGGCGAGGAACAGCGCCGGCGTATCGGATTCGTTGAGTCCTTCGGGCGCGGTGAACCCGGCGGAGGCCATCACGATGTGGGGTAGCTGCTCAGTCGTCAGCAGCCGCACATCCTCGTGGTAATCGTCAGCCCAGGGCGAGAGCACGCCTAATTGGTGGGAATCCATCTGGTGCTTCACCCAGCGCCGAAACAACGCGCTGCGAACCGACAGTGCAGGCAGAAATTTCGTCAGGTGCGCGCCCGGAAGCGTATTGACGACAGCCCCGCACAGCACCGCCCGATCGACGAGCTCGGGCTCGGTCGCCAGCAGCCGCAGCCCCACCTGGGCGCCCAGGGAGAAGCCCACAATATGTGCCGGACCGGTACTCACCCGCGAGCGGATGAGATCTGCCACGGCCTCGGTTGCCCGGCTCATATCGAATGGTCCCTGCCCGAAACTGCCGCCGTACTGGGGAAGGTCGGGTACCAGGCAGTGGTATCGCTGCATTCGTTGGACTACGGGCTCCCAGGACCAGCCGCTCATCCACCCGCCGTGAAGGAACACGATGGCGGGCGCATCGGTTGGGCCGGACTCCCGCACAAACAGATCCACCGGGGCGGCCCTATTGTTCAAAATGTGCCTGGCCGATGTGCTCGGCGACGCGTAATGCGTTGGCTGCCACCGTCAGGCTCGGGTTCAGGCCGGCGCTGGAGGGGAAGTACGAGGTGTCCACCACATAGAGGTTGTCCACCTCATGGGCACGGTTATTTCCATCCAACACACTGCTTTTGGGGTCGGTGCCGAAACGACAGGTGCCGCAGACGTGGCCCAGGTTCGAATTGTCCTTGCCGCTGCCAAGTTGCAGCTTGCGAAACGGCTGGAATACCTCTTTCAATTGCCGCAAGAAGGTGGTGCGGCGTTCGATCTCATTCGGGCGCAAGCGATACTGCATTCGCAGTCGCTGTCGACCATCAGTGCCGGGCTGCTCTGAGGGCAGCACGCGGTTGTCCAGGTAGGGGAGGTCTTCCATGATCGCCGCCAGGACCAGCCCGCCGTTGAGGAACCGCTTGTAGACCTGCCGGATCGCCGGGCTCACCAGACGTAGTGCTTTTCCTTGCCCGCCAGGCCGATTGGTCATCCACTCCACGGGGGGCACGGCGCCGAATGACTGGACCGTGCCATATTTCTGCCCCTCCCAGAAATAGAAATCGTTGAACCCGATCTCCTTGCTCGCCGTGGAGGTACGCGTGCCGGTCTGCTGCCATATCTCCATCGGCTCGAGCAGGTGACGCATGAGGTTGCGGCCCACCATGTCTGAGCCGTTGGCCAGCCCGTTGGGCCAATCACCCGAGCGGGAATTGAGCAGCAGCACAGGCGTGGACAACGCGCCGGCGGCCAGCACCACAACTTTCGCATCCAGGGTCAGTCTGGCGCCGTCCTGCTCGCACACTACGCGTCGGACCCGGCTGCGGTCGGCCTCCAGGTGCAGGACCCGGCAGCGCGCGAGTAGCTGGGCGCCGTGCTCGGTGATCGCGGGAAGCACGCCGTTGCGGGCACCGTCGTTCTTGCACGAGCGCGCGCAGAGGAACGTCTGGCAGGTAGCGCAATCGTCGGTGTAGTCGCAGGCCATCGGCAGGTGATAGGGGTGCAGTCCGCGACCGGCCAGGTAGTTGACGAGCGGCTGGTTGTCCATCGAAAACGGCGGTGCCGCGGGGATGTTGAGGTCGGCGGCCTCTGGCCGCAGGGGATCGGGCTGGCCGCGCACGCCGAGCAGCTTCTCGGCCTCGCTGTACCAGGGGACCATCTGGTCATAGCTGACCGGCCAGGCTTCGGGGACCGTCGATTCGCCGGGGTCGGCGAAGTTTTGCCGCGGGGTGAAATCGCGCGCGAAGAACCGTTCGCAGACCATGCCGTAGAGCGCGGACGATCCGCCGGTCCCGGCACCGATGAACGGCACGAATCTTTTGGCGGAGCGGGCGCTGATGTCTTCGATCTCGTCGGTGGTGCGTCCGGCGCGGGCGAGGGCGTCGTAGAAACTCTGCTCGGAACGGTAGGCCTGCGGTTCGGCCTGTTCGGGCACCGCACCGCGGATGGTTCCCGGTACTCCCGGCAGTGTCGAGTGGCCCTTCTCGACGAACAGCACGCGGCGACCCGAGCTGGCCAGCCGGTAGCCCAGCATGCCGCCGCTCATGCCTGCGCCGATCACGATGACGTCCCACATCACGCGTTCGGCTTCGCTCGCACTCAGTTCGCCGTCAGCCAATCGAGCTCCTCAGCGTGATGGCCCAAGAAATGGCCTGATCTGGGCGGTTCGAGATCGTACCACTGGCCATTACAGCCTCGACTGAGCTGGCGATCGGCAGGTTGGTTCGGTCGATTCCACCGCCGGTTCACGCGGTATGCGACCACTACGAATTGACTGACTGAGCTATCAGAAATTCCGTCCACCTTAAATTTGGCTCCTATTCCAGGTCTGCTCCGGCTACCCTCGACCCGACTAAGTTTGGGAACGCGGCATCGTCGGCCCCGGTTGACCCGTTGGGTGACTGACCGAAGGTGGCGGATCCGCCAATAAAGGGGATTGATAATGGGCCGTCTATTCAGCCAAGGTGGCCTGCCCGGTGCATTCCCGGACGCCGCCGAGTACAACTTCTGGAATTCCTCCATAGAGCCCACCGCCGCACGCCTCTTGGGAGTCTCATCCGCGCTCCGTACAAAAACCATCGACGCCGGCCGAGACCATCCCCTCTGGGAAATCGCCGACTTCGTTGACTGGCAGCGACGGACATTTGGCTATCGCCCCGAGGTCTACGGACGTCGGGAAAAGTTATGGGAACAGGTAGCGCAGCGGCTAGATCCAAATCGCTCCTTGTTCGTGCTGGAGTTCGGAGTGGCTTGGGGCTACGCGACTCACTGGTGGCTGCGCCGATTACGCGGGCGGGACGTGACGTGGCATGGTTTCGATCGTTTTACGGGGCTGCCTCGTGCGTGGCGGGGGCTCGATGAAGGTGCATTCGATGCCGGTGGTCAGCCGCCCGCAATCGAAGACGAGCGAGTGTGCTGGCACGTCGGTGATGTGGAGGACACCCTCGGCGCAGTCGATTTGGTCAGAGCGCGGGGTGCGCAATGGCTGGTCCTCTTCGATATGGATATTTACGAACCGACGGCCTACGCGTGGGAGACGATCAGTCCACACCTGCTGCCCGGAGATGCCATTTACTTCGATGAAGCGATGGATCAGGACGAGCGGCGCCTGCTAGACGAAGCTGTCCTGCCGTCAATTGGTTGCGAACTCGTTGGCACTACGCCGATGGCACTGGCCTTTTCCGTGACACAACCCGTGGACCGAGGCTGAGTTCTTATCTCGACCGACGCTTGCCGGGGAGCCGCCGCACTCACGCCGAACTGCCGAATGCACACGCGGTGTTCGCGGAACCAGCAATAATGGCCGGTGCTCCCGACGTTGGCGCACGCGCACGAGGACGGAAAGGCCAACAGCCCCGCGATGAGATTTCTGTTGTCAAGCTATGGTGGCCGCGGCGATATCGAGCCCGCCGTGGTTGTCGGCCGTGAGCTGCAACGCCGAGGGCACGAGATAACCATAGCCGTCCCGCCCAACCTGGTCGGTTTTGCCCAAGCGGCGGGCCTTTCGGCCATCGCGTACGGGCTGGATTCGACCCCGATCCTGGATCTGCAACGTCAGTACTTCACCTGCTACTCGCGTACGCCCTGGAAGCTCAAGGAGCTGGGCCGGATGAGCCGTGAAACCGCAGAGTTCGCCAACCGGTGCTGGCAGGAGATGACCACCACGCTCGCTTCGGCTGCCCGCGACGCTGATCTGCTGCTCACCGGCCTGATTTTCGAACAACCCGCCGCCAATGTCGCCGAGTACTACGACATCCCGCTGGTCACGCTGCATTATTTCCCGTCGCGGGCGCACGGCCAGCTGTTGCCGTTCGCTCCGGCGGCGCTGAGCCGCTTCGGGATCACACTCAATGACTGGCTGGCGTGGCGTGGGACTCGCAAAGCTGAAAACGCGCAGCGCCGCGGGCTGGGTCTAGCGGACGCAACGTCCCCGGCACCCCGTCGGATCGCGGATCGCGGCTCATTGGAAATCCAGGCCTACGACCAGGTGTGCTTTCCCGGACTCGTAGGCGAATGGGCGAAGTGGAACGACCTCCGGCCGCCGCAGCGGCCCTTCGTCGGCGCGCTAGCGATGGCGTCACCAACCGACGCCGACGAGGAAGTGGCGGCATGGATCGCACAGGGAAAGCCACCGATTTTCTTCGGATTCGGAAGCGTGCCGATTGGGTCTCCGGCCGACACCATCGCGATGATCTCCTCGGCCTGCGCGCAGCTGGGCGAGCGGGCAATCATCGGTGCTGGCGGGACCGACTACAGCGGTGTCCCGCAGTCCGATCACGTGAAGGTGGTGGGCCAGGTCAACTACGCGACGATCTTCCCGACCTGCCGCGCTGTCGTGCACCACGGTGGGGCCGGAACCCTGGCTGCCTGCCTACGGGCCGGCGTCCCGCAATTGATTCTCTGGACGTTGCCGGACCAGCCGTTCTTCGCAGCTCAGCTGCGGCGAATGAAGGTGGGTGCCGGGCGGCGGTTTGCGACCACGACCGAGAAGTCACTGGTCGCAGACTTGCGGCGGATCCTGGCCCCGGAGTGCTCGGCACGGGCACGTGAGCTCGCTCCGCAGATGACGAAGCCCGCCGAGAGTGTCGCTGCCGCCGCCGACCGGGTAGAAGAGTTCGCTCGGTTCAACTGCGCCGTTTGATAGCGGCGACGGCGCCGCCAAATCAGTTTGGTCAGCCAATTCCCGTTAGTCGTTCGAACCTTCGAATTTCAGATCACCAGCACTGGTGTTTGGATTAGGCTGCCCAGCGGACCGGCCGTGGAAGTGCGACTTCGGCAAACTCCGCAGGCGCGCACAGACCGTGAGAAGTGAGGAAGCGCAATGACTCGAGGCGCGTTCGGGCGCACGGATGCCGAGATCGACCTCTTGGTGCGTGGTATGCGCTCGGGAATCGCGGTTGTCGGCTTCGGCTATATCGGCACGGTGATCGGCGCGGTGTTGGCTGATCGTGGCTGGCCGGTCACTGGGATCGACGTCCGGCAGAATGTCGTCGACGAGATCAACCAGGGCAGAAGCCATGTGCCCGAACCGGGCCTTGGTGAATTGGTCGCGACCAACGTCGGAGTCGGCCGGCTGCGCGCGACAACGGATTTCGGCGCCATCGCCGACAACGACTTCATCGTGGTGACGGTCGGGACCCCGCTCGGGCCGGACTACGAACCCATCGTCGACGACATCACGGCCGCGGCGCGGGCGGTCGGCGAGCACCTGCGGCCCGGCCACCTGGTCATCCTCAAGAGCACGGTGCCGCCCGACACCACGGAGACTCTGGTCAAGCCGATCCTGGAAGAGGCCTCGGGGCTGAGGGCCGGGGTGGACTTCGGGTTGGCGTTCTGCCCGGAGCGGCTCGCCGAAGGCCAGGCCATTCACGAGCTGACATCGATTCCCGTCGTGGTCGGCGCCGTCGACGAGCGCAGTGCCCGTGCGTGCGCGACGTTGTGGCGGCACGCATTAGGTGTGGAATCGATCGTCGTCGACGACCCGCGCACGGCGGAGATGGTCAAACTCGCCGACAACCTCTGGATCGACCTCAACATCGCGATGGCCAACGAGATGGCGAAGGTGTGCGACCGACTCGGCATGGACGTGCTCCAGGTCATTGCCGCGGCCAACTCGATGCCCAAGGGCAGCCACAACGTCAACATCTTGATGCCCAGCATGGGCGTCGGTGGGTACTGCCTCACCAAGGATCCGTGGTTCGTCAACCACCTAGGGGAGACCCTCGGCTTGGACCTGTCTGTTCCGAAGACATCTCGAACCGTGAACGACACCATGCCCACCTACACCTACGGGCTGCTCACGCAGTTGCTCGCCGACCAGGGCAAGGCTATCGAGACCAGCAAGATCGCCGTGCTGGGCATCGCGTTCAAGAACAACACCGGCGATTGCCGGCTGACGCCCACCAAGTATGTGGTCGAGCTGCTCGAACAGTCCGGTTGCCAGCTGTCCGTGCATGACCCGTGGGTACCGGACGAGGAAGCCCATACGGTGACCAAGATCCCGCTGACGCCGGACATCGAGTCAGCGGTCAAGGACGCCGATGCTCTGGTCGTTCTGGCCGGACACCGGGAGTTCCACCAGATTCCGTTGGCCAGCCTCGCCGACCTGGCCGCCACCGGGTGTGTGTTCCTGGACGGCAGAAACAGCTTCGATCCGGCGGCAGCGCGCGCCGCCGGCTTCATCTACAAGGGTATCGGCCGGTAATCGGCCAGCCCGCTCAGCGTCAACCGCTATCTACAGAGGTGAAAGAGTAAATATGGCCAATGTTGTCGTCACGGGCGGCTACGGCTTCATCGGATCGCATTTGGTGTCGGCACTGCTCGATCGAGGCGACTCGGTCACGGTTTTCGACTTCGCGAAGAACATCCGCGACACCAGCATCGATTTCGATCAGCATCCCAATTTCCGGTTCGTCCAAGGCGACGTCACCGATAAAGGCGCGCTTGAACAGGCGTTGACGCCCGGTGTCGACACGGTCTTTCACCTCGCCGCCGTCGTCGGTGTCAAGAACTACATGAGTAACCCGCTGCAGGTTCTCGACGTCAACGTGATCGGCACCCGCAACGTCCTGGAGCTTGCGCAACGGCGCGGCACGCGAGTGTTGTTCGCCAGCACATCTGAGGTGTTCGGGAAGAACCCGAATCCGCCGTTCGCTGAAGACGACGACCGCGTCGTCGGATCGACGCGGACCGCGCGGTGGAGTTACAGCACCAGCAAGGCCATGGCCGAGCATCTGGTCTTCGCGATGCACGATGCCTATGGACTGCCGGTGACGGTCGTACGTTACTTCAATGTGTATGGGCCGCGGCAGAATCCGATCTTCGTGATATCGCAGAGCGTTCACCGGATTCTCAACGGCCACCAGCCGTTGCTCTATGACTCGGGTGACCAGTCACGGTGTTTCACCTATGTCGATGACGCCATCGTGGGCACGCTGCTTGCGGCCGACAGCACTGCGGCAATCGGTGAGGCCTTCAATATCGGGAGTATGACCGAGACGACGATGCGCGACGCGGTGGACCTGGCGATCAAACTCGCCAGCGTCGACTCGGTGTCCAGTGCCGAAGCCGTCGACACCGCCGCGAGCTACGGCGCGCGCTATGAGGACATCCCACGCCGTATCCCCGACTCGACCAAGGCGCAGCGGGAGCTCGGCTGGCGCCTGGAGGTCGATGTCGAGGAAGGCATCCGACGCACGATCGAGTGGGCCCGAGCCAATCCGTGGTACCTCGAAGGACCGGCCGGGAACTAGCCACAACACGTCAAAATCGAAGGTTCGCGATGAAATTCGTGCTGGCAAACTGGGGTAGTCGCGGTGAAATCGAGCCTTGCGCGGCGATCGGCCGGGAGTTGCAGCGCCGGGGGCACGAAGTGTGCCTTGTGGTCCCACCCGATCTGGTGGGCTTTATCGAGGCGGCGGGGCTGACCGCGGTTGCCTACGGCTTGGATTATCAGTTGGTGCACGGTGGATACCGCGACTTCTGGACGTACTTCTTCCGCAATTTCTGGCAGTTCCGCAAGCTGAACAAGATGTGGGCCGAGGTGCAGGCGCCCCTCATCGAATGCCGCAAACAAGTCATCGCCACGCTGAAGTCGGTAGCCAAAGATGCCGACGTGCTGGTGACCGGGATGAACTACGAGGAAGTGGCGGCCAATGTCGCCGAGGCGTGCGACGTTCCCTTCATTGCGCTGCACTACTTTCCGATGCGCACCAACGGCCAGCTCCTGTCCTTTCTGCCGCCGCAGCTCGGCCGACTCGTGATGAGGGTCTTCTGGTGGATGTCGTGGCGCGGGCCCAAGAAGGTCGAGGACGAGGAGCGGCGTGAACTCGGCCTGCCCACCGCGACCACGTCCTGGGCGCAGCGGATCGTCGACCGCGGTTCGCTGGAGGTGCAGGCCTATGACGAGAGATGTTTTCCGGGACTGGCTGCCGAGTGGGCGGACTGGAATGCGCGGCAGCCCGCGCAGCGGCCGTTTGTCGGCACCCTGACCATGGAATTGGCCACAGTCGCCGACGCCGAGGTGGTGGACTGGATTGCCGCGGGAACACCGCCGATTTGTTTCAGCTTCGGCAGCATTCCGGTGGAGTCGCCATCGGCGACGATCGCCATGATCAGCACGGCATGCACACAGTTGGGGGAGCGGGCACTGGTGTGTGCCGGCGCGACTGATTTCAGCGGCCTACCGCTTTCCGAACACGTCAAGATCGTCGGAACGATGAACTATGCGACGGTTTTTCCGGCCTGCCGTGCCGTCGCACACCATGGCGGCGCGGGCACCACTGCGGCGAGCCTGCGTGCCGGGATCCCGACGTTGGTTCTCTGGTCGGGCATTGACCAGAGGGTCTGGGGTGTTCAGGTCGATCGGCTCAAAGTGGGTGCTTCGCGTCGGTTTGCGACGGTCACCGAGAAGACTCTGGTCGAGGACCTGCGCCAGATCTTGACGCCCGAATATGCCGTTCGGGCAAAGGAATTGGCTGGCCGAATGAAGACTTCGACCGAAAGTGTGGCGGCGGCCGCCGATGTCGTGGAAACGTTCGCCAGTCTGCGGCAAGTCGGCTGACCACCTGATCTGACATCCGTGTCAGATCGTCTGATGTGCAACGTCATTCGTCCT
Source organism: uncultured Mycobacterium sp. (assembly GCA_900078375.1). Classification (GTDB taxonomy): domain Bacteria; phylum Actinomycetota; class Actinomycetes; order Mycobacteriales; family Mycobacteriaceae; genus Mycobacterium. The sequence goes on along the minus strand of FLQS01000019.1, from coordinate 47,890 downwards.
GTTTGGCGATCCATTCCAGCAATTGCCCCAGACCCGGTTCGAGGGTCCACTGGGGCTTCCATTCGAGTTCGTTTGTCGCAGCCTCGATATCACACCTCGCAGCGCGCACGTCACCGTCGCGGAATTTGCCCACGATGACCGGTTCGGGCGCCTCGCAGATGGTGGCGATCTGACGAGCCAACTCGTCAATGGTGGTCGGTACGCCCGACCCGATATCGACGCAACGCGACCCGGCCACGGGCCGGTCGATCGCCGCGAACAAGGCATCGGCGACGTCGTCGATGAAGACGAAATCGCGCAGTATTCGGCCGTCTTCGTAGATCTCCAGTGCGTGCTTGGCACGGGCGAAGCGGGCAAAGAGCGCGACGATTCCGGTGTACGAATTGGTCAGTGACTGCCCAGGGCCGTAGACATTCTGCAGACGCAACACGCTGAGATTGGTGTCGTGGGCGGCCGACCATCCGGCCAGGATGTGTTCTTGGGCGAGCTTGGTCGCGGCGTAGATGTTGGTGGGGCGGGGCTCGGTTCGGCCGGCCCGGCTGGCAAGCGGAATCGCGGGATCGCCGGTGGGGCCCTGCGGATCCCAGATATTGGCGACGAGCTGAGCATGGCTGCGTGGCTGCGGGTAGAAGATCTGGTCGCCGGATTGCCAGGCGCCTTCACCGTATACAGCTCGCGATGACGCCAGCACGAGCTGATCGGGAACATGAGCGCTGCGGCTGAGTGCATCGAGAAGTTGAGTCGTGCCGACCACATTCACCGAGCCGTGCCGCGTCGCTTCGGACAGCGACTGAGCCGTTCCCGTCTCGGCTGCCAGATGGACGATCTGGGAAGGCCGGCACAGTCGAAGAATGGCATCCATATCCGGCGCATGAGTGACATCACCGGTGAACAGCCGCACCGACGATGGCAGGTCGACCGCGGCATTTTCGCCATGCACTTGCGGGTGCAGGACGTCCATCACGGCGACGTCGTAACCTGCGCAGACGAGACGGCGCGCGAGTGCGGAACCAATGAATCCCGCTCCGCCAGTGATGAGCACCGATGTTGACAATGCCTGAACCTTCCGCTTCTTCTATGCAGACTGGGTGATCGTATCGGGAGGCATCCGGCCATCCTGGGTTCTGTGAAAAATGCTCTCGCGCATTGGTGATCAGGGACTTCACCTGTGGGCGAGAGCGCGATCGGCGAGCGTCCCCATCACCGGTCCTAACACCTTGGCGTAGTTGCTTGTCAGGTGGTTCTCGTCGAAGTAGACCAGGGAGTTGCCGATGATCACCGGGCACCGTTCTCTGGTGCAGAACAGCTCGGTCAAATCGGCGTACTGTCCGGCGCCAGCGTTGGTGGCCGCGGTTTCAGCTGCGATACCCACATGATTGACGGCGGACGCTCGTGGCGGTGAGCAGGCCGTCGCGTCATCGAGATGCTCAGAAAGGCAGTCCGGTACCACCGAGCCCGGATCGGGAATCGGACCGAGCAGCAGAACCTGCGCACCGGTGGCGCGTAGTTCCGCCATGAGGCGGGTCAGGCTGTCGAGCCATGCGGAGTCATAGGAGGTGAAGCCGGCCGCCCACCCGTGCGCGGCGCCGTATCTCCGCATCATGCTCAGCACAACGAGTTTCGGGTGCTCAGCCCGGAGCCTGGTGACCGTTTGCGCGCGCCACTGTTGGCACTCGGTGTACTCGCGGCTCGCAACGGGATTGCGGACGGGCAGACCGAGGAATGGGCAGCCGACTTTGGTCAGAGTCTCCAGTCGCCAGTGCCGCTGTTCGGCGGCCTGCTGGAAGCTCGGAATCAACATCGCCGCATTCGAATCGCCGACCAGGGCCACCGTCGTCGCCGAGGAGGTGTCACCCACCGCACACTCGGGTTGCGCGACATCGAAAAAGCCGAGTACACAGCCAGCAGGGTTGCCGTCGGATTTACCGGGTGCCGCGTTCGCAAGCGAGGGTTCCAGGTTGGACGGCACGGCTTTGAGATTGGCCGACGCCGAAACCGCGGCCTGCACCTGGGCAAACGCGTGCGCCACGGCGGCGTCGTGGGCGGCCATGCCCGCGCTGGCTGGGACCGGCGCGGCGATGACCGTAAGCGGGGTAGCCGGGGCGCCGTGACCGACCGGAGCCGGCGCGTGCAGCGCGAAACCCACGCAGACCGCGATCGCGGTGACGGCGCCGCCAAGGGCTAGACTGCGCGAGGGCGAGTTGCGGATCTTGGGGGAGTAGCGCAGCGGATTCTCGACGAAGCGCAGGGTCAGCGCGGCCAGTGCGACGGAGAGCAAGATCCCGCCCAGCCCCAACCAGAGGCCGTGGCCTGTGACGGGCGCGATCGACCACAGCGCCAACAGCAGTATCGGCCAATGCCACAAGTACAGCGAGTAGGAGATGCGGCCGATCGCCTGCATCGGCGCCACGCTCAGCAGGCGTCCGCAGCCCTGTGTGGCGGTGGTGCAGCCGGCGCCGATCACCAGCACCGTGCCCGCGGTCGGTAGCAACGCGGCGGTGCCCGGATACAGCGTGGTTGGGCTGAACTGGACACAAGCCAGCAGTATCAGCGCCAGCCCGGTCCATCCGGTGACCGCTGCGGCGCGTGGTGGCAGTTGGCGCCAGTGATCTGCGGTGAGCGCGACCAGCCCGCCGAGGGCCAGCTGCCAGGCTCTGGTGGGCAATGAAAAAAATGCCAACGGAGGCGCCACATAGGTGATCGCGATTGACAGTGCCAATGACACCGCGGCAACCACCGCCAAGGCAATCACAAAGGGGCGTTGTGACGACCTGGCCGGGCCGGTAGCGGTCCGGCGAGCCCGGCGAATCAACCAGGCAGTGCCCAGAAAAAGCGGGGCCCAGACGAGGTAGAACTGTTCCTCAACACCCAACGACCAGTAGTGCTGAAACGGCGATGGGGCACTGAGTGAAGCCAGGTAGTTCACGCCATCCAAGGCGAACCGGTAGTTGCTGACATACAACGCGCTGGCGATGCCGTCGACGATGACCTTGCGCGCTTGCAGCGGGGGCACCAGGACTGCCGCGCAGACCATGATGAAGACACCGACGAGTGCTGATGCGGGTAATAGTCGGCGCGCGCGAGCCCCGTAGAAGTTGCCCAGCCGCATGGTGCCGGTGGTCTTGGCCTCCCGCCAGAGCAGTCCGGTGATCAAGAAGCCGGAGATGACGAAAAAAACGTCCACCCCGACGAATCCGCCATCGAACCCGGGGATTTGTGCGTGGAACAGGACCACCGCCAGCACGGCGACGGCTCGCAAACCCTCGATATCGGGGCGAAACCCTGCGCGTGCAGAACGCCGATCCTTGAGCCCTTCGGCAGGGCTCGCACTGTCGGCCTGGCGCAAAATTCCCACCTAGCAATACGAGGAATGGTTAGTCGAACGAGGCATTATCACATTCGCGGGCGCCGGGCGCGGTCTGATTTGCTGAGAACCGTCCCGCACGACTGACCGACGACGTTATGGGTCCCCGGCCAACTTGCCCAGACCGGTGATTTCCAGGCTGACCGACTTCCGCTGCCCGGCGGCGCCGAGAACGAAGAGAATGTCTCTCGGGTGGGCGCCCAGCCAAAAGTGCCAAAACCGCTTCGTGAGAATCCGCCAGATGAAGCGACCGTCAAGCAAATACATTGCGATCGCGAATGCGTAGTACATCGCACGCTTCCATGGCGACGTGACTCTCGCGAAATTCATTTCCCAGGTCTCCAGGCCCCAGGCCCGATAACGCCATTCTAGCTCATAACGTTTCTGAAATTCGTAGAAGGCGAGCAATTCGCCATTGGTGACGAGATACTCGTCGAAGACCAGGATTGATCCGATTACAAAGCGGTCCTTGCACGTCTCGAGCGCATGGAGGCAGCTCTCGTATACATCCAGATCCATATGGAAAAGCTTGATCGGGGCGCCGGGGTGCTCGGCCAGGAATGGGACCAACGTCTCGTATGTGCCGCCTTTGGTGAAGTGCACTTTTCGGCCCAATGCGTTTGGAATGCCATCGCTCAAGGTCACGCCGGTGTCCCGCATCAACCGTTGCGTATTTGGGTCCGATAGCGAAAACGTTCCGCGCTTGACGACCATTTCGTCTTCGATTGGCCAATCTTCAACCAGGCCCTCAAACGTATCGAAGCCATAAACCATGCGGCCGGACGCGTCCGACGCCGCACGGGTGGACCAGCCCATCCAGACGCCGAGGTCGAGCAGTAGTTCGTCGGAATCGTCGGGGGGCGATCCTTTTAGATGCGAAGCCTCCCACACCAGCGTGTGGCCGGGGATCCGACATTGACGCATGGCGTGAAGCGAGTCAACGATAAAATTTCGATACGCATCATCATAAATTCGGATGTCTCGGGAGTATAGGTTCGGAATGTAGCGGTCGCGGCCTCGATAAAACAGGCGGCCGATGATAATGATGAGTATGAGTCCGCCAATAATGATCAAAATAACCGGCGCGAGGTAAGCCGCCGTTGCCACCGCGAGGGCGGTGACAATGAGAAGTATCCGCCATACTCGGTGAAGCGTTGTATTGTCCACCGCCGGTCCGTCCATTACCTTCCCTGCCCGTTGGCCCCCAGGATTCTCGCACAGGCCAGGTGGTGCAAGCTCGCTTGGCGCCTGAATTTGCCCTCCGGTCTGACGCGGGTTTGTCAGCTGTGGGCGAGTGCACGGTCGGCCAGCGCTCCGATGGCGGGAGCCAGGACCCGAGCGTATTCGAACGTCAGGTGACTGACGTCCAAATACACCTGGGTATTGCCGACGATCACCGGGCACCGGTCGGTGGTGCAAAACAAGTCGGTGAGATCGGCATAGTGTCCGCCAGCGGCTTGGGCGACGGCGGCTTCGGCGTCGATACCGGATTGGTTGACCGAGGCCGATTTCTGTAAGACACACGCTCTCGCGTCATCGAGGTGACCGGACAGGCAGTTCGGCACAGATTTGTGCGAGGCCGGGATCGGTCCGAGCACCAGCACCTGGGCGCCGGCGTCGCGCAGCTGCTGGACGGTGCGACTCAGGCCATCGAGCCATACGGGGTCATACGAGGTGAAACCTGTCAGTGATTCGTCGGTACCGTAGCTCCGCCACACACTCAATACGACCAGCTTCGGGCGCTCGAGACGTAGCCGCTCCAAGATGTTGGCGCGCCATTGCTCACAGTGCTGAAGACGCTCAATCAGGCGCCGGGATCCGGTGGTGAGATGCACGTCTACGAATGGGCAGCCCTCCTTGGCCAGTGTCTCCAGTCGCCACTGGCGCTGCGTGGCGATCCGCTGGAAGCCGGGAATCCACTGTGCGGCGTGCGAATCGCCGATCAGGGCCACTGTGGTTGCCGAGGACGTGTCGCCGGTTGCGCATTCCGGTTGCCCCTCTTCGTAAGGCGAGCGCACGCAGCCGTTGAACGCAAAGTTGTTGTGCTCGGCTTCCAAGGCCGCCAGCGGTGGGTCCAGGTTGGCGGGGACGGCTTTGAGATCGAGGGATGCCGCGACGGCCGCTTGGACCTGGGCGAAGGTTTGTTCAACTGCCGCGTCGTACGCGGCAATGTTTGAGCCGGGGGGGACGGGTGCGGCGGTGATGGTCAGCGGCGTAGCGGGGGCGCCGTGCCCGATCGGGATGGGCGCCGCTCTGAGTAGGGCGAGACCGGCGCAGACTGCGATGGTGGTGGCCAGAGCGCCCAGTCCCAGGCTGCGCCAGGCGGAATTGCGGATGGCTGGGGCGAAACGCAGCGGGTTCTCCAGGAACTTCAGGGTCAGCCACGCCAGTCCGCCGGAGAGCAGGACGGCTGCCATCCTGGCGGCCAGTCCCAATGGGTGCCCCAGCAGTGCTGGTGCGAGCACCAGCACCGGCCAGTGCCAGAGGTACAGGGAGTAGGAGATCCGGCCGATGGCCTGCATCGGTGCCCATCCGAGCAACTGCCCGCAGCCTGAAGCGGGTGCAGCGCAGCCGGCGCCGATGAGCAGCACCGCGCCGACGGTGGGGAGCAGCGCAGCGGTGCCGGGGAAGGGTGTGGTCGGGACGAACCAGAAGCAGGCAAGCAGGATCATCCCCAGCCCGGCCCAGCCAGTGATCGCGGCGAGCCGTGAGGAGAGGCGCTGCCAGTGGATTGCGGTGAGGGCCACGAGTCCGCCGAGGGCCAACTGCCAGGCCCGGGTCGGCAGCGAGAAAAACGCCATCGCGGGCATCGCGTAGGTGATGAGCAGCGACAGCGCGAACGACACGACGGCGACCACCACCAGGACCGCCAGATACGGGCGTTGAGAGGAGGTGGCCTGGGTCCGAGTGCGTCGGCGTAGCAGTCGGATCAGCCACATCGTGCCCAGGATCAGCGGTGCCCACACCAGGTAGAACTGCTCCTCGACACCCAATGACCAGTAGTGCAGGAACGGCGAGGGCGTCAGAAGGTCGGCGAAGTAGTTGACGTTGTCGAGAATGAACCAGTAGTTGCCGACATACAGTGCGCTGGCGATGCCGTCGTAAATGACGGTCGGGATGCGCAGCGGGGGTAGCAGCAGCACCGAGGCAACCATGGTGACGATGCCGACGAAGGCCGACGCCGGAAGTAATCGGCGGGCGCGGGCGCCGTAGAAGTTACGCAGCCGGACGGTGCCGGTCGTGTTGGTCTCGCGCCACAGCAGGCCGGTGATCAAAAAGCCGGAGATGACGAAGAAGACGTCGACACCGACATATCCGCCGCTAATGCCTGGTACCTCAGCGTGGAAGAGGACAACCGCCAGGACCGCGACGGCGCGCAACCCCTCGATATCGGGGCGAAATCCCGGACGTGCCGACCGCCGATCCTGCAGTCCTTCGGTAGGGCTCACGTTTTCGGTTTTGTGCACGGTCACCTAACTCGCTACGAGGGGTTTCAGGAGGGCTTTGGCGTGAGTGTCGACATCTCACTCATGCGCGAGTTCGCGATCGGCCAGCGCCGCGAATGCGGGCGCCAGCAGTCGGGCGTACTCGAACGTGATGTGACTCCAGTCCAGGTAGACCAACGTGTTGCCGACGATCACCGGGCAACGATCGGCTGCGCAGAACAGATCGGTGAGGTCCGCATAGTGCCCACCACCCGCTGCCGTGGCTGCGGCCTCAGCTTTGATCCCCGCCTGGTTCACCGCCGCGGATCTTGTTGGCGCGCAAGCGATCGGGTCGTTGAGGTGCGCGGCCAGGCAGCTCGGTACCACCGATTGCGGATCCGCGACCGGCCCGAGTACCAACACCTTGGCGCCGGTGTCGCGCAGCTGCTGGACGAGCCGGGTCAGGGCATCGAGCCAGGCTGGGTCGTAGGCACTGAAACCGGGCTGCCAGTTGCGTGCGCTGCCGGCGCCGTACTGCCGCCAGATGCTGACCACCACCAGTTGCGGGCGCTCGGTGCGGGCCTTGTCGAGAACCGCCGCTCGCCACTCTTCGCAGTGTTGGAGCATTTCCGCCAGGCGCTGGAACCGGTTGTTGATCGGCACGTCGATCGACGGGCACCCGGCCTTACCCCAGGTGTCGATCCGCCAGTGGCGCTGGGTGCCCAGCTCCTGGAATCCCGGAACCAGCATCGCCGCGTGCGAGTCGCCGATCAGCGCCACCCTGGTTGGCGACGAGGTGTCGCCGAACGCGCAATCCGGCTGTCCGGCTTCAAAGAAATTGCGGATGCAGCCGTTGAAGCCCATGTCATTTTTCTCAGCCGGGCCGGCGACGAGTGAGGGAGTCAGGTTGGTGGGGACGGCCTTCAGCTCGAGCGATTGTGCGAGCGCGGCCTGCACCTGGGCGAACGTGCTTTGGACCGCGGCGTCATAGGCGGCCTTGGGGGAGCCGGGCGGTAGCGGCGGAGCGGTGATGGTCACCGGGGTGGCCGCGGTTCCGTGCCCAACCGCCGCCGGGGCGGTGAACACCAGTGCTATACCGACACCGACAGCCAACAGGGTGGCAACGGCACCCAGCCCGAGACTGCGCCAGGCCGAGGCGCGGATCTTGGGGGCGAAGCGCAGCGGGTTTTCCAGGAAGCGCAACGTCAGCCATGCCAGTCCGGCAGACAGCAGGGCCGCGAGAATCCGTGCGATAAGCCCAAGGGGGTGGCCGAGCAGGGCCGGCCCGAGGATCAGAATCGGCCAGTGCCATAGGTACCACGAGTAGGAGATCCGGCCGATGGCCTGCAGGGGTGACTGGCTCAGCAGCAGGCCGGCGCCCTGGGTGGGGGCGGCGCAGCCGGCGCCGATCACCAGCACCGCACCCACGGTGGGCAGCAATGCGGCGACACCCGGATAGATGGTGGTCGCCGTCAACCAGGTGCAGGCCAGCACGATCATGGACAATCCGACCCAGCCGATGATCGTGGCGAGCCGTGCCGAAAGGCGTTGCCAATGGATCGCGGTCAGCGCGACCAGTCCGCCCAGGGCCAACTGCCAGGCGCGGGTCGGTAGCGAGAAGAACGCCACCGCGGGCATCACGTAGGTGACCATCAGTGACAGTGCGAACGAGAAGACGGCGACCAACGTCAGGACGATCAGGTAGGGCCGTTGTGAGGCGGTCGCCTGCGCGCGGCTGCGTCGGCCCACCAGCCGGATGAGCCACATCGTGCCGAGAATCAGCGGGGCCCACACCAGGTAGAACTGCTCCTCGACGCCCAACGACCAGTAGTGCAGGAACGGCGACGGCGGCATGTGGCTGGCGATGTTGAAGTAGCTGACGTCTTGGAGGACGAACCAGTAGTTGCTGACGTACAACGCGCTGGCGATGCCGTCGATGATCGGGGCGACCGCGCCGCCCGGGGGCAGCAACAGCACGCACGCGATCATCGTGACGATGCCGACGAAGGCCGACGCAGGGAGGAGCCGGCGGGCGCGGGCGCCATAGAAACTGCGCAGCCGAACGGTGCCGGAACTGTTGACCTCACGCCACAGCAGGCCGGTGATCAAAAAGCCGGAGATGACGAAGAAGACGTCGACGCCGACATACCCGCCGCCGATGCCGGGGACTTCAGCGTGGAACAGCACGACAGCCAGCACCGCGATGGCGCGCAAGCCTTCGATGTCCGGGCGAAATCCCGGCTTTGCCGAGCGCCGATCCTGCAGCCTTTCGAGAGGACTCAAACTATCGGCCTGCTGCACCGTCACCTACTCAGCACTCGTGTATCCGGGATACCTGTTTCGAATCGAGGAACCTACACCGTTAGCGCTGTCGGCAGTGTCAATTTCGAGTGGATGTGACGGCCTCGGTGTGCATCGCGCTCGTGGACGCGGGGAACGCGGGGGAATCTAGGCGTGCTCGGCGATCCACGTGGTCGTGAAGCGAAGCACCGACGGGATGCTCTGGGTCAAACCGGCGCCGATGGTCTTCTCCAGCGCACCACCCACGAACGGGATTTTCACCTGAACGGTCAGGGCTGCGCGCAGCTGCGAACCGTTGGCCGTCGGAGCCAACAGATTCGTTGCCTCACTCGATCCCAGCTCGCCGACGGCGACGGTGGCCTTCCCGTGTACGTGGCCGTCGTCAGCGGGCGGCCGCCACGCCTCCCGGTACAGAAGTTTCAGGTCCCCGGGAATCAGCTTGGCAACCGCCCCGGGCAGCAACTGACGGCCGAGGTACTGGGTGAGCTGAACGGCCACTGTTCCGTCGGTCTCCACGACCAGCGAATCCAAGCTGGCCGAAACGTCGCCGGCCAGCCGATCCAACCAGTAGTCTTCGCGGCCGAACGCTGCATGAATTTGGTCAACGTTGGCGACTGATTCGGCCAAGATGTCGAATGAACGCGCCATAGCAGACCATTCTTACCAAACCTGAGCTGTTTGACCGCAACGGCTCGGAACTTTGCGCAGTGCCCTTGTCAGACAGCGGTGTCAATGGAGAGGATCGTGCCGTGAACATCAACAACGGCCTGGTGATGTTGGCGGACGCCTTGCCCGGGGTCAACCGGATCCGAGCCGTGCAACAGGCACTTGCTGCACGACCCAACCCCGTCTACCTGGAAATCGGGGTATCCCGGGGGCAGGCATTCCAGCGGATCAGCGCGGACGTGAAGATCGCCGTCGACCCGGCGTTCAAGATCCCGCAGCGCTCACGCGAGCTTGCCGACGCCAAGGCGCGCGAAACCCACTACTTCGAAACGACGAGCGACGCTTTCTTCGAGACCGAGGCCGCCTTCCTCGAGCAACACCCGATCGACGTCGCGCTCATCGACGGGCTGCACACCTACGAGCAGGTGGTGCGCGACGTCGAGTACACCGTGCGCTACCTGCGGGACGACGGTGTGATCTTCCTGCACGACTGCAACCCGCCGTTCGAATTGGCCGGCCGCCGCGCAGAGTCCTGGGACGAATTCATGGCATCGCAAAAAGGCCGGCCATTGGCGATCGGAATTTGGAACGGGGATGTCTGGAAGGCCATCGTTCACCTGCGCAGCACTCGTGACGACCTGGTGATCGGCGTGCTGAAGTGCGATCAGGGCGTCGGGTTCGTGCGAAAAGGAAAGCCGGAGTCGACCCTGTCCTACACCCCGGAGCAGATCGCCGCGCTCACCTACGCGGACCTCAAGGCTGATCGCAAGCGCTTGCTGAACTTGCGGCCACCCCGCTACGTCGAGCAATTCCTCCGCGACAGCGTCGCAAACTAGTTCCGGGCGGGCTGCCCGCTGTCAGTCACCGAACCCGCACGGGAAGCGAAGGGTCGAACACCCGCGATGAAATTTGTGCTGGCAACCTGGGGCAGTCGCGGCGATATCGAACCCACCCTCGCAGTCGGTCGCGAGTTGGTCCGTCGCGGGCACGACGTGCGCATGGCTGTGCCGCCCGACCTGGTGGCTTTCACCGAGGCGGCGGGCCCCGAGGCGGTCGCGTTCGGGCCCGAATCCAAATCGATCCTCGACGCGCATCGTGACTTCTGGACCTGCTTCTTCCGCAACCCCTGGAAATTGCGGGACATGCTCAGGTCGCGCGTCGAGATCGCCGGACCGCTCCTTCGGGGATGGCAGGACATGAGCACAACGCTGATGTCGATGGCCGACGGGGCGGACCTGATCTTCACCGGCATCAACTTCGAAGATGCCGCCGCCAATGTCGCGGAGCACTACGGCATCCCGATGGCCACGCTGCACTACTTTCCGCTGCGGCCCAACGGCCAGGTGCTGCCGTTTCTGCCTCCCCGATTGGGTCGCGCGGCCGTGGCCGCGTTCTGGTGGGTGTCCTGGCGCGGGACGAAGAAAGTCGAGGATGCCCAGCGCGGCAACCTGGGCTTAGGGCAGTCGAAGGGTTCGGCGCCGCGGCGGATCACCGAGCGCGGATCGCTCGAGATCCAGGCCTACGACGAGGCGTGCTTTCCCGGGCTGGCGGACGAATGGGCGCAATCAGCGCAGCAGCGGCCCTTCGTCGGCACACTGACGCTGGAGCTGGCGACCGCGGACGACGACGAGGTCGCGGACTGGATCGCGGCGGGAACACCGCCGATCTTCTTCGGGTTCGGCAGCATCCCCGTCGAATCCCCGCGCGACACCATCGCGATGATCGCGGCTGCCTGCTCCCGCCTGGGCGAGCGCGCACTCATCGGCGCGGCCGGCACCGATTTCAGCAACGGCCCGCAGTTCGACCACGTCAAAGTCGTCGGCACGTTGAACTATGCGACGGTCTTTCCCGCCTGCCGCGCCGTCGTTCACCACGGTGGTTCGAGCACCACACCGATCGTCATGCGGGCCGGAGTTCCGCAGCTGATCCTGTACTGGGACATGGTGCACGCGATCTATGGGGCGGCCGTCAAGCGACTGAAGGTGGGCACCGCGCGGCGGTTCTCCACCGCGACCGAGGACTCGCTGGTGGCTGACCTGCGCACCATCCTGGCGCCGGACTACATCGCCAGGGCCAAGGCGCTGGCCACCCGGATCACCGAACCCGCGCAGAGCGCCTCAGCCGCCGCCGATCTGCTGGAGAAGTTCGCCCGCCGCTAGCCCGTGGAGGACCTCCGTCACTAACGGCCGTCGTCTTTTCCGACGGCTGAAACGTCGCCGCAGCTAACCGTCGCGAAGTTGACGTCGGCGCAAGATATGAGAGAAACCTCAGGTCACTTCTATCGATAGAGGATCGCCGGGCACATCGGGACAAATTGGGTGATGGGGGTCACACTCAACTCCGTGACATGGGTCATACCCGGGAAGTATGGTCTAGAACTTGTTCTACCCAATCGACTTCACGGTCTGGAGACGCGGTGGCCATCAATCCGTTCGACGATGACGAGGGCAGCTTCTTCGTCTTGGTCAACGACGAGGAACAGCACAGCCTGTGGCCAACATTCGCTGATTTGCCAGCAGGGTGGCGAGTGGCCTTCGGTGAAGCTGATCGCGCCGCGTGCATGGATTACATCGAGCAGAACTGGACCGACATCCGGCCGAAGAGTCTGCGCGAAAGATTGGCTCTGGGCGGAGCATCTGGATAAGTGGATCTGAAGTCGGGAGATCCGATGCAACGTGACGACCGTGCGCTGCCGCTGACGCGCGCACAGCTCGATATTTGGCTTGATCAGGAAATGGGTCACTCCGGCACGGAGTGGCAGGTCGGTCTGTTGGTGCACATCGAAAGCGCGATCGATCGCGACGCCCTCGAATGGGCGATCAGCCGCGTGATGAAAGAAGCCGAACCGCTGCGCGTCACCTGCTTCGAGGAAGACGGTCAAGTCTTCCAGCGGGCGGTCGACTACTCGGAAATCGACATCGACTTCTACGACCTGACCGGCTCGGCGGATCCCGTCCGGGAAGCCAAGGAGATGGCGCTCGCCATCCAGCGCACCCCGATGCCGTTCTCCGGCCCGTTGTTCAAGTACGCGATGTTCCAGACCCGATTCGATGAGTTCTTCGTGTTGGGCTGCTTCCACCACATCGTCATGGATGCCGCGGGGATCGGCCTGTTCGGCAACCGGGTTGCGTCGGTCTACTCGGCGCTGGTCTCCGGCGAACCGATTCCGCCGGCGTTCTTCGGCTCGTTGCAGGATCTGGTCGCTTTCGAATCCGAGTACGAGGCGTCTCGCGACTACACCGACGATGAGGCCTACTGGCTGGCGAATCTGCCGGCCGAAACCGAATCGAACTATCGGGCATCGCACGCCGACGACGAGCACGACGCGAACTTCCGCTCCGCGCCGGTGCGGCTGGACCCGGCGATCCTTCGGCAGATTCAAGACCTATCGCAGCGCTGGGACATTCCCCGGGCCTCGATCATCACCGCGGCGTCGGCGCTGCTGATGCGCAGCTGGTGCGGCGAGGGCTCCGAAGTGGTGTTCGACTTCCCGGTCGGTAGGCGGGTGAGCCCGGAGTCGAAGACGCTGCCGGGCATGGTCGCCGGGCTCGTGCCGCTGGTACTGAGCGTTGCCGCGGGATCGACGGTCACCGACTTCTGCGCCCACGTCGACGCGCGAATCCGGGAAGCGTTGCAGCATCAGCGGTTCCCGGTGAAAGCCCTGGAACGCAAGGCGCAGCTGCGCAACCCCGGCCAGTCCGCTGATCGGGTCGTCGTCGATTTCTTCCCCAATGCGTTCTCACTGGACTTCGGTGGTGTCGCCGCCACCGCCACGATGACCAACTCCGGTTTCGTCGGCGACTTCGGGCTGATCTTCTCCGGCGTCGGGGAGGATCTCTTCCTTGGCACCCTGGGTGCCGGGCACCTGTTCGCCAAGTTCGACGTCGCCGACCTGGCGCGGCGGTTGCAGCGGGTGCTGGCGGCGATGGCCGCCGACCCGGCGCGCCGGTTGTCGTCGATCGAGGTGCTCGATGCCGGCGAGAACGCCCGGCAGGAGGACTGGGGTAATCGGGCGGCGTTGACCCCGCCCGTCGACCCCCCGGCGTCGATCGCCGAGGTGTTTGCCGTCCAGGCCGCCCGCACACCCGACAGCGCGGCGGTGACCTTCGAGGGTCAGTCGCCGACCTATCGGGAGTTGGATGACGCGTCGACCCGGTTGGCGCGCATGCTGGTTGGCCGGGGCGTGGGCCCGGGTCATCGGGTGGCGTTGCTGTTGCCGCGGTCGGCTGATGCTGTGGTGGCGATGGTGGCAGTGGTGAAGACGGGTGCGGCGTATGTGCCGATCGACCCGTCGGTGCCGGCGGCGCGCATGGAGTTCGTGCTCGCCGATTCCGCTCCGGTCGCCGCGATCACCACCGGTGCGTTGGCGGACCGCCTCGGTGGGCAAGACCTGCTGGTGATCGATGTCGCCGCCGCTGGCGACGCCACCGACGCGGCATTGCCGGGACCGGGCCCCGACGACGTCGCCTACATCATCTACACATCGGGAACGACGGGCACACCCAAGGGCGTACCGATCCCGCATCGCAATGTGACCCGGTTGCTGCAGACCCTCGACGCCGAGATGAACCTGTCGGGACAGGTCTGGTCGCAATGCCACTCGCTGGCCTTCGATTTCTCGGTATGGGAGATCTGGGGTGCGCTGCTCTACGGTGGCCGACTGGTCGTGGTGCCCGACGCGGTGGTCCGCTCGGCCGAGGATTTCCACGCGCTGCTGGCCGCCGAAGGGGTCAGCGTCCTGAGCCAGACGCCGTCGGCGTTCTATGCCCTGCAAGCCGCCGATGCCGAACACCGCGAGGCCGGCGACCAGCTGAAGCTCGAGGCGGTGGTGTTCGGCGGCGAGGCACTGGAACCGTCCCGGTTACGGACCTGGCTGGACCATCACCCGCAGCGGCCGCGCCTGATCAACATGTACGGCATCACCGAGACGACAGTGCACGCCTCGTTCCGGGAGATCCACGCCGAGGACCTCGACAGTGCCGTCAGCCCGATCGGCGTGCCGCTGGCCCACCTCGGCTTCTTCGTCCTCGATACCTGGCTGCAGCCGGTGCCGACCGGTGTCGTCGGCGAGCTGTACGTGGCCGGCGCCGGGTTGGCGGACGGCTACGTGGGCCGGCCCAGCCTGGCCGCGACCCGCTTTGTGGCATGCCCGTTCGGTGGGCCCGGAGCGCGCATGTACCGCACCGGCGACCTGATGTACTGGGGCACCGACGGACAACTGCGGTATGTGGGCCGGGCCGACAAGCAGGTCAAAATCCGTGGCTATCGCATCGAACCAGGCGAAATCCAGGCGGCGCTCAGCGAGCTCGACGGCGTCCGGGAAGCCGCGGTGATCGCCCGCGAGGACCGCCCGGGCGACAAGCGCCTGGTCGGCTATGCGACCGGGGCCGTCGACCCGACCGTCCTGCGTAGCGCGCTGAGCGAGCGACTGCCGGCCTACATGGTGCCGACCGCCATCGTCGTGATGGATGCCCTGCCGCTGACAGTCAACGGCAAGCTCGACACCCGGGCCCTGCCGGCACCGGAGTACCAGGACGCCGAGTCCTACCGGGCCCCGGCCGATGCCGTCGAGGAGATCCTGGCTGCCATCTACGCCCAGGTATTGGGCCTGGAGCGGGTTGGCGTCGACGAATCGTTCTTCGAGCTCGGCGGCGACAGCATCCTGTCGATGCAGGTGGTCGCACGGGCGCGGGCCGCGGGAGTGCTGTGCCGGCCACGCGATCTGTTCGTCGAACAGACCGTCGCGCGGTTGGCCCGGGTGGTCAAGATCGTCGACGGTGACACCGAGTTGCTCGACGCGGGTGTCGGATCCGTCGTGGCGACGCCGATCGTCCACTGGTTGCAGGAAGTACAAGGCCCGGTCGATCAGTTCAACCAGACGGTCGTGGTGCAGGCTCCGGTGGGCACGACCGAGGCCGATGTGGTGACGATCCTGCAGGCCGTGCTAGACCGGCACGCCGCGCTGCGGATGCGCGTCGACGATGACGGCGCGGGCGGTTGGTCGCTGACGGTGCCCGAAGCCGGCTCGGTCGACGCGCACGCGTGTGTGCAGACCGTCGACGTCTTGTCCGACGACGTTCTGGTCGAGGCCCGCTCCCGGCTGAACCCGGCGGCCGGGGCGATGCTGAGCGCGATCTGGGTGGCCCCCACCGGCCGGCTGGTGGCGATCTTGCATCACCTGGTCGTCGACGGGGTGTCGTGGCGGATCTTGCTGGAAGACCTCAACCTGGCGTGGGCTCAGCACCGCACCGGCCAGCCGGTGGAGTTGCCTGCGCCCGGGACGTCCTTCGCCCGGTGGGCGTCGCTGCTGGCCGAGCATGCGCACCGGCCGGAGGTCGTGGATCAGGCGCCGGCATGGCGGCATATCTCTGCCGTCCCCGCGGCACTGCCCGCAGCCGACCCCGAGCTGGATACCCTCGCCACCGCCGGAAACCTGTCGGTGGACTTGGACATTGAGACGACCAAGCTGCTTCTGGGTGACGTACCGGCCGCGTTCCACGCCGGCGTGCACGACATCATGTTGATCGCCTTCGCGATGGCGGTGGCCGAGTTCTTGGGGACCGGCGGCGAACCGATCGCCATCGACGTCGAGGGCCACGGTCGCGAAGAGGAGTGGGCTCCCGACGTCGATTTGTCGCGCACAGTGGGCTGGTTCACCGCCAAGTACCCGGTGGCGCTCACGCTGGGTGGGCTGGACTGGAACCGCGTGGCAGCCGGCGACGTGGGGCTGGGCGCGGTCCTCAAGGACGCGAAAGAACAGCTTCGAACCCTGCCGGACGGCCTGACCTACGGCATGCTGCGTTACCTGAACGAGGACGTCGACCTCGATGGGTCGGATCCGCCGATCGGGTTCAACTACCTGGGCCGCCAGGGTGCGACGTCGGCCGAGACATCCGGGGATGCGTGGGAGATCTGCTGGGACGGCTTGGCGCATCTGAGCCCGAGCGTGCGGTTGGTCATGCCATTGACGCACACCGTCGAGCTCAACGCCGGCACGGTGGACACCGACAGCGGCCCGTTCCTGCGGGCCGGATGGACCTGGGCTCCCTCGGTCCTGAACCAAGCACAGGTCAGCCGACTGAGTCAGTTGTGGTTCGACGCTCTGGCCGGCATCTGCGCGCATGTCCAAAGCGGCGGCGGCGGATTGACGCCATCGGATATCGGGGCCGGCCTCAGCCAGCAGCAGATCGACGAGCTCCAAAGGCAATATGCGGATAGCTGACGTCTTACCTCTGACCCCCTTGCAGCGGGGGCTGTTGTTCCATGCCAGCACGGCGCAGAACGCCGGCGACGATGTGTACGCCGTTCAGCTGTACATCACGCTGACCGGTCAGCTTGATCACGACCGGCTGAGCCAGGCGATCCAGACGGTGGCGACGCGGCATCCGCACCTCGCCGCCCGGTTCTCCCAGCAGTTCGCCGAGCCGGTTCAGATCATCCCGGCCGATGCCGTGGTGCCGTGGCGCTACGTCGATCTCAGCGGCGTCGAAGACCTCGATGCACAACTGGGGCAGCTGCACACCCAAGAGCGGGTCGCCGTCTGCGAGCTCGCCGATCAGCCGGCCTTCCGGGCGGCCCTGATCCGTACTGGGGCAGACGAATATCAGCTTGTGCTGACCAACCACCACATCGTTCTGGACGGTTGGTCGCTGCCGCTGTTGCTCGGTGAGGTGTTCGCCAGCTACTACGGTCAGCGGCTGCCGCCGGCTCCGCCGTATCGCAGGTTCGTCAGCTGGCTGGGTGCCCGCGACCTCGATGCCGCGCGCTTGGCCTGGGGTGAGGTGTTGGCCGGTTTCGACACCCCGACCCTGGTCGGTGTGTCGGGTCAGGTCGGGCTGGGGCGGCGCGAGGTCGCGTCATTCCCGGTGTCCGAGCAGACCACTCGCGCGCTCGGCGAGCTCGCGCGGTCGTGCAAGACCACGGTCAGCACAGTGCTGCAGGGCGCGTTCGCACAGCTGCTCATGTCGATGACGGGTCAGCAGGACGTGGCCTTCGGTACGACGGTCTCCGGCCGGCCGGACGAGGTGTTCGGCGCCGACGCGATGGTGGGCCTGCTGATCAATACGGTGCCGGTCCGGGCGACCGTCAATGCCACCACCACCACCGAAGACCTCCTCGATCAGCTGCAGAGTGCCTACACCCAGACCCTGGATCACCAGCACCTCGCCCTGAGCGAGATTCACCGGGTCATCGGTCAGGACCACCTGTTCGACACGTTCTTCGTCTACGAGAACTATCCGATCGATGCCGCGCGACTGTCCGGCGCCGACGGGCTGGTCGTCACCGACTTCGCGCATCGCGAATACAACCACTACCCGATTGCGATCCAGGCCCTGCCGGGCGACGAGCTGACCCTGCGCGTCGAATACGACACCGATGTATTCGACAGCGCCGGCATCCAGACGCTGATCGAGCGGTTCAAGCGGGTCCTGGTGTCGATGATCAAAGATCCCACTCGGCCGCTGTCGTCGATCGAGCTGCTCGACGGAGCGGAGCTGGCCCGGCTCGATCGCTGGAGCAACCGAGCCGTCCTCAGCCAAACCGAGCCCACGCCGGTTTCGATTCCCGCGATGTTCGCCGCGCAGGTGGCCCGCGCCCCAGAAGCGTTGGCGCTCACCTGGGGTGAGCGGTCGTGGACGTACGGCGAGCTCGACCAGGCCGCCAACCGATTCGCACACCTGCTCGTCAGCCGCGGTGCGGGTCCCGGCCAGCGAGTGGCGCTGCTGCTGCCGCGGTCGGCCGAAGCGATTATGGCGATCCTTGCGGTCCTGAAGACCGGTGCGGCGTATGTGCCGATCGATCCGGTGGTGCCCGCGGCCCGGATGCAGTTCATGCTCGACGACGCCGCGCCGGTCGCCGCGATCACCAACGCCGAATTGGCCGAGCGCCTGCAGGGCCGCGACCTGACCGTCATCGATATCAACGACCCCGCCGTTGGCGGCCAAGCGAATTCGGCGTTGCCTGCGCCGGCGCCCGATGAGATCGCCTACATCATCTACACGTCAGGCACGACCGGCACCCCCAAGGGCGTGGCCATCCCGCACAACAATGTGATGCGGCTGCTGGAGTCCATGGACGCCGATCTGCGGCTGGCAGGCCAGGTGTGGTCGCAATGGCATTCGCTGGCGTTCGACGTCTCGGTCTGCGAAATCTGGGGCGCCCTGCTTTTCGGTGGCCGCCTGGTGGTGGTGCCCGAGACAGTGGCGCGCTCGCCGGAAGACTTCCACGCGTTGTTGGCCCACGAAGAGGTCACCGTCCTGAGCCAGACCCCGTCGGCGTTCTACGCGTTGCAGACCGCCGATGATCTCCAACCCGAGGTTGGCCGCCGGCTGAAGCTCGAGGCCGTCGTATTCGCCGGTGAGGCACTGGAACCCGAGCGGCTGCAGACATGGCTGCGCAACCACCCGGCGTCGCCGCGGTTGCTCAACCTGTACGGCACCACCGAGACGACGGTGCATGCCTCCTTCATGGACCTCGTGGACACCAGCGCACAGTCCGATAGCCGGGGTGAGCTGGTCGCGTTGACCGAAGCCCTCAGCGCACCGGTGTCGATTCCGGACTTGTTCGCCTCCCAGGTGGGTCGTGCGCCGGATGCGGCGGCGGTGACCTTCGAGGGTCTGTCGATGACCTATCGGGAGTTGGACGACGCGTCAACCCGGTTGGCGCGCTTGCTGATTGGCCGCGGGGTGGGCCCGGGCCACCGGGTGGCGCTGCTATTGCCGCGGTCGGCTGATGCTGTGGTCGCGATGGTGGCGGTGGTCAAGACGGGTGCGGCATATGTGCCGATCGATCCGTCGGTGCCGCCGGCGCGCATGGAGTTCGTGCTGGGGGATTCCGCTCCCGTTGCCGCGATCACCACCGGTGCGTTGGCAGACCGGCTCAGCGGTCAAGACCTCGTCGTCTTCGATATCGAGGAGATCACAGCCGGTGACGGCGCCATCGGCTCGACGGTGCCGGGTTCGGGCCCCGACGACGTCGCCTACATCATCTACACGTCGGGTACGACGGGCACGCCCAAGGGTGTGGCGATCCCGCATCGCAATGTGACCCGGTTGTTGGAGGCGTTGGACGCCGACCTCACGCTGTCGGGACAGGTGTGGTCGCAATGTCATTCGCTGGCTTTCGATTTCTCGGTGTGGGAGATCTGGGGTGCGCTGCTCTACGGCGGCCGTCTGGTCGTGGTGCCCGACGCGGTGGTCCGCTCCGCCGAAGACTTGCTGGCCCTACTGGTTTCCGAACAAGTCAATGTGTTGAGCCAGACCCCGTCGGCGTTCTATGCCCTGCAGAGCGCGGACGCACTCCTGCCCGCGTCGGAACCGTCGCTCGCGCTCGAGGCGGTGGTCTTTGGTGGGGAGGCGCTGGAGCCGCAGCGGCTGCGGACGTGGCTGCGTAACCATCCGGGCACCCCGCGCCTGATCAATATGTACGGCATCACCGAGACGACGGTGCACGCCTCGTTCCGGGAGATCCACGCCGCCGATACCGACACTGCCATCAGCCCGATCGGGGTGCCGCTCGCGCACCTCGGCTTCTTCGTCCTCGATGCGTGGTTGCGACCGGTGCCGGTCGGCGTGGTGGGGGAGCTGTATGTGGCCGGCGGTGCATTGGCGTACGGCTACCTCGGCCGGGCAGGCTTGAGCGCATCGCGTTTTGTCGCGTGCCCGTTCGGCAGCCCGGGTCAGCGGATGTACCGCACCGGCGACGTGATGTCGTGGGGTCCGGACGGACAGCTGCGCTACGTCGGACGTGCCGACGATCAGGTCAAGATCCGCGGATACCGCATCGAATTGGGTGAGGTGCGTGCGGCGTTGGCCGCGTTCGACGGCGTCCGCGAAGCGGTGGTGATCGCCCGCGAGGACCGCCCGGGCGACAAGCGCCTGGTCGGATATGTCACCGGGGCGGTGGAGCAGGCTTCGCTGCGCGCCGCGCTGGCTCAGCGCCTGCCCGAATACATGGTCCCGTCGGCGATCATCGTTATCGACGCAATGCCGTTGACGGTCAACGGAAAACTGGACAAGCGGGCCCTGCCGGCACCGGAGTTCCAGGACGCCGACAGCTACCGCGCCCCGTCCACCGCGGTCGAGGAGATCCTGGCCGGCATCTATGCACAGGTGTTGGGGGTGGAGCGGGTCGGCATCGATGACTCGTTCTTCGACATGGGCGGTGACTCGCTGTCGGCGATGCGTCTGATCGCGGCGGTCAATACCGGCCTGGATGCCGGTCTTTCGGTGCGGACGTTGTTCGAATCGCCTTCGGTCGCCCAATTGGCGCCCCGTATCGGTGGCGGTGAGAACCGTCTCGAGCCGTTGGTGCCGATGGAGCGGCCCGCGGTGGTCCCGCTGTCGTTCTCCCAGAACAGATTGTGGTTCCTCGACCAATTGCAAGGCCCCTCACCGACTTACAACATGGCGGTGGGCCTGCGACTGAACGGTCCGCTCAATGCCGGCGCCCTCGGTGCGGCGCTGGCCGACGTTGTCGGCCGTCACGAGAGTCTGCGCACCCGGTTCGCGGCGCTCAACGGGGTACCGCAGCAGGTTGTGGTGCCCGCCGAGAATGCCGACATCGGTTGGGACGTCGTCGACGCGACTTCATGGTCGGAAGCTCAGCTGGACGAGGCCATCGAAGCCGTGGCGCACCACTCATTCGATCTCGCGACCGAAATCCCCATGCAGGCGCGGCTATTCCGGCTCAGTGACGACCAGCATGTCGTGGTGTCGGTGGCGCATCACATCGCCGCCGATGGCCTCTCGATGGGCCCGATGGTCAACGATCTAGGGGTGGCGTATCTCTGCCGATGCGCGGGGATCAACCCGATGTGGGCCGAATTGCCGGTTCAGTACGTCGATTACACGCTGTGGCAGCGAGTGCAGTTCGGTGAGCTGGACGACCAGAACAGCCTGATCGCCGCGCAGCTCGCGTATTGGCGGGACGCGCTCGACGGCATGCCCGAGCGGTTGCAGTTGCCCACCGGCCGGCCCTATCCACCGGTGGCCGATCAACAAGGCGCCAGCATCGAGGTGCAGTGGCCGATCGAGCTGCAGGAGCGGATCGCGCAGGTCGCCCGCGAGCACAATGCGACCAGCTTCATGCTGGTGCAGGCGGCCCTGGCGGTGCTGTTGGCCAAGCTCAGCGCGAGTTCTGATGTGGCGGTTGGCTTCCCGATCGGCGGTCGGCGCGACCCGGCGCTTGACGACCTGGTCGGATTCTTCGTCAACACGCTGGTGTTGCGGGTCGATGTCAGTGGCGACCCCACTGTCGCCGAAGTGCTGGCCCAGGTGCGTACCCGTAGCCTGGCTGCGTACGAACATCAAGACGTGCCGTTCGAGGTCGTCGTCGAGCGGCTCAACCCGACTCGTTCGCTAACCCACCATCCCCTGGTCCAGGTGATGCTGGGCTGGCGCAACCTGCCCGCCGAGACCAGCGACGAAATCGCGCTGGCCCTCGGTGATCTGCAGATCAGCCAGCTTCCGCTGGACACTCATACTGCGCGCATCGACCTGGCCTTCGCGTTCAACGAACGCTGGAGCAAGGCCGGCGAGCCGGGTGGGATCGCTGGTCTGGTCGAGTTCCGCACCGACGTGTTCGATGCGGCCAGCATCGAGACCTTGGTCGAGCGGTGGCGGCGAGTGCTGGTCGCGATGCTGGCCGACCCGTCCCGCCGGCTGTCATCGGTGGATGTCCTCCAACCCGCCGAGCACGTCCGCCTCGACGAGGTGGGCAACCGCGCGCTGTTGACGCAGCCGGCTGCGGCTCCGGTGTCCGTTCCGGAACTGTTTGCCGAGCAGGTGGCTCACGCGCCGCTGGCGGTCGCGCTCAGCGCCGGCGATGCATCGATGACCTACCGCGAACTCGACGAGACCGCCAACCGGTATGCGCACCTGTTGCGCAGCCGCGGTGTCGTCGCCGGTGACTGTGTGGCGCTGCTGCTGGACCGCTCGGCCCAGGCCGTCGCGGTCATGCTGGCGGCATTGAAGGCCGGCGCGGCGTATCTGGCGATCGATCCGGCGTTGCCGCAGAACCGAATCGCGTTCATGTTGGCCGACGCGGCACCGGCCGCCGTCGTCACCACGGCTGACCTGCGGTCGCGGTTGGCCGGGCACGACGTGACCGTCATCGACATCGCGGATCCGGCCATCAATAGCCAGCCCAGCAACGCACTTGCGTACCCCGACCCGGACTGCACGGCCTACTTGATCTACACCTCGGGCACCACCGGAACTCCCAAGGGGGTGGCGGTCGCCCACCGCAACTTGGCTCATCTCGCCGATTCCTCGCCGACTGGCCTTGCCGCGCACCAGGTATGGACGCAATGCCATTCGTACGCCTTCGACTTCTCGGTGTGGGAGATCTGGGCTGCGCTGCTCGGTGGTGGGCGACTGGTCGTGGTGCCTGATTCGGTGACTCGTTCACCCGATGACTTCCACGATCTGCTCGTCAGCCAGCAGATCAACGTCCTCACCCAAACCCCGTCCGCGGTCAGCGCACTGCGCCCAGAAGGTCTGGAGTCGGTGGCGCTGCTGCTCGGCGGTGAGGCTTGCCCGGCTGAGGTCGTCGATCAATGGGCGCCCGGGCGGGTCGTGATCAACGCCTACGGCCCGACCGAGGCCACCGTGTACGCGTCGATGAGCGCGCCGTTAGAACGCGGCGGATCAACCGGGACAACGGGATCCGGGGTGGCACCGATCGGTGCGCCGGTGGCAACCTCCGCACTGTTCGTGCTCGACGAGCGGCTCCGGCCTGTGCCGGAGAACGTGGTCGGCGAGTTGTATGTGGCCGGGCGCGGTGTAGCCGTCGGGTATATCGTGCGCACCGCGTTGACCGCATCGCGGTTTGTGGCCTGTCCGTTCGGCCAGCCCGGGACCCGGATGTATCGCACCGGCGACTTGGTGCGCTGGCGCGCCGACGGGCAGCTCGACTATGTGGGGCGTGCTGACGAGCAGGTCAAGATCCGCGGGTACCGCATTGAGCTCGGCGAAATCCAGGCAGCGCTCCACGAATTGGATGGTGTCGAGCAGGCGGTGGTGATTGCCAGCGAGGACCGCCCCGGCGATCAACGACTGGTTGGCTACATCACCGGCACGGCGGATCCCGCGAAAGCGCGGGCCGCGCTGGCCGAACGGCTCCCCGCATACATGGTTCCGGTTGCGGTGCTGGCATTGCCGGCACTGCCCTTGACGGTCAGCGGCAAGCTCGACAGGCGAGCCCTGCCTACGCCCGACTACCAGGGCATCGACAACTACCGCGCCCCGACATCTCTCACCGAGGAGATCCTGGTCGGGATCTTCGCCCAGGTACTGGGTGTCGAGCGGGTCGGTGTCGATGATTCGTTCTTCGACCTGGGTGGAGATTCGCTGTCGGCGATGCGTCTGATCGCCGCGGTCAATGCCAGCCTGGACGCCGGCATCGCGGTCCGGGCGCTGTTCGAGGCTCCCACGATCGCGCAGTTGGCGCCTCGCATCGAGGGCGATGAGGGCGGTGCGGAGCCGCTGGTCGCGGTGGAGCGACCTGCGATCATCCCGCTGTCGTTCGCGCAGAGCCGGTTGTGGTTCATCGACCAATTCCAGGGTCCTTCACCGATTTACAACATCGCGGTGGCACTGCAACTTCACGGACAGCTGGACGCTGACGCCCTGGGCGTGGCACTGGCCGACGTCGTGGACCGTCAGGAGAGCCTGCGCACCCGGTTCCCAGCCGTAGAGGGTGTGCCACGGCAGTTCGTCGTCTCTGGCGAGCTGGTCGACTTTGGTTGGGACGTCGTCGATGCCACCACGTGGTCGGCGGACCAGGTGAGCGCGGCCATTGACTCCGTGGCGCGCTATACCTTCGATCTCGCCGCCGAAATACCCATGCAGGCAAAGCTTTTCCGCATTTCCGACGACGAGCACCTGCTGGTGGCGGTTGTACATCACATCGCCGCCGACGGCTGGTCGATCACCCCGCTGGTGAGTGATCTGGGTGTGGCATACGCCAGCCGGAGCGCGGGCGAGTCCCCACGCTGGGGCGAACTCGCAGTCCAGTACGTCGATTACACGCTGTGGCAACGCGCGGAGCTGGGTGATCTGGCTGATGCGGACAGCCGCATCGCCGGTGAACTGGCGTACTGGGAAGATGCGCTGGCCGACATGCCAGAGCGGCTGCAACTGCCAACCGATCGGCCCTACCCGCTGGTGGCCGACTATCGCGGTGCACGCCTGGAATTGGAATGGCCGGCTGAACTGCAACAGCAGATCACCATGCTGGCCCGCGAGCACAACGCCACCAACTTCATGGTGATCCAGACTGCTCTGGCGGTGCTGCTGTCGAACCTGAGTTCGAGTAGTGAAGTGGCGGTGGGCTTCCCGATCGCCGGACGCGGTCAAGCCGCACTCGACGAGCTGGTGGGCTTCTTCGTCAACACCCTGGTGTTGCGGGTCGACCTGGCAGGCAATCCGACCTTCGCTGATCTGCTGGCTCAGGTACGGCGGCGCAGCCTGGCGGCCTACGAACACCAGGACGTGCCGTTCGAGCTGCTCGTCGAGCGCCTCAAGCCGACTCGGAGCATGGCCCATCACCCGCTGGTGCAGGTCTTGCTGGCCTGGCAGAACTTCGCCTGGCAGGACAGCGACGCCGCCGGCTTGACACTGGGCGACCTGCAGGTCGAGCCGCTGCCGGTGGACACGCAGACCGCCAGGATGGATCTGACGTTCACTCTGGCCGAACGCTGGACTGAGGCAGGCGAATCCGCCGGGATCGCCGGAGCGGTGGAGTACCGCACGGACGTTTTCGACGCGGCCAGCATCGAGACGATGGTCGACCGGCTGCGTCGGGTTCTGGTGGCGATGACGGCCGACCCGAACCGGTCGTTGTCTGTGGTCGATGTGCTGGACGAGGCCGAACACACTCGCCTCGACGAGGTGGGCAACCGTGCCGCACTCACCGACTCGGCGAGTAGTCCGGAATCGATAGCGGCGAGGTTCGCCGTACAGGTGGCGCTCACCCCCGATGCGGCGGCGGTCACCTTCGAGGGCCGGTCCATGACGTACCGCGAGCTGGACGAGGCGGCGGGCCGAGCGGCTAATGTTCTGGCCGCCAACGGCGTTGGCGCAGGGAAGCGGGTGGCACTGCTGTTGCCGCGGTCGGCTGAGGCAATCGTGGCAATGGTCGCGGTGGTGAAGACCGGAGCCGCATACGTGCCGATCGACCCATCGGTGCCCGAAGCGCGTATGCAGTTCGTGCTCGGCGATGCCGCACCGGTCGTGGCGATAACCACGACCGAGCTGGCGAGCCGGCTCGACGGGCAGGGCCTGTCGGTCGTCGACATCCGGGACCTTGAGAACGCTTCTGCGGCGAGCCAACCCATGGTAGCCGGCCCCAGCCCCGATGACGTGGCCTACATCATCTACACCTCGGGTACCACGGGCACGCCCAAGGGCGTGGCGATCCCGCATCGCAACGTGATTCGGCTACTGGCGACGCTGGACGCCGACATGGAGCTGGCCGGCCAGGTCTGGTCGCAGTGCCATTCACTGGCCTTCGACTTCTCGGTGTGGGAAATCTGGGGCGCGCTGCTCTACGGCGGTCGCGTTGTGGTGGTGCCCGACCCCGTGGTCCGCTCGGCGGAAGATCTGCACGCCCTGCTGGTTTCGGAGCAGATCACCGTGCTCAGCCAGACGCCGTCGGCGTTCTATGCGCTGCAGGCCGCCGACACCGCCCAGCCCGAACTCGGCAAGCAGTTGAAGCTCGGGGCCGTGGTGTTCGGCGGGGAGGCGCTGGAACCCCCGCGGCTGCGGGCGTGGCTGGACAATCATCCCGGTGCCCCGCGCCTGATCAATATGTACGGCATCACCGAGACGACGGTGCACGCGTCGTTCCGGGAGATCGTCGCCGCCGACCTCGACGCCGCGGTCAGCCCGATCGGGGTGCCGTTGGGTCACCTCGGATTCTTTGTCCTGGACCGCCTGCTGCGTCCGGTCCCGGCGGGTGTGGTCGGTGAGCTGTATGTGGCCGGCGCCGGAGTGGCCGACGGTTATATCGGCCGGGCTGGTCTATCGGCGACCCGGTTCGTGGCATGCCCGTACGGGGAACCCGGCACGCGGATGTACCGCACCGGCGACCTGATGGCGTGGGGCGCCGACGGTGAACTTCGCTACATGGGGCGTGCCGACGAGCAGGTCAAGATCCGCGGCTACCGCATCGAGCTCGGCGAAATCCAGGCCGCGCTAAGCGAATTGGAGGGTGTCACGCAGGCGGTGGTCATCGCTCGCGAGGACCGCCCCGGTGATAAGCGCCTGGTCGGCTATGTGACCGGGAGTGTCGATCCGGCCGCCGCCCGCGCCGCGCTCGGTGAGCGGCTGCCCACCTACATGGTGCCCTCGGCGATCGTCAGCATCGACGCACTGCCGCTGACCGTCAACGGCAAGCTCGACACCAAGGCCCTGCCGGCTCCGGAGTACCAGGACGTCGATTCCTACCGTGCCCCCACCGATGCGGTCGAGGAGATCCTGGCCGGGATCTTCGCGCAGGTGCTGGGGCTGGAACGGGTCGGCGTCGACGAATCGTTCTTCGAGCTCGGCGGCGACAGCATCCTGTCGATGCAGGTGGTCGCGCGGGCTCGCGCCGCGGGGGTGCTGTGCCGGCCGCGCGATATCTTCGTTGAACAGACCGTGGCCGGGCTCGCCCGGGTGGTCACGCTGTCCGACGGTGACGACGGCGAGATCGACGAGGGTGTCGGTGCGCTGCTGGCGACGCCGATCATCCGTTGGCTGCACGATGTTCCCGGCCCGGTCGACCAGTTCAACCAGACGGTGTTGGTACAAGCCCCGGTCGGGGTGACCGAAGCTGACGTGTTGGTGATGATGCAGGCCGTGCTCGACCGGCATGCGATGTTGCGGTTGCGGGTCGAGGACGACGGTGCGGGCGGCTGGTCGCTGCAGGTGCCCGAACCCGGCTCGGTGGACGCCCGGTCGTGCCTGCGCACCGTCGACGTGCTGTCCGAGGATGCGGTCGCGGCCGCCCGGTCGCGGTTGGATCCGGCGGCCGGGCTGATGCTGAGTGCGCTGTGGGTCGCCCCGGCGAGCCAACTGTTGGTGATCGTTCATCACCTTGCGGTCGACGGGGTCTCGTGGCGAATCCTGGTGGAGGACTTCAACCTTGCCTGGGCACAGCACCGGGGCGGGCAAGGGGTCGCTCTGCCCGCGCCGGGGACGTCGTTCGCCCGGTGGGCGACGGTGCTGGCCGAATACGCACACGACCCGTCGGTCGTGGCGCAGGCGGATTCGTGGCGCCAGATCGCGGCGACCCCGGCGCCCCTGCCCGCGGTGCAGCCGGCGGTGGATACCTATGCCAACGCCGGAAGTTTGTCGGTCGAGCTGGATACCGCGACCACCCGGATGCTGCTCGGCGAGGTGCCCATGGCGTTCCACGCCGGGATCAACGACATTCTGCTGATCGCATTCGGGCTGGCGCTGGCTGAATTCCTCGGCACCGGTGCGGCGCCCATCGTCATCGACGCGGAGGGCCACGGGCGCGAGGAGGAGCTTGCGCCCGATATTGACCTGTCCCGAACGGTGGGGTGGTTCACCACCAAATACCCGGTGTCGCTTGCTGTGGGCGGCCTGGACTGGGCCCAGGTGGTCGCCGGTGACGCCGGCCTGGGGGCGGTCATCAAGGACGTCAAAGAGCAGCTCCGGACCATGCCGGATGGATTGACCTACGGGGTGCTGCGTTACCTGAACTCCGACGTCGAACTGGAGGGATCCGATCCGGCGATCGGGTTCAACTACCTGGGGCGCCTCGGCGCCGGTGGTGGTGTGGTCTCCGGCGACATCTGGGAGATACGTGAGGACGGCTGGAAGGTGACCGGCCCGGCCGCGGCGGTTCCCATGCCGTTGATGCACACCGTCGAACTCAATGCCGGCACAATCGAAACCGAGGCCGGGCCGCGTCTGCGTGCCGGCTGGACGTGGGCGCTCTCGGCGCTGGACCACGCCCAGGTCCACCGGTTGAGCGGGTTGTGGTTTGACGCGCTCGCCGGCATCTGCGCTCATGTGCGCGACGGTGGCGGTGGATTCACCCCCTCCGATATCGCGCCCGCCCGGCTTACCCAGCAGCAGATCGACGAACTGTGCCGGACAGAAGACGTCGCCGACATCTTGCCGTTGACGCCCTTGCAGCAGGGACTGCTGTTCCACGCCGATGTTGCGCACGGCCGCGTCGACGACGTGTACGCGGTGCAGCTCGATGTCACATTGACCGGCCGGCTCGATCACCATCGGCTGCGTGACGCCCTGCAGGCAGCGGTTCAGCGAAACCCCAACCTGGCGGCGCGATTCCGCAACGATTTCGGCGAGCCGGTCCAGGTCATCCCGGCATATGCCGCGGCGCCGTGGCAGTACCTCGACCTCAGCAACGCCGCCGACCGCGACGAGCAGATCGCCCGGCTCTGCGTCGCCGAGCGCGCCGCAGTCTGCGATCTGAGGGGACAGACGGCCTTCCGGGTAGCGCTGGTTCGCACTGCACCTAATCGGCACCGGCTCGTGCTGACCAACCATCACATCGTGCTGGACGGCTGGTCGCTGCCGGTGTTGCTTCAAGAGGTGTTCGCCGGCTACTACGGCCATCGGCTGCCGGCGCCCGTGCCGTATCGCAGGTTTGTCAGCTGGCTGGCCGACCGCGACCAGGGCGCCGCTCGCGCGTCCTGGCGCGAGGTACTGGCTGATCTGGACGGCCCGACACTGGTGGGCTCGCAGATCGGTGTTGAGCCAGGCCCGAGAAGCGTTGCTTCGCTGCGGGTTTCCGAACAACTGACGACCGCACTCAACGAACTGGCGCGCTCACATCACACGACGGTCAGCACCGTGCTGCAGGGTGCCTTCGCGCAGCTGCTGATGCGGCTGACCGGCCGGCACGATGTCACGTTCGGGACCGTGGTGTCGGGCCGCGCGGCCGAGGTGGCCGGCGTCGACGCGATGGTGGGCTTGTTCATCAACACGGTGCCGGTCCGGGCGATCGTCACGGCGACGACCCCCACCGCGGACCTGCTCGATCAGCTGCAAGACCACCGCGCCCGCACACTCGAGCATGAGCACCTGGGGCTCAGCGAGATCCACCGCATCGTCGGCCGGGACAGGCTCTTCGACACCGTCTTCGTCTACGAGAACTATCCGATCGACATGGCCACGTTGTCGGGTGCGGACGGGCTTGCGATCACCGACATCGCCAACCGCGACTACTACCACTACCCGCTCACGATCCAGGCAGTGCCGGGAAGCGAGTTGGAGCTTCGCATCCAATATCGCTCGGATGTGTTCGGTGACGGCGAGATTCAGGCCGTCATGGAACAGCTGAACCAGGTGTTGGTGGCGATGACTACCGATCCGGGGACGCCGTTGACATCCGCAGAACTGCGCAATCCGGTGGAGCCGATCACCCCGGTGGCCGGAAGCCGCAGTGGCGCAGGTGATTATCGGGAACCGGCCACCGACGCCGAGACGGCGCTGGCCGAGATCTACGCCCGCGTGCTGGGCGTGGACCGGGTGAGCGCCGATGAGTCGTTTTTCCAGCTGGGTGGGGACTCGCTGGCCGCCATGCGGGCGGTCGCCGCGATCAATGCCGCCTTCGATGTGCAGCTCGATGTGACCGCGCTGCTCGATACACCATCGGTGAGCGGCCTCGGCCGGCGCCTGGACGGCCGCTAATTCCGGTCGCTCAGTCGGTTACGGCTGGGCTGCGCTTCGAGGTGTACCAGCGGGTGACGTCATCGCCGGCGTCGTAGCGGGCCAGCCACTCGGTGGCCAGCGCGGGCAGCGTCTGGTGGGCCGGGTTGTGCCCGGGAATCTGGCTGCGCACAACGCCGTACACGACGGCCACTTTCTCGCGGCGCGACACGTGCGGATAGATCTTGGCGAACGGGCCGTAGTCGGTGGTATCCACCGGCTGCGGTTTGCGCCGGAATGGAAGGCCCGGTGACTTGGGGGTTTTCGGCTTGGTGTGGCCGAACATCGACCGGGCGTCGACTCCGCGATCCTTGAGCGGGACGTTCTTGTTGAAACCGTCGGCTGCCGCAACGACGACCTCGCCGGCGTGCTGGAACACCGACGGCGCCATCCGCATGCGATACCAGGGGTTGGCGACCACAGCGTTGTAGATGATCAGCGCCGAACTGCGGTGTTCCATCTCTTCGACGAAGTGCCACAGGAACAGTGACGCCACGCGATCGTCCCCGGGGGCGAACAACGTATCGGCGTTGTCGAGCATCATCTTGAACGACGGCGTGAACGTCGCTTCCAGATCGGCGATATAGGCCAACCGGTATTCCAGCGACTTGGTGGCCGTCAGCCCGTCATACGCGGCGATCACTTCGTCGAGAGTCTCTTTGAGCTCTGGATGGGTCTTGAGCAAGGCCTTCGCGTGCTGCCGGTGCGCCATGCTGTGCTGACCCTCTTGGCGCACGAACGCCAATGCTTCTTCGGCGACGTCGGGGTCGGTGATCAGTGGCATCGCCTCGTGCACCGCGGCGCTGATCATCTTCTCGACGGCGAGAAACAGAAACGACATCGCATTGGCTGCGGCAGAGAAGGCCGGGTCGGACTCGTTCCACAGGAACGGAACGTCGTAGTCGGAGAACGCGAATCGCATCTTCCGTACTTCGAGATCAGTCATCTGCGTCGCACTCCACCTTTCCCGAACATCTCGGACGTGTCATCACCACACACCTGGCACCAGCCGAGAGCGGACCGTCTGCGTGTAGTCGCGGTAGCCCCTCAACTCATCGGCGAGCAGCTTCTCCTCATCGCGGATCCGGGAGGCCAGGACTGCGACGCCGGGCAGGACGAAAACCAGCCCCCAATAGGAACCCAGCGCGAGGGGCAGGCCCACCAGCATGATCATATTGCCGGTGTACATGGGGTGGCGAACCAGCCCGTAGAGCCCGCTGGAGACCACTTTCTGATCCGCGGCCACCTGGACGGTGGTCGACGCGTAGTTGTTCTGAACGACCACCAAGACCACTACAGCCAGACCGGCGGCAACCAGAACGTTGCCGGCCAGGCACAGTGCCGCCGGCACCGACGACCAGCCGAAGCGGTGGTCGAGTCCGCCGACCACGCACATCGCCGCCAGTGACAGGTACAGCCCGGCCATCACGATCTTCTGCACCGGCCGCGCTTCGGCGACCGGACCGCCGCGCATCCGCCGCTGCATCGCCGCCGGATTCGTCAGCTGTAGGTACACGCTGGGCAGCCACGCCGACGCGGCGAACACGGCCAGGAACACCCAGGCCTGCCAGTAGTCCAGTGTGCCGGCCGTCGCGAACAACACGGTGCCGATCACGACAAGCTGAATAAGCCCCGATACCAACACTTTAAGAACGGCTGTCACGGATCTTCCTTTGGTCCGGGCCGGCTGTCGGCGCCCCTGTCACTGATTCGGCTACGCCGATACGTCGCTGTTGGACGGCGACAACTTCTCGCACAGCAGCTCCGACAACCCGCGAACCGTGCCGACGGCGAGGTCGCTGGATGTCAGGCGCACTCCAGTTTCGGCCTCGATACGGGTGCGCAGCTCCAACGCGCCCAGCGAGTCGACGCCGTACTCGGAGAGCGGCCGGTCCGGATCGACGCTGCGACGCAGGATCAGGCTGACCTGGTCGGAGATCAGCCGCCGCAGTCGGGTGGGCCACTGTTCCCGCGGCAGCTCACTGAGCTCGGCACGCAATCTGCTTGTGCCCGTTTGGCTTTCCCCGACGGCATTGAACGCTTCCGCGAAGGGACTGCGCTGGGCGAAGGCGGTCAGCCAGGGGGCGCCGATGATCGGCGCATATCCGGCGTACCCGCGGTCGTAGCGCAGCAGCACATTGACCGCGTACGCGCCCTCGTCGGGAGCGATGGCGGCACCGGCATTCTCGGCGAAGTCGGTTGCGCGTCCGATCTGGCCCCATGCACCCCACGCGATCGAGGTGCCCGGCAGGTCCTGGGCCCGTCGCCACTGGGTGAACGCATCCAGCCAGCTGTTGGCCGCGGCGTAGGCACCCTGCCCCGGTGAACCCACCAATGCGGCCGCCGAGGAGAACGAGCAGAACCAGTCCAGCGGCTGATCGGCGGTCGCGCCGTGCAGATTCCACACACCGCCAACCTTTGGCGCCCAGTCGCGCTCGATGAGTTCATCGGTGATGTTGGCCAACGTGGCATCCTCGACCACCGCCGCGGCATGCAGCACGCCGCGCACCGGCAGGCCGGTGGCGGTCGCGGCCTCCACCATCTTCTGCGCGGTGACCGGGTCGGCGATATCGCCACAGTGCACCACGACTTCAGCGCCCATCGCGCGGATCAGTTCAATTGTCTGCAGCGCCTTGAGCGTCGGCTGCGAGCGGGAGGTCAGCACGATGCGCCCGGCGCCGGCGATAGCCATCTTCTCGGCGAGGAACAACCCAAGGCCGCCCAGACCGCCGGTCACCAGATAGGCGCCGTCGCGGCGGAACGACTTAGCCTGCTCGGGCGGCACCACCACACTGCTGCTGCCGGTGCGGGGGACCTCGAGCAGCAGCTTGCCGGTGTGCTGGGCGGCGCTCATCACCCGGATCGCGGTGGCGGCGTCGGCCAACGGATATTCGGTGTGCCGCGCGGGTGGCAACTCGCCGTCGGCCACCCGCTGATACACGGTGCGCAGCAACTCGCCGACCTGTTGCGGGTGGCTGAGCGACATCAACGCGAGGTCAAGGTAGTAGAACGTGAGGTTTCGCCGGAACGGGAACATGCCGAGCCGGGTGTTGCCGTACACGTCGCGCTTCCCGATTTCGACGAACCGTCCGCCGATGGCCAGCAGCTCGAACCCGGCGCGTTGGGCCGCTCCGGTCAGGGAGTTGAGCACGATATCGACGCCGTAGCCATCGGTGTCGTGCCTTATCTGCTCGGCGAAGTCGGTGCTGCGGGAGTCGTAGACATGCTTGATCCCCATGTCGCGCAGCATTTGTCGGCGCTCTTCACTGCCCGCGGTGGCAAAGATCTCGGCGCCTGCGGCTCGCGCGACCCCGATCGCGGCCTGGCCGACACCGCCCGTTGCGGAATGAATCAGCACCCGGTCGCCTGCGGCGATACCGGCCTGATCGTGCAGGCCGCACCACGCGGTTGCCGTCGCTGTCGCAGTGGCCGCCGCCTGGAGATCGGTCAGAACGTCCGGCAGGGTGACGGCCAGCCGGGCATCGCAGGTGACGAACGTGCCCCAGCAGCCGCTGGCGGAGAACCCGCCGACGCGGTCACCGACGCGGTGGTCGGTGACGTCGGGACCGACCGCGGTGACCACCCCGGCGAAATCCATGCCCAGCTGCGGCAGACCGCCGTCAATGGCCGGGAACAGCCCCATCGCGACGAGGACGTCGGCGAAGTTGATGCTGGACACACTGACGGCGACTTCGATCTGGCCCGGGCCGGGGGTATCCCGTTCGAAGGAAACCAGTTCCAAGGTCTGCAGATCGCCGGGGGTGCGGATCTGCAGACGCATCTTCTCGGAGCCGTTGTCGGCGAGAGCGGTGTGGCGTTCGTCGGGCCGCAGAGGGCCGGGCAGCATGCGTGCGGTGTACCACGCGCCGTCACGCCAGGCGGTCTCGTCCTCCTCGGACTCGCTGAGCAGATGCCGAGCCAGCTGCTCGGCGTCGGTGTTGTCGTCGATGTCGATCTGGGCGGTGCGCAGATGCGGATGTTCGGCGGCGATCACCCGTACCAAGCCCCGTAGTCCGCCCTGCTCCAGGTTGGCCACGTCGCCGGCCAGCACGGTCTGCGCGCGGCGGGTCACCACAAACAGGTGTGGCAGGTGCCCCGAAGTCGCGGCCAACTCGCGGGTGATGCGGGTCAGGTGCTGCACATATTCGCGGCCCACCCGTGGCGACTGGTCGTCGGAGTCGCCGGTCTTGGGTCCGGTCAGGATCACCGCACCGGCGATCTGGCTGGAGCGCAGCTGCTCGGCCAGGTGCTCGCAGTTGGAGACGTGGTCGGCATTCGGCGGCCAGCACATCGTGCTGCATTGCGCACCTTGGCTTTTCAAGGTGTCGGTCAATGCGCTGCCGATCAGGTCTGCGTTGGCGGTGGTGCTGATCAGCAGCCAGGTTCCCGGGTCGGCATGCGGCGCCTCCGGCAGCTGCCGCTGCTGCCACTCGACGGTCAGCAGCCGCTCGTTGAGGATTCGCTCCTGCTGAGCATCCTCGGATTCGCCTGTGCCGCAACGTAACCCATGCACGCTGAGCAGGACGCTGCCGTGCTGGTCCAGTACGTCGAGGTCAGCCTCCATGCCGGACGCATCGACTTCGGTGACCCGGGCGTAGCAGTAGTGGGCGGTGCGGGCCGAGCCGAAGGACCGCACGCGCCGGGCGCCCAGCGGCAACCCCAGCACGCCCTCGTTGAGGTCCTGGATCTGCGGGCTGCCCGCGACGGCCTGGAAGCAGGCGTCCAGCAGTGCCGGGTGCACGCCGTAGGAACCTTCCTGCGTGCGAATCTGGCGGGGCAGCGCGACTTCGGCCAGCACCGTACGGGCGTCGTTCCCGCCGGCATGGATGGCGCCGAGGCCAGCGAATGCCGGGCCGTACTGGATACCACGCTCGTCCAGACCCTTGCGCACGTCGGCGCCGTCGATGCGATCCGGATGCGCCGCAAGCAGTGCCGCGACGTCGTAGGCGGCGGGTTGCTGACCGTCGGCGGCGTGCAGGATCGCGCTGGCCTGACGTGCTTGTCGACCGCCCTCGTCCGATTCCACAACGAAGTCGACGACGCCCGGGGCCGACAATGACGCCGAGGCGCCGATGGTGGTCTGCTCGTCGAGCAGCAGGGCCTGTTCGAACTGGATGTCGCGGACCTCGGCAGCCTCGCCCAGCACCGTGCGGGCGGCCGCCAGCGCCATCTCGCAGTAGGCCGCGCCCGGCAGTACCCCCACATTGCGCACCGTGTGCTCGGCCAGCCAGGGCTGCGCGGCGGTGCCGACCTCGGCCTGCCACACGTGGCGCTCGGGCTCCTCCTGCAAGCGCACGTGCGGGCCGAGCAGTGGGTGGACCGCGACGGTGTATCCGTGTGCCGGGGATTCGGTGCCGCTGTGCTCCAACCACAGCCGGTGGTGTGTCCAGGTCGGCAGCGGTGCATCCACGAGCCGCCCTTGCGGATAGGGCACGGCGAAGTCGATCGTGGCGCCCGCGCTGTGCAGGTCCGCCAACAGACCGGACAGACCGCTGGGGAGTTCCTGGCCGCGGCGCATCGCGGCCAACGCGGCCAGCGGTACGTCCAGATTGTCGGCGTTCTGTTCGACGGCGTGGGTCAGCAGCGGATGCGGCGCCAATTCGGCGAAGACCCGGAAACCGTCCTCGAGGGCGGCGCGCACGGCGGCGGCGAAGCGTACCGTGTTGCGCAGATTGCGCACCCAATACTTGTTGTCGCACAACGGTTCTTCACGCGGGTCGAACCCGGTCGCCGAGTAGTAGGGAACCGTCGGAGTCATGGGTTTGAGGTCCGCGAGGACGTCGGCCAGCTCGGCGAGGATCGGGTCGACCTGAGGCGAATGTGACGCGACGTCGACGGCGACCTGCCGGGCCATCACATCGCGCTCTTCCCAGGCCGCGATCAGTTCCTGGACGGTCTCGGTGGCACCGCCGATGACCGTGGACTGCGGTGAGGCGACGACGGCCACCACGACGTCCTTGACGCCGCGCATCGTCAACTCCGAAAGCACTTGTTTGGCCGGCAATTCGACCGATCCCATAGCCCCGGAGCCCGCGATGCCAGCCATCAGCCGGGAGCGGCGGCAGATGACGCGCACGCCATCTTCGAGAGTCAGCGCGCCGGCGACGACCGCGGCCGCGGTCTCGCCCATCGAATGCCCGATCACCGCGCCGGGGCGCGCCCCGTGGGCTGCCATGGCCGACGCCAACGCGACCTGCATGGCGAAGATGGTCGGCTGGACCCGGTCGATCCCGGTCACCACATCGGGTGCCGACATCGCCTCGGTCACCGAAAAGCCGGACTCGTGCGCGATCAGCGGCTCGAGTTCGGCGATCTTCGCCGCGAATACCGGCTCGGTCGCGAGCAGTTCGGCACCCATCTGAGCCCACTGCGAGCCCTGCCCGGAGAACACCCACACCGGGCCGCGGTCGTCGCGTCCGACGGCGGCCTCATACAGGGCGTCGCCGTCGGCAACCTCGCGTAGCGCTGCGGTGAGTCCTGGCCGGTCGCTTGCCGATACCGCGGTGCGGACTGGGCGATGCCCACGCCGACGGGCCAGCGTGTAGGCAAGGTCGGGTAACACGACGTCCTCGTGCGTCTGCACCCAGTCGGCCAGCTGGCCGGCACTGCGGCGCAATTCCTCGGCGGAGGTGGACGACAGCGGGAACAACAGTGATGTTCCGGCATTCGGGTCCGGCTGCCCGGGCGCGCCTGCGGCTTGGGGAGCCTGCTCCAGAATTGCGTGGACGTTGGTTCCGGACACCCCGTATGAGGAGACGGCCGCGCGGCACGGTGCCGCCGCCTCGGTGGGCCACTCGGTGGTCTCCTGTGGCACAAAGAGATTCGTGGAGATGCGGGCCATCTGATCGGGCAGACGAGTGAAATGCAGGTTCCGGGGGATCGCGCGGTGCTGCAGCGCGAGAACCGTCTTGATGAACCCGAGGGCGCCGGAGGCGGATTGGGCGTGGCCGAAGTTCGTCTTCGCCGACCCCAGTGCGCAGGGGCTGTCGATGCCGTAAACCTCGCTGAGGCTGGCGTATTCGATGGGATCACCCACCGGGGTGCCGGGGCCGTGTGCCTCGATCATGCCGACGCTGCCGGCATCGACACCCGCCGCGGCCAGCGCCGCGCGGTAGACCGCTGTTTGCGCGCTCACCGACGGTGTCGAGATGTTGACGGTGTGGCCGTCCTGGTTGGCGGCGGTACCGCGCACGACCGCCAGGATGCGGTCACCGTCGCGCAGTGCGTCAGGCAGGCGCTTGAGCAACACCATCGCGCACGCCTCGCCGCTGACGTAGCCGTCGGCAGCGACGTCGAACGCGCGGCAGCGTCCGGTCGGGGAGAGGTGGCCGGCCGCGGTTCCCGCGACGTACTTACGCGGATCCAGCATGACGTAGGCGCCACCAGCCAGCGCCAGATCGCTTTCGCCTTCGTTCAGGCTGCGGCACGCCAAGTGCACGGCGAGCAGACCCGACGAGCACGCCGTGTCGACTGCCATCGCCGGGCCGTGCAGGCCCAGCGTGTAGGCGATGCGCCCGGACGCCATGCTGAAGGTGTTGCCCGAGAAGCCGTACGGTCCCTCCATCGCGTCGGAGTCGGTGGACACCATCTGGTAGTCGTAGTGCGTCAGTCCGGTGAACACACCGGTCAGCGAGTCCTGGACCTCCTCGGGGGGCAGTCCGGCATGCTCCATCGCCTCCCATGACGTTTCCAGCAACAGTCGGTGTTGCGGATCGAGCGCGGCTGCCTCGCGTTCGCTCAGCCCGAAGAACTCGGGATCGAAGCCGGTGACGTCATCGATGAACGCACCCCATTTGGACGTCGTCCGACCGGGCACGCCCGCGTCGGGATCGTAGTACTCGTCGTTATCCCAGCGGTCCCGTGGCACCTCGGTGACCAGGTCGTCACCCCGCACCAACGCATCCCAGAGCTGCTCCGGCGACGTGATGCCGCCCGGAAGCCGGCACGCCATACCGATGACAGCGACCGGAACGGTCGCGCTGGCGCTCATCGGAGGCGACGAATTGGCTGAACCGGAGCGATCTGCCCGATCATCGCCCCAACGAATGACACCATCCAGACTCCTCACAGCAACGACGTGCCCATTGCTTCATGCACGCCCTGGCCACCCCTCAACCACGCGGGATGCCTTCATGTGCGTCAATTTAGCAGCCACCGTAGCGACACCGGGGCGAGTGTTGGGATTTGGTCTCGTTCGGAAGAAAATTGGGGCGGCCACCGGCGACCAGGCGCCGGGATTTGATCGCGTGCGCGCCGATCTGACCCACTTCGGGGATGTAGCTCAGGAGGCTACGGTACTTTGCCACATGTGACACAGGTGGTTGAGACGTCCCTTCCTGCTCTGCTGCGCGAGCGCGCCAGTCTGCAGCCGGATGACACGGCATACACGTTCATTGATTACGACGAGGACTGGGCCGGGGTGCCCATCAGCCTGACGTGGCCGCAATTGCATCGGCGGGTGCTCAACGTGGCACGCGAGCTCAGTGTGGTGGCGTCGCCCGGGGATCGCGTGATGCTGATCGCGCCGCAGGGACTGGACTACATCTTCGGTTTGCTGGGTGCGTTGCAGGCTCGCGTGATCCCGGTTCCGCTGTCAGTGCCGATGGGTGGCGTGGCCGACGAGCGTGTTGAATCGGTGTTGCGCGATGCGCTGCCCACCGCGGTGCTCACGACGTCCTCAGTGGTTGCCGAGGTCGCGAGGAGCATCACTCCGCAGCCCGGCCAGTTGGCACCGGCGATCATCGAGGTCGATCGGCTGGAGCTGGACGCGCCGGTCCGGGGGAGCGCAGGGGACTACGACGAGTCGGACAGCCACGACACCGCCTACCTGCAGTACACCTCCGGGTCTACTCGGTCACCGGCCGGCGTGATGATGTCCTACACGAACCTGCTGACCAACCTGCAGCAGATCACCTCGGACTTCCTGATCGACTTCGGCGGCGTTGCTCCGCCGGACCTGACGTTCGTCTCCTGGCTGCCGTTCTTCCACGACTTGGGCTTGATCATGGGAGTTTGCTCACCGGTCGTGCTGGGCACCAGCGCGGTGCTGACCAGCCCGGTGTCCTTCCTGCAGCGGCCGGCCCGCTGGATGCAGCTGGCGGCCAGTTACCCGCGGGTCTTCACCTCGGCGCCCAACTTCGCCTTCGACGTGGCTGCCAAGAAGACCTCGGACGACGACATGGCCGGACTCGATCTGAGCGGTGTGCTCACCATCCAAAGTGGTGCCGAGCGGGTCCAGCCGGTGACGATCAAGCGGTTCACCGACCGGTTCGCGCGGTTCAATCTGCGGCCCACGGTGATTCAGCCGTCCTACGGCCTCGCCGAAGCGACGTTGTACCTGGCGACACCCAGGCCGGGCCAGCTGACGAAGGTCGTCCATTTCGACTCCGAGGCGCTGTCCGGTGGTCGCGCCCAGCGCGTTGACGGGCACGGCGGAACGCCGCTGATCAGTTACGGCGGCCCGATCACCCCGCAGTCACCGACACTGCGCATCGTCGACCCGGAAACCGGCCTCGAGTGCCCGGACGGCACGACCGGCGAGATCTGGGCACACGGTGACAACGTCAGTGCGGGCTACTGGCAGAAGCCGGAGGAGACCGAGCGCACGTTCGGCGGCCGGATCGTCGAGCCGTCGGCCGGTACCCCGGCAGGTCCCTGGCTCAAGACCGGCGACCTCGGCTTCATCTCCGAGGGCGAGCTGTTCATGGTCGGCCGGTTGAAGGACCTGCTGATCGTCTACGGGCGCAACCACGCCCCCGACGACATCGAGGCGACGATTTCGGAGATCACCGGCGGCCGGTCCGCGGCGATCGCCATCGCCGACGACGGCGTGGAGCAGCTGGCGGTGATCCTTGAGGTCAGGACGCGCGGCGAAGCCGAGGACGTGAAGCAGCAGCTCGCGACGCTCAGGGGTGAGGTCACCGCGGCGATCTCGAAATCGCACGGCCTTGCGGTCGCCGACCTCGTGCTGGTGTCGCCGGGTTCGATTCCGATCACCACCAGCGGCAAGGTCAGGAGGTCCTCGTGTGGGGACCTCTACCAGCGCAAGGCGTTCGCGCGGTTGGACGCATAGGGACGGGCTGCTGTTCGGCGTTATGTCGAGAGGCAGACGCCGATAATGCAGCTGCCCGCTGCGGAGATGTCGGGCAGCAGTAGTCCGAGGCCGGGCAGGCCGGGTGCGCCCGGCAGCCCGAACAGACCCTCTCCGCCACTGCCGCCGGCGCCGCCCTGGGAGTTGAACAGCTCGACGGCGTAGCCGTTGCCGCCGTGGCCGCCGGCTCCGCCCACGATCCCCATGTCCAATGGGTTGGTATCAGTGGAGTCGCCGCCGTCGCCGCCCTGTCCGCCGATGGCGACACCTTCGGGGACTGATCCGGCGGGCAGGAAGTTGTACGCGTCGCCGCCGACCCCGCCGAGGCCGCCGACGGTGCCGGTCCCGCCGGCCCCGCCGGTGCCGCCGACGGCGATGGCGGCATTGTTGGTGATGCCGGTGAACTGTGTGATCACCGACAAGTAGTAGTTCGTTTGGTCGAGCCCCCAGAGGATCGCGACACCGCCCGCGCCGCCGATTCCGCCGACGCCAGTGATGCCGGTTCCGGCGCCACCGACTCCGCCGGTCCCGCCGGTGACTGTGCCGGCGTGGTACTTCCCGCCGGGGGCGAAGTAGCCGAATCCGAGGCTGAGCACATAGCCGCCCGCGCCGCCGGCTCCGCCGATCAGGCCCGTACCGCCGGCCCCGCCGGTTCCGCCGTTGCCACTGAACAGTCCGCCAGTGCCGCCGGTGCCACCGGTGCCACCGGTGATACCCAGACCGGCGCCGCCCACACCGCCGGTGCCGCCGGTGCCGAATAACTGTGCCGCGCCACCGTTCCCTCCGGTGCCCGGCAGCGTCGCACTAGACCCGCCTGCCCCGCCCGTGCCGCCGTTGCCGACCAGGCCCGAGGCGCCCCCGTTACCGCCGTTCAGGCCGGAGCCGTCGGGCTGGGAGTAGCCGTTGCCGCCGTTGCCGATGAACCAGCCACCCGGCTTGCCGTCCGGGCTGTCGGCGGTGCCGTCCGCACCGTTGCCCCAGAGCGCCCGTCCCTTCCACGAATTGGTGGCGAGCGCGACGATGACGTCCTCAACGCTGATTTGTTGCGGGGTGACGAAGATGTTCAGCAGCGTCGGGCCGGTGGCGTTGAGCACCGAGGCGAGGATGGCGCACGTCAGCTGTTGCAACGGGGACAGGACACCGAGGTCTGACGCGGTGATATCCGATGCGCCTACCTTCGCGGCGGCGGACTCGGCTGAGGCGCTCGGGGCGGCGGTCGCCACGGTCAAGGGCCTGGCCGAGTGCGCGCGCGGGGTTGCCGGGCTTTGGGCTGCGGTATCGTCAGGTGCGTCGTTGGTGGCCCGATTGTCTTGGGCGGCATTGTTTTGGGCGGCCGCGGCGGGCACCGAAAGGGCACGGGCGTTGCGGGCCCGGTTAGCCCCGGTGGCTCCGCCCGGGTTCGCCACGTTGTTCAGGGCGGTGTCGTCTGCCGACTTCGGCGAAGTGGTTTTGCCGGTGGTTGCCTTGGCCGCGCCGGTGCTCGGTTTCGACGACGTGGTGCGACCGGAGTTCGCTTTGGGGCCGCTGCTGCTGTGGCTCGTTGATGGGGAGTCGCCGGTGGACGAGTCGGCATGGGCAACTCCCGCAGCGCCGGCCAGTGAAGCGCAAACACCAACAGTGAGAGCACCGGTTCCTACCCAGGTAGAGACTTTGCTGGGCTGCTGAGGAGCGCGGTGGCGGGCGGACGAACTTTTCGCCCGGCTTGCCGCACGGTGCCTTGCAGCCATGGTTAGCTCCCAGGTTCGCGAGTGCTTCTAAGTCCCACATGGTAGCAATGCGAATACCGGGCCGTGGCAAACTCTTGATCCGCCTGTTTCAGCAATTCGGGTGGATAAGCGGGTATCGCCCTTGACGTTTGGGTCATGAGGAAATAGCGGCCCGCAATTGGATGGCGCAGCCGTTGTCTGCGCCTTGCGTCGGGTCGCGATTCCTGGTCGACTCCTCGTGTCGAGGTGGTGGTGCGAAGAGTTGAGTAGAGCTGTCTTCGGAGGTGTCGAGCTACCGGGTCACTACGGTCAGGTACCGCCGGCACCACCGGTACCGGCCGTGCCGCCAGTCCCTCCGGTGCCACCGTTGACACCGCTCAGGCCGCGGCCGGTACTGCCGTTCCGCCGCTCGTGCCGGCATTTGCGCCGACTTTGCCGCCGCCACCGCTATCTGGTGACCTGCCCATTGATATGCAGCGGCAAGCAGATGGCCGCCGAGTTACGTTGGCTGATTTAGCGCTGGTGCGCGGCTTTCTTGCCACCAACGCCGGATGCCGACGAGTTGGCTGATTTTTTGCTGTTGGCGCTCGAGGCAGACGGCGGGCCGGCTGGCTTCTGAGTGGTGGGGCGCGCCGATTGCGCAGTGGTCTTCTTACCGCGGGCACCGGAGGCAGACGGCGCTTTGGCATCCGAGCTGCTGTCGTCGGAGAC
Source organism: uncultured Mycobacterium sp. (assembly GCA_900078375.1). Classification (GTDB taxonomy): domain Bacteria; phylum Actinomycetota; class Actinomycetes; order Mycobacteriales; family Mycobacteriaceae; genus Mycobacterium. Next base: position 4,934 of record FLQS01000019.1, on the reverse strand, counting down.
CGCCGCCGCGGCGGCGGTTCGCTTGCCAGCACCGACCGATGCCCCCGTGAAAGGGGAAAACCCATTGATGTTGATGCCCGGGCTGGATTTGACGACCGTCGCGAGGTCCCGAAGGAACGACACCGCGACCGCGAACGGGCCGGGGCCGGCCTTTATCGTGTTGCCGCTGCCGAAGAAGTTCAATGCCCAGCTCAACGTGGTGTTAGGAAGCGAACCCCACACCGTGATCGCATTGTTGTTGCCCACGAAATTCAATGCGTTGCTCAACACGCCTTCGGCGACCGCCGTCACGTTCTTGCCCATGACGTTGACCGCGCTACTCAAGATTCCTTGCGCGACGAGGGTGCTTGCGTCGCCGAACCAGTTGAGCGCAAGAGCAGCCATGCCGCCGACGGTGATCGATTGTGTTGTGCCATCGGGATTGATACCGAAGGCAAAGTTGAGGCTGCCGATGTTGACGATGGTGCCCGGCCCATATTGCACGGAGACATTGCCGACGCCGGCGGCGCCGGTTGTCTGCGATCCGGTTCCGGTGGAGATGCCGAGGGCGTAATTGAGCGCGCCCAGGGTCGTGGTCATGCCTTCACCGATCTGCACTGCCATGCTGAGAACAGACGGCAGCGCTGAGGCTTTCGCGTTGTTGCCGAGCGCGATCGTGAAGGACAGCGCACTGAAGGCCGTCGAGGCGGCCGCGGCCGCGCTGGCATCGTTGCCGACCGCAATGGCACCGCCGAAGAAGGTGGTACTGGAGTTCGCTATTGCGCCGTTGCCGATCCCGATCGCAATAGTGGTCAAGTTGCTTGTGCAGCCGTTGCCATTGCCGATACCAAAGGCCGAAAAGCAGCTGGCATGTGCTGTCGGTACTTCGCTGACGCCCCCGGCTACAATCGCACTGGACACCAACACACCGAGCAACATGCCACCTTTGGCGCGTACCTGAATCATCGACATAGCCCGTTACCTTAGGGGTCTTTGCTGGATTGGACCGTACCGGACCCGCATTCCATTGACAGCTTTTCCGATGGATCTTCTCCCAGGTTTCCCAGCTGGTGGACCACTGGCGCCACTTTCCACTCTTTGACCACATGGAACGCAGGGGTTGGAAGGTCAGACATCCGTGCGGTTGTCGTTAGCGCGATTCAAGTGCCCTGATCACGTCGGCGTCGATCGTCGAATTGCCGAGCCGGCTCCGACGGATGGCGAACCATTATTCGCCGTTCGCGCAACGAGGAACTTGCGATCGTGCCCAGGGCGCGAGGGGTAGCGTGGATGGTAGCGCGGTTAGCGCTTTCGGTGTTTGCCGCCACCGCTGCGCGAGGCTGCGGCGTTCTTGTTGTTGTTGTCGGGAGCTGCCGACAGGTCGCCACTTTTCTTGCTATCTGCGTCAGAGACACTCGGGGCGTTGACTTTCCGGTGGCTGCCGGCGCGGGCGGAGTGCGCGGCAGCAGTCGTGGTGTTGTCGTCGGCAGGGCTCGTGGTGGTGTCCTCGGAAGCGGGTGGCGTCGCCGTATTGCCGCTGTCATCGGAGTCGGTGTGCGCCGCTGCTTGCGAGCTGCGGTCGGAATCCGCCGCGGCGGGCACCCTTCTCGCGCTGGCAGCGCTCTGGCCGCCAAGGGGTGGAACGTCGAAGTGGAACGGCCCGGTGATTCTGATGCCGGGCCCGTTTTGGATGACGTTCGCAGCCTCTTGGAAGAACGACGCCACGATTGCCAGCGGACCACCGACAGTGCCGAGGACGTTATTGGAGCCGAAGAAGTTCAACGCCGTGCCAAACGTGGCGAAGGGGAACGAGCCCGTCACTGAAATGTTGTTGCCGGTACCCAGCCAGTTCAGCGCGGTACTGAAGATGCCGCCGGTGGTCACGATGTTGGTGCCCAGGAAATTCAGGGCGGAGCTGAAGTAGGCCTGCGTTGCCGCGGTGCCGCTGTCGCCGAGAAAGTTGAGCGCGAGGGTGCCGAGGATGCCTGCTGAGACGGTTTGCAGCCCGGTGTTCACGATCACGACGCTAAGGGCGGCATTGAGGAAGCCGACCGCTGCCGCGGTGCCTGCCCCGGCCTGTATGACGAGGTTGGCGATGCCGGAGGCGCCCGCTGACTGAGTGTTGGCGTTGCCGCTCATCAGTCCCAGGGCGACGTTGAAGGCGCCGAGCGCTTGTGCTGTGCCCGCCCCAATTTTCACCGCGATATTGCCGAGGCCGATGGCGCCGGTGGTATTCGGCGTTATGCCATCTGGCGAGATGCCGAGGACGAAATTGAAGAGGCCCCCGAGAGTCGATGCGGTACCGGGCCCGAATTGCAGGTTCCATCCGAGAAACGAACTGAGCGTCTCTGCCACCGCATTGTCGCCGGCGGCCAGCGCTAACATAAAGGCACTGACGCTGGTCTCCGCGTGTGCGTTGGCGCCGAGCGCGATGGCACCGCTGAACAGTCCGCTGACGGCATTGGCCGAAGCGCCGGGGCCGATCGCAATCGCGTAGGTGGTGAGGTTGCTGATACAGCCGTTGCGGTTGTTCAACCCGAAGGCCGAGAAGCACGATGCCTGGGCGGGGGGCGGCGCGGTGAACGCCCCGGCTGCGAGCGCACTCGAAACCAATGCGCCGAGCAACGCTTTGCTGCCTTTAGCTCCAACCCGACCCATCGATGTCCCCTGTAGCTCGTGTGCATCTTTGCTGGTTTGGACCGTACCGGACGTCACCTGCTACTGACAGTCTTCTAATTGATTATTGCCACGGATTTCGTTGCTGGCGGCGCGGGCGGTTACTCGCGGAGGCGAACACGTTGCGCTATGTCACTGCAAGGTGCGCGTACTCACGCGTAGGGCTGAAGCGCGTCGATCGTGACGACCGGTTGTGTCCCGTTGTTGATGAGGAGAACGGTGAAGCCACCGAACGGCCACGGAGTCTCTGGCTGGGTGGTGGAATCCGAGGGGTCACGACGATCGTGGTGGGCGGCCAGGCGCGCCAGCCCGATATCGGTTGTTTTCGGCTGGAAGCCCAGACGACTGCTGGCGGTCGCTCCCGGCATCAACACGACGGGTTGACCATCGCCGCCCGTTCTCGACGCGCTGACGATCCCGCTGAACGGCGGGTCGGCGGGATCGGGGGCGGCGCCCAGGTGGCGGTCGGTGGTGCCGACGAGGTCCACGCCGGGACAGCCCTGCAGCGTGCAGGTCTGTGCGGAGGTATTGGTCAACAGCACGGAAAAATGGATACAGGGCCAGGGATCCGGGGTGGGGTAGATGGGCGGAGTGCTGCTGAGGCTCAATGAATCGGCCCCGCACCAGGGCGTCGCCGCCGGTACGGCGAGCAGAGCTGCCATGGCCGTGGATGCCACACATGTCGAGAGTCCGTGCAGGCGACACCGTTCCGAGTAATTGTCCAATAGGTAAGCGACGGTCCCGTGCGCGGTTTCACCAGTTCAAACTTGAGTGCCCCCGGCAGGATTCGAATTAGCCGTTGCGGTGATTGCTGAGCTACCCTTCAGCTGAGCATTTATGCCTCTGAGCTGCGGTGACTGTAGACACCTCTACAGTGCACGAGTTAGCTTCAGTCAGCATAAATACGCACACGGATAGCTGACAGATAGCTAGGTCAGGGAGGTAGCCATGGCGGGCAAGACGGGTCGCCGCGGGTGGGGCTGGCTGCGGCTGCAGGGCAAGAAGTGGTCGGCCTCGTACATCGGCCCGGACGGCATCCGGCATCGGGCACCGCACACGTTCACCTCCAAGCTCGACGGCGAGGGCTGGCTGGCTGACGAGCGCCGCCTGGTCGAGTGGGGCAACTGGACACCACCGGCGCAACGGGCAGCGCAGAAGAAGGCCCAGGGCGTGACGGTCGCCTCGTTCGCCGCGACCTGGGTCGAGCAGCGCAACCTCAAGCCGCGGACCAAAGCCGGGTATGAGGCGCACGTGGCGCGGCTCAAAGAGTCGACGCTTGGGCCGGTGCCGCTCGGCCAGCTCACTCCCGAAGCGGTGCGCACGTGGTACGCCGGATTCGACAAGACCAAGCCCACCGCCCGTGCTCACGCCTACCAATTCCTGCACGCCGTCTGCGGGACCGCGGTGTCTGACGGGCTGCTGCCGTCGAACCCGTGCAACATCCCGAAGGCCATGCACACGGTCACTAAGCGGCAGGCCAAAGTGCTGGACCCGCAGCAGCTCGACGCGCTGGCCGACGCCATCGAACCGAAGCGGCTGCGAATGCTGGTGCTTCTGATGGCGTGGTGCGGCCCGCGCTGGGGCGAGGCCGCCGAGTTGCGGCGCAAAGACATCAGCGCGGACTGTTCAGTGCTGACCATCGCCCGCGGTGCCACCCACCGCTCGGGGGTGTGCAACATCGACACGCCAAAATCTGGCAAGGGTCGCACAGTCGTTGTGCCGCCGCATATTCGAGAAGAGCTCAAGCATCATCTCAATACATATGTTGCCGAAGACCCTGACGCCCAACTGTTCCCGGCAGCCCAGGGCGGGTGCCACCTCAACGATCGCGTCTTCCTCGACTACTACACCGCCGCGCAGGAGGCTGCGGGCGTGGACCGCATCCGCATTCACGATCTTCGCCACTTCGCCGGAACCCAAGCTGCTCGGGTGGGCGCGAACCTGGCCGAGTCCATGGCTCGCCTGGGGCACTCGACCGTGCGTGCCAGCCTGATCTATCAGCAGGCCGTCAGCGGTCGGGACGCCGAGGTGGCTGCCGCGCTGTCGCAGCTGGCGCAGCAGTCGAACGGTGCAAGCGACACGCCTAAGGCGTAGCCAAAGGCATGGCCAAAGTGCAGCGGAGCGGCGTGAAGTTATAACTTTTTATGTGCAAAATACTTGTGCGACAACAGGTGTACTTTTCTGTCCATGCACACACAACGTCGCACTTGGACCACAATCGCTGGTGCAGCTGACCACATCGGCGTGCACGAGCAGACCATCCGCCGCTGGATCGCCGC
>FLQS01000063.1 GCA_900078375.1 uncultured Mycobacterium sp. | reverse complement strand
CGCCAACCCGCAGGCGGCACAGAGGCTACGAGCCAGACACCAGGTGCAAAGAATCCAACCACCGCAAACAAGCGGCGACCTCACCTTGACACTGAGCGGATGCTAGCAGCGCGAAGGGCGTTAGGCGTCGAGGTCCTGCTGGACCAACTCGGCGATGCTCGCGCACGCGGCCTCGTCCTCGGAGGCCACGGTGACCTGCGCACCATTCCCGGCGCCCAGGGTCATGATCATCAACGCTGAACCGGCGTCCACCGGCTCGCCGCCGTCGAGCGACAACGTCACCGGAACACCCGCGTTGACAACGGCTTCGGAGATGATCGCGGCCGGGCGGGCGTGCAGTCCGATCGCCGAGCCGACGATGACGGTCTTGGTGTGCATGAGACTCCTTCTATTGGTGTCGAATTCGACGTTATGGTGGTGTTTACTCGAACTTCTGCGGTCAAACGTTGCCTTAAGAGACGGACGGAGTGGCGGTGATGGCCGGGGTGGTGGCGGGGGATTCGCTTCGGCTGAACTGCTTGGCGCCGAGCACTGCGAACGCGCCGACGACGGTACCTGCGGCCAGGGCCACCAGGAACCACGCCAGGTTGCCGATCGCGAAGAACACGAAGATCCCGCCGTGCGGCGCCTTGAGCGTCACATCGAACGCCATGATCAGCGCGCCGGTGAGCGCACCGCCGGCCATCATCGACGGGATCACCCGCAGCGGGTCGGCGGCCGCGAACGGGATCGCTCCCTCGGAGATGAACGAAGCGCCCAACAGCCATGCCGCCCTGCCATTCTCGCGCTCCGGTTCACTGAAGAATCCGGGCCGGATGGTGGTGGCCAGCGCCATCGCCAGCGGGGGCACCATGCCGGCGGCCATCACCGCTGCCATGATGCGCAGCGAGGCGGGGTCGGCGACGTTGAGCCCAGCGGTGGCGAACGCATAGGCCGCCTTGTTGACCGGTCCGCCGAGGTCGAAGCACATCATCAGGCCAAGGATCACGCCGAGCAGGATGACCGATGCGCCGGTGAGTCCGTTGAGCCAGTTGGTCAGCCCGGAGGTGATCGCGGCCAATGGTCGGCCCAGCAGCAGGAACATCAGTAGGCCGACGATCAGCGAGGCGAACAACGGGATGATCACCACCGGCATCAGGCCGCGCAGCCATTGCGGCACGCTCACCCGGCTGATCCACAACGCCGCGAAACCCGCGATCAAGCCGCCGACGATACCGCCGATGAAGCCACCGCCGACGTACACCGCGACCGCACCCGCGGTGAAACCCGGTGCGAGACCTGGCCGGTCGGCGATGGCGAAGGAGATGTAACCGGCCAGCGCAGGAACCAGAAAGCTGAACGCCAAGCCACCGAGGGTGAACAACACCGCGCCGAGATACTGGGTGAAGCCGCCGCTGGGCAAGTTGGTCAGCGAGTTCGTGGTCGCGATCAGATTGCCGAGCGACTTGGTCGCGCCGTCAGGGGTATTCGCGATGTCGTAGCCGGCGAAGAGGAAGCCCAGCGCGATCAGCAAACCGCCGGCCGCCACGAACGGAATCATGTAGCTGACACCGGTCAGCAGGATCTGGCGGATCCGGGTTCCCCAGCCGACCCCACCGGCGAGAGAGCCGGCGCTGGCCTCGGCCGCGGTGCCCTGGACTCGCGTGGCCTTCGGATTATCTGACGCGGCAACGGCTTCGGCGATCATGGTGTCCGGCTCGTTGATGGCGCGCTTGACGCCGGAGGCGATCACCGGTTTGCCTGCGAAACGCTGACGGTCCTTGACCCCGACATCGGTGGCGAAGATGACGGCGTCGGCGTTGTTGATGGTGTCCGCGCTCACCGGTGTGCTGCCCGAGGAGCCCTGGGTCTCGACCGTCAGGTTCACCCCCGCGCGCTCGGCGGCCAGCTTCAGCGCGTCGGCGGCCATATACGTGTGGGCGATGCCGGTGGGACACGCGGTGATTGCGATGATCGACTTAGTCTGCGCAGCTGCAGGTTTCGCGACAGGGGCGGCAGTGGTGGCCGGCTTGGCGGTATCCGGGTTGACCACCCCGTCGACCAGGCAGACCACGTCTGAAGCCGACTTGGCATCTCGCAACGACTGCACGAACTCCGGCCGTACCAACGCGCGCGCCAGGCTGGACAGCAGCTTCATGTGCTCTGTGCCGGCGCCGTCCGGCGCGGCGATCAGGAACACCAGATCCGCCGGGCCGTCGGGCGCACCGAAGTCGACTTTGGGTGCCAGCCGGGCGAACCCGATCGACGGGCTGGTGACCGCCGCCGACCGGCAGTGCGGGATCGCGATGCCACCGGGAAGCCCGGTGGCCGACTGTGCTTCGCGGGCCATGGCCGCGGCCTGTAGTGCCGGACCGTCGCTGACCCGTCCGCTGTCGGCGAGCCGGGTGGCGAGCCGGCCGATCACCGACTCCTTGTCCGACCCGGCGTTGACGTCGAGGAGCACCAGGTCGGTGCTGATGATGGAAGTGGCGGAGTTCGTCATGGTGAGATGCCTTCTACTGTCAGGGTCGGGCGGGCGGAGCTGGGTGGGCGCGGAATTCGGCGGGGTAGGGCGATATCGAGGTGACCGCCACATCGTCGAGGTCGATCGCGGCCGGCGACGGGAGTGCCGAACCGGGAAGTGCCGCAGCGGCGCTGCCGTAGGCGACAGCCATCTGCAGTCGTTGCGGCGCCTGCGCACCACCGACGTCGGCGCGTACGTAGCCCGCGAGGGAGGAGTCGCCGGCGCCGACGGTGCTCCTTGGTTTGATCGGAGGCGGGGTGGCCAGCCAGCTGCCGGTGTCGTTGACCAGCAGCGCGCCGGCCGCACCGAGTGTGGCCAGCACTGTTTTAGCGCCCCGGTCGAGCAGTTGCCGAGCGGCGTCGACCACGGGATCGGGATTGCCCTCGGCCAGAGCATCTTCCAGTGACTGCGCATCGATACCGACCAGGCTGGCCAGTTCCTCGGAATTCGGCTTGATCAGATCGGGGGCGGCAGTGGCGAAACCGGCTGCCAGCGCCGCCAGCGGCGCATCGGAAGTGTCGACAGCGACTTTGCAGTCATAGGACTGCAATTGGGCCACCACGTCGGCGTACCAATCATCCGGAATGCCGGGTGGCAGGGATCCGGACAACACCACCCAGCGTGCGCCCGCCGCCCGATCGAGGATGGCCTGGGTGAACGCGGCCAGCGCGGCCGCATCGATCACCGCGCCCGGCTCGTTGATCTTCGTTGTGGTGCCGTCGGATTCGGTGATCGCGAGGTTCGTGCGCACCGCACCGTCGATGGGTACCAGGTGGAACGGCACGCCGCAGGACTCCAGCGCCGCGACGATCGGGTCGTGCCGGGCGGCGGGTAGCACCGCCACGGTGTCCAGCCCGGCCAGTGTCAGCGCCCGTGCGACGTTGACGCCCTTGCCGCCTGGTTCGGTGGTCACCGACCGCACCCGGTGCACCGCGCCGCGCACCAATTGGGCGGGCAATGTCACGGTGCGATCGATGCTCGGGTTGGGTGTGACGGTGACGATCATGATTCCCCCCCTGCCACAACGACTTCGATGCCCTGCTCGGCCAATTCGGCGCGGTCGGTGGCGCTGATCTCGCGGTCGGTGATCAGGGCGTCGACACTGTCGATCGGCGCGAAACTGACAAACTCCTCACGGCCGACCTTCGATGAGTCGGCCAGCACGACCACGTAGTTGGCGCAGCGGACCATCGCGCGCTTGACGGCCGCTTCGTCGCTGTCGGGGGTCGAGAGCCCGTGGCGCACCGTGATGCCGTTGGTGCCGATGAAGGCGATATCCACCCGCATCGTGTCGAGCGCGCGTAGGACCGGTTCGCCGACGGCCGCCTGGGTGAGTCCGCGAACCCGGCCACCGAGCAGTTGCAGGGTGATCGACGGCATGGCGGCGAGCCGGGCCGCGATCGGCACCGAGTTGGTGACGGCGACCAGCTGCCGGTCGGCCGGCAGCATGGCCGCGACGCGGGCGGTGGTGGTTCCGGCGTCGAAAAGCACGGTGGCACCGGATAGCGGGAGGAATTCGGCGGCGGCTCGGGCGATGGCCTCCTTGTGGTCGGCGCGGGTGGTCTCTCGCTCATCGACGCCGGGCTCGACTACGTGCAGCGCGCGCACCGGGACCGCCCCGCCGTGCACCCGGCGCACCAGGCCGGCCCGGTCGAGCGCGGCCAGGTCGCGGCGGACGGTCTCTGTCGTGACGTCGTAAGCCTGGGCCAGTTCGGCCACCGAGGCCCGTCCCTGGGACAGCACTCGGGCGGCAATCGCCTGCTGACGTTCTTCCGGGTACACGATTCTCCGTTTGTGTGGGGTCTAGGAGAGATTGAGCTGGATTCGATGTTGGTATGTGTTGTTTTACCCCCGTTTGTGTTGACTTGTCAACGAATGGTTGTAATCTAGTTCACATGCCCGCCTCATCCACACCTACCTCACTCGGTGCCGGACAGGTCCTCGTCGGCGTCCCCGTCGTTCCCGGCGTCCGCTACGCACCGGTCATCCGCCCCGGCCGGCTTCCCGCCATCGAAGACCTCGATCCCGGTGGTGAGCTTGCCGAAGACGAGCGCGACGGCGAAGCGACCCGGTTCACCGCGGCCGCGGCCACGGTCGCCGGGCGGCTGCGGGAACGCGCCGCCCACGCGACCGGCGCGGCATCGGAGGTGCTGGCCGCCACCGCGACGCTGGCGCAGGACCGCGCCTGGCTGGGTGCGGCGGAGAAACGCATCAAGGAGGGCGCACCGGCCGTGCGTGCCACCGCCGCGGCGGTGGACCAGTTCGTCGACCTCTTCACCAAGATGGGCGGCCTGATGGCCGAACGCATCACCGACCTGCGCGACATCCGCGACCGGGTGGTCGCCGAACTCAGCGGCCTTGCCGAGCCCGGTGTGCCGGTGCCGGCGCGGCCGGCCATTCTCTGCGCCGAGGACCTCGCGCCCGCCGACACCGCGGGGCTGGACCCCACGCTCGTCGTCGGCCTGGCCACCACGCTCGGCGGGCCGACCAGCCATACCGCGATCATCGCCCGCCAGCTCGGCATCCCGTGTGTCGTTGCCGTCCACGGCCTCGATGACATCCCGGCCGGCACCGACGTCCTGATCGACGGAAGCCGCGGCACCGTCAGTGTTTCGCCCGACCCGGCCCAAGCCGCCGCCGCCGTCGACGCCGCGGACGCGGCCACCGCCGCGATGGCCGGCTGGGCCGGCCCCGGCGCCACCGCCGACGGCCACTCGGTCTCGATCCTGGCCAATGTCCAGGACGGGTCTGCCGCCCGGTCCGCACGGGAAACCCCGGCCGAAGGCATCGGGCTGTTCCGCACCGAACTGTGCTTCCTCAATCGCGACACCGAACCCACCGTCGACGAGCAGGCCTCGATTTACGGCGAGGTGCTCGACGCCTTCACCGGGTGCAAGGTCGTCATCCGCACCCTCGACGCCGGATCGGACAAGCCATTGAAGTTCGTCGGGCATCCCGACGAGGCCAACCCCGCGCTGGGCGTCCGAGGAATCCGGATCGAGGCCCTTCATCCCGAGGTGCTCGAGCGTCAGCTCGACGCGATCGCACTCGCAGCCGAGCAGACCGGCAGCGCTCCGTGGGTGATGGCACCGATGATCGCCACTCCGGACGAAGCCAAGCGATTCGCCGATCGGGCCCGTCAGCGCGGCCTCGTCCCCGGCGTGATGATCGAAGTGCCGGCCGCCGCGCTCCTGGCCGACCACATCCTGGCCCACGTCGAGTTCCTCTCGATCGGCACGAATGACCTGGCGCAATACACCATGGCTGCCGACCGGATGTCTGCCGAACTGGCCACTCTGACCGACCCCTGGCAGCCCGGCGTGCTGGCATTGGTCGCCCAGACCGCACGGGCCGGGGCCAGGCACGGCAAGCCGGTCGGGGTCTGCGGCGAGGCCGCCGCCGACCCGCAGCTGGCCTGCGTGCTGGTAGGGCTCGGCATCACCTCGCTGTCGGCGGCCGCCGCCGCCGTGACCGGCGTCGGCGCCAAACTCGCCTCGGTCACCCTGCGGCAATGCCGCGACGCCGCCGCTGCCGTGCTGACCACCGCGAGTGCGTCCGAGGCGCGCGCGGCGGCGCTGGCTGTACTGGACTGACGGAATTAATCGGACTGCGGTCCGGTTATCGATGTCATGCCAGCAGTTACCGCAGATACGTTGTCCTTGCCGCGGGTGAGCGAGGCCGCCGCGACCGATACCGAACGGCCCGTCCGGTCCATCACCACCGGACCGCGCGGGTATGAAGGCGAAGGCTTCCCCGTCGTGCGCGCGTTCGCCGGCGTCAGCGCCGCCGACCTGGACCCCTTCGTCCACATGGACCAGATGGGCGAGGTCGAGTACTCCCCGGGCGAGCCCCGGGGCACCGACTGGCACCCGCACCGCGGCTTCGAAACGGTCACCTACATGATCGACGGCCGCTTCGCCCACCAGGATTCGCACGGCGGTGGCGGCCTTATCGCCGACGGCGCCACCCAGTGGATGACCGCGGGTTCCGGCATCTTGCACATCGAGACACCGCCGGCCGAACTTGTGGAAAGCGGCGGGGTGTTCCACGGGATCCAGCTGTGGGTCAACCTGCCCCGCAAGGACAAGTTCGCGCAGCCGCGCTATCAGTCGATCGAGGGCGCCGCCGTTCGCCTGCTGTCGTCGGCCGACGGCGGGGCGCTGGTGCGGGTCATCGCGGGCGATATCGACGGCTGGTCCGGGCCGGGCGCGACGCACACCCCGATCACGTTGGCGCACACCAGCATCGAGCCAGGAGCCCAGCTGAATCTGGCCTGGCCACGCGACTACAACGCACTGGTCTATGTGCTCTCCGGCCGCGGCACGGTGGGTCCGATCGGGCATCCGATCCAGCAGGGCCAACTCGCGGTCCTCGGGCCGGGCGACCGCATCACGGTGGCCGCCGATTCGAGCCAGGACTCGAACCGGCGCGCCATGGAGGTGCTTCTGTTGGGCGGCACGCCGATTCGTGAACCTGTCTTCCACTACGGACCGTTCGTGATGAATTCCAAGTCCGAGGTCATCCAGGCGCTCGACGACTTCAACGCCGGCCGGTTCGGCACCATCCCACCCGGCGCGTTGATGCCGCACCGTTCCGGCCGTGGGTAGACCGGTTCAGGTACGCGCCGGCTCGGCTGCCACGGCCGGCGGATAGGTCAGCTCCAGCTCACCGAGGTTGGCCGCTGCGGTGACCAGAGGCAGCGCCGCCGACACCGCCAGCTCGCTCTCCCCAGCCTCGGCGCGCAGCGCGGGCACGAGATCGTCACTGATCGGCGCGGCCAGCCCGGTTCCGCCGCTGCCGTCGAAGCGGGCACAGAGCGCGTCGGCATGGGCCTCGAGCACCGCCCGAGCCCGTGGGTATACCCCCAGCGGGGGCGGAACGATATCGGCGATCAGGTCGGCGGCGGCACGCAGCCGGACCGCCCGGCTCGCCGACCGCACCACCGGAGCCCGGGAGTCCGTCGGCCCACCGCTTTCGGAAAGATATTGGCGCACTGCGTCATCCAGGGTCCGTGACGCGGTCAACGCGTCGTGGCTCAGCGCATTCACCCGGTTCTCCGCGTGTTCGAATGCGCCGCGGGTGACGCGCAGAACCGCGACCCGCAGATAGCGGGAGCCGACTTCCCGTGCCATCTCGACCGCGTGCTGTACCGCGGTCTTGGCTCCGCGCGGCCACAGCAGCAGCGATACGACGACACCCACCGACGCGCCCACCACGACGTCCTCGATCCGGATCAGGCCGACGGCCCAGCCGCTCGGGACGATCACGTTGAACACGATCAGCACCATCATCGTGAACGCGGCCTGGCTGGCGGTGAACGACCCGATCTCGGGCACATAGGCCGAACCGAATGCCACCAGCGGCAACAACACCCACATCACGATGGGGTCGGTGCCGAGCAACTCGATCACGATCGCGCCGAGAATGAAGCCGATCACCGTGCCGGTGACCGCCCGCACGACGGTGGTGCCGGTGGTCAGCGCGCTGCTGCGCAGCACCGACAGCGCACCCAGAACCACCCAGAACCCGTGCTGCACCGGGAAGACGAACGTGACGAGCACGGCGAGTGCCAGCCCCAGCCCGGTCCGCAGGCTGTTGCGGGCGGTGACCGAACGGGTCGCCAGATGCCCGCTGGTGAGCGTGGTGACAGCTTCGGTCTCGGAATACACCCGCTCGGCGATCCCGGTCTCCGGCAGCCGCCGTCCGAGCACCCGCGCCCACACCGGTCGCGCGTCGGCCGCCGCGGCGCTGGCGATCAGTCGGCCGGTGACCCCGACCGTGGCGCCGATGGTGCGTCGGGTGAGCAGGGTGCGGCCCAGCGCGACGGCTTCGTCGTCATCGGGCTCGGCGAGGATGTCGACGATGTCCTGCCGGTAGCTGCCGATCGCGATGGTCCGCGAGTCGATCAACGCCTTGGTCAGCTGCGCACGCTCGGCGGCCCGGGCACCCGGCCGGGTGATCTGCAAGACCTCTGCGCAGTCCCGCAGCACCTGAACCACCGGATCGCGCATCGGTCCGAGCAGCTCGCCGGTGTCCCCGGTGACCCGGTCGCACAGCCACTGCAGGTCGTCGACCACGCGGACCAGTGCGCGGCTGCCCGCAGTCAGCGCCACCGGACGGTAGGCCACCCCGAGGAAGTTGGCCCGCAAGGCGTCCATCGCGGCCGTGACATCGTCAGCTGATGCGGTGCCGTCGATCCGGTCGGCGAGCACCGCGCAGACCGCGGCGGCATGCTGGCGCAGCTCGCCGTGGTGGCGCGGAGGAAAGAGGAACAGTGCGGCCGGCACGCAGATCACCAGGGCGATCAGCCAGCCGAACAGCCGCTCACCGAGCGGGCCCACCGGCGTGCACACCGGAAGCACGAAGGTCAGCAAGGTCGCGCGTTGGCCGGCAGCGACGATCTCGCTGAGCACGCCGGAAAACACGACCGCCACCCCGATCACGAACATCAGCGTGACCGCCAGCCACGGGATGGGTGCGGCCAAGGTGCCCACGGTGATCAGCACCGCGCCGTTGAAGCCCAACCCGCAGTAGGCCAGCGCCCTGGCAGTCATGTTGCCGGGGAAGTCCACGACGATCAGCAGCGCGATCGACCCGAAGATGGTGAACATCGGCGTCTGTGACCCGCCGCCGAGGGTGAAGCTGACCGCCGCGGCGATCGGCACGATGATGGCGGCCCGCAGCGCGCGACGGGCGCCGTCATTCTCGGGGTCACGTGTCCGAACCCGCTCAACCGCCCGCCGCCACAAGGCAGCCGGGCTCACCGCGGCACGCTGGCGAAACTGCCCGAGTCCAGTGCGTCGAGCATGTAGCGGGCGATCCAGCCGAACATCCCCGGTTCGCGCGGCAGGGTGGCCTGCTCGTAGCCGATGAAGACGTAGACCGCCCAGGCCGCGTAGACCTCGGCCTGGCGGGCGTCGTCGACGATTTCGATCGCCGAGTCGTAGAGGATCTTGTATCGCTGCCGGTCCACCTCGGACTGCACCGCCAGCACGTGCGGCTCCACCGAGCTCCACGACCGGATGGCGGCCTCGGCGCCGTGCGGCAGGGACAGCCCGACCTGGATGATTGCCTCGATTCGACGGCGTGGGTCGGAGACCTCGCGGATCGCGCCGATCAGTCGGACAGTCCGGTCCTGGACCCAGTACGACACCAGGTCTCGGGTGTACGCCGGCCAACTGGAGAAATAGTGGTAGAACGACCCGGTCGTCACACCGAGCCGGTTGCACACTTCGGCAAGTTTGAGTCCGCCGTAGCCCACGTCAGCGAGAACCTCGAGGCCGGTCTCGAAATACGCTTCTCGGTTGGCAACGGTGGCCATGACAGAAGACCATAGTGCGCGGCCCCCGGCCAGACGGCCGTGACGTGCAGGATCGTGACCAAGTTTCACAGGAGCGTCCGTCAGGGCGTGTGACGCGCACCCGGTGATGGGGCAAGCTGGGAATCACGGGATCGATTCGAGGAGTTGGCATGACCGTTCAGATCACCAATGACCAGGCCACCGACGGGGGTGCCGCCGGCGTGCTGGCCGGCGTGCGCCAGGTGTTCAACAGCGGCCGTACCCGCTCGCTGACGTGGCGTTCCGAGCAGCTGCGTGCCGTCGAGCGGATGTGTGAGGAGCGCGAGCCGGAAATCGCGGAGGCGCTGGCCAGCGATCTGGGCCGGTCCTCGTTCGAGGCGTGGCTCGGCGATATCGGGTCGACGAAGGCCGAAGCCGCTTTCGCCCGTAAGCACCTGAAGAAGTGGGTGAAGCCGCAGAAGTACGGGCTTCCGCTGGCGCAATTGCCCGGTAAGGCGTGGGTGCAGTTCGACCCGCTGGGCGTGATCTTGGTGATCGGGCCGTGGAACTACCCCTTCTATCTGTGCATGGCGCCGGTGGTAGCCGCCATCGCCGCCGGGAACGCCATGGTGATCAAGCCCTCAGAGCTGGCGCCGGCCACCTCGGCGCTGATCGCGCGGCTGGTCCCGGAGTATCTGGACTCCGATGCCATCCGGGTGGTCGAGGGCGACGCGGCGGTCACTCAGGACCTGATGGCGCAGGGGTTCGACCACGCCCTGTTCACCGGGGGTACCGAGATCGGCCGCAAGATCATGGCCGCCGCGGCACCGACGTTGACGCCGGTGACCCTCGAGTTGGGCGGTAAGAGCCCGGTGGTGGTGCTCGCCGACGCCGACCTGGACGTGGCGGCCCGCCGGATCGCCTGGATCAAGATGCTGAACTCGGGTCAGACCTGCATCGCCCCGGACTACGTGCTGGCCGACCGTACGATCGCCGCCGAACTGGCCGACAAGATCGTGGCGACGATCGCCCAGTTCCGCGCCGAAGAGAAGGACCCGTCGCTGCGGATCGTCAACGAGCGGCAGTTCGATCGCCTGGTGTCGTTGATCAACGCGACGAGCGGCACGGTTGTCACCGGTGGCGGCTCGGATCGCGCGGCGTTGCGGATCGAGCCGACAGTGATCGTCAACCCGGCCGCCGACGACCCGGTGATGTCCGACGAGATCTTCGGCCCGATCCTGCCTATCATCGCGGTGGATTCGCCAGACGCCGCCGTCGCCTTCGTCAACGCCCGGCCCAAGCCGCTGGCGCTGTACGTCTTCACTTCGTCACAGCAGGTGGCGCGGGACCTTGTCGACCGGATCCCGTCCGGTGGCGCGGTGGTCAACCACGTGGCGGTGCACTGCCTGGTCCCGCAACTTCCGTTCGGCGGTGTCGGCGCCAGCGGGATGGGTGCGTATCACGGGAAGTGGGGCTTCGAAGCACTCAGCCATCGACGCGCCGTGCTGGCTAAATCGACCAAATTGGATTTAAAACTCATGTACCCGCCATACACTGATCGTGCGATCAGGCTCATGCGTAAGGTGATGTAGAACCCCAAAACGCCTCTAGCAAACACGTCTCCGCTCCCGCGCAACCTTTTGACGGGGAACTCTCGCGCGCAAATGCGTTACTGGCGAATTCTCAGGCGTAATTTGCATTTCCAAATAATTTACGTGCTGGTGACGATCGGGTATGCGAACCCAAAACCGCAGGTTGTGCACGGATCACGAGCCAGAACGGTGTCGGTGCAACGGATTCCGCAGGCAGATTTGAATATGAGTGGAATTCTAATTTCTCAGGAATAAGCAAATGTTGTTGGCCGTCAAAATTTTGCGCGTGGTTGTGGCACAATTTGACCGTGCCGCATACAGCGAGTCGGGGCCCGGGTCGCCCCCCAGCAGCTAAGGCCGCGGAAACGCGCGAGCGCATCATGCGCGCCGCCCGTGAGGTGTTCAGCGAATTGGGTTACGACGCTGCCACCTTTCAGGCAATCGCCATCCGTGCTGACCTGACTAGACCCGCCATCAATCACTACTTCGCCAGCAAACGGCTGCTGTACCAAGAAGTGGTCGATCAGACCAACGCCTTGGTCATCGAGGTCGCCGTCCAGCAGTCGCAGCGTGAGGGGACGCTGGCCGGACGGATCCGCGCTTTCATCCAGGCGGTGGTGCAGGCCGAGGGTCAGGATCGCTCGGTTGCTGCGTTCCTGGTGACGGCCGTGCTGGAAGCCGAGCGACATCCGGAGTTGGCCGAGTCCAACCATGATTCGCGGGAGTTCACCCGCGGCTACATCAAGGCCGCTATCCGGGACGCCATCGAAACGGGCGAGGTCCGCTCCGACATCGATATCGAGGCGGCCGCCGAGATGTTCATGGCCGTGATGTGGGGCCTGGGCTTCTACGCCGGATTCGTGGGCGACAACGAGCGGCTGGTGGCGATCACCGACCAGTTCCTGGAACTGCTCAACGGCAAGGCCTGGCACGCCGGTTAGCAATCCGGTGACGTGCGCCACAGGTCGCATAGTCTAGCTAAGTTTCTCCGGTACCATCGTCGTATAGCCCTGGCTGAACTGGGTTGATGCGCTTGCCCTCGGGGCCCGCGGACCAGTGTCGAGCCGATGAAGCGACGCCGAATTGGGGATACCGCTGCCATGAGCACTCTGCGCACTGATGACGACACCTGGGACATCGCGACGAGCGTGGGGTCGACCGCCGTGTTGGTGGCCGCCGCGCGCGCCAGTGAGACCGACCGTCCCGATCCACTGATCCGCGATCCCTACGCCCGGATTCTGGTGGAGGGCGCCGGGACCGGGATGTGGGAGCACTTCCTCGACGCGTCGATCGCCGACCGGTTGAGCGAAGTCGATCCCGAGGCCGTGGCCATGTTCACCCACATGCTCAATTACCAGGCGGTGCGCACCCACGTCTTCGACGCCTTCTTCGCCGAGGCCGCCGCCGCCGGCATCCGCCAGATCGTGATCCTGGCGTCGGGTCTGGACTCGCGTGCCTACCGGCTGGACTGGCCGGCCGGCACTCACGTGTACGAGATCGACCAGCCGCTGGTCCTCGACTACAAGGCCAAGAAGCTGGCTGAACACGATGTGCAGCCGATTGCCGAACGCCACGAGGTTCCCGTCGACCTGCGCCAGGACTGGCCGGCCGCGCTCAAAGAGCAGGGCTTCGATCCGTCGCAGCCCACCGCGTGGCTGGCCGAGGGACTGCTGATGTACCTGCCCGCCGACGCCCAGGACCGGTTGTTCGAACTGATCACCGAGCTCAGCGCGCCNGGCAGCCGGGTCTCGGCCGAAACCATGGGGCATCACTCCGAGGAGCGTCGCGCACAGGCGCGGGAACGATTCGAGAAGTTCGCCGACGATCTCGGCATCGAGCGCACCATCGACATGCAGAACCTGACGTACAACGATCCCGATCGCGCCGATGTGACCGAGTGGCTCAACGGGCACGGATGGCTTGCGTCCGGCGAGCGCTCCACCGACGCGATGCGCCGGCTGGACCGCTGGGTCGAGGTGCCGATGGCCGACGATCCGGACGCGTTCTCGACCTTCGTCGTCGCGCAGAAGGTCTGACGCCACCCGGGTGCCTGCAGCTCCGACGGCCCACGTATACAGGGAGTAAGTCCCGTCAGTCGGAGAAAGGAAACTCATGCCCGGAGTTGTGGATCGAGTTGTCGTCGTCACCGGTGCAGGCGGTGGTCTGGGCCGTGAATACGCCCTGACCCTGGCTCGCGAAGGCGCCAGTGTCGTGGTCAACGACCTCGGTGGCGCGCGCGACGGCACCGGTGCCGGCCACAACATGGCCGACCAGGTGGTCCAGGAGATCAAGGACGCCGGTGGCCGCGCCGTTGCCAACTACGACTCGGTCGCCGAGTCCGAGGGCGCCGAGAACATCATCAAGACCGCGCTCGACGAGTTCGGCAAGGTCGACGGCATTGTCAGCAATGCGGGCATCCTGCGTGACGGCACGTTCCACAAGATGCCGTTCGAGAACTGGGACTCCGTTCTCAAGGTCCATCTGTACGGCGGTTACAACGTCATCCGCGCCGCCTGGCCGCACTTTCGCGAGCAGAGCTACGGCCGCATCGTCGTCGCCACCTCCACCAGCGGCTTGTTCGGCAACTTCGGGCAAGCCAACTACAGCGCCGCCAAGCTGGGGCTGGTCGGTCTGATCAACTCGCTGGCCCAGGAAGGCGCCAAGTACAACATCAAGGCCAATGCCGTCGCGCCGATCGCGGCCACCCGCATGACCGAGGACATCCTGCCCAAGGAGGTGCTCGCGAAGCTCACGCCGGAGTACGTCGCGCCGGTGGTCGGCTACCTGTGCACCGAAGAGGTGCCCGATTCGGCCTCGATCTTCATCGTCGGTGGCGGCAAGGTGCAGCGCGCCGCGCTGTTCCAGAACGAAGGTGTCACCTTCGACCACGTGCCGACCGTGGATGACATTGCGTCGCAGTGGTCGCAGATCGACGACCTGTCGTCGGCCGAGCACGCCACCTTCAAGCTCGGCTGATCTCTGGAGCCATGGTGGTTCGCGCGCTGGCCTTCGACGTGTTCGGTACCGTCGTCGACTGGCGGGCGAGCCTCATCGGTGAACTCCAAGAATTCGGGGAACAGCAAGGCGTGCAACGGGATTGGGCGAAGTTCGCCGACGACTGGCGGGCCGGTTACGTTCCGGCGATGGATCTGGTCCGCCGCGGCGAACTCCCCTGGACGCGGCTGGACGATCTGCACCGCAGGATCCTCGACGAATTGCTCCGCGATGCCGACATCGAGGCGGCGGACGACGACGTCGACCACCTGAACCGCGCGTGGCATCGGCTGACCCCCTGGCCCGACAGCGTCTCAGGGCTGCACCGGCTCAAGGAGCGGTACGTCATCACCACGCTGTCCAACGGCAACGTGTCGCTGCTGACCGACATGGCCAAGCGTGCCGGGCTGCCGTGGGACTGCGTGCTGTCAGCCGAGATCTTCGGCCACTACAAACCCGACCGAGAGGCCTACCTCGGGTGCGCGCAGATCCTGGATGTGGCGCCCGACGAGCTCATGTTGGTCGCAGCGCATCCCAGCGACTTGCGGGCCGCCCGCGACGCCGGGCTGCGGACCGCCTACGTCGACCGGCCGCTGGAGTACGGCCCCGGACGCAAACGGGCGATGATCGAGCCCGACGAATTCGACGTCACAGCGACGGACCTCCTTGACCTGGCCGACAAGCTCTAGATTCGACGGGTGAGCACCGGCGGCATTGTCCTCGTTGGCCTGGCCATCGCCATCGGGCTGGTCGGCGTCATCGTGCCGCTGCTGCCGGGCACCCTGTTGGTCTACGCCGCCATTGCGGTGTGGGCCGCCATCGAGCACACCATGGTGTCCTGGGTCGTGCTCGGGGTGGTCACGGTGGTGCTCGGGGCCAGCCTGCTGATCAAGTACCTGTGGCCGGCCCGACGAATGCGGGCAGCCGAGGTCGGCAGGTGGACGCTGACGGCCGGTGCCGTGCTTGGGGTGATCGGCTTCTTTGTGGTGCCGGTCGTGGGCCTGCTGCTCGGGTTTGTGCTGGGGGTGTTCCTCGCCGAGCTTGCCGCTCGCCGCAATCAGCGGCGCGCCTGGGCCGCCACCGTGCACGCGCTCAAGGCCGTCGCGTTGTCGGTAGGTGTCGAGCTGGCGGGCGGGCTCATCGCCACCGCGGTGTGGGTGGCCGGTCTGGTGCTAACCCAGTAGTTCGGTGCGGGCCCGCGCGACGTCCTCGGCGCTCACGCCGCAGACCCGCAGGAAGCCCTCCAGGTTGCCGTAGTTCTCGTCGATGACGCGCCGGGCCGTCGCCAGGTATTCCTCGCGCACGCCCAGCACCCCGGGGGTCAGGCGCGCCTCCGCGAAGGTGGTGATCTCGGGCGTCTCTCCCGCGTGGTCGATCACAGATTCCATGATGCGTGCGCGTAACGAGTCGACGGCGTCGTTGCTGCGCAGGAAATCGGTCAGCACCGCGTCGCTCCGGATCCCGATCGCCTCCAGCACCACCGCCACGGTGAAGCCGGTGCGATCCTTACCGGCGAAGCAGTGCGCAATCACCGGACGCCCCGAACCCAGCAGTGAAAACACTTGCCGCACAGCATGTTGCGCGCCACCGAGCACTGGGAACTTCTGGTACTCCTCGGTCATGAACCGCTCCGCCGCCGCCTCGACGTCGTCGTCGGCGGTCTTGTCGGTCATCATCTTCTGCCAGCTGGTCTCGTGCGGTGCCTCGGCGGTCGTGTTCGACAGATCCGGGAACGGCAGCAGATGGATCGCGACTCCGTCCGGAACTGCCCCGACGCCACGGCGTTGCACCTCCTGCGGCGAACGCAGGTCGGCGACATCGGTGATGCCGAGCGCGCGGAAGACCTCGCGGCCGTCATCGTCGAGCCGGCTGAGCTCGCTGGACCTGAAGAACCGGCCGGGGCGCAGTCCGGCGGTCGCGGCGATGTCGCGGAAGTTCCACGCACCCGAGAGCTGACCGTTGTTCACGCGCCGGTCACCGCCGCCCCGAAAGCGCTTTTGTCCCTGCCGAGTTCAGCCCGGGCAGTGGCACGAATATGAACCTCGTCGGGTCCGTCGAAGATGCGCATCGCCCGTTGCCAGCCGTACATCCGCGCCAGCACAGTGTCGTCGCTGACGCCTGCGGCGCCGTGTACCTGGATGGCGCGGTCGATGACATTGCAGGACATCTGCGGGGCAACGGTCTTGATCTGCGCGACCAGGTCGCGCGCTTCCTTGTTGCCCAACTTGTCGATGGTCCACGCGGCTTTCTCGCACAAGAGCCTGGCTTGATCTATCTCGTTGCGGGACAACGCGATCGCGTTCTGCACCATGCCCTGCTCGGCCAGCGGTTTACCAAAGGCGATCCTGGTCTGCACGCGGTCGACCATCAGTGCCAGCGCCCGCTCGGCCACGCCGATCGCCCGCATGCAGTGGTGGATCCGGCCCGGCCCGAGCCGTGCCTGGGCGATGGCGAAGCCCATGCCCTCCTCGGCCAGCAGGTTTGACGCGGGCACCCGCACGTTGTCGTAGATGATCTCGGCGTGCCCGTGCTGGTCCTGCCAGCCGAACACCGACGTGGAGCGCTTGATGTTGACCCCGGGGGTATCGGTGGGAACCAGGATCATCGACTGCTGCTGATGGGATGCGGCATCGGGATTGGTGCGGCCCATGACAATCAGGATCTTGCAGCGCGGATCGTTGGCCCCCGATGTCCACCACTTGTGGCCGTTGATGATGTAGTCGTCGCCGTCACGCACGATCGAGGTCTCGATGTTGCGCGCATCGCTCGAGGCCACCGCGGGCTCGGTCATCGAGAAGGCACTGCGGATCTCGCCAGCCAACAGGGGCTCCAGCCACTGCTTGCGCTGCTGCTCGGTCGCGAACAGGTGCAGGGTCTCCATGTTGCCGGTGTCCGGCGCCGCGCAGTTGATGGCCTCGGGCGCGATCTCGGTGCTCCACCCGGTCAGCTCGGCCAGCGAGGAATACTCCAGGTTGGTCAATCCCGACTCGGCCGGCAGGAACAGGTTCCACAGCCCTTGCCCGCGGGCCAGCACCTTCAACTCCTCGACCACCGGCGGCACGGTGAAGTCGCCTACGCCGGCGGCGGCGCGGTACTCGTCGTAGGACTTCTCGGCCGGGAAGACGTGCTCGACCATGAACTCGGAGAGGCGTTTGTGGTAGTCAGCACCCTTGGCAGACATGGCGAAATCCATGCCGCCACGATATGACACCCGTTAACACCACGACGAGGCCCTCCCTTATGACCATAGGGAGGGCCTCGTAGGCATGTGGAGAAAGGTTATCGATCAATAGACCTCCGAACTCCCGCGAACGGGCTGTGGTGGTGGGTTATTGATGGCCGCCGTTGTGCTGGTGTGACACGCCCTGGTGTTGGGCGTGCGCCATGCCGATCTGTGCGGTGATGCTCGAGCCGTAGTCGGCGACGTCGGAGGCCGCAGAGCTGTTCGAGTTCGACAAGACCGATGCCGCGACGATGCCGATCGTGGCGACCGCTGCGACGTGAAGGGCGATGAGTCGGGTTGCCGGCGTGCCGTTCATCTCGAGGCTTCTGTCCGAGTCAGAGGGTGACGGGGATCAGGGCAGCGGCGAAGTCCGGCGCCGTCATGCTCAGGCCCATCGTGTCGGCCGCGGCGGGGGTGGCGACGACGAGAGTGCCGACCAGCACGCCGACCGCGAGGGTGGGTCCCGCCAGGGCGGTGGTGAAGCGGCGAGTGAATGTGCGGTCCATGTCCGTCTCCCTTACTTCCTGGGCCGATTGCTTTCGGCTATGCAATGACTATTGCCCGCGCGCGATGCCGTGTCTGTCCGCTGATAGGACCCCGACAGGGATGAAGTGTTTGTCCCCCGATCGGTGGACCCCATGTGGAAAGCTGCTGGTATGCCCGATAACCGCAAGGTGCGCGTCGTCGTCGGTGACGATCACCCGCTCTTCCGCGACGGTCTGGTTCGGGCCTTGTCCGGCAGCGGCGAGGTCGAGGTCGTCGCTGAAGCCGAGGACGGCGTGTCGGCACTGGCGTTGATCAAGGAACACAGCCCTGACGTCGCATTGCTGGACTACCGGATGCCCGGCATGGACGGCGCCGAGGTGGCCGCTGCCGTGCAGCGCGACGAGTTGTCGACCAGGGTGTTGTTGGTCTCCGCGCATGACGATGCCGAGATCGTCTATCACGCGCTCCAGCAGGGGGCGGCGGGCTACTTGCCCAAGGACTCCACCCGCGCCGAGATCGTCAACGCGGTCCTGGACTGTGCGAAGGGCCGCGACGTTCTGGCGCCCCGGCTGGCGTCGGGGCTGGCCGTCGAGATCCGGCGCCGCGCCGAGCCGTCGGGACCCTCGCTGAGTTCGCGGGAACGCGAGGTGCTCGGCATGATCGCGGGGGGACGCAGCATCCCGTCGATCGCCGAGGCGCTGTTCCTGGCACCGTCGACCGTCAAGACCCATGTGCAGCGGCTCTACGAGAAGCTCGGCGTGGGTGATCGGGCCGCGGCGGTCGCCGAAGCCATGCGTCGGGGCCTGCTTGAGTAACCTGCCGGCCCCGCTGGCCCGCGCGGCCGATTACCTCGGCACAGAGCCAGTGCGGGTCGCGGCCGTCCTGCGGCTGCCGCTGATCGTCCTGATCGCGTTGCTGGTGTGGATCGAGGGCGTCGATCACTGGCTGCCCGCGGTGTATTGGTCGGTCCTGATCGTGTACACCGTCACCGCCGCGGTATGGCTGTCGGTCGTGCTACGTCGGCCACTGCAGTGGTGGTTCGGCTGGGCCTCAACGGCTATCGATGTGGTGGCGGTGCTGGCGATGTGCGTCGCCTCCGGGGGCGCGACGAGCTGGCTGCTGCCGATCTTCTTCCTGATCCCCATCACGGTGGCGTTCCTGGACCGGCCCGAGATCACCGCCCTGATCGGGGCCAGCACCGCGCTCGGGTATCTGGGGGCGTGGATCTTCTATTCCAAGCATGACGACACGATGGGCTTGCCCAATATCGTCTACGTCCAGGTCGGCTGCCTGGCCTGGCTGGCGCTGGCCACCACCGCGCTGTGCCTGGTGCTGGCCCGCCGCCGGGCCCGGGTGCGCTCGCTTCTGGAGGTGCGGCGGCGGCTGGTCTCGGAGTCGATGCAGGCCGACGAACGCAACAACCGCCGGCTGTCCGAGCAACTGCACGACGGACCGTTGCAGAACCTGCTGGCCGCCCGGCTGGATCTGGAGGATCTGCGCGACCAGCCTTCGGAGACCGGCTTCGAGCGGGTGGAAGAGGCGCTGCAGGACGCCATCAACCAGCTTCGCAGCGCGGTTTCCACCCTGCATCCGCAGGTGCTGGCCCAGGTCGGCCTCGGCGCCGCGCTGCGCGAGCTGGTCGGCCAGTACGAGCGGCGCTGGAACGTGACCATCGACTGCGCTGTCGAGGAAGTCGGCAAGCCGTCGTCCCAAGCCCTGCTCTACCGTGCCGCACGCGAGCTACTTGCCAACGCGCACAAGCACTCTCGTGCCACCCGGCTACGTGTTGAGCTCGACCCCGCGCCCGGTTCGCTGGTGCTGCGGGTGGTCGACAACGGTGTCGGATTCGACCCCGCCGTGCTGGATCACAAGGTGGCCGAGGGCCATATCGGGCTGTCGTCGCTGTTGGTCGGCGTCGAAGCGATGGGCGGTTCGGTCCAGTTGGTCGACACCGCCGGCGGGGGCACCACGGCCATCGTGACCGTGCCGGATACCGATATTTCTACTGAGCGAGACTAACTACCGCGGACGCCTCCCCCAGATGGGGGAACTGTATCGATGCGGGCCGTTCTGGCTTGGGGAGATACCAGCCAATGTGGTTAGGGTGTCACGAGCGCAGGGGCCTTCCCCGGTGAAATCCACGCTAGGAAGCAGACGCAGGGGTCATGACTGAAACGAAGACGACTGTGGGCGTCGTCGCCGAGTCCGGCGCCGACGAGCGCCGGGTGGCGTTGGTGCCTAAGGCGGTGTCGACACTTGTCAATAGTGGTGTGGCGGTGGTGGTGCAGGCCGGTGCGGGGGAGCGGGCGCTGCTGCCCGACGAGCTGTATACCGACGCCGGTGCGACGATCGGTGACGCGTGGGCTGCTGATGTGGTGGTGAAGGTCGCGCCACCGAGCGCCGAGGAGGTCGCCCGGCTGCGCTCTGGCCAGACCCTGATCGGCTTTCTGGCTCCGCGCAATGCCGACAACCAGATCGCCGCGCTGAAGCAGGGCGGCGTGCAGGCCTTCGCGGTGGAGGCGATCCCGCGGATCTCCCGCGCACAGGTGATGGACGCGTTGTCCTCGCAAGCCAACGTGGCGGGTTATAAGGCGGTGGTGCTGGCCGCCAGCGAGTCCACCCGGTTCTTCCCGATGCTGACGACCGCGGCGGGCACGGTGAAGCCGGCCAGCCTGCTGGTCCTCGGGGTGGGTGTGGCCGGTCTGCAGGCGCTGGCCACCGCCAAGCGACTCGGCGCGCGCACCACCGGTTATGACGTTCGCCCCGAGGTGGCCGATCAGGTCCGCTCGGTGGGTGCCCAGTGGCTGGATCTGGGTATCGACGCGGCCGGCGAGGGCGGTTACGCCCGGGAGCTCACCGAGGAAGAGCGCGCTCAGCAGCAGAAGACGCTGGAGACCGCCATCAGCGGTTTCGATGTGGTCATCACGACGGCACTGGTGCCGGGACGCCCGGCGCCGCGGCTGGTGACCGCGGCTGCGGTGGAGGGTATGAAGCCCGGCAGCGTGGTGGTGGACCTGGCCGGTGAGACCGGCGGTAACTGCGAGCTGACCGAGCCGGGCCGCACGGTGGTCCGCCACGGGGTGACGATCGCCTCGCCGCTGAACCTGCCGGCCACGATGCCCGAGCACGCCAGCGAGCTGTACAGCAAGAACCTGACCTCGCTGCTGGAACTTCTGGTCACCGACGGTGCGCTGGCGCCGGACTTCTCCGACGAGGTCGTCGCGGCCTCCTGCGTCACACGGGAGGCGTAAATGTACGAACAACTGCTGGGCAATCTGGCGATCCTGGTGCTGGCCGGGTTCGTCGGATTCGCTGTCATCTCCAAGGTGCCCAACACACTTCACACTCCGCTGATGTCGGGTACCAACGCCATCCACGGCATCGTTGTGCTCGGTGCACTGCTGGTGCTGGGCAACTTGCCCGCCGACGCCGGCTGGGGGGTGCGGATCATCGCGTTCGTCGCGCTGGTGTTCGGCACGCTCAACGTCATCGGCGGCTTCCTGGTGACCGACCGCATGCTCGGAATGTTCAAGGGCAAGAAGAAGACCGACCAGAAGGCCGGGGCCGATCAGTGAACTACCTCGTCAACGTTCTCTACATCGTCGCGTTCGGACTCTTCATCCTGGGTCTGTCCGGCCTGACCGGACCCAAGACCGCGGTGCGCGGCAACTGGATTGCGGCCACCGGTATGGCAATCGCCGTGGTGGCCACCTTGATCACGGTGCGCGACACCGCGACCATCAACTGGATCCTGATCGCCGCGGGCCTGCTGATCGGCGTGGTGCTCGGTGTGCCGCCGGCCAAGAAGACCAAGATGACCGCGATGCCGCAGCTGGTCGCGTTGTTCAACGGCGTGGGCGGTGGCACGGTCGCGTTGATCGCGTGGTCGGAATTCATTGAGACCGATGGCTTTTCGGTCTTCAAGCCCGAGCAGGAGCCCACCGTGGCTCTGGTCGTGGGATCGCTGTTCGCCGCGATCATCGGCTCGGTGTCGTTCTGGGGTTCGCTGGTCGCGTTCTTGAAGCTGCAGGAGTCGATCCCGAAGAACGTCGAGAAGGCGCTGGTGCGCTCGGCGAAACTGTTCCAGGCGGCCAATATCGTGCTGCTGCTCGGCGCTGTCGCCGCTGCGATCTACATCGGGGTGAACGCCGGGCACGGCAGCCCGTCCTGGCTGATCGTGCTGGTGCTGGTGCTGGCCGGTGTGATGGGGCTGTTCGTGGTGTTCCCGATCGGCGGCGCCGACATGCCGGTGGTCATCTCGCTGCTCAACGCGCTGACCGGATTGTCTGCTGCGGCGGCGGGTTTGGCGCTGAACAATACCGCGATGATCGTGGCGGGCATGATCGTCGGCGCCTCGGGTTCGATCCTGACCAATCTGATGGCGGTCGCGATGAACCGCTCCATCCCGGCGATCGTGTTCGGCTCGTTCGGCGCCGGTTCGGCCGGTGCCGGCGGTCCGGCCGGTGGCGATCAGGGCACGGTGAAGGCGACCTCGGCGGCGGATGCGGCGATTCAGATGGCCTTCGCCAACCAGGTGATCGTGGTGCCCGGTTACGGCCTGGCCGTCGCCCAAGCCCAGCACACCGTCAAGGAGATGGCCGAGATCCTGGAGAGCAAGGGTGTCGAGGTCAAGTACGCCATCCACCCGGTGGCCGGCCGCATGCCAGGGCACATGAACGTGCTGCTGGCCGAGGCCGATGTCGAGTACGACGCCATGAAGGAAATGGACGACATCAACGGCGAATTCTCCCGCACCGACGTCACATTGGTGATCGGCGCCAACGACGTGACCAACCCCGCGGCGCGCAACGACCCCAGCTCACCTATTCACGGGATGCCGATCCTCAACGTCGACCAGTCCCGGTCGGTGATCGTCCTCAAGCGAGGAATGAGCTCGGGCTACGCCGGCATCGAGAATCCGTTGTTCTTCCTGGAGCAAACCTCAATGTTGTTCGGGGACGCCAAGAAATCGGTCAGCGAGGTCATCGAGGAGCTCAAAGCCCTTTAGCGGCAGGCTCTTCAGCGACGCGTGCCCAGGCGCACGGTTTCCAGCGCGGCCAGCCGGTCGTCGGGGATCGGCACCGGACCGTCGTCGCCGAGTAGGACCAGCACGGTGTCACAGACACCGACACAGTTGCCGTCGACGAACAGACCCGTCGACGCCACGAACGAGGTGCGCCCGATCCGGCCAACCCCGGCGCCGGTCTGGATGGTGCCCGGCCAGTGCACTTCGGCGAGGAAATGCACGGCGTTCTGCGAGGTGACCAAGCGCAGTCGGCGAGTGGTCACGTCGTAGATATCGGTGAACAGGCTGCGGTTCATGGTCGCCCGAGCGTTTTCGTGCAGCGACTCCAGCGCCAGGTTGTTGAGGTGGGCGTTGGAATCCATGTCGCCGTAACGAGCCTGGATCGCGTCGATGACGGGGTACGAGTCCAGGCGAAGCCGCATCTCGTGCGGGCGCCCCGCAGTGGTTGTCCAGTCGCTCACAAGTGCGCAAGCTTATCGGCCGCGTGCCGCCAACTGACCAGCGCCGCCGCCGCGACCATGATCACGGCCGCGCCGACCGGTGCGTTGGGGAGCAGCGACGTACCCAGCATCGCCACCGTCAGCACCACGGTGCCGATCGCCTGGATGATGTCGCGGCGCACCGCGTCGAGCACCAGCCAGGTAGCCAGCAGGAACACGGCCAGTGGAACAGTCAGCGTCAGCGCGGCCGCGACATGCGGCAGGTGGCTTTCCCCGAGACGCTCGGCGACCGCGACCTCTACCCCGGCCGAGAATGCCGCCGCCGAAGCGAAGATGAAGTAGTGCAGATAGCCCCAGGAGAAGGACCGGCCGAACGTCATCGTGTGGCTGGCTTGTGAACGGTCGAAATAGATCCACCACATCGACGCCACGATCACCAGTGAGCAGGCCGCGACGACGATCAGGCTGGTGCGCGCGTGGGCGTCGGTGAGTCCGCCGATGATCGAATTGGCCACCGCCAGAATCGATTCGCCGAGCACGATCAGGGTGAACAAGCCGTACCGCTCGGCGATGTGGCCATGGTGGAACGACGTCACCCGGTGGTGTTCGGCGATCGGCGACACCGACAGATCGATCACCGCCAGCACCGGGAACCACCACACCGGACCGTCGAGGACCCACCACGAGACCCAGAGCACTTGCACGATGACGATGCCGGCGGCGTAGCGCACGCAGGTGCCGCGGTATTCCGGATCGCTGATCGCCGCCCTGGTCCACTGCGCGGCCATCGCCACGCGCATGATCACGTAGCCGACGATGATGGCCGCGAAGTCGTTGTCCAGCATCGCCCGTTGCGCGCCAGCCGCGATGACCAGCGCGCCGGCCATCTGGACGAACGTGGTCAGCCGATAGAGCCAGTCGTCGGTGTCATAGGCGCTGGCGAACCACGTGAAGTTGATCCAGGCGCCGAGGATGGCGAAGAAGACCATCGCGTAGGCCGCCAGGCCTTCGGCGAAATGTTGCTCTTCCCACAGGTGGTGCAGGGCACCGGACGCCTGGGAGACGGCGACCACGAAGACGAGATCGAAGAGAAGCTCAAGTGAGCTGGCCGCACGGTGCGGTTCGTCGGGGTCGCGGGCGATCATCGCCCGCAGGCCGGCCGGCAAAATTCTTGTCAGGCTGGCTTAAACCGGCGGATAAGCGGGTGGTGGGTAGACGCCACGCAGCGCCCACGGAAGCCAACTGAAGAAGTACTCGACTTCATCGCTCGCGTCGTAATCCGGATTCGGATCCATCCGTCACACCTCCCAGAGCCACCGCAACCTTCGCCGAGTCTAGTCCGCGGGTCGCTGCCGCGACACCGGTCATTAAACTATCCAACTAGTTGATAGAGCGCCGGGCTCGTCGTACACAGAGAAGCCCGGACGAGAACAAGCGAGGACATCATGCCACCCGAGAATGGGATGACCCGGCGCGAAGAGCTGCTGGCTGTCGCCACCAAGCTCTTCGCCGCGCGCGGCTATCACGGCACCAGGATGGACGATGTCGCCGATGTCGTCGGCCTGAACAAGGCGACGGTCTACCACTACTACGCGAGCAAGTCGTTGATCCTCTTCGACATCTATCGACGCGCCGCCGACAACACTCTGGAGGCCGTTCACGACGATCCGTCCTGGACGGCGCGCGAGGCGCTCTACCAGTACACCGTCCGGCTGTTGACGAATATCGCCGAGAACCCCGAGGGTGCGGCGGTGTACTTCCAGGAGGCGCCCTACATCGCCGAGTGGTTTACCGCGGAGCAGGTCGCCGAGGTCAGGGAGAAGGAAACCCAGGTCTACGAGCACGTGCACGGCCTGATCGACCGGGGTATCGCCAGCGGCGAGTTCTTCGAGTGCGATACGCACGTGGTGGCGCTGGGCTACATCGGTATGACGTTGGGGGCCTACCGCTGGCTGCGCCCGGACGGCCGGCGCACCGCCAAGGAGATTGCCGCCGAATTCAGCACCGCGTTGTTGCGGGGCCTGATCCGTGACGAGAAGGTCCGGGTGGAGTCACCGCTGGGCCCGGCGGCCGCCGCGGAGAAGGCGAACGCCTAGCTCTGGATAGACTCGCCCGATGCCGCTCGTCAGCAAGACCGTTGAGGTCAACGCCGATGCCGATTCGATCCTGCGCATCGTCGCCGACTTCGAGACCTACCCGGACTGGAACACGGAGGTCAAGGCCGTCTACATCCTGGCCCGCTACGACGACGGTCGGCCCAGCCAGCTGCGGCTCGACATGGAGATCCAAGGCCAGTCCGGCACTTTCATCCAGGCCGTCTACTACCCGGACGCGGGCCAGATCCAGACCGTGCTGCAGCAGGGTGAGGTGTTCACCAAGCAGGATCAGCTGTTCTCGGTGGTCGCGATGGGACCGTCGAGCCTGCTGACGGTGGACCTCGAGGTCGAGGTATCCCTGCCGGTCCCGGACATGATGGTCAAGAAGCTGATCAACGACGTGCTCGAGCATCTGGCCGACAACCTCAAGACGCGCGCCGAGCAGCTCGCGGCAAGCTAGCGCCGGAGGGCTGGGGGCACCCCCCGCCGAAGGCCAGGGGGAGAGCGAAGCGACCCGGGAAAACTAGCGACGCCACATCCCGTTGCGCTCGAGCTGTTCCAGCAGCCGGTGCACGCCGTCGTTGAATTCCGCCCCGGACAGCTCGACGAGCGCGGCCGTGTCGCGACGCCGAAGCGCGGCGATCAGCTGGCGATGGGTCTCGACGGCCGCCTCACCCCACGATGCGTCGGTGACGTAAATCTGCGGTGGCATGTAGCGCGCCGCGTGCAGGAGAAACCAGGCCAGCTTCATCCGGCCGGCCCCCCGGTTGAGCAACCGGTGGAAGGCGAACTCGGCGGCGCCGATGGTGGCCGGGTCGCCCGCGGTCACCGCCGCGGCCAGCCTCTCGTTGGCCTCGTCGAGCTCGTCGATCTGTTCGGCGGTCAGTCGCTCGGCCGCGCTGGTCACCAGCTCCTTGGCGATCGTGGCCTGTAGCCAGTAGATGTCGGCCACGTCCTGGCGACTCAGCGGTTGCACCACGTACCCGCGCCGCGGCTCGAGGGCCACCATCCCCTCGCCCCGCAGGGTCAGCAGCGCTTCCCGCACCGGGGTGATGCTGACCCCGAGCCGGGCGGCCGTCTCGTCGAGCCGGATGAAGGTCCCCGGCCGTAGCGCGCCGGTCATGATGGCTTCCCGCAGATGCGCGGCGACCTCGTCCGACAGCTGTGAACGACGGCGTCCCCGACGGTCTTCAACCCGTGCGGAAGCCGGTGCGTTCACGTGACCTCCGCGGACTTGTGTGGCGAGGAGCAAGGCAATAGTGTGACCCAAGCAACACCAGATTTGATCAAATATAACGATTCCTGCGTTCTCCAGTATCGGGTTCACGCAACGTTCACGCCAGACGGACGGACAAAAGAGGACTAGTGACCAGGCAGCTGACCGCGACCACCGACCAGCCGTATCTCGCGCGCCGCCAGAACTGGACGAACCAGCTGGCGCGGCATGCGCTGATGCAACCGGACGCGACCGCCCTGCGCTACCTGGGGCGTACGACGACGTGGGCCGAGTTCGACCGCCGCGTCACCGCCCTCGCGAATGCCTTGAGCCGCCGCGGCGTCCGGTTCGGCGACCGGGTGATGATCCTGATGCTCAACCGCCCGGAGTTCGTCGAGGCCACCCTGGCCGCCAACCAACTCGGCGCGATCGCCGTCCCGGTCAATTTCCGGCTCACCCCGCCGGAACTGGCGTTCCTGGTTCAGGACTGCGAGGCGGCGGTGGTGGTCACCGAAACCGTCCTCGCCGACGTGGCCACGGCCGTCCGCGACCTCGCGCCGGTGCTGACCGCCGTCATCGTCGCCGGCGGCGCCACCGACGACGGGGTGCTCGGCTACGAGGACCTCATCGTCGAAGAGGGCGATCCGCACGAGCCTGTTGATGTCCCCAACGACAGCCCGGCCCTGATCATGTACACCTCGGGCACCACGGGACGGCCCAAAGGCGCGGTGCTGACCCACGCGAACCTGGCGGGCCAGGCGATGACCGGGATGTACACCACCGGCCCCGACATCAACCACGACGTCGGGTTCATCGGGGTTCCGCTGTTCCATATCGCCGGCATCGGCAACATCCTCGGCGGCCTCATCCTGGGCACCCCGACCGTCATCCACCCGCTCGGCGGATTCGACCCCGGGCAACTGCTCGACGTTCTCGAGGCCGAACGGGTCACCGGCATCTTCTTGGTCCCGGCGCAATGGCAGGCCGTCTGTGCTGCGCAGCAGGCCAAGCCGCGGGACATCCGACTGCGGTCGTTGTCCTGGGGTGCCGCGCCGGCGTCGGACACCCTGCTGCGCGAGATGTCGGAAACCTTCCCCGACAGCAAGATCCTCGCCGCGTTCGGCCAGACCGAGATGTCACCGGTGACGTGCATGCTGCTCGGCGACGACGCGATCCGGAAGCGCGGGTCGGTCGGCAAGGTCATTCCGACGGTCGCCGCTCGCGTTGTCGATGAGGACATGAACGACGTCCCGGTTGGCGAAGTCGGCGAAATCGTCTATCGCGCACCGACTCTCATGGCCGGCTACTGGAACAACCCGGAGGCCACCGCCGAGGCGTTCGCGGGTGGCTGGTTTCACTCGGGCGATCTGGTCAGGATGGACGCCGACGGCTATGTCTGGGTGGTCGACCGCAAAAAGGACATGATCATCTCCGGCGGTGAGAACATCTACTGCGCCGAGGTCGAGAACGTGCTGGCCGCGCACCCCGCGATCGTCGAGGTGGCGGTCATCGGTCGCACCCACCCCAAGTGGGGCGAGGTACCGGTCGCCGTCGCCGCCATCTCCGGCGGCCAACTTCTGCTGGCCGAACTCCACGAATTCCTCGCCGAGCGACTGGCGCGCTACAAGCATCCCAAGGGCCTCGAGATCGTCGATGCCTTACCCCGCAACCCCGCTGGCAAAGTGCTGAAGACCGAACTGCGGATTCGCTTCAGCGCCAGTACCGGAACGGATCCCGCGGACGAAAATGCTTCGCATACAGCCGATCCCGGGTAACCACCGAACCACTTACCAGTGCGACAAATTTCGCTGAATAACGAGGGAGGGTCAATAGTGCAGATGCGGTGCACGCGCCCTCGGCGATCGGGTACATTCCTGTGGTCCGCCTTACTACTCGTTAGTAGGGAGACGACACTCACTCACTGCGGGTCGGGGCAAGGAGGGTATGTGCCAGTCGGACTGCCGCTGAGCCGCGACCGACGTGGTCCCGTCATGTGGATGTGCCAGTGACGGCGACGACCGCCGGTATTGGCGGCTACCTCCAGGACAAAGCGCGTCCGGCGCTGACCGCCATCGGTGGCTTCTTCCGGATGTGCGTGCTCACCGCGAAAGCCACCACGAAATGGCCGTTCGAGTGGCGAGAGTTCATCCTCCAGGGCTGGTTTCAGTTTCGGGTGACGTTCCTGCCGACCATCGCCGTCGCGGTCCCCAACACGATCCTCATCATCTTCACGATCAACATCCTGCTGGTGGAGTTCGGCGCCGCCGACGTGTCCGGCGCGGGCGCTGCGCTGGCCGCGGTCACCCAGCTCGGTCCGATCGTGACCGTGCTGGTCGTCGCCGGCGCCGGGTCGACGGCCATCTGTGCCGACCTCGGCGCGCGCACCATTCGCGAGGAGATCGACGCCCTCGAGGTGCTCGGCATCGATCCCATCCACCGTCTTGTCCTGCCCCGGGTGGTCGCCTCGACGTTCGTCGCGGTACTGCTCAACGGCGCCGTCATCGCCGTCGGCCTGGTCGGTGGCTTCATCTTCGGTGTGTACATGCAGAACATCTCCGCCGGCGCGTACGTCTCCACGCTGACGCTGATCACCGGGCTGCCCGAGGTCATCATCTCGATCGTCAAGGCACTCACCTTCGGGTTGATCGCCGGCCTGGTCGGGTGCTACCGCGGCCTGACGGTGTCCGGCGGTTCGAAGGGCCTTGGCACCGCGGTGAACGAAACGCTCGTCCTTTCCGTGGTCGCATTGTTCGCCGTGAACGTCGTGCTGACGACCATCGGTGTTCGGTTCGGAACGGGGCACTGACATGAGTACCGCGACAGTTCTGCGCAGCCGCTACCCGCGCGCGTACACCAGGGCGACCAGGTGGGCGTCGTCGCCCAGCCGGTTCATCGACAAGGTCGGTGACGTGGCGTGGTTCACCGTTTCCGCGGTCGGCCAGATCCCCCACGCCCTGCGCTATTACCGCCGCGCCACACTGCGCCTGATCGCCGAGATCGGCATGGGTACCGGCGCGATGGCCGTCATCGGCGGGACCATCGCGATCGTGGGTTTCGTGACGCTGTCGGGTGGTTCGCTGATCGCGATCCAGGGCTATGCCTCGCTGGGCAACATCGGTGTCGAGGCCTTCACCGGTTTCGTCGCGGCGCTGGTGAACGTCCGGGTCGTCGCGCCCCTGGTGTCCGGGCACGCGCTTGCCGCCACCGTCGGTGCGGGAGCGACCGCCGAGCTGGGCGCCATGCGGATCAGTGAGGAGATCGACGCACTCGAGGTGATGGGCATCAAGTCCATCAGCTACCTGGTGTCGACGCGCATCCTGGCCGGCATGGTGGTGATCATTCCGCTGTATGCGATGGCGCTGCTGCTGTCGTTCCTGGCCGCTCAGCTCACCACGACTGTTCTGTATGGCCAGTCGACGGGTACCTACGACCACTACTTCCGCACGTTCCTGCGGCCCGACGACGTGTTCTGGTCCTTCGTCGTGGCCATCATCATCGCCATGTTCGTGATGATCAATCACTGCTACTTCGGCTACAACGCGAGTGGCGGTCCGGTCGGCGTGGGCGAGGCGGTCGGGATCTCGATGCGCGCCTCGCTGGTCGCCGTGGCGACCGTGGTTCTGTTGGCCTCGTTGGCGCTCTACGGCACCGACCCGAACTTCAACCTCACGGTGTAGCGGTATGACGCAGCCGATCAACTCGTCCCGGCGCCCGCCACTGAAGTTGGCGGGCGTGATCTTCCTCGTGCTCGCGGTCGTGCTGGTTGCGTTGGTCTACCTCCAATTCCGTGGTGACCTCACCCCGAAGACGACGCTCACGATGGTTTCCGACCGTGCCGGCTTGGTGATGGACCCGGGCTCGAAGGTGACCTACAACGGGGTGGAGATCGGTCGCGTCAGCAATGTGGCTGCGGTGGATCGCGGCGGTAAGTCGGTGGCTGAACTCACCCTGCAGGTCGCGCCGCGCTACATCTCCTTGATCCCGGCCAACGTCGACGCTCAGATCAAGGCCAGCACGGTGTTCGGCAACAAGTACGTGTCGTTCACCAGTCCGAAGGACCCGGTGAAGACCCGGATTTCGAGTGCCGACGTGATCAAGTCCTCGGGTGTCACGACCGAGTTCAACACGTTGTTCGAGACGTTGACGTCGATCTCGGAGAAGGTCGATCCGGTCAAACTGAACCTGACGCTGTCGGCGGCCGC
>FLQS01000025.1 GCA_900078375.1 uncultured Mycobacterium sp. | reverse complement strand
CGAATACCTGATTCCGTGATGATCATCCTCGGGAAGGTGCGCTCATTTTCACGCCCCCACGCCGAGGCTCATCCACAGGTTCTGATCATTCCTCTTAAATGGCGAGTAAACATCATTCTTTTAATGGGGAGTTTAAAGCCGGGGCGTTAGGAGTAGGTCACCTCGGCTTAGGGCGCGGAAATGACAAAAATCGCGCCCATCTCGCCTAGCGCAGCCAGGGGAAGGGGCGCAGCAATTAGGCGAAAGCGAAAGTTTTAGCAGGGGAGGGATGGGCGAACAGAAGGGAACCCCATCCCTCCCCTTTATGACCGAAGTCTATTCGGTCGGTTTTTGCCGGTCGCGTGGAAATGGCATTAACCACCACCGGCATTCCCGCGCTGTTGCGACTGCCCGACGCAACGAAATGGGGAACAGTTTTCTATTTTCCTACTCTGTAGGAGGTTGCGGCCTGCGACCACGCCGAGGAGGTTTGTCCTCGGTTGGCGCGTCCTCGTGGACACCCAAAGATGCCCGAAGTAGCAGACTATCGCCTCGGTCGTGCCGCGAGAGGTCTGACTCGGCGCAACAGAGCGCCCATGTCTCGCCCTCACGGCCACGGCTGAATCGCCGCGTTCCCTCATCGGGAATATGCATTAGATAGTGAAGGTGGTCTCAAGACCGGTGATAGTGCAGATGGCGGTAGGCCGGGTCACGATGTGAGTAAGGCGTGTCTCGATAACCCAGCTCCGCAAGTTCTCCACAAAATCCGAGGCGTTGAATCCATCCAGCACTAACACGCTTTCGCGCACGACAACGTAGCCGTAGCGGCTGGTATCCAAGACGACGGCAGTACCTGCGGGCACGTCCGTCGAAATCTTGACGGGCACGCCTGCAATTTGGAAGCTCGTAGCCACGCCCTGCTCCGGGTTGAGCAATGGGCGACCAAGGCTATCTTTCAACAGCAACAGGCTGTGCCACGTTGACGGGTGAAGCAGACAAAGGTCCGCGACCGCGAACACGCCGGGGGCGACACGGAGGGTATCCACTGCCTGAATGAAGTAGTCGAGTTGCGTCACGCCAGTAGCCAGAGAACCGGGCACTGCAATGGTGGAACCCGCTGCGGTAATCAAACCATTCATATTGCCGCTGGCACCTGACCCGCTAAGCAGCTGTGTATTGCGCTTCGAAATCACGTCGTTCATGGCGCGCTGAATCGTCGCGCCAAGGGACTGCGGGTAGTCCGAAATGGTCTCGTGGGAGAGCGTGATGAATTCCGCGAGCTTCGTGTAGGCCGTGTCCACATTCTCGTACGTGACGACATTTTGAGGCTTTGCTGCGCCCTCGGCCACGACCGTAGCGGTAACGCCAGTGGTGCTCGGGTCGTACACGAAGCGGAACGTTGAGCCGCTGCCGGTGATGGTGGGCAGATAGCTCATGATGTCTACGTCGTAGATCCGTTCCTGGATAGGCAGCGACAGGTCTGCGGGCACCAGCGAGCTAGCGGTGGTAAAGGCTTTGGTCTGAACTCGGCTGCCATCTGTAACGCCCTTGAGAATGGCGTCAGACACGTTTTTTGCACCCTGGCGGTCGTTGTATTCGACCGGGTCGACGTGCAGGCCACGGGTCTTGATGATGGTTCCGTCAAGATCGGGGACCTTAGAAGCGAGTTCCTCATAACTCATGCCGGAAACGTCGTCAATTGTGTTCATATTAAATTGTCCTTTGTAAAGGGTTCCCGAACTAGCGCCATCGAGGGCCAGTTTCTTAACGGTGTCGCTGTTAACAGTATCGGGTTCGGCAGCTTGCCAGGCTTTGAATTCCGTTCGGAGTTCGTCGTAAGCCTGTTCTTTTGCGCGGTCAGAGTAGGCCGGATTGTCTTCGTAATCCGACTTGAAATCAGCCAAACGCTTTTCCAGTTCTCGGCCTTTTGCCTTCCACTGGTGTGTATTCATTTTTGTTTACTTTCTGATTAGTAGTTGCGTACTAATCCAGCGGCCTACGTTTTGCATTCGCAGGCGGGTGGGTTGCATTCTTGCGGAATGCGGATCGCGGGGTTATCTATGGCGGGACGGTAAACGTGCGGCGAGATAAGCGGCGATAAGCTATGTCATTATAGTTAATGCAATGAGGGCAGTTTCGAAGACCGGTTAGAACAAATACTGCCAATCGGAGTTTGGAATGAACCCTCTGCGTACGTTGTCCGCAATGCGTTGGGTCGTTAGGTCGACGAGCCTCCACCTCTTAAAGGCAAGACCACCACCGGCAGGGAAGGTCTTGGTAATTCGAAACCCGTCAGCGAGCGGTGTCAGCGTCGGATCGTTGATGGCCAGCTTTGCCCACAACGAACCTATGAAGTGGGTCAGGGGCGACAATGGCTGCGGATCGTTGTAATCGTGACGCAGACCAGATATCACAAGGGACTCCTTGCCCAGGAGCGCGCTTATCATGGGGTCAGCCTGCGATTGGAGGAACTGTTCGGTGACAATCGATGTCGACCGGCCCCAATAGCCAAGGTCCGCGATGCACAACATGTCCAGCCCTTCGCGAGGAGCCTTTACGTTCTCCATATCGAGCGTGTCGACGATTGTTTTGATCGTATCCTTCGGATCAGCGGCGCTCTTCCACCCATGCGATTCACCTAGGAGACCAAAGAACACAGGTGGCGCCAGAAAATTCCTCGGAGTCAATTCGCGTATCTTCATTCCCTGGCGAAGGATCGCAGCATCTTCATAGGCCTCAACAATGGCCTCACGTTTGATCGTGCGCTTGACGCTGAATGCAGCCGCGACGCCTGATGCCAAGACAGATTCTTTGGTCCGCAACTTTTCTGGATAGTGTGGATAGAAGACGACGAGATCGGTTTCCTTAGTTACCGCGGGTCCATCTTCGGTTTCGAGAAGCAGGTACTTCCGCTTGCCGATTTCGTACTGAGGCGGAAGCCAGTCGGACAGCACTTCATCCCAGCGTGACTCGACGCGGTGGCCTGTCCGCTGAATACCATCCGGCTGACGTGCCATCGCTTGGTCACGTTCGTACGATTCCACAACAGACTTGTTCACGTCCTCAAGCCACTGGTGATGCTCGTGGATCATTCATCGAGCATAAACAGTCCACCGGGAGGACCCCGCGACTTGCGTAGCTGCCAAACTGAGGCGCGCGCCGGGCGGGTCGGGAGCGGATTGAGCGACGGTAGAGCCAACGGGGGACAGGGTAACCAAAGCAGCGAATGCCTTGACCCGACCTCCGTCACACAAAGACCCAACGGTTGGTTTGGACAATAGGGCTGCCTGTGTAAATCCCGTAGCTGTGAATGTGTTGTTAGTTCTCGTCACGGGCTGTGCCGTGGTCGTGAACGGGTGTCCGATTTATCGGATGAGTAAATTCATGGATTGAGGTGGGGACCAATGGCACAGCGCGGGAGGGCGTCGGCTAAGCGAGGCGCGAGGAAGGCGGGGAGGGGATATGACCGCCGCCGAGTCGAAGCGTATGCATGGCTGGGCGCCGGTGCGATCACGGTAGGCCTCGGTACTGCTGCGTTGGTGGGCGGCGCGGGCATCGCGCAGGCCGATAGTGGTCATGGCTCGGCGTCAGCGCCGAGTCATCGCAGTCCGGCTGCATCGGCCAGTTCGACTGGTCGTTCTCCGGGCAAAGCTCAATCTCGCGCTGCCGGGGCCTTGTTATCTGCGGCCAACGGGGTGACGACACCGACACATACTCCCGTTGTTAAGCCTGCGGTGACAACCCCACCTCACGGTGTGACGGCAAGCCCGGCGGCGAGCGTGTTGGCAGCCTCTGAGTCCGGGTTGGGTAGTGCGCCGGTCCGCGTAGCTGCAGTCAGGCCCATCACGGTGCGCATCGCTGCAAGTGCTGCGCCGGCGACAACCTGGCTATCCGTCGCTCAAGACATTGGCCAAGCGAGCGATTGGTTATTCCGCGAGGCAGGCTCGACGGCGGGAAGCGTCGTCCAATTTTTCTCGGCTGATGCAAAAAAAGTGTTCGGCAATCCTGTGTACAGAGCTCTCGGCGGAGCAAATGATTTTGAGTCCGCATTAATCGATTATCAAAATGCCCAAGATGCTGCTGACCGCGCCATTACTGCACTGAACGCCGCCCAAGTGGGCGTGGGTGCGCTGATGGATACGGCTTTGCATTTCGTTCCGGAAAACAAACTTACATTGTGGGCTGAGTTAAGGCTCAAGGCGGCTGTGGAGGCGCCTATTTATTTGATGGAGTACGGGGCAAAAGCTGGAGTTGGGATCGCCACGTTGCTCGCGAAATTGCTGGCCCCTGAGTCGCTAACTGTTGCAGTGACCAGCACCGCGCCGGGGTTACCCGACAATAAAACGGGGGCGGTGAAGGGTAACGCGGTGTTCAGCAATCCGGCTGGCGGCACCCTCACCTATACGTTTACAGATCCTATTTATGGTGCATTGACCGTCACTCCGTTGTCGACGAGCGGGTTTACCGGATCGGTTCAGTTCACCTATACCCCTGACCTAGCGGATCAACTGCTGGCAGAACAGAAACAACACGACCTCACCGATTCGTTCACCATCACGGCGACCAATATGGCCAATGGGCAAACGGCGACCGCAGCGTTCACGAACGTCCCAATCGATCCTGGCCACCCCCAACCCGCTACACAAGTCGCCACTGAGACCACCCCAGCTCCGGACGGGTCCGTCGACGTAACGATCCACACCACCGACTTCCCAGGCGGCCAAGTCACCTATCCCGGCAACGATCCGATGACCCTGCCCACGCAGGGAACGATCACGGATTTCAACAGCACGACCGGCACTTTCACCTATACCCCGAATACCAACGCCACCGGCATCCCACAGGCAGGCAGCGCAACAGACATCGCTGCCACGGAAACTATGAACGCTAGCGGCGACACCATCGGGAAAGCCGTCTTCACAACCGGCATCACCGACAGCTATACCCTCACCGCCAGCAACAACGTCAATACCACCAGCATCGTTGTCCCCATCACGACAACCATCAACTCGGCAACCGGCTTCACCTACGCCGTGACCACCGATGCCACAAACGGACACGCCACTATCGATAGCACGACCGGCGCATTTACCTATACGCCTGGAATCGACGCCACAGCCGCTAC
Source organism: uncultured Mycobacterium sp. (assembly GCA_900078375.1). Lineage (GTDB taxonomy): Bacteria > Actinomycetota > Actinomycetes > Mycobacteriales > Mycobacteriaceae > Mycobacterium. The sequence goes on along the minus strand of FLQS01000025.1, from coordinate 75,374 downwards.
CGACTCCTTCACCGTGACCGCCACCGATCCCAACACTGGCAAGACGGCCACCGAAGTCGTCAACATCGCTGACCCACTCGTCGGAACCTGGTCGCTACAAAGCACTTCCGGAAACCTCGCAAATGTTCCTTCGACAGCTGTGATCACGAGGACGGGCAGCACATACACCGAGGTGCTTAGCGGCTTCTCGCCGGGGATAGCGGGTGGCATCACTGCGCTCGAGGCGACGCTCACACGGTCTGCGCCGGGCAATTACGCAGGATCGGCGACCCCGAGCACTGTGCAAGCCGTCGAGCAAGCCACTCTGGGATTGCCCTATGTGACTGCAGCCTCATGGTCGCTGGGCTTTACCGCAACGCTGCCCGATAGCGCGACGTTGGCGGAGGTTTTGACTGAATCTGCGAGCATTACGTTTGTATTCCCCGGCGGCGGTGGCCCCAGTACGCAAAGCGCCACGGGGTCGGGCACGGTCAATTTCACCAAGGTGTCCAGCGCCACCTAGGCTCTCTCACAGGTCAAGCCTGACATGACGAAGGCCGCCCCGGAACACCGGCTAAATGGTCGTATCGATCTTGCATTTCTCGTATGGCCTGTCCACGGCGGTCGTCAAGTCTGTTATTCAACATCTCGACATACTTGCCTTCAACGAATGCACGCAAGAGAGAGTCAAGCCTTGACATCTCAGCCTCACCCGAGCGGCGGCACCCATCAGAACACCAGCGCGTCGGTCGTCCACCTTGCGGCTTTGCGATTTGTTCATTACCGCACTTGGGGCACTCCGTTGGGATGTATCGCATATAGGTTAGGTTTCCTTCAAATAGTGCCGTTTATCAGGCCAAAATGGGGTTTTCGCTGGATCGCAGGCCAACGGGAAATGTGGGTCTCGCAGAGACGAGCCGTCCCGGTCGGCGGGAGGTGGCTAACACAGCGATTTTGTACCACCCCTCCCTAGCTGCACTTATGCACCCGAAATAGCCCATGGGGGTATCGGGCAGGCAGCAAACAACGCAAAGGTGCTGGTCAGGGTGGCGCGAACCATCGGGAAGCGCCGCTTTGTCCACCGGTGGACAAGCCTCGAATCCATGACCCAGATCGCAAGGTCAGAGGCCAGGATGGGAAGATGTGGGAATGCAAATTGGCGACTGGTCGCCAATTTCTTCGGACATTTGCGCGAATGCCCATCGCCATGTGGGCGGATTTTGTCTACTGCGCGGGGAAGGCCTGGAGTACGCCGAGGCCAGCAGCGAAATGGTGCAGCCGTTCAATCTCAGCCTTGGAAAGGATCATCGTGTCCTTACCGGGCGTGCGAATGATGATGCGACCATCGGTCATGCGCTGTGCCGTTGTGGGTACCCGCATGGGATCGCTGATTACGACAGCGTCCAACTACTTGGCCGGTTCCATTAGTTCGCCCAGCACGGACGGGTCCACCTTGACAATGGTGTCAATGATCATCAGCGCCATATCGCGGGCAGCACGCATTTCCATGGGCATAAGGAATGGCTTCCCGACCATCGGGTCTGCCTTGAGTGCGATCACCGGGTGACCAGTCGAGTTGACCTCGACTAGGACCTCATAGTTGGCCAGGACGTTGCGGTAGCGAGAGCTTGGAATTGTTTTCATGCGTGAGTTGCTTTCGGTTTTAGTGGTGTACGCGGTTGCGCACAGAAGGGTGTGGGCGAGTCTGGGGTTTGCCGTCACTCCCGGTATCGGTCAACGTCGCACGCGGCGCTGGAGTGTAGTAAGCGGGGACTACCATTAGTTCAGCAAGGCACATGGTTTCGTGAGTTTCCAGGCGGTCGGTGTCGAAATACCAGCGCACAGCGTTCCATATTCCGACGAGTACGCCGCGAAAACCGACAATGGCGCGCTGTTCGACAGCGGCAGGGATGGGCAGTCCGCAATACTGACACTGATTGAATGGCCAGCCAAGTTCGCGTAGCCGGTCGATTTGCATGAGGTAGTACGGATCTGCGATTTCACGGTCCAGCTCGGCGGGTTCGTCCTTACGGCCATGCAGCTGTAAGGCGAATAGAAGGGCCTTGCGTAGGCGCAGCTTGCCGCCGGTGGCCAGTTTGACATCCACGCACGCCATGCGGTCATCGCTGAGGTATTCAGTAAGGCGCTTGCGTTGAGAGTCGCGTATCCATCCCTCATAGCGGTGATATTCGTACTCGCCGGGTTTCAGAAAATCTAGTGAGAAAGGTATCCAGTCAGTCAATTCTTTTGTCTTGTCGTGTCAATAAGTAACGTAAGTTGGTAAGCGACCAACAAGGTTCCCAAGTTGGTAGGTGCGCGTTCGGTTATCGAGTAGCTTGGAGCAGGGAAGAGGATCTAGTGATTTCCCTCTTCTATGCAATTTCTCCTGCGTTCGCAGTGGGGGACGTAATGACGCTCCGCATCCGCTGCGCTGGGGCGCGTTCAGCGCGATGTGCTCGCTTACGCTCGCACTATCCTTATATACTCAGATTACATGCGGGTCTCGAATTCCTGCGCACTTTGAATGGCATTTCCCCAGGTCGCTGGAAATGGTGTGAGCAAGATCATTATTGACAAATGCGCTAGGGGTATGAATTCACGTGTTCAGGTGTCGCATTGCTATGCACCTGAACAGTTGAACAATGGCGATGAACACTGCCAACCGAGCACCCCATTTTCTCCGCGATGGCGCGAATGGACATGCCGCTGGCCCGCAACGACCGGATAGCTACACCGTCGATGTCACCCGGCAGGTTTGGGTAATGCTTGCCGTCGCACCCCACCACCCCTCCCGGCCTTGTGTGGCCCTCTCGTGGGGGTGCTATCAGGGTTGCCAGGGCATCTAGCCGCCGCGCACGGTTGTAAAGCCACTCAGCCCAGACGTTGCGGTCGTAAGACCGTTCAAGGCCTGTCGGTTTAATGTCTGTCGCGTGCTCAAGTACGGACAGGGCTGTCTCTAGCTGCTCGGCGGCGTCGAGTAGCTCGCTCACCTACGCCGCCTCGGCCTTTGCATACGCCGCCAGTAGTGCTTGACCTACCCGCTGCGCCTCGACGACCGAGAACAGAAGGTGTTCCCGGAGGCCGGTGGCGCGGTTGAAGGTGGTTATGGCGACCTGGCCGGAGCCAACGGTGCTCAGCTCCACCGTCACCGTCGTCTCGTCGTCGGCGCGGATGAAGCGGTCAATCTCTTTCATGTCACCTAGCGTACCGCTCTTGGGGTCAAATCTGTTTGCGCTCGCAGCGAAACCTATTGTGCCGCAAGTGTATCGAAACGATACACCTCAACTGTCACTTCGTTAACACGCTGTGGGTTCGAAGATGTATGGCAGCTCCTCACGGCCCCACACCGCACCCCAGCAGTACTCGGTGAGCAGATCCTGCAGCGGCTTGCTGAAGCTGTCGGCCTGCCGTTCGGCCTTGGCCACGTACTCCTCGCCGAGTACCGCGGCGCGGATCTGTCGTCCCTTGTCGTAAGTTGCCTGGTCCATGCGTTCATGATCGCAGGACTGCTGACCCGACCCACCGATGGGCGTCAAGGCCCGGTGTCATTTTCACTGACTTGAGTCATTGACTTTCGGGTCTCGGGCGTACTACAAAGGCGGGCGAGACCCTAGGAGGGCCGATGACCACTGAGCAGGACCTCGACACGATTCCACGATTGGACTTCGCCGATCTGCCGATGGCCGCCGACCGGGGTGTGGGCTGGGCGAAGCTGCGCGACGCCGGTCCGGTGATCTTCGGCGAGGGCTACTACACGCTCACCCGACGCGACGATGTCCTCGAAGCGTTGCGCGACACCGAGGTCTACTCGTCGAAGGCGGCCTTCGACGGGCTGGGCAGTCCGCTGCCGATGGTGCCGATCGCGTTCGACCCGCCCGAGCACACCCGATTTCGCCGCATCCTGCACCCGTACTTCAGCACGCAGACCCTCGGGGCGATACTCCCGTCGTTACAGCAGCAGGCGATCGACGTCATCGCCGACATCGCCGCCACCGACGGCTGTGAAGTGGTGTCCGAGCTCGCGATTCCCTATCCCTCCCAGGTTTTCCTGACGCTGTTCGGCCTGCCGCTGGCGGATCGCGACCGGTTGGTGGCGTGGAAGGACGCGATCATCGACATCGGGATGGTGGAATCCCTCGAGGATGCCGACCTGACGCCGGCGCTGGAGTTGGCCACCTATCTCACCGAAGCGATTGCCGAACATCGCCGCAATCCCGGCGACGACATTCTGTCGGGCGTGCTGACCGGGTCCGATCCGCTCGACGACGGCGAGGCCCTCGGCCTGGGCTACGTCTTCATCCTGGCCGGGCTGGACACCGTGACATCGGCCATCGGGTCGGCGCTGCTGATGCTGGCCCGCCAACCCGATGTGCGGCGGCAGCTCTGCGCTGATCCCGACCAGATCCCGGTGTTCGTCGAGGAACTGCTGCGGCTGGAGTCACCGGCCCCGATGATCCCGCGGGTGACGACCCGGCCGGTGACGGTGGCAGGCGTGACGCTGCCCGCAGGCGCAAAAGTACGGCTGCCGCTCGCGGCGATCAACCGGGACGGCAGTGACGCGATCTCCGGTGACGACGTGGTGATGGACGGGAAGCTGCACCGGCACTGGGGATTCGGTGGTGGACCCCATCGGTGCCTCGGTTCCAACCTGGCCCGTCTCGAGCTCAGGCTGGTCCTCACCGAGTGGCTGCGCCGCATCCCCGACTTCGAGGTCGCGCCCGGGTTCGATCCGCTGGTCGAGTGGCCGGCACCCTCACTCGGGTTGCCGAAACTACCGCTGGTCTTCGGGTCAGCCCAGAACGGGTAACAGCAACCGCGACGCCGACCGCACCGTGTTGATGCTGCTGGTTCCCACGCTGGCATGGCGGAAGTTCATGATCGCGGGGGTGTCGGGATCCTGGTCGTCGCTGGTGATCGTGACCTGGACTCGATGACCGGCCGCGAAGTGGCGGGCATTGGCCACCAACGGAATTCGGTACTCCACGTCTTCTCCGATGGGCACCGCGACCGGCTGGCGGCACGGCAGCACCGGCGCCCCTGGGCGGCTGGCCGCCTCGTCGACCTCGCGCAGGCTGGCTCGCAGCCACCCGGCGGTGACCGCCTCGGTGCTGCCGTCCGGGCTGACGTCGGTCAGCGTGACGATCCACGCGGTGTCGGCGGCGGTGGCGCTGGCCCGCAGGCGCAGCTCGACGTCACCGACGACGTCGAGCGCCTCGGTGAGCGGCTCGCTGGTCCACGTCAGCGATGCCGTGGGATCGATCTCACTGGGCTTGGCCCGGCCCAGCCCGGCGCCGAGCACCATGAATTCCCTTGTGCCAGATGCTCCTTCGTCGTCATCAAGTCCGCCGTCGGCGCGCAGGGCGAGTTCGCGATGGGTGCCGGCCGGCGGCCAGGATTCGGCGGTGCGCCACTCGTCGGTGCCGGGCAGGACGTAGCGGATGGCCGGGCCGTCGAGGATGCCGGTGTCCCGGCCCTTGAGCCAATGGTCATACCACGCCAGCGCTTCGGTGTGCAGGCTCTCCCACGGCCAGGTCAGCCCGTACTGTCCGAGCATGCCCATCCGCACCGCAGGACTGTTGGTCAGGCCGGCGAAGGCGGTGAAGGTGGACGGCAGGTGCAGCGGCACGTTCTCCCAGTCGCAGCCCAAATAGACCGGAATATCGACATTTTCGAGCAGCGGCAGCAGGTTTCGCTCGTCCCACCAGGCGTCACGGGTGGGATGGCGCACCGCCGCGTCGAGCCACAGGTCGTCCCAGGGATGCGGGTCGTGCGGCACCTTGAGCAGCCCGCGCATCATCGTCACCGCCGCCTCGCCGTTCATGGTGGCGAACTTGTGGTGCAGCGGCTTGGTGTTGAGCACCCAGCGCGCCAGGCCCAGCGGGCGGCTGCGCCAGAACTTGTCGGTCCGGGCGGCGGTCAGCCCCAGCATGGACAGGAACGGCGTCACGAACGACGCGCTGAACAAGCCGTGGTGCACCGCGGCGTCGTACAGGTCGGCGGTGACGGCCACCGGGAAGATCGCCTTGAGGTGAGGCGGGCGTTCGACGGCGGCCTCCAGCTGCGTCATCGCGAAGTAGCTGATGCCGATCATCCCGACGTTGCCGTCGCACCACGGCTGGGCGGCGACCCATTCCACGAGGTCGTACATGTCGCGGCGTTCCTGGGCGTCGAAGAAACCGAAGGTGCCGCCGGAGCCGCCGGTGCCGCGCAGGTTGGCGATGACGTGCCCATAGCCGCGCGGCACCCAGAAGTCGGTCGCGCCCGCCTCGATGAACCCGGCCGGGGCGCCGAGGTCCTGGATCTGCCGGGGATAGGGCGAGGCGGCGATCAGGGCGGGGAAGCGCGCCCCCTTGGCTGCTGGGCCGTCGGGACGGTGTACGTCGGCGAGCAGAGTGACGCCGTCGCGCATGGGGACGGCGACGTTGATATCGGTGGTCGTGCCGTGGCTCGGAGCACTGAGGTTGCGGTACTCGCGGCCGGTGGTCTGCGGCCCGTTGAGTGGGCGCTCGGTCGTCATGAGTTTCACGGTACGATGAAACTAGTCTCAACGCAACGAGAAACTATTGCTAAGCTCGTCATCGTGCCGAAGAACGCCCCCCCGGGACCCCGCGACGAAAAGGGCGTCCTGTCTGCCCGGATCCTCGAGGCCGCCCGCGGGGAGTTCGCCCAGCATGGGTCAGCGGGCACCACGATCAGGGCGGTGGCGCGCGCCGCCGACGTCGACCCGGCCCTGGTCTATCACTACTTCAGCTCCAAGGATGGCCTGCTCGATGCGGCGACGAACCCGCCGCAGCGCTGGCTCGAAAACGTCGCGAAAACCTGGACGACGCCGGTCGCGCAGCTTGGGGAGGCGCTCTTGCGCCTGATGCTCAGCGCATGGGCCGACGACGAGATCGGCCCGATTCTGCGGGCGGTGTTGCAGACCGCGGCTCATGAGGCCACTACCCGCGAGAAGCTGCGCAGAATTGTCGAGAGCCAGCTGATGGGGGCGTCGCACCTCGGCGTCGATGAGGAGGACCGCAGGACGCGCAGCGGCCTGATCTCGTCTCAGATCATGGGGCTGGCGATGATGCGCTATATCTGGAAAGTCGAACCCATTGCGTCGATGGGCGAGGACGAGATCGTCGCGGCGATCGCGCCGAACCTGCAGCGCTACATCGACGGTGACCTCGGCTAGGCCGGCTCGTCGAGAGTGCGGGTTATTGGTGATTTCTGGCGGCGGTTTCGACGTCAAGGCCCACGCTCGGCGTTGCCCGACCTCGTCTAACGAGCTGACGCGCGCCGACCAGTAGACTCGTCGGGTTACGGCAGGACGGAAAGTACGGAGAAGAACCCGATGAGCGGCCATTCCAAGTGGGCTACAACCAAACACCAGAAGGCCGTCAAGGATGCGCGCCGCGGCAAGGAGTTCGCCCGGCTGATCAAGAACATCGAGGTTGCGGCACGTACCGGTGGTGGCGATCCCGGCGGTAACCCCACCCTGTACGACGCCATCCAGAAGGCCAAGAAGACCTCGGTCCCCAACGACAACATCGAGCGGGCCCGCAAGCGTGGGGCCGGTGAAGAAGCCGGCGGCGCCGACTGGCAGACGATCATGTACGAGGGTTACGGACCCAACGGTGTCGCGGTGCTCATCGAGTGCCTGACCGACAACCGCAACCGTGCCGCCGGTGAGGTCCGCGTCGCCATGACCCGCAACGGCGGCAACATGGCCGACCCCGGATCGGTGTCCTACCTGTTCTCCCGCAAGGGTGTCGTCATCCTGGACAAGAACGGCCAGTCCGAGGACGACGTGCTGCTGGCGGTCCTGGATGCGGGTGCCGAGGAGGTCAACGATCTCGGCGACAGCTTCGAGGTCATCTCCGAGCCGACCGATCTGGTCGCGGTGCGCACCGCGCTGCAGGACGCCGGCATCGACTACGACTCCGCCGAGGCCGGATTCCAGGCGTCGGTGACGGTGCCGCTGGACGCCGACGGCGCCCGCAAGATCATGAAGCTCGTCGATGCGCTGGAGGACAGCGACGACGTGCAGGACGTGTACACCAACGCCGACATCTCCGACGAGGTCCTGGCCGAGATCGAGGAGTGAGCTCGCCCGCGGCGGAAGTGACCGGCCTCGCCACCCGCGATGGACTGATCCTTGTCGGCATGCTGCCGTTCCTGGTGATGTGGCCGTTCCGGCTGGCGCCGAAGTGGCTTGGCGCGCAGCGCGGCACGCTGACGCGGTTCGCAACCGAGGCCTGATCAGCGCATGCCGTGGCCGTGCCCGTTGTGGAAGATCAGCCCGTCGCCCAACAGGAACGGATACAGCGTCGGGTAGGGGACGTCTTGCGGGGAGGCGGTCAGCTGGGCGTTGCCTGGTGTCTCGCACTGGCTGTTGCCGTCACTGACGGTGGTGCAGACCATGTGAGGATCGTCCGCCGCGGAGGCGATCGGCGCGGCCAGGAGAGCCGCGGCGATACCGGTGCCCAGCAGGCCGGCGGCGAGGTGAAGTTTGATTGACATGATGTTTTCTCCTTCGAAACTGAACGTACAGTTTCGAAATGTAGAGCGCCGGCGGCTGCGCGATTAGTCCCGACGGCGACGGTGAGGTCGCTCACCGGGCCAGGCCGCGGACGGCAGCGTCGACGATCGCGTCGGCGGCGGCATCATCCATGGCGCCGCGGCTGGTCATCAGCCGGTACAGGGCGGGCCCGATGATCAGGTCGATCGCGACGTCGCGGTCGACGTCCGCACGCAGCTCTCCGCGCGCGACACCGCGGTCCCAGACGGTCTCCAGCGCGGCGCGCCGAGTGCGGATCAGCCCGTCGCGCAGCTCATTGGTCACCTCGGGATCGAACTGAGCCTCCCCGACCAACTGCGCGAACACCCGCCCGCTCGGCCCGGTGTAGAAGTGGAACAGTCCGCGCAGCCAGATCGTGAAATCTCCCCGGGCTGAACCCGTGTCGGGGTCGGGGGAGTCGGCCTGCATCTCGGAGAAGAACGCGTCGACGGCGACGGCGTATTTGTTCGGCCACCACTTGTAGATCGTGGCCTTGCTGGACCCGCTGCGGGCGGCGATCTGCTCGGTCGTCATCGCTCGTAACCCGATCTCGTGCAACAACTCTGAGGTCGCGCGCACCACCGCCGCGCGGGACTGCTCGCTACGCGGCCGGCCCGGCCTGGCCCGCTCGGCGGTGTCCTCGATGCTCACAGCGGATACAGCCGGTCCAGATTGACGACGATGGCCTGCTGCGTGCTGCGCGCGATCACCACGACGGCCGGCTCAGCGGGGTCCGGGTTCTCCTCCCGGTGCGGCAGGTGCGGCGGAACGAAGATGTAGTCACCCGGCTCGGTACTGATGCGCACTTCCTGGACGCCATCGTGGAAGACGAATTCCGGGTGGCCGCTGCGCACGAAGATCGCCGTCTCCGACTCGCCGTGGTGATGGTTGGCCGACGCCACACCCGGTCTGACGTGGGTCTCGCCCATCCACAGCTTCTCCGACCCGACGGACGCGCCGGTGATCGCGGCGAACCGCTGCATACCGCCGGTCTGGCCGGTGTCGCCGACCAGGTCGGCGGCCTTGACGTGGCGCACTCGGTTGCGGACCGGCTCGCTGCCGGACAGATCGGGGTGGAATGCATCAGGGCCGCCCATGGTCTGACGATAGCCACTGCTCAGCGATCCGCGTGGCGTGTCATCACCGATCCCGTCAGCCCAGCCCGCTACTGTTATCGAACAGCTGTTCGTAGTCGGAAAGGGCAATCCGTGCGCGTGATGGGAGTCGACCCAGGGTTGACGCGGTGCGGTCTGTCCGTGATCGAGTCCCGCGGTGGCCGCCAGGTCACCGCGCTGGATGTTGACGTGGTGCGCACCCCGGCCGACCAGCCGCTGCAGCGGCGCCTGATGACGATCAGCGACACCGTCGACCATTGGATGGACACCCATCTGCCCGACGTGATCGCGATCGAGCGGGTTTTCGCCAACCAGAACGCGAACACGGCAATGGGCACCGCCCAGGCCGCCGGCGTGATCGCGCTGGCCGCCGGGCGCCGCGACATCGACGTGCATTTCCACACCCCCAGCGAGGTCAAGGCCGCCGTCACCGGCAACGGCCGGGCAGACAAGGCACAGGTCACCGCGATGGTCACCCGGATCCTGCAGCTGCAGCAGAAGCCGACGCCGGCGGACGCCGCCGACGCACTGGCGCTGGCGATCTGCCACTGCTGGCGCGCTCCGATGATCGCCCGGATGGCGCAGGCCGAAGCGATGGCCGCCGAACAGAAACGCGCCTACCAAGCTCGGCTGAAAGCCGCGCGCAAGCCGATGTCGCGGAGCGCGAAATGATCGCCTCGGTACGCGGTGAAGTCCTCGACATCGCCCTCGACCACGTCGTCATCGAGGCCGCCGGCGTCGGCTACAAGGTGATGGTGACCCCGGCCACGCTGGCGACGCTGCGGCGCGGCGCCGAGGCTCGGCTGATCACCGCGATGATCGTGCGGGAGGACTCCCAGACGCTCTACGGCTTCCCCGATTCCGATGCGCGCGACCTGTTCTCGACGCTGCTCGGGGTGTCCGGGGTCGGTCCGAAGATCGCGCTGGCGACACTGGCTGTCTATGACGCGACCGCGCTGCGCCAGGCACTCGCCGACGGCGACGTGACAGCCTTGACGCGGGTACCCGGCATCGGCAAGCGTGGTGCCGAACGGATGGTGCTGGAATTGCGGGACAAGATCGGTGCGGTCTCCGGTGGTGCGGGTTTGGCCGCGGCCACCGGTCATGCGGTGCGCACGCCAGTGGTGGAAGCCCTTGTCGGACTTGGCTTTGCGGCCAAGCAAGCCGAGGAGGCCACCGACAAGGTGCTTGCCGGTGACCCGGATGCGAATACGCAGAGTGCGCTGCGGGCGGCCCTGTCACTGCTGGGGAAGACCAAGTGAGCCGGTTCGACGGTGACGACGAGGGCGACGACCTCGAACGCGATGTCTCTGCGGCGCTCACCGTCGGCGAGGGCGATATCGACGCCAGCCTGCGGCCGCGCAGCCTCAAGGAGTTCATCGGTCAGTCCAGGGTGCGCGAACAGCTATCGCTCGTGCTGGAGGCCGCCAAAAACCGCGGCGGCACACCGGATCACATCCTGCTGGCGGGTCCGCCCGGCCTGGGTAAGACGTCGCTGGCGATGATCATCGCCGCCGAAATGGGCACCTCGCTGCGGGTGACGTCGGGCCCGGCACTGCTCCGCGCGGGTGACCTGGCCGCGATGCTGTCCAACCTCGTCGAACACGACGTGCTGTTCATCGACGAAATCCACCGCATCGCCCGGCCCGCCGAGGAGATGTTGTACCTGGCCATGGAGGACTTCCGGGTCGACGTGGTCGTCGGTAAAGGCCCTGGGGCGACATCGATCCCGCTGGAGGTCGCGCCGTTCACCCTGGTCGGTGCCACCACCCGGTCCGGTGCGCTGACCGGGCCGTTGCGCGACCGCTTCGGGTTCACCGCACAGATGGACTTCTACGAGCCTGCTGATCTGGAACGGGTGCTGACCCGGTCGGCGGGCATCCTCGGCATCGAATTCGAGTCCGACGCCGGCGCCGAGATCGCTCGACGGTCGCGGGGCACGCCACGCATCGCCAACCGGCTGCTGCGGCGCGTGCGCGACTACGCCGAGGTGCGCGCCGACGGAGTGATCACCCGCGATATCGCCAAGGCGGCGCTGGCGGTCTACGACGTCGACGAACTCGGCCTCGACCGGCTCGACCGGGGGGTGCTCACGGCGCTGACCAAAAGCTTCGGCGGCGGTCCGGTCGGGGTGTCCACCCTCGCGGTTGCGGTGGGGGAGGAAGCCACCACCGTCGAGGAGGTCTGCGAGCCGTTCCTGGTCCGCGCCGGCATGATCGCGCGGACTCCCCGCGGCCGCGTGGCGACGCCGCTAGCCTGGACCCACCTCGGCATGGTGCCACCGCCGCGGACCAGCGGACTCGGTCAGTCCGGCCTTTTCGAATGATTGGAGCCCCGATGGTCGCCGCTGCACTGATTTTCGCCGGCCTCGCCGCGCTGCTGCACGTCTACATCTTCACCATGGAGTCGTTGACCTGGACGACGCCGCGGACCCGCGCGACGTTCGGTACCACCGCCGAGGAAGCCGAGACGACCAAACTGATGGCCTTGAACCAGGGCTTCTACAATCTGTTCCTGGCGATCGTGAGCGTCGCCGGTATCGTCGCAATCATCCTGGGGCACAACGCGATCGGTGCGGCATTGGTGTTCGCCGGCGTCGGCTCGATGCTCGCCGCGGCGGTCGTGCTGCTGGCGTCCGCGCCGGACAAGGCGCGCGCGGCCGTCACTCAGGGAGCGTTTCCGTTGGTGGCCGTCGTGCTGCTGGTGATCGCCGTTATCTGATCTCCAGGATCCGCTTGGGGTGCATCCCGTCGACCATGCCCATGAAGGGCGGATGGATGCTGTAGCCGAGCATCCGGCGGATGTTCTCCGACACGGTCCGCACCGTTGCAGGCGGCGTGGACAGGGTGAATGCCTCTTGAGGGCGCAGCCACGGCTGACAGTATTGCGCGGTGACGCCCAGCCGACTCTGGTCACCGGTGTTGTTGGCGCCACCGCCATGCCACAGCGTGCCCACGAAGAACACCACCGACCCGGCCGGCATCACGATGCTGACGTGTTCGTCGGCGTCGGTGGGTTGACGGTCGTCGTCCCAGCGGTGGCTGCCCGGGATGACTACGGTGGCGCCGTTGTCCGCGGTGAAGTCGTTGATCGCCCAGATGGTGGCCGCGCTCAACGCCGCACGGGGGCGCGGCACCGGGTACATCCCGTCGTCGAAATGCAGGAATTGCGGGCTCTCCTGGGGTCCGATCCTGATGGCCTGCAGTTGCGACAGTAGATAATTGGGCAGCAACAGCCGATCGAGCAGTGCCAGGACCCGTGGATGCTCGACGAGGGCGTCGCAGCCGCGGGTCTTGTTCAGTAGGCTGTAGGCCCGCTGAGTGTTTAAGCCCTCGAAGGCATTTCGGCCGACCGGGCCTAGTAGTGGGTCCACCGCGGCGGCGACGTCCTGACATGTCTGCGCCGAAAGGAGGCCTTCGAGGACCACGTATCCGTCACGCTCGAGCAGGGCCAGTTCGGATTCGACGTGCTCAGACTCTGCAGTGGTCGCGGTCGATCGGTATGTCCCGGCGATGTCGCGGTAGAGATCTTCGACCTTGTCAACTCGAACAGTGTTGCGGGACATAGGTTTAGCCTTTCGCGGTGGTGTCGAGGCCGACGGCGCCGGCGACGAACGACCACAGCTGGTCGATGACATCGGCTGCGGGTGGGCGGGGATCGCGGGTCAAACACACCGCGACGACGGCGTTGGTGCCGCCGATCGTGGCGGCGGCCAGGTACTCGGGGTCGCGGTCGACGGGGATCTCGCCATCACGTTGTCCCTGAGCCATGTTCCGCGCGCCGATCTTGCTCATCTCCTGCTGCCAGCGGCTTCGAGCGGTGGCCAGCTCGCCGTCGCCGAGTCCGGCCAGGATCGCCGGAGCCACCGGCTCCGCGTAGAGAAAGTGCACCCAGTCGCCGATGCGTTGGCGTTCCCGTTCCGCCCAGGTCGGTGCGTCATAGGTGCGGAGTGCGATCGAATCGGAGAAGCGTTGATAGAAGGCGTCGACGACAGCCACGAGTAAGCCGGTGCGGGTGCCGAAGTAGCGATACGGCAGACCGGCGCTGACGCCTGCTCGCCGCGCGACCCCGGCGACCTCGAATGGTGCGGTGCCGGCCAACTCCGCGGTCGCGGCCTCGATGAGCCGTTCCCGAGCCTGGACGCCCCGCGCCGTCACTGCCGTCACCGTCGTCACCACACGAACATCCTAAGTTGAGTTCAACTCAATTACCAGGGTGTCGTGGAAGAGGGCATTGCCGTGAAGGTCAGCCGGGGCCGACGCCGGCGCGGTAGCGGACCTGGTTGCCGCCGGCGCGTTTGGCGTCGTACATGGCGGCGTCGGCCGCCTCCCCCAACTGTTTGACGGTCGGGGCGACCGCGGTCGCGTCTATGTCGTTGACGGGCACCGCCGCCACTCCGACGCTGGCGGTCACGCCGTACGGCATGGACGCGACAGCATCGCGGATACGCTCGGCGCAGGCAGCAGGAGCGTGTGACTCGATCAGCTCGGCGATCAGGAACTCTTCGCCACCGAGGCGGGCCACCACCGAATTCATCGGGCTGACCCGCCGCAAGTTGTCGGCGACTGCCATCAGCACGGTGTCGCCGAAACCGTGCCCGTGGCGGTCGTTGATCTGTTTGAACCCGTCCAGGTCGACCATCACCACGGCGAGCCACCGTTCCCGGGACTTATCCGCCGCGGCGATCAGCTGCACCGCCGCCTGGTCATAGCCCCGCCGGTTGCGCAGTCCGGTGAGCGGATCGGTGTCCGACATCCGTGCGTCAAGGCTCAGCAGATGCAGGAGCAACTGATTCCCGAACGGGACCGCGAGCACTGCGACCAGGACACCCAGCACATGCCCGATAGCCATCGCGGTATCGCCGGCCGCGGCGATCCGCACCCCGGCGAACACGGTGGTGATGACGGCATTGACCAGTGTCACCGCCAACAGCTTGCTGGAGTGATACAGGCCGACGTAGCTGGCGATGGGAACAAAGGTGGCACACGCCAACAAGCCCGTGGCCGGCGTCCCGGCAATCAGGCAGGCGATGGTCACACCCGCGTTGGCCCCGACCGCGAAGAGGGCGGACTGACGACGAGTCGGCCAGCCGGTCAGCCAGCTGCATGCCCCGCCGAACGCCAGGGCCGACATGACGATCGCGGCAGTCCGGTGGACCTCACCCTGCGGGCCCGACGGGCTGAAAAGCATCACCAAGGGCACCGCACCCAGGGTGATGACGACCGACGCGATCAAGAATCGGCTCAAGCGCTGTAGTTGGCGCGACGCAAGGTATTCGGACAACCAGTCGTACTGATCGGGTTGGTTCCACCACCGTCGAACCCACGCCACCATGCCTACGTCTGTGTGCATATGCTCCCAAGCCGGCCGCGCCCGTCCCGAGGGCTGAAAGCCTGAGCTGGAATAGTACCGGTCGAATCCCTTGGTTGCCTGAGCAAGTACCGCCGCGATGTCTGTGCTGCGTTGTAGCGTCGCCGTGTGAGGCGAACGCTGGCCGTGCTGTGCCTCGTTCTGATCGCGGTGACGGGGTGCGCCCGCAGCTCCGCCGAACCGACCGGGCGGCTGGTCGACATCGGCGGCGGCAGGCAGCTCTACCTGCAGTGCCAGGGAAGTGGCTCGCCGACGGTCTTCATCATCCCGGGCAAGGGAAGCTACGCGCAGGCGTGGAACTACGTGGTCCCGCCGGAGGATCCGATCCGCTCGTCGCCCTACGACATCATTGGCGAAGCACGGCTGACACCCAGCTCGGATGCGGTGCAGCCGTCCGTCGCGAAGGCGACGCAGGTGTGTGCCTATGACCGGCCGAATACCCGGCCGGACGGCATCGACCAGTCCACTCCCGCACCGCAACCGCATACCGTGCAGGAGGACGTCGGTGACGTCGTTGCGCTGATCACCGCAGCTCACCTTCCGGGTCCGTTCGTTTTCGTGGCGCACTCCTACGGCGGTCTCATCCTCGACCTGCTGGCGCGCACCCATCCTGATCTGGTGGCGGGCATCGTGATGGTCGACGGCGTGTCGGAATTTCTGCCGGGCCTGGGTACTCCGGTGCAGAACGCCGCGTGGGAGCGCGACAGTAGGCAGCCGTCAGAGCCAGGGGGAGAGGGCGTGCTCATCCTCGAAGCGATTGCCGCCGTGAGGGATGCGCCGCCGCTGCGACATATTCCGGCGATCGTGCTCAGCGCCGACAAGTTCGCGGCACCCGAAGCGCTGACGCCGGAGAACTACACGCTGGCGCAGATCCACCAAGCCAACGACATGCTGGCGGCGGCGCTGGGCACCACGAACATCGTCGCGACCGGCAGCGGCCACAACATGATGCTGTATCAGCCGAAGTTCGTCGCCGACAACATCATTGAGGTCATCGATCAGGTCCGGCGAGCGGGCTAGTGCGCTACCGCAGACCCAGCAGCTGTAGATCGGTCACGTACTTGACGATGACTTCCGGCGTGACATGCGGAATGTCTTTGTCCGGGCCGATTTTCGCGTCCTGAACCGCGCTTCGGAACCGCTCGGTCGGGGCGATCGATCCGCGGACCGGCCGCTCCGGTCGCTGATAGTTGTGCAGCAACGGAAGAAGTGAGTACTGACGCTGGCGGTCGGGCAGTGCCCGCATCGAGGTTTCGAACCGCTGCAGCCACGCACTGTATTCACTGATCCGCTGGATCGGATAGCCGGCGTCGGCCAGCCAGTCGACGAACTCGTCGAGCCCGATGCCGTCGTCGTAGGGGTTCATGACGTGATACGTCTCGAATCCTTCGGTGACCTGAGCACCCAGTGTGGATATCGCCTCGGCGATGAACTCAACGGGCAGGCCGTCGTAGTGGGCACGTTGTCGGTTGCCGTCGGCGTCGAGCTCATAGAACGACGCCGGAGCGATGCCGGTGGCCACCAGGCTCAGGATCATCCGGGTGAACATGTCGGGCAGGTTGAGCTGACCGCCGTAGGTGGTGTCGGCCAGGATCATGTCGCAGCGGAACACCGAAACGGGAAGGCCGCACAGGTCGTTGGCCTCGCGCAGCAGCACTTCGCCGGCCCACTTGCTGTTGCCGTAACCGTTGGCGTAGGAGTCGTCGACCGCCCTGGTGGGGCTGATCGAGCGGATATCGCCGTCCTCGACGAACTGTCCCGGCGTGATACCGGCGCCGACGCCGATCGTCGAGACATAGACGAACGGCTTCACCTTGGTGGTCAGCGCGATCCGGATCAGCTCAGCGGTGCCAACAGCGTTGGGGCCGAACAACTCCCGATATGGAAGAACGTGATTGACCAGGGCGGCAGGATCGACGATCAGATCGACGGTATCGGCCAGCCGCTGCCATGTCTGGGCATCCAGGCCGAGGTTTTCCTCGCCCTTGTCACCGGCGATGACCTCGAGATGCCCTGCGGCCAGTTCGGAAAAGTGCGCCAGCAGCTTGGGATCCCCGCTGTCGAAGGTGGCGTCGAGGCGGACCCTCGCCTCATCATCGTTGCGGGCGCGCACCAGGGCGATGACCTTGCCGCCGACCAGACTCATCCGTTCCAGCCATTCCAGGGCCAGATAACGGCCCAGGAATCCGGTTGCGCCGGTGAGCAGTACGGTGCGGATTTCGCTGCTCGGGCCAGGCAGGTGCGGCGCGGCGGCCAGTGTCGCGGCATCGATGAAGCGGTCTAGCGTCAGATCGCTGGCGTGGGCTTCGGTAGCACCGGCACCGTGAACCGAGGCGAATGTCGGTCGCTTGCTCCCCGAGCTCCGTTCGGCTTCGATGTAACCGGCGATCGCCTGCAGGTCGTTGGCCGGGCTGACGATGACGCCCACCGGCACCTCGATCTCGAAGATCTCGTTGAGCAGGTTGGCGAATGTCAACGCTGACAGCGAATCTCCGCCCAGATCGGTGAAGTGGGCGTCGGGCGCAAGGTCAGCGGCCGCGGCGCCCAGCAGTGCGCCGGCCGCACGGGTGATGGTCGCCAGGGCTGGGGCGTCGGCGCCGCTCTGCCGAAGTGCGCGCAGCTCGTCGGCCTGCCCGTCGGCCAGGTCGGCGTAGAGCTGTTCCAGTGCAGAACCGTACCGTTCCTTCAGCCGCGGCCACGCGAGCTTGCGGATGCCGGTCAGCAGGCCGTTCTCGACGGTGAAAGGCGTTGTCTCGATGAGGAAGTCGCGCGGGATCTCGTAGGACTGCAAGCCGGTGGTGCGCGCCACGTCCTGGAGCGATTCACCGATCAGTGACTTGAGCTCCGCCGCATCGTGCCCGGCCGCGACCTCGGCGGTGGGCACGACGACGGCCAGCAGGTAGGGCCGGGCGCTGTTGCCGTACAAGTAGATCTGGTGCACCAGCGGGCTGCCCAGGAAGGCGGCTTCCAGCTTCGACACCGTGACGAACTCGCCCTGGGAGAGTTTGAGGACATTGTTGCGCCGGTCGACGTATCGCAGATGATCGGGGGCGGTCTCGGCGACGATGTCGCCGGTGCGATAGAACCCGTCCTCGTCGAACATCGCGGCGGTCACGTCAGGACGCTTGTAGTAGCCCGGGAACAGCTGCGTTGTCTTGACCAGCAGCTCACCGCGCGGATGCGGTAGGTCGGTGCCGAAGTAGCCCAGGTCGGGAACGTCGACCAGCTTGTAGTCGGTGACCGGGGGACGGCGCACCACGCCGTCGACGAACACCGCACCCGCTTCGGTGGAGCCGTACCCCTCGATCAGGTGCATGTCCAGGAATCTCTCGACCCACGCCTTGAGTTCGGGCGCGATCGGGGCCGAGCCGGTCATCACCGAGACGAACCGGCCGCCCAGCAGGCTGTTGCGCTGTTCGGCCAGCACCTGCGCCTCCTCAGCCGATTGCCGGTCGACCTGGCTTTGCACCTCTTGGTGGATCATGTCCCACACCCGCGGAACCAGATTCAGCTGGGTAGGGCGGGTCAGCGCCAGGTCTTCGAGGAACGTCGACAAGTCGGGGCGGGCGGCGAAATAGACTGTGCCACCGGTGCTCAGCGTGCCGTAGAGCGCGCCGCGGCCCATCACGTGGCTCATCGGCATGAAGCTCAGCACGATCGCCGGGTACCCGCCGAGGCGGTCATCCCAGTGCGCGGCCGCGGCACCCCACATGTCGGCGACCTTCTGAGCAGGGTAGATGGCGCCCTTCGGGGCGCCGGTGCTACCGGAGGTGTAGATCAGCAGGGCCAGCGGGTCGGCGTCGGTGGTTGCGGCCGGCTCGACCGAACGGCCGGTGCCATAGGCGATTTCGTCAGCGAGGGTGGTCACCGTGACCTGGGTGCCGGCCAGCCGGTCCCGGGCGGCGGCCAGCGACTCGCGCTGATCGTCGACCTCGGACCGGACGTCGAAGACCACCAACAGTTTCGGTGCCGGCCCGGCGAGCACGAGGTCGACGGCGTCGTCAAGATTGTCGATGCTCGATGCGATCACCGTCGGTGCGGTCTCGGTGACGATCGGTTGCAGCTGGGTGGCGCCGGCGCTGGACTGCAGCGGCACGGACACCGCACCCAATTGGGTCAGTGCGAGGTCGATGGTGGTGTAGTCGACGCTGGTGAAGCCCAGGATGGCCACCCGGTCACCGGTGTGGACGGCGCGGCCGGACCAGGCGCCGGCGACCGCCTGCACGCGGTCCCAGAGCTCGCGGTAGGTGATGGTTTCGAACTGGGCCACCAGCTCGGCGGTGGTGCGATGCGTCTGTGGGTCCTCGACGAACCGCACGACACGCTGGCCGACCGCGGGGCGGTCGGCGTAGCCGTCGAAGACGGTCTTGATGATCTGGGGCAGGCTCAGGCCCGGTTGGGCGGCGGCCGCGGTGACGGTGGGATCGGGCGTGGCGGCGGTGAACTGCGGGTCGGTCGCGTAGAGGCCTGCGACGCGCTGCTCGAACCGGGCTTCGCGAGTATCAGTCGACATGACGGAACTCCATTAACAAGCTAGAGAAACGAGAAAGAGTGGGGGCGCTTCGTTGCGCCCAATCAAAACTACGTTAGCAAAGCTAACGGTATTCCCCGCTGACGCTCGGATATGGCTGTGAACTTGCTCTCCGTTGTCTGTGATGGACCCTGTTAGAGGCTCTCGCCGCAGGGGTACCCGTGCCTCATCACGGGGATAACCCCTGAGGCAAGGAGGCGTCATGAAAGACGTAGATTCCCGCATCGATACTGGTGTGGGCCGGATGGAGATCGCGCGCAGCCGTGGTGCGGCAAGCGGTTTCCTGCTCATCCTGTTGGGTGCGTGGGGCGCGCTGATTCCGTTTGTTGGGCCGTACTTCAACTTCGCCTACGACCCCGGTTTCGCGTGGACGTGGACCTCGGCGCGCGGCTGGCTGGAGGTTCTCCCCGGTGCGGTGACGGTGCTGGGCGGCGTGCTGTTACTCATGTCACGCAATCGGGCGACTGCCATG
Organism: uncultured Mycobacterium sp.; assembly: GCA_900078375.1. GTDB lineage: Bacteria > Actinomycetota > Actinomycetes > Mycobacteriales > Mycobacteriaceae > Mycobacterium. The sequence goes on along the minus strand of FLQS01000025.1, from coordinate 55,365 downwards.
TTCGGCGGCTGGCTCGCGGTCGTCGCGGGCACCTGGTTCGTGGTGGGGCGGCTCTTCGCCAGCCCGTTGCAGCTGGACTTTGGCTCGCCGGTGTCCAACACCACTGCCGGACAGTTGGCGATCGAGCTGGGCTTCTTCACCGGCTTGGGCGCCCTGATCATCTTCTTCGGGGCGATGGCGCTGGGCCGGGTGTCGGTGCGCAGCCTGCGTGACGTTCGTTACGCGCAGCGGCCCGCGGTTTCCGAACCCCTTGTCGCCGAGCATGATACGGCCGCGACAACGGTCATCGAGGCGCCGCGGCGCCATCGCCCCCTGGACGAAGTCGATGACGAGCACCGGCATCGCGGGTGGCGACACATGTTCGGCGGGTCGCGCCGGACACCCGTCGCGCACTGAGAGTTGTTGTTGAGCACACTCGCGCTCAGCCGGTGTAGGCCATCACGTGCTTGATGCGGGTGTAGTCCTCGAAGCCGTACATCGACAGATCCTTGCCATGCCCTGAAGCCTTGTAGCCGCCGTGCGGCATCTCGGCGACCAGCGGGATATGGGTGTTGATCCAGACGCAGCCGAAGTCGAGCGCATTGGACACCCGGATCGCGCGGGAGACGTCCTTGGTCCACACCGAGGACGCCAGCCCGTACTCGGTGCCGTTGGCCCAGCGGATCGCCTCGTCCTCGTCAGCGAACGACTGCACGGTGATGACCGGCCCGAAGATCTCCTCCTGGACCTGCCGGTCATCCTGGCGCAGACCACCGATCACGGTCGGCTCGACGTAGAAACCCTTGTTGCCCTGACGGTTTCCGCCGGCGGCGACCGTCGCGTGCGACGGCACGTCGGCCAGGAAGCCGAGCACCCGGTCGAGCTGGTTGGGGTTGTTGACCGGCGGCACCCAGGCGTCCTGATCGTCGGCCGGGCGGCCGAAGGTGGTGGCCGCGCCCTTGGCCTGTTCGGCCAGTGCGGCGGTCAGTTCTTCGGCGACGCCGGCGCGAGCCAGCACCCGGGTGGCCGCGGTGCAGTCCTGCCCGGCGTTGAAGTAGCCGGCGGTCGCGATTCCCGCTGCGGCGGTGGCGATATCGGCGTCGTCGAACACGATCACCGGTGCCTTGCCGCCCAGCTCGAGGTGAGTGCGCTTGAGATGTCCACCCGCGCTGACCGCGACCGCGCGGCCGGCGGCGACCGACCCGGTGATCGACACCATCTGCGGGGTCGGGTGCGCGACGACCGCGGCGCCGGTCACCCGGTCGCCGCACACGACGTTGAGAACGCCGGGCCCGAAGTGCTTGGCGGCGATCTCCGCCAGCATCACGGTGGTCACCGGTGTGGTGTCGCTGGGCTTGAGCACGACGGTGTTGCCCGCGGCGATGGCCGGACAGAACTTCCAGATCGCCATCATCATCGGGTAATTCCACGGGGCGACCTGGCCGATCACCCCGACCGGCTCGCGGCGGATCCACGACGTGTGATCGGCCAGGTATTCACCGGCCGACTTGCCCTCCAAAATCCTTGCCGCACCGGCGAAGAACCGGATCTGGTCGACCATCGGAGGAATCTCCTCGGCCGCCGTCACATGGTTGGGCTTGCCGGTGTTGCGGCCTTCGGCGGCCACCAGGTCGGCGGCCGCTTTCTCGACGTCGTCGGCGAAACCCAGCAGCGCCTTCTGCCGATGCGACGGCGTGGTGCGTTTCCAGTCGGCGAACGCCGCAGCGGCGGCCCCATACGCGTTGTCGATGTCCTGCTCGTTGGAAATCGGTGCGGTGCCATACTTTTCACCGGTCGACGGGTCGACGATCGGCATGGTGCCGCCGCTGACCGAGTCGACGAGCTCGCCGTTGATGAAGTTCTCGACGGTGGTCATCATCCGCCTCAGAGATCGGCGAGGATCGCGGCCAGCACTCCGAGTCCTTCGAGCAGCAGCTCGTCGCTGATCGTCAACGGCGGCAGGAAGCGCAGCACGTTGCCGAAGGTGCCACAGGTCAACACCAGCACGCCCTGGGCATGAGCTTTGGCCGCCAGAGTTTTGGTGAGGTCCGGATCCGGTTCGCCGGTACCGGATTTCACCAGTTCGACGGCGATCATCGCGCCGCGACCACGGACATCGCCGATGCGGTCGTCGTCGGCCTGTATCCGGCCGAGCTTGTCCTTCATCACCGCTTCGATCTGCTTGGCCCGTGCCACCAGCCCGTCGAGCTCGATGGTCTCGATGGTGGCCAGCGCGGCTGCGCAGGCCACCGGGTTACCGCCGTACGTGCCGCCGAGGCCGCTCACGTGTGGGGCGTCCATGACTTCGGCGCGGCCAGTCACCGCCGCCAGCGGCAGGCCGTCGGCAATGCCCTTCGCGGTCACGATCAGGTCCGGCTCGATGCCCTCGTCTTCGCAGGCGAACATCGCGCCGGTGCGAGCGAAACCGGTCTGCACCTCGTCGGCGATGAACACGACGTTGTTGTCGGAGCACCAGGCCCGCAGCGTCGGCAGGAACCCGGGCGCGGGGACGATGAAGCCGCCCTCGCCCTGGATCGGCTCGATGACGACGGCGGCGAGGTTGGCCGCCCCGATCTGCTTGTCGATCACGGTCAGTGCCCGCTCGGCGGCCAATTCACCGTCGGTGGCCCACTCCTTGTCGATCAGGCCGTCGCGATAGGGGTACGACATCGGGGCGCGGTAGACCTCCGGCGCGAACGGCCCGAAGCCGCTCTTGTAGGGCATCGACTTGGCGGTCAGCGCCATCGTCAGGTTGGTGCGCCCGTGGTAGGCGTGATCGAAGGCCACCACCGCGGTCTTGCGGGTGTAGGCGCGCGCGATCTTGATCGCGTTTTCCACCGCTTCTGCCCCGGAATTGAACAGCGCCGAGCGCTTCTCATAGGAGCCGGGAGTGAGGCGGTTGAGGTGCTCGGCGACAGCGATGTACTCCTCGTACGGCGTCACCATGAAGCAGGTGTGGGTGAAGTCGGCGACCTGCGCGCGCACCGCCTCGACCACCCGCGGCGAGGAATTGCCGATCGTCGTCACCGCGATCCCGGAACCCAGGTCGATCAGCCGGTTGCCGTCGACGTCCTCGATGATGCCGCCGCCGGCGCGCGCGGCGTAGATCGGCATCGTGACACCGACACCGTGCGACACCGCGGCGACCCGGCGTTTGGACAGCTCGAGGGACGCGGGGCCGGGGATGTCGGTGACGAGCTTGCGGCTCTGCTCGAGGGTGGTCACTTCTGTTCTCCTAGACGAAGGCGGCACTGCACGAAGCGGGCCATCCGAGCCTAGTCGGGCGACCGCGCGACGCAACTGAAAACCCGGTTCGAGGGCGTGATCAATGGTGGATTACGTCGTGAGGAGAGACGAAATCGACGTAATCGGTTGGCTGTCTAGCGGGAGTCGGGAAAGAAGGGCGAACCGTCGACCCGGTCGACGGTGGTGAACGATTCGACGGGTTGGCGAGTGAGCCGGCGGGGCTGGCGAACCGGGTGGCCGAGCGCGATCACCGCCGCCAGCACCAGCGGATCTTCGGCGCCCAGCAGCCGCTTCACCTCGTCTTCAGCCCGGATGAGCATCGTCGTCAGCACACCGCCGAGGCCTTCGGCCCGCGCGGCCAGCAGGATGCTCCACGCGAACGGGTAGACCGACGCGCCGCCGGCCAGCGAGTAGCGGTCGAGGTCTCGATCCACGGCGGCCAGTTGGGACAGATCGGCGAACACCGCCAGCAGCACCGGGACCTCGTCGAGGTGCGCGGCCATTCCGCCGACCGTGGCATCTGTTCCCGCGGCCAGCGCGGCCGCCTCTGCGTCGCGGTTGTTGACCGGCGACCACGGCCGGAGCCCGGCGGCCGTCAACGTCAGATAGTCCGCCCACGGTGGCAGATAGAGGTCGCGCAGGCGGGTCCGAATCGCGCGGTCCTTGACTACCACCACCCGCCAGGCCTGCGCATTGGCCCCGCTGGGGGCAAAACGCGCGGTGTCCAGAATGCGGCCCAGCACCGCGTCGTCGACCGGCTCATCAGTGAAGTCGCGCACCGAGCCGGTGCTGCGCAACGTGTCGATCAGGTCCATCTGACCATCTTCCATCGACGGTGCCGGTCGGAGTCGAACCAAGACAATGGCAGACTGGGCAGCTATGAAGCGCGTGACCGGATGGTCGCGGAGCGCTGACCCAGCACCCGATACGAAAGAATCGTGCCGCCATGGACCTGCTCGTATTTCTGCCCCTGATCGTCATCATGGGCGCATTCATGTATTTCGCCTCCCGGCGTCAGCGCAAGGCCATGCAGGCCACGATCGACCTGCACGAGTCCCTCGCTGTCGGCGACGAGGTGACCACCACCTCCGGTTTGCACGCCACCATCACCGCGATCACGGACGACACGGTTGACCTGGAGATCGCCCCCGGCGTCGTGACCACCTGGCTGAAGCTGGCGGTCCGCGAGCGGATCGTGCCCGAGGTGGCCGACGACGACGAGGCCGATGACGTGGCGTCGGGAGCCACCGAAATCACCGGCAGCGACGCGGACCGACTCACCAAGGACTGATCGCCAGGCACACCACGTACCCTCTAGCGGGAGCTCAGAGGACCGCTAAGCGAGAAAGCTAGGAGAGACAACAACGTGGCATCGTCTTCGGCGCCGGTGCACCCCTACCGCTGGCTGGCGCTGTTCTTGGTCCTGCTGATCGGGGTCTACCTACTCGTCTTCCTCACCGGAGACAAGAAATCGAGCCCCAAGCTGGGCATCGACCTCCAGGGCGGCACCCGCGTCACGCTGACCGCGCGCACCCCGGACGGATCCAAGCCCACCCGTGATGCGCTGAACCAGGCGCAAGAGATCATCGGCGCCCGCGTCAACGGCCTCGGTGTGTCCGGCTCCGAGGTCGTCATCGACGGCGACAACCTCGTCATCACCGTTCCCGGCAATGACGGCAACGAGGCCCGCAACCTCGGTCAGACCGCCCGGCTGTTCATTCGCCCGGTGATCGGCCAGCCGATTCCGATCGACGCCATCAAGCAGCAGATGCAGGCTGCGGGCGCCAGCGGCGCACCGCCGGGCGGGGCGCCCGCGCCCGGGGGAGCACCAGCACCAGCGCCGGCCGCACCGCCTGCCGCGCCCGAGCCCGCCAACCCGGCGGCCCCCGCACCGCAGCCGCGGCCATACCCGGCCGAACCGGCGCCCTCGCCGACCCCCGCGCCGCCTGCGCCTGCGGCCCCGGCCGCCGGCGCACCCGCGCCAGGAGCGCCTGCCCCAGGTGCGCCCGCGCCGCCACCGGACCCGCGTAAGGACCTTGCCGCGCGCATCAAGTTCGAAAAGGAACTGCGCCAGAGCACCAACCAGAACCTGCTGCTGATCGCCGTGCAGTACATGGCGAGCAAGTGCGACCAGCCGGACATCCTGGCGGGCAACGACGATCCGAACCTGCCGCTGGTGGCTTGCTCTCAGGACCGCAAGTACATCTACGTGCTGGACAAGTCGATCATCAGCGGCGACCAGATCAAGGACGCGACGTCCGGCCTGGACAACCAGAGCGGCGCCTACGTCGTCGACCTGACCTTCAAGGATGAGGCCGCCACCACCTGGGCCGACTTCACCGCCGCCAACATCGGCACCCAGACGGCATTCACGCTCGACTCCGAGGTGGTCAGCGCCCCGCAGATCCGGGAGGCGATTCCTGGTGGGCGCACCCAGATCAGCGGCGGCAACCCGCCGTTCACCGCCGACAGCGCCAAGCAGCTGGCCAACGTCCTCAAATACGGGTCGCTGCCGCTGTCGTTCGAATCCTCGGAGGCCGAAACCGTCTCGGCGACACTGGGATTGGCATCGCTTAGGGCAGGCCTGGTCGCGGGTGCGATCGGGTTGGCGCTGGTGCTGCTGTACTCGCTGCTCTACTACCGCGTGTTGGGACTGCTGACGGCGCTGTCGCTGGTGGCTTCCGGTGCGATGGTGTTCGGCATCCTGGTGCTGCTGGGCAGATACATCAACTACACCCTCGACCTCGCCGGTATTGCCGGTCTGATCATCGGTATCGGCACGACCGCCGACTCGTTCGTGGTGTTCTTCGAACGCATCAAAGACGAGATCCGCGAAGGGCGTTCGTTCCGCTCGGCGGTGCCGCGCGGTTGGGCGCGTGCCCGTAAGACCATTCTGTCCGGCAACGCGGTGACGTTCCTGGCCGCCGCGGTGCTGTACTTCCTGGCCGTCGGCCAGGTGAAGGGCTTCGCGTTCACGTTGGGTCTGACCACGATCCTCGACGTTGTCGTGGTGTTCCTGGTGACCTGGCCGCTGGTGTACCTGGCGTCGAAGTCGCCGACCATGGCCAAACCGGGCCTCAACGGTCTCGGCGCGGTGCAGCAGATCGCCCGGGAACGCCGAGCGGCAGCCACAGCGACGGGACGGGGGTAACGGCATGGCCAAGGACATCGCAGACGACGTCGCATCGACCGCCGTCGAGGCACCCGATTTGGAAACCATCGATACCGGCGCGCCGAAGCACGGTTTCTTCGTGCGCCTCTACACCGGCACCGGCGCCTTCGAGGTCATCGGCAGGCGCAAGATGTGGTACGCGATCAGCGGCCTGATCGTCGCCGTCTGCATCGTCAGCATCGCCGTGAAGGGTTTCACCTTCGGCATCGACTTCGAGGGCGGCACCAAGATCGGGCTACCCACCGCCGGTCAGAACGGCACGATCACCACCCAGCAGGTGGAGGACGTCTACAGCAAGACGATGGGCAAGAATCCGGAATCGGTCGTCGTCGTCGGCAACGGCCCCTCGGCGACGCTGCAGATCCGCTCGGAGAAGCTCAGCAACGAAGAGTCGGCGAAACTGGGCTCGGCGTTGTTCGATGCGTTGCAGCCCAAGGGCTCGGACGGCAAGCCCAGCGAACAGGCGATCAGCCAGTCGGACGTCTCGGAGACCTGGGGTGACCAGATCACCAAGAAGGCCCTGCTGGCCCTCGGGGTGTTCCTGGTGCTGGCCGCCATCTACATCACCTTCCGCTACGAGCGGTACATGGCGATGTCAGCCCTGTTGACCATGGTGTTCGACCTGATCGTCACCGCGGGCGTGTATTCGATCGTCGGGTTCGAGGTAACCCCGGCCACGGTCATCGGCCTGCTCACGATCTTGGGCTTCTCGCTGTACGACACGGTCATCGTCTTCGACAAAGTCGAGGAGAACACCCACGGCTTCGAGCACACCACCCGAAGAACGTTCGCCGAACACGCCAACCTCGCGGTCAACCAGACCTTCATGCGCTCGATCAACACCAGCCTGATCTCGGTGCTACCGATCCTGGCACTGATGGTGGTGGCGGTCTGGCTGCTCGGCGTCGGCACGCTGATGGACCTGGCGCTGGTCCAGCTGGTCGGCGTCATCGTCGGTACCTACTCGTCGATCTTCTTCGCCACTCCGCTGCTGGTGTCGCTGCGCGAGCGCACCGACATGGTCCGCACCCACACCCGACGGGTGCTCAACCGGCGCAAGCCGTCGGCCTCGAAAACGGAAGCCAGCGAGGTCGTCACGGGCGGTGCCGTCAACCTGGAAAGGGCCGCCGACGCGGTCCCGGCCGAAGCTGCCATAGGGGGGACCCCGACATCGGCTTCAGCCGGTGGCACCCCGGCAGTGGGCAACAAGCCCTCACCGGGAGCCCGTCCGAGCCGGCCAACGGGCAAGCGCAGCACCCGAGGGCGATAGCGACCCATGGCTGTCAGGCGCCGGCGCGCCGCCGCTGTTGCAGTGGCGGCTGTCATGGGAATGATCACGTCGAGCGTGCTGTCATCGTGTTCGGGCAGCCCCGCTGACCAGATCAACTACGCCGTCGACGGCATGCTGGTCACCTACAACACCAACACCGTGACGGGTGCGGCCTCGGCCGGCCCGCAGGCATTCGCCCGCGTGCTCGCCGGGTTCAACTTCCACGGTCCCGACGGGCAGGTGCTGGCCGACCACGACTTCGGCTCGGTGTCGGTGGTCGGTCGTGATCCGCTCGTGCTGGACTACCAGATCTCTGACAAGGCCGTGTACTCCGACGGCAAACCAGTGACCTGTGACGACCTGGTGCTGGCGTGGGCCGCGCAGTCCGGGCGGTTCCCCGCTTTCGACGCTGCGAGCCGCGCGGGTTACCTCGACATCGACGGCATCGACTGCCAGCCGGGCCAGAAGAAGGCCCGGGTGACCTATCTGCCGGGCCGCGCTGTCGTCGACTACCAGCAGTTGTTCACCGCGACGTCGATGATGCCGTCGCACGTCATCGGCGACGTGCTGGGTCTGGACGTCACCCGCACCATTGCCAGTGGCGATCCTGCCGCCATCGACCGCATTGCCCAGGCGTGGAACACCGTGTGGGATCTCAAGCCGGGGGTCGACCTCAAGCGGTTCCCGTCGTCGGGTCCCTACAAGATCGATTCGGTGCTGCCCGAGGGGGCGGTGGTGCTGACCGCCAACGACCGGTGGTGGGGCGCCAAGCCCATCACGAAGCGGATCACCGTGTGGCCACGCGGCGTCGACGTGCAGGACCGGATCAACAACGGCACCTTTCAGGTCGTCGACGTGGCGACCGGATCGTCGGGCACCCTGACCACGCCCGACGGCTATGACCGCCACGAGCTGCCCTCGAGCGGTATCGAGCAGCTGATCTTCGCGCCTGAGGGTCCACTGGCCGCGCCGCCGGCCCGGCGCGCGGTGGCGTTGTGCACCCCGCGCGATCTGATCGCAATGAACGCCGAGACGCCGATCTCCAATGTCCGGCTCAACCCGGCCAGCGACGATGCGTTAAGCGGTATCGAAGGCGCCGCGGTCGCCGGTCAGTTCGGTCCGGCCAACCCCGATGCTGCCCGCGACGCTCTCGGTGGCCAGCCGCTGACCGTGCGCATCGGCTACCAGGCGCCCAACCCGCGGCTGGCGGCCACTGTCGGCGCAATCACCAAATCCTGTGCGGCCGCGGGCATCACCGTCGTCGACACGACGTCGGACACGACGGGCCCGCAGACGCTGCGGGACGGCAAGCTCGACGCGCTGCTGGCCAGCACCGGCGGTGCGACGGGCAGCGGCTCCACCGGGTCGTCTGCGCTGGACGCCTACACGCTGTTCTCCGGCAACGGCAACAATCTGCCGCGCTACTCCAACCCACAGATCGACGGCATCATCTCCGCGCTGGCGGTCACCGCCGACGCGAAGGAACAAGCCAAGCTCCTGGGCGACGGTTCGCCGATCCTGTGGGGCGACATGCCAACCCTGCCGCTGTACCGTCAGCAACGCACGGTGCTGGCGTCGAAGAAGATGTATGCCGTGGAAGGCAATCCGACCAAGTGGGGCGCGGGCTGGAACATGGACCGATGGGTGTTCGAGAAGTGAGCGGTGAGTCCGTTGTCGATGTCATCAAGGCGCTGACCCGCGAGGTGCCCGACTTTCCCGAGCCGGGCGTCCAGTTCAAAGACCTCACCCCGGTGCTGGCCGACCGCAACGGGCTGGCTGTCGTCACCGACGCGCTCGCCGAGATCGCGGCCGGCGCCGACCTGGTGGCCGGGATCGACGCCCGCGGTTTCCTTCTGGGTGGCGCGGTGGCCCACCGACTGGGCATCGGAGTGCTCGCCATTCGCAAGGGCGGAAAGCTGCCACCGCCGGTGCACAGCCAGACCTACACCCTCGAGTACGGCACGGCGACGCTGGAGATTCCCGCTGACGGGATCGACCTGGCGGGGCGCCGCATCGTGATCATCGACGACGTGCTCGCCACCGGCGGGACACTTGCCGCGGCCGGCGCGTTGCTGGCGGCCAGTGGGGCAGAGGTTCCGGTGGCCGCAGTGGTGCTGGAACTGTTGGGGCTCGGCGGCCGCGACAAAGTCTCCCCGCTGCAGGTTGCGAGCCTCCAGAGCGTCTGAGTCTGGTTAACGCCCGGGTAGCTACATGGCGACCTGGCAAACGACTCGTGGCGGCCTGACGTTTGCGTTGTTCGCACCAGGCAATTACGCAATGCTCTCTGTGACAACAGAATTGGGTCCTGTCGGGGGCCTGTTACAGGAGGCGTCCGTGCAATCGACCATTCTGGTTCCGCGACTCGCGGCCGCGGCATTCGCCATCGGAGCGGGGCTCGTCATCGGCAGCAACTGTGCAACAGCGTCTGCTGACTCGTCGGCATCGGATTCGTCGTCCGCATCCAGTACCGCGTCGGCGACCAAGGCAACCGCTGGTCCCAGCCGCACGGCGAAGCAACCGGCCCGTGTCGCTGCGGCGCCAACAGTCAAGGCGCCCAACAAGACCGGCACCGCGCGCGCGGCCCGGGTGCCGTCCGCCTCGCCCGTCGCGTCGGCGACTGCCACCAAGAAACTGCGCGCGCCGTCCCCGCTTGCCATCGGCGTGGACGTGCTCGTCGCCAATCTCGCCGGGCTGCTGGGCTACGCCCCCAATCCCGCCAATGTCGGCGGCGTCGCTCCGGTGCTGCCGCTGCGCACCATGCTGCTGAATGCCGTCGACACGCTCCGGCGGGCGACAGATACCAACCCGGCCAACGGCGTTCCGGCCCTTCACCCGAGGGAGCTATACGAGTTCGTCACCGGCGAGGTGCTCGGCGATCTGTTGCCGACCGACCCTGACGGCAACAAGCTGACGTACCAGATCATCCAGGGGCCGGCCAACGGCACGCTGACGATCAACCCGAATGGCACCTACTACTACAAGCCGACCAACGAATTCGCCGAGTCGGGCGGCGTCGACAACTTCATCGTCGTCGCCGACGACGGGCAGCAGGGCCAGACAGTGGTCCCGGTCAACGTCAGGGTCAAGCCCACCCTCGGGGTCACGGAATCCTTCTGGTTCCGCAACTACACGCTGGCGCCGCTGAAATTCAACGGCTACGGGGGCACCACCGGCGATCTGGATTCCGGGCCGGCGATTGGCACGGTGATCCTGCCTGGCGGCGAGGCCAACTGGCACGTCACCTGGTACCTGTTCAGCTCGGGTTCGATCACCACACAGTTCGGCACCGTGGGCTTCGGGTACACCCCATCCGACTTCGGGTACGTCCCGGCCGGGTACACCGGAACGAACTTTCAAGTCGCGTTCAAGACCAATTCGCGGGACACGCAGTGCGCAGCCGGCGGTGGTGGCCAGTGCAGCGTCCCCAACGACCGGCTGGCCGTCGCCCTGGACAAGGGCAGCCCGACCATCACGCTCGGCGCCTCTGACGCCGCCAAGATCGCGGCCGTGCTGCCCAACATCTGCTACGACGGCTCGCAGGCGGGCTGCAGCTTCATCGCGAAGAGTCAGACAGCCGGGTTCAGCCCGGTCCGGACAGTCGGCACCCCGGTGTCGAACACGACCTCGACGCCGACGAGCTACAGCATCGCGATCGCCGACCAGGTGTCCCAGTCCGACACCGTGGGCATCAGCGTCAAGCTGTCCGGCGGTGGGCTGGCCAAGCTCGCGTCAATCATCAACATCGAAATCACGGGCACCTACTCGCACACGTGGGTCAAGACGAATACCTTCACCCAGACAATGAACGTCCCGGTCGCCCCCGGAAAAACCGCGTGGATCGAAGGCTCGGTGCCGGTGTGGAATGTGACCGGCGACTTCACCATCAAGATCGGGAACTCGACCTACCAGCTCAACGGCGCGACCTTCACGACACCCAACCCGAACGAGGCGGGGAGCTACGTCATCAGGGACAAGCCGATCGCCTCAGCCCAGGACTAGCCTCGGTCTAGTGCGGGCCTGCCACTCGGAACTTCGAGGAGAGATATCCTCGAAGTTCCGATGGCAGGAGGTGACGGCGTGGTGGACGACAACGGCGCGGTGACCGCCGCGCCGGCGCCCGTCTCCGACATCCCGCCCGCCGAGCCGCGGGTCGAGACGCCGAAGACCACCAGCAGCGCCTCGCGCCGGGTTCGCGCCCGGCTGGCGCGCCGGATGACCTCGCAACGCAGCACCGTCAACCCGGTTCTGGAACCGTTGGTCGCGGTGCACCGGGAGATGTACCCGAAGGCCGACCTGGCGATCCTGCAGCGCGCCTACGAGGTGGCCGAGGCCAAGCACGCCGATCAGCTGCGGCGGTCCGGCGATCCGTACATCACCCACCCGCTGGCCGTCGCCAACATCCTCGCCGAGTTCGGTATGGACACCATCACGCTGGTGGCCGCACTGTTGCACGACACGGTCGAGGACACCGGCTACGCCATGGAGGCGTTGACCGCCGACTTCGGCGACGAGGTCGCCCACCTGGTGGACGGAGTCACCAAGCTGGACAAGGTGGCCCTGGGTACCGCCGCCGAGGGCGAGACCATCCGCAAGATGATCATCGCGATGGCCCGGGATCCGCGGGTGCTCGTCATCAAGGTCGCCGACCGGCTGCACAACATGCGCACCATGCGATTCCTGCCGCCGGAGAAGCAGGCCCGCAAGGCCCGCGAGACGCTGGAAGTCATTGCCCCGCTTGCTCATCGGCTGGGGATGGCCACCGTCAAGTGGGAGCTCGAGGACCTGTCCTTCGCGATCCTGCATCCCAAGCGCTACGAAGAGATCGTGCGGCTGGTCGCCGACCGGGCGCCGTCCCGAGACACTTACCTGGCCAAGGTTCGTGCCGAGATCAACTCGGCACTGTCCGGGATGAAGATCACCGCCACAGTCGAGGGCAGGCCCAAGCACTACTGGTCGATCTACCAGAAGATGATCGTCAAGGGCCGCGACTTCGACGACATCCATGATCTGGTGGGTGTGCGAATCCTGTGCGACGAGATCCGCGACTGCTATGCGGCCGTCGGCGTTGTGCATTCGCTGTGGCAGCCGATGCCCGGCCGGTTCAAGGACTACATCGCCCAGCCGCGATTCGGGGTCTACCAGTCGCTGCACACCACCGTCGTCGGCCCGGAGGGTAAACCGCTGGAGGTGCAGATCCGCACCGACGCCATGCACAAGACGGCCGAGTTCGGTATCGCCGCGCACTGGCGATACAAGGAATCCAAGGGCCGCAACGGAGTTCCGGCCCTGAACGCCGCGGCCGAGATCGACGATATGGCGTGGATGCGCCAATTGCTCGACTGGCAGCGGGAAGCCGCCGACCCCGGCGAGTTCCTGGAGTCACTGCGTTACGACCTCGCGGTGCAGGAGATCTTCGTGTTCACCCCGAAGGGTGACCTGATCACTCTCCCGGCCGGCTCCACCCCGGTGGACTTCGCCTACGCGGTGCACACCGAGGTCGGCCATCGGTGTATCGGCTCCCGGGTCAACGGACGATTGGTCGCGCTGGAGCGCAAGCTCGAAAACGGCGACCAGGTGGAAGTTTTCACCTCGAAGGCGCCGAATGCGGGCCCGTCACGGGACTGGCAGCAATTCGTGGTCTCGCCGCGCGCGAAGGCCAAGATCCGGCAGTGGTTCGCCAAGGAGCGCCGCGAGGAGGCGCTGGAGGCCGGTAAGGACTCCATCGCCCGCGAGGTTCGCCGTGGCGGTCTGCCGTTGCAGAAGCTGGTCAACGCCGAAGCGATGGGCGCACTGGCGAAGGAGCTGCGCTACGCGGACGTCTCGTCGCTGTACACGGCGGTCGGCGAGGGGCACGTCTCACCCCGGCACGTGGTGCAGCGGCTGGTGGATCAACTCGGCGGCGCCGAGAGCGCCGAAGATGAACTGGCCGAACGCTCGACGCCGGCCACCATGCCGGTGCGCCAGCGTAGTAGCGACGACACCGGCGTGGCGGTGCCCGGCGCACCCGGGGTGCTGACCAAACTGGCCAAGTGCTGCACGCCGGTACCCGGCGACAACATCATGGGTTTCGTCACCCGCGGCGGCGGAGTCAGCGTGCACCGCACGGACTGCACCAATGCCGGTTCGCTGCAGCAACAGTCGGAACGGATCATCGAGGTGACCTGGGCGCCGTCGCCGACGTCGGTGTTCCTGGTGGCCATCCAGGTCGAGGCGCTCGACCGGCATCGGCTGCTCTCCGATGTCACCCGGGTGCTGGCCGACGAGCGGGTGAACATCTTGTCGGCCTCGGTGACGACCTCCAACGATCGAGTAGCCATCAGCCGCTTCACCTTTGAGATGGGCGATCCCAAGCACCTCGGCCACGTGCTCAACGCGGTCCGCAATATCGAGGGTGTCTACGACGTGTACCGGGTGACGAGCGCGGCCTGACTGGCCTACCTGCCCGCGATGCGAATCTCGGCCAGTGAAATGGCCAGCATCTGTTAGGGCCCACCGCCATTGACGTACCAGGCCAGGCAGCCGGGATGGTGCCGGCACGCGATGATCGCCCCTGCGTCCGGAGCCGCGCCGCGTACCCGCGGCTGTTTGGACGGCAGACTGCAGCTCTGCAGGTAGGGGTTCCACGGCATCACGCCGTCGTAGCAGCCCCCCTGTGCCACGGAGCCGGGCTGCGCTGCGTTGACTACGGCACTTGGCACGGCGAGGAAGGCGGCTGCCGCCATCGTCCCCAGGATAAGACGAGCGACTCCTCGAAGTTGAGTAGGCATAACACATTGGCCAACGCCTCAGCGCCGCAGATTATTTCGTCGAAATCAGCGGAATATCAACCGCTGCAATGCCCTTGTTCCTAGAGGCCAAGATCCCTCTTGGAAAGAGATTCGCTATGAACACATCTCACGTGTTATCCGCCACTATCGGTGCCGGCGTCCTGGTCTCGATGGGCGCGTTCGCCGCGGTGGCGGCCAACCCGCAGACCGAGACCGGCTCGTTCCTCAGTTCGGAAATGTCCACCGGAGTCACGGTCACGCAGTCACCTGGCCCGGCCAAGGCTGACCTGCCCGTTGCGGTACCGGCCATCAAGGGACCGGCGCCGTTGCCCACCGAAGAGCAAGGCCTGCCCGGGTAGCCGAGCAGGCTCAGTTCAGCCGGATCGACTTGATGGTCACCGGTTTCGCCGGCTTGCCGTCGTCGGAACCGCCGGCGATACCGATCGCGGCGATGTCTTCGATCACCCCAAAACCGGTCTTGTCGACCTGGCCGAACGCGGTATACGTCGGCGGCAGCTTCGAGTCGCGGTAAACGATGAAGAACTGGCTGCCGTTGGTATCGGGCCCCGCGTTGGCCATCGCCAACGTGCCGCGGGGATAGGTGATCGCCTGCTTGAGAGCGGGGTCGAACGGGCGGAACTGGTTGGTCGGGTACTCGTTGGCGAACCGGTATCCCGGCCCGCCGGTTCCGTTGCCGGTCGGATCACCACACTGCAGCACCGACAGTGACCGCGAGTCGGTGAGCCGATGGCACGGAGTGTTGTCGAAGTAGTTCTGCTTGACCAGGGCCTCGAAACTGTTGACCGTGCACGGCGCCTTGGCGTTGTCGAGGTGCAGGACGATCGGGCCGAGGTTGGTGATCAACGTCGCGTCCACCGTCGCCGGCGAGGTGGACACCTTGCCGGCGGGCGGCGGCTTGACGGGTTTGTCGGCGGGGGTGGCCGTGGCCGGGTACTGGCAGTTGGCGCCGAGGGTGGCCGGCGGGTTGAAGGGCGGCAGTTGGTCGCTGCCGGGTCCGGCCGTCGTGGTCCGTCCCGGAATGCCGGCACCGCCGGTGCGCTCCAATTCCTTCGCCATCCATGAGAAGAACACGATGCCGACGATCACGACCAGGATGCTCAGCACGGTCACCAGATAGCTGATCACCAGTCCGGCGATCGCCAGCCCGCGGCCTTCCTCGCCGGACTTCTTGATCTGCGACAGCGAGACGTGGCCGAACACGATGCCCAGCGGCGCGAACACGAACGCACAGATCAGCGACGCGATCGCCATCCCGTTCGTCGGCGGTGGGGTCGGATACGGATACGGCCCAGCCCCGTACGGCGCACCGTAGTGCGGTGGTGGTGGCGGGTAGTACGGCGGTTGGCTCATGGCCGGCTAGTCCAGCAGGACGGACTTGACCAGCACGTCAGTCTTCGGCTTGCCGTCCTGGCCGCCGCCGGCGACCCCGGCGGCGGCGATCTTGTCCAGCGTGGCCAGCCCGGTCGCGTCGATCGTGCCGAATGCGGTGTAGTTCGGCGGCAGCTGCGAATCCTTGTACACCAGGAAGAACTGGCTGCCGTTGGTGCCGGGTCCGGCGTTGGCCATCGCCAGCGTTCCGCGTGGATAGACCACCGGCTGGTCCAAGCCGGGATCACCCTGGGGGTACTGGTCGGTGGGGTACTCGTTGGCGAACTGGTAGCCGGGTCCGCCGGTGCCACTGCCGGTCGGGTCGCCGCACTGCAGCACCGCCAGCGACGGCGACGTGGTCAGCCGGTGGCAGGGGGTGTTGTCGAAGAAGCCCTTCTGCGCCAGGCTGGCGAAGCTGTTGACCGTGCAGGGGGCCTTGGCGTTGTCCAGGATCAGCCCCAGGTTGCCCTGATTGGTGCTCATGCTGACGCTCACCGTCGGCGGGGTGGTCGGCACCTTGCCGCTGTGCGGCGGGTCGACCTTCTTGCTGGCCGGCTCGGATGACGCCGGGTACTGGCAGTTGGCGCCCAGGTTCGCGCCGGGTTTGAATGCCGGCAGACCGCCGGTGGCCGGGGGAGCGGTGGTGGCTCCACCCGCGTCGGCCGCGGCGCTGCTCGGTGTGGAGGACGCGGCGCTGGTGGTCTTGTCCTTGTCGTCGGAGTTGGTCAGGACGAACGTGGCGACCAGGGCTGCGGCCACGATGATCGCGACGACACCGCCGATGACGACGAACAGCTGGCGACGCTTCTCTTTTTGCGCACGGGTCTCCAGCTGCCGCTCGAGTTTGCGCTTGGCCGTCGCACGTCGTTGTTCGTTCGTGGGCACCGCGTGATCCTTCGTCGATGATCGGTTGAGTCGGCACCGAGTGTGCCAGCTGATGCTGGGGGACAGTAATGGCGGTCGTAGTGGTGGTGGTGGCTCGACATCTTCTTCGTTCACCCTCGCACACCTATCAGCTGGCTCTTAGCCCGCCGACCTACGCTTCCGGCACAGGCTGGACGGGGGTGCACGTGCGCTACGTCAAGCCGGGGTCAATGTTCGCGCTACTGGTCGTGTTGCCGGCGGGTACGGCCGTTTCCGGGGTGTTTACCTGGTCACTGTTCGGCAACGTCTACGGCGGACTGGTGTTTGTCGGCCTCTTCGTCCTTAGGGTCGTCACCGAGAATTACCGGCAGACCCGCATCACCGCGCGGCGGGCGCAGACCGATGCCGAGGTGCGGAAATACATTTCGGGGTGGCATGACGCCGCGCGGCAGTCGGGCGTGGACTTGAGCCCTCCGCCGCAGGACGTCTAGCGCCGGGATGGGAAACTGGACGACGTGCTGCTCACCGGGTTCCCGGCCGGCATGTTGGCATGCAACTGCTACGTGCTGGCCCCACGCGCCGGGGCCGACGCCATTGTCGTCGACCCGGGTCAGCGTGCGATGGGCAATCTGCGCCGCATTCTCGACGAGAATCGGCTGACCCCGGCCGCCGTGCTGCTCACCCACGGGCATATCGACCACATGTGGTCGGCGCAGAAGGTGGGCGACACGTTCGGCTGCCCGGTGTTCATCCACCCCGAGGACCGCTACATGCTCGCCGACCCCATCCGAGGGTTCGGGCCCCGGCTCGGCCAGCTCGCCTTCGGTGCGCTGTTCCGCGAGCCCAAGCAGGTCGTCGAACTCGACCGCGACGGCGACAAACTCGATCTCGGAGGCATCACCGTGACCGTCGACCACACGCCGGGCCACACCCGCGGCTCGGTAGTGTTCCGGGTGGACCGGGCTGGTTTGCGGGATCCGATGGCTTTCACCGGCGACACGCTGTTCAAACAATCGGTGGGCCGCACCGACCTGCCGGGCGGCAGCGGTAAAGACCTGCTCGGCTCGATCGTGGAAAGACTGCTCGTGCTCGACGATGACACCCTGGTATTACCGGGGCACGGTGAATCCACCACCATTGGTCTCGAACGGCGTACCAACCCATTCCTCGAAGGTCTGACTGCGTGAGCGAATTCCAGGCACCCAAGGGTGTTCCCGACTACCTACCGCCCGAGTCGGCTGAGTTCGTCGCGGTCCGCGACGGCCTGCTGCGGACGGCCCGGCTGGGCGGCTACGGCGACGTCGAACTGCCCATCTTCGAGGACACCGCACTGTTCGCCCGCGGCGTCGGTGAGTCCACCGATGTGGTGTCCAAGGAGATGTACACCTTCGCCGACCGCGGTGAGCGCTCGGTGACACTGCGGCCCGAGGGCACCGCCGGCGTCATGCGGGCGGTCATCGAGCACGGACTCGACCGGGGCGCGCTGCCGGTCAAGCTCTGCTACGCCGGCCCCTTCTTCCGCTACGAACGGCCGCAGGCCGGGCGGTACCGGCAGCTGCAACAAGTCGGGGTCGAGGCCATCGGCGTCGATGATCCCGCGCTGGACGCCGAGGTGATCGCGATCGCCGACGCCGGCTTCCGGTCGCTGGGGCTGGACGGCTTCCGCCTCGAGATCACCTCGCTGGGTGACGACACCTGCCGTCCCCAGTATCGGGAGCTGTTGCAGAGCTTCCTGTCAAAGCTGGATCTGGATGCAGAAACACAGACACGAGTTCAGTTGAACCCGCTTCGGGTGCTCGACGACAAACGACCCCACGTGCGGGAGATGACCGCCGACGCCCCGGTGATGCTCGATCACCTCTCCGATGTCGCCAAGCAGCACTTCGAGACGGTGCTCGCGCACCTCGACGCGCTCGGGGTGCCCTACGTGATCAATCCGCGGATGGTGCGGGGACTGGATTACTACACGAAGACCACGTTCGAGTTCGTGCATGACGGACTCGGTGCGCAGTCCGGGATCGGCGGCGGTGGCCGCTACGACGGGCTGATGCGTCAGCTCGGCGGCCAGGACCTATCGGGTATCGGCTTTGGGCTGGGTGTCGACCGCACCGTGCTGGCACTGCGCGCGGAGGGGAAGGCAGCCGGAAACCCGAGCCGCTGCGATGTGTTCGGGGTGCCGCTGGGCGAGCAGGCCAAATTGGTGCTCGCGACGCTGGCGGCGGCCCTGCGCGCGGCGGGAGTGCGGATCGATCTCGCCTATGGTGACCGCGCGATGAAGGGTGCCATGCGCGCGGCCGACCGTTCGGGTGCCCGCATTGCCCTAGTAGCAGGCGACCGGGATATCGAGGCCGGCACCGTAGGTGTCAAAGATCTCGCCACCGGGGCCCAGGTCGACGTCCCGGCCGACTCGGTTGTCGCTGAAGTGATAACGCGGCTGGCCTAGGTAAGGCCAGCCGCGCTCGCGGTCCTGCAAGTTGGCTGTCAGCCAGCCGGGCAAAGGTCGGTCTTCGCGAAATTGATCGCGGCATCCGCCTGAGCGTGGCTGATCTGACCGGAGTTGGTGAAGTAGGTCTGTGACAGCGTGTTGGGATCCGCACCACCGGCCAGTGCATTGCAGATCGTGTGGCCGTCGGCGATCAAAGCCGCCTGGTCGCCGGCGATTCCGGCACTGGTGAGGTCCTTGATGTAGTCGGCCTCGGCGTTGGTGATCGCCCACGCAGATGGTGCGCCGGCGAGCGCGATAGCCCCGGCGGCAGCAGCCGCCGTCAACAAACCTTTGATCATTGTCCGTCCCTTGTCATTGGAGTTACTGCTGCGGCAGAAGTTACTACGCTTTCAGCAGATGTGCAGGGAAAGCCAAAAGATTTACGGCACCCCAAATAGGCGCCGTAAATCGGCATTTTCGGAGATGAATTCAAGTTGTGGGCTGTGCACCCTCATTTAACCAATTCTCAATGGATTCTTGGCGCACCCTTGGGCTTTTTGGGAACCGTGTCGTCCGTGCGGCCCGTTCTACAGTCATGAACACCGCGATCGGCGCCCAGCTCATCGAGAGCTACCTGCGTACCCGGCAGGTGCGGCACTTCCGCGGCCACCACGACGACGAGTACTTCTTCCTGGTGAGCGCCTATCACGGCCGCCTGCACGTGCACCTGCAACCGTGCGGGCCTTCCGGAGCGGCGGTCCAGATCAGCATCACCGCCGAGCGCTACTACCCGGCCGAGCAGGGCACCCGAGTCGCGGCATTGGTCGAACAGTGGAATGACGCCGCCCCACGGGTCACCGCCACGGTCTTCGAGTCGTCGGACCCGCGACGGGTCGGTGTGCTGGCCGAGCGGCGCTATCGCGCCGGCGCTACTGAATTCGGCTCATTCGTCGATCAGGCCGTCCAATCGGCCATCGATCTATTCGGCCGGCTGAGGGCGCTGGTGGCATCGTCGTCGGACGACACGCATCTGCTCGACGCGGGCTGACGCTCAGCGCACCGATCGCCGGTGCCGGACGGTCCAGATCACCCCGACCGCTGCCGCCACGATGATCACGACGACCGAGGCGCCCGACGCCAGCAGCAGCGCGTCGGTGTGGTCGGTGTCATCGCGGTGGCCGATCACCCGCTGATACGGATCGTCGGTGGGTGCGGGACCGAAGACGAAATCTGTTGTAATAGAAGAAGGTTCGGTGATCGTCGTCGAAATCCTGGTCAGATAGGGATTTTTGATGCTCAATGCGGTCAGTGTGTCATCGTTGGTCCGACCCTGGATCGAGCCCGCGTAGTCGACGGCGATGTCCTGGCGGGCGGCGTCGGCATCGGTGCGTTGCATCCGGTGCTGGGCCAGGGTGTAGACCACGACTTGTTGAGTGTCCCTGGCGGCGGCCGACATTCGCATCGGGTACACCAGCTTGTCGGAGGTGAAGTCCAGCCGGACCGGGTCGAGTTGACCACTGAGAGGCTGCTCGCCGGTCAATCGCATCGCCACGAATGACCAGCCCTGCTCAAGGTAGGGGTCGAGCTGGGCGGTGACTTCCGGTCGCATTGTGTAGCCGTTCTCGTCCAGCCACTGCCGCACGCCGGTGAGGTCACCGCCGGTCAATGTGGTCGCCTCGATTGGGCCGAGTTGGACCTGGGCGACGACGGTCGGACCATCGCCGGGCACCGCGCCGGCCTCCTCCAGACCGCTCCGCTGGCTTCGGCCGGGCTCGATCCGGGGCGCGCTCAGCCGCTGGAGTTCGGTGAACAGGCCGGGGTTTGCTGCCGTGGCGGCGGCCGGCGTCGGGGTGGGCACGATCAGCGCCGCGTTGTCGGCCACCGAGTGCAGATCCAGGCGCATGACGATGGTCTCGGTATTGCCGTCGACAGCGACCAGGCTCTGCTCCCCGGTCACGTGCGCGTCGAGGTCGGGGCTGACGATTCCGCCACAGGCGCAGGCGCCCGCGGTCGCGCCGGGACCCACCATGACCATTCCGGCGGCCAGGACGGCCGCACCGATCATCCGCACCTGGCGCATCAGGAGCTCCCGTCAGTTGACAGCCATGATGCCTGCTCAGTCCGCCTGCGGTGCGGCATTGACGTCGGTCGCGGTGCGGCGGGCGCCGAACGTCATCCGGCTCAGCATCCGGTCGCCCAAGGTGAGGGTGTGCAGCAGGACCGCCGACACGTGCGCGGCGATCGCCGCGACGAGCAGGTAGGCGAATACGGAGTGTGCCTGCCGCAGCACGAAGTACAGGTCGGCGTCGAACGGCGCGATGCGCGGGAGCCGAAGCCAGTCGAAGACGACGACGGGCCGCCCGCCCGCTGACACCATCGCCCAGCCGACCAGCGGCTGGGCCAGCATGAGGGCGTACAGCCCGATCTCGGAGCCGACCACCAACAGGTGCTCGACAGAGCCCACGGTGTCCGGCAGTCGCGGCGTGCGGTGGGTGAAGCGATTGGCCGCCCGGACGACCACGACAAACAGGATCAGCACCCCCAGCGTCATGTGCACGCCCACCAGGGCGCCGTAGCTGCCGAGCGAATTCACCATCACGAACCCGATGAGCAAGGCGCTGAATACCAGGGCTGCGGTCAGCCAGTGCAGTACCCGGGTGCGCACCGGATAGCGGTCGACGGTCGTCATGCGCCGACCTCCGATACCTGCACCGGCGGTGGCGACTTCGGCTCGCCGGTGCGCTGCCGGTACGACGCCGCGTAGATGTCAGACCGAGCGGACAGTAACGGGTCATCGGACGGTTCGATACCTTCGGGCAACATCAGCGGATCGAAGTTGATATCGCGGGCATTGCCGGGGGCTTCGGTCGCCACTCCGGTCAGCGTGAGCAGGCCGATATCGATGCTGTGCCGGTCGGCGGGCCATGGGAGGGTGGCGTCGGTCAGCGGATCGCCGGGCTCGGCGATTGTGATCAGCAGGTGCCACCGCAACGGCCCGCCGCGCAGTTGGCGAATCAGGGCGTCGAACAAACTGTTGGTGTCACCGGATCGCGGGGCCGGTGCGGTCGTCTGTTGCGGCACGAGTGACCAGCGCACCGGCGTGCGGGCGCCGGCGTTGTCGACGAAGTAGAAGGTGTTCAGGCTGCGAAATGTGCTGTCGCCGAATCCGATCGTTGGTGGCTGCTTCTTGATGATGGCCATCGCGGCGGCGGTCTCGGGGTGGGCGGCCAGGAAAGCGTTCATCACCGCCGGGTCCGGTTTCCCGGTGCCCGGCACGATCTTCGACGCGAGCAGCCGGTCGTAGAATCCGCGCGGCGAATTGTCAGGGAAAACCGGAAGATTCAGCATCGCCGTCCGCCATTGCCAGCTGTCGGGAAATCCGAAAGTCAGGCCGAGGCCGCGGGCCGCGCCGGGGGTGTCGGGCGCGTGGGCATCACCGCCGGCGAGCGAGAAGCGGCCGACGACGGGAACCCGGCCCGGCAGGAACACCGCGGCGCGACTGAGATCCCGGGCTTTGCCGTTGCTTTCGAAGTAGCCGTTGACGACGACGCCCTTGGCGTGGTTCTTGCGGAAGCCGAGCTGAGGTCCGTTGACCGTCCGGAATCCGTCCAGAAATACCTTGCGGGCACCGTCGGATCCGATCCATTTATTGGCGTAGGCGACGGCGCCGAGGTCGACGGCGAGAAAGGCGCCGACCGCGCCAACTCCGACCAGAATCGATCGACGGCTCACAGCGGTATTCACGCCCCAGCGTGGACGGTTGGTCATTTAATTGGGGACGCGCCGCAGGGGAATTTCGTTCACTGCCGTGACCCAGTTCACTCGACAAGTCTAGATCGCGACCGCGGCGGTGAGCACGCTGTCGAGATCACCCAGTCCGCCGGTGAACGGGTTGCCCCGCAACAGCACATGGGAACCCGACGGCGTCTCAGCCACCAGCTTGGGCGAACTGGATCCCAACTGCAGCCGGCGGTGGAAGGTGACCGTGTTCAGCGCGGCCACGACACGACCGTCGGCATCGCGGTAGACCTGGGCGGCCCGGTCGAACACCGCCACCGGACGGTAGTCGCTCACCGGGATCGACCGCGTGCGCCGGATGCGCCGTACCACTGCCACCGTCACCGCCGCAGCTGCCAACCCGGCGGTTAGAAACCCGATACCTAACCCCGCGGGCCCAGCCGCCACGAGGCTGACCGCACTGAATCCGCCGAAGACCAGCGTCACCACACCGGTCACGAAAGCCAGCACCGCGGGTGGACCGTTGCCCCGGTCGACGACCAGCAGCAGCGGGCCGTCCTCGGCGATCACCAAACCGCCGACCTCACGCAGGATGCGGGGCATGCGGTGAGTCTAGAGATAGCCGCTAGATAGCCATTGCCGCCCGCACGTCGGCCTCCGACGCCGATCCGCCGGTCCCGCTGGAGGTGACTCGGCCGGCTTCCAGGATGTAGTACTGCTGTGCCGATTCCAGCGCGAAGCCGATGTGCTGCTCGACCAGCAGCACGCCGAGATCACCGCGGCGGGTCAGCGCGGTGATCGCCGCCTCGATCTCGGCGACCACCGACGGCTGAATGCCCTCGGTGGGTTCGTCGAGGATCAGGATCTTCGGGCTGGTGATCAGTGCCCGCGCGATCGCCAGCTGCTGGCGCTGACCGCCGGAGAGCAGACCGGCTCGGCGTGTCAGCAATTCCTTGAGCGCGGGGAACAGGTCGAGCTGTTCGTCGATTAGCTGCTTGCCGTTCTTGCGGCCGTCGGCGACGACCTGAAGATTCTC
The DNA here is from genome assembly GCA_900078375.1 of uncultured Mycobacterium sp. Classification (GTDB taxonomy): domain Bacteria; phylum Actinomycetota; class Actinomycetes; order Mycobacteriales; family Mycobacteriaceae; genus Mycobacterium. The sequence goes on along the minus strand of FLQS01000025.1, from coordinate 31,479 downwards.
CGCGGTGGTCAGCTGGCCGAAGGACTGCTGGCCCTGCGGCACGTACGCCAGCCCGCGCGCCACGCGGGCGCTGGGCCGCATCTTGGTCACGTCGTCGCCGTGCAGCAGCACCTTGCCCGCACTGCATTTCAACAGGCCGACCGCCGCACGCAGCAGGGTCGTCTTGCCGGCACCGTTGTGCCCCATCACCGCGGCCACCCCGTCGGAGGGCACCTCGACGCTGACACCGTGGATGACCTGCGAACGTCCGTATCCGGTCCGGACATCGACGAGTTGCAGCATTACGAGGTCTCCTCGATCAGTTCGTCCGGAATTCCATCCGCGCCCGCCGCCGCAGTGCCCAGATAGACCTCCTGCACCTTGGGGTTGGCCTGCACCTCGGCGACCGACCCTTCGGCGATCACCTGGCCGCGGGCCAGCACCGTGACGGAGGTGGCGAACGCCCTCATGAAATCCATGTCATGTTCGACGACAACGACGGTGCGCGAGGAACCGATGCGGCGCAACAGGTTTCCGGTCTCTTCGCGTTCCTCGCCGCTCATCCCGGCGACCGGTTCGTCGAGTAGCAGCACGTCGGCGTTCTGCACCAGCAACATGCCGATCTCCAGCCACTGCTTCTGGCCGTGCGCCAGGATGCCCGCCGGCCGATCGGCGAGGTCGGTGAGCCCGATCGTCTCGAGCGCCTCCTCGATGGCGGGCAACACCGCTTTGCGCCGGCGCAGCAGGGTCAACCAGGACCGGCTCGCTCCGGCGGCGATGTCGAGGTTCTGCAGCACGGTCAGCTGCTCGAACACGCTGGCGGTCTGAAAGGTTCGGCCGACGCCGAGCCGGGCGATCTGGTGGACCTTCTTGCCCAGCAGATCCACGCCGGACTTGTCGACCGAGCCGGTGGCGGGCACCAGACCGGTGATCGCGTCGATGACGGTGGTCTTACCGGCCCCGTTGGGGCCGATCAGGAATCGCAGATCGCCTTGGAACAGCGTCAGGTCGACCTCGTTGACAGCCTTGAATCCATCGAAATCGACCGTGAGACCGCGGACTTCGAGGTACTGGGTGCCCATGCCGACATTGCCGCCGGCTACCGGTTCGGCGAGTTCGGTCATGGTGTCGCTCCCACCGGTTCGGACTCGGTTCGCCGATCGGGTTCGCTGCTGGGCGTGGCGGCGGCCTTGGTGCGGCGGCGCCGGCGGAACAGTGCCCCGAGACCGGCGAACCCGGCGGGGAAGAAGCCGACGACGACGATGAACAGCAAGCCCTGGGCGTAGGTCCAGCCCGACGGAAAGCGTTCGGAGAACGCCGTTTGCGCCCAGGCCACACCGACGGCGCCCAGGATCGGGCCGAGCAGCGTGGTTCGCCCGCCGATCGCGACACCGATCAAGAAGGCAATGGACGGCACGACGCCGACCTGAGCCGGGGTGATGAAACCGATGATGGGGGCGAACAGGGCACCGGCGATGCTGGCGAACAGCGCTGCGGTGGTGTAGGCGACGACCTTGATGTTGGCCGGGTCATAGCCAAGGAACCGCACGCGCTCCTCGCCGTCGCGGACCGCGACGAGAAGTTCGCCGTAGCGGCTCTGCATCAACTGGCGCACCACCGCGACGACCACGAGCAGGGTGCCCGCGGCGATGAAGTACAGCATCTGCCGGTTCACCGGATCGGACAGCTTGAACCCGAAGAAGGTGCGAAAGCCGTTGAGTCCGTTGCTGCCACCCAACGTCGCCTGGCCGACGAGCAGGATGGCCAGTGCCGCCGCCAGTGCTTGGGACAGGATCGCGAAGTACGCACCCTTGACCCGGCGCTTGAACACTCCGAGCCCGAGCAGCGCCGCGATCCCTGTCGGGACCACGACGATCGCCGCAAGCGTGAATGCCGCCGATGAGAACGGCTCCCAATAGGACGGCAGCGCAGGAATTCCCGCGATCTGCATGAAGTCCGGGACCGCCTGCTTGCGGACTTCGGCGTCGGCGATCTTGAGGTGCATGCCCATCATGTAGGCGCCCAGCCCGAAGAACACGCCCTGGCCCAACGTGAGCATGCCACCGCGGCCCCACGCCAGCCCGATACCGGCGGCCACGATCGCATAGCACAGGTATTGGCCGAGCAGACCGAGCCGGAAGCTGGACAGCAGCGCCGGTGCCACCCCGAACAGCACGATGGCGGCGACCGCGAAACCGGCCATCGGAAGGGCATGGGCCTGCCAGCGTCCTCTGGCGCTCCTCATACCAAACTCCTTGTCCGCACCGTGAACAAGCCTTGCGGGCGCGCCTGCAGGAAGATCACGATGACCACGAACACGATGACCTTCGCCAGCGACGCGGTGGTGCTGTACTCGATGAAGGAGTTCATCAACCCGAGTGCGAACGCGGCGATCACCGTGCCCTTGATCTGACCGAGTCCGCCGACCACGACCACCAGGAACGCGTCGATCAGATAGCTCTGGCCGATGGTGGAACTCGTCGATCCGATCAGGGTGAGCGCCACACCGGCCACGCTGGCCAGTCCCGAACCGATGAAGAACGTGGTGATATCGGTCCTGCGGCTCGAAATGCCGCTCGTTTCAGCCAGATCCCGGTTCTGGACGACAGCCCGGATGCGCCGGCCCATCGGGCTGAGCTTGAGTACCGCGGCCAGCACGGCGACGCAGACCACCGCCAGCACGAGGATGAAGACGCGGGTCTTGGGCACCACCGCCCCGAGGATCTCGAGACCTCCGGACAGCCACGTCGGCGCGGTGACATTGACGGCGGGCGCGCCGAAGATGCTGCGTGCGGCCTGCTGCAGGATCAGCCCGACGCCGAACGTCACTAACAGCGTGTCCAGCGGACGGTCGTACATCCGCTGGATCAGTGTGACTTCCAGCAGTACCCCGAGCAGGCCGCCGACGACGAATCCCACCACCAGCGAAACCAGCAGTGATGCACCGGCATTCGAGATCACTTTCTGCACCACGTAGGCCGTGTAGCAGCCGACCATGATGAATTCGCCGTGCGCCATGTTGATGACGCCCATCTGGCCGAACGTCAGCGACAGCCCCAATGCGGCCAGCAACAGGATCGAGCCGAGGCTCAATCCTGTCGCCAGCTGTCCGACAAGGACTTCCATGCTGTGCCAGTTCCCGTCGATTCGCTCGCCCGGGTCAGCCCGACAGGCCCTTGGCCCAGGGGTAGGACTTCAGGTACGGGTCCGGGGTGATCGGACCGGGGGATTCCCAGATCGTATAGATCAGTCCGTCGGGATGGATCTCGCCGATCCGCGCGGTCTTGGTGATGTGGTGGTTCTCGCCGTCGATGGTGACCAGGCCCTCCGGCGCGTCGAACGTGACGCCACCCGCGTTGTCCTGAATTGCCTTGGTGTCAAAGGCTTTCGCTTTTTCGACGGTGTTCTTCCACAGGTAGACCGAGACATAAGCGGCCTCCATCGGATCCGACGTCGGCTTGTTCTGGCCGTACTTGGCCTTGTAGGCGGCCACGAACGCCTTGTTCGCCGGGTTGTCCACCGTCTGGTAGTAGTTCCACGCCGTCAGCTGGTCGACGATGTTCTGCGCGCCGATGCCCTGCACCTCTTCTTCGGCGATCGACACCGAGACCACCGGCATCTTCTGCGCGGTCAATCCGGCGTTGGTGTACTCCTTGAAGAACGCCACGTTGGAGTCACCGTTGAGGGTGTTGAAGACCGCGTCGGCGCCTGCGGCACGGACCTTGTTGACGATGGTGGAGAAGTCCGTCGAGCCCAGCGGTGTGTAGTCCTCGCCCTTGATCTCGATACCGTTGGCCGCCGCGTACGCCTTGATGATGCGGTTGGCGGTCTGCGGGAACACGTAGTCGCTGCCTACCAGGTACAGCGTCTTGAGCCCCTTCTCCTTGAGGAAGTCCAGGGCCGGCACGATCTGCTGGTTGGTGGTGGCGCCGGTGTAGAAGATGTTCTTCGACGATTCCAGGCCCTCGTACTGCACGGGGTAGTACAGCAGCGAGTTGTTGCTCTCGAAGACCGGCAGCATGGCCTTGCGGCTCGACGAGGTCCACCCGCCGAACACCGCGGCGACGCAGTCGTCCTTGATCAGCTTCTCGGCTTTCTGGGCGAACACGGCGGGGTCAGAGGCGCCGTCTTCGCCGACGACCTGGATCTGCTTGCCCAGCACACCGCCCTTGCCGTTGATCTCGTCGACGGCGAGTTTGATGGCGTCGCGGACGGTGACCTCGGAGATCGCCATGGTGCCCGACAGCGAGTTCAGCGAACCCACCTTGATAGTCGACCCGGAGGTGTCCACGCACGAATCGGACTTCGCTGTGTCAGTCTCGCTCGCCTTGCTGCCGCAGCCGGACAGCACGAGACCGGCCGTCACCATCAGGCTTGTCGCGGCCAATGCCGATCGATTCAGAGCGGAACGCCGGAGGTGCATAGAGGCCCTTTCATGTTGGGAATGACAAGCATTGGGCCTCGACAGACCTGATGGCCCCCGAACCCACGGTTGGTGTCGACCCGGACGTTAGAGCGGATAAGTTTCTGTGAGATATCTGTATGTGACGAACTCGTTAACCTGCTATTCATTCGCTGTGCGCGACCAGGCGCCGACACGGGTAACGATGTCGGTAGCGTGGCCGATATGGGCCATATGCGAAAAGTGACAGCAAGGGTTGGGGCGGCGCTGGTGATGGCGGCTGCCGGTGTTGCGGCCACTCACGCGGTGTCGAACGCTGATCCGGCGCCCGGGCACCAGGTGACCTACACGCTCGCGACGGGTGGCACGTACGACTTCACGATCAGCTATCTGACGGCCCAGCCGCCCAGCAAGGACGCCTTCAACGCGAACTCCGATGCGTTCATGAAGCGCGAGACCATCACCGTGTCGCCGGATGCGCCGTGGGTTTTCCAGACCACTCTCGCGGATCCGCAGTGGGCGTTCCTGCAGGTCGGCAGCACCACGCATGGCGGGCAGGCCGCCCCGAACGCGCATTGTGAGGTGTCTATCGACGGCCAGGTCGCGATCGCGCAAGACGCTCCGTACAGCCCGCAGTGCTACCTATCCAAGTGGTCCTCTTAGTTGTCTAGGCGCTTGCTGAAGAACACCCGGCGGAAGCCGTCCTGCCCGCCCCGATGGGTTTCGACGTAGCCGTAGCGCGGATACATCGCGATGTTCTCGGTCATTGCGGCATTCGTATAAAGGCGAACCTCGGTCAGGCCGGCGTCGTGCGCGTCGTCGTCAGTGCGGCGAAGCAGTAGTGCCCCGTATCCGCTGCCCTGCGCATCGGGTGCGACGGCGATCGAATCCAACAGCAGATGGTCGTCATTCACGATCGTGACCAAGCTCCCGACCAGGTGGCCGTCGCGCGTCAGGACCCACACATTCGCGCTGTCGATGAGCGCCGCGTAGTCGGCGTCCATCGGCGCGGGCCTGCGCCCGATGCGCTCGACGTACTTCTCGTAGGCCCGTTCGGCGAGTTCAGCGATGGACGCGGCATCGGACGGTATCGCCCGGCGCAACGACGGTTCGGTCATCCAGCCACCGTAAGTATGTTGGGAGCGGTGGGCACCTCGATAGCACTTGTCGGTCCCGGCGCGATCGGTTCTACGGTCGCCGCACTGCTGCACGCCGCGGGCCATTCGGTGACAGTGTGCGGGCACACCCCGCGCGATCAGATCGAGGTCCGGCCTGACGACAAGCAGCCGATTGTGGTGCCCGGCCCGGTGCTGACCGACCCGGATGGCGTCGCAGGCCCCGTCGACCTGGTGTTCCTGGCGGTCAAGGATTCCCAGAACGAGCAGGCGGCCGGCTGGCTGCACCGCCTGTGCGACGACCACACGATTGTCTGCGTCCTGCAGAACGGTGTCGAACAGATCGAGCGGGTCGGCCGTTTCAGCCCGTCGGCGCATATCGTGCCCGCCGTGGTGTGGTTCTCGGCGGAGCTGCAGCCGGACGGCTGGGTGCGGCTGCGCACCGAAGCGCGTCTGGTGCTGCCCGACAGCGCGGACGCGGAAACCCTTGCGGCGGTGCTGCGTCCGGCGGGGATGATCGTCGAGCTCGAGCCCGACTTCAGGACTGAGGCGTGGCGCAAGCTTTTGTTCAACGCGCTGGCCGGCTTCATGGTGTTGGCCCGACGGCGGTCCGGGATGTTCCGCCGCCCCGACATTGCGGCTCTTGCGCGGCGCTACCTGGCCGAGTGCCTGGCCGTGGCCCGCGCGGAGGGCGCTCGGCTGCCCGATTCCGTCATCGACGAGGTGACCGACATGTTCGCCGCCGCACCCGAGGATCTGACCACGTCGATGCTCACCGACGCCGAAGCGCGTCGCCGGCTGGAATGGGACATCCGCAACAACGTCATCGTGCGCAAGGCCGCCGGGCACGGGTTGGGCACGCCCGTCGGTGACGTGCTGGTTCCGTTGCTCGCCGCGGCCAGCGACGGACCCGGCTAGCCCGGCACCCGCGAGGTGGCATCCTGACTAGGTGGGGCTGATATTCCGGTTGGTGGAGCTGCTGCTCGTCATCGTGCCGATCGCCGGCGCGCTTTATGCCGCGTTCCGGGGTGTCTCCGCTCTCACCAAACGGCAGAACGAATCTGAGCAGGCCCCGCCGGTCGCCCGTCGAGATGCGCCGAAAAGCCAAGCGGCACAATGGCGCACCATCACCCGGGTGATCGACGAACGCAACCGGACCGACGCCCGCTGGCTTGAGTACGAACTCGACGCCGCCAAACTGCTCGACTTCCCGGCGATGACCGATATGCGCGATCCGCTGACGGTGGGATTCCACCGGGCCAAACTGCGCGCAGAGCTGCTGCGGCCCGGCAAGGCTGAGGACCTGCTCGACGATGTCGAGGCCGCGCGGCAGTACCTTGACGCCGTCGAGGAGTATGTGACCGCGTTCGATGCCGCCGAGAACGAGGCCCGGCGGCGCCGGCGCAGCGACTTCTCCCGCGCGGATCAGCAGCGGATGACCCGCGCCCAAAGTCTGCTGCGGGTGGCCGCCGACCGAGGCGCCACCCCGCAGGAGCGGGAGCGGGCTTACGAGCTGGCCCGCGGCGAGCTCGACGGGCTTCTTGTGCTGCCCGACCGGACCACGGCCGCGCTCGAGCGCGGCATCGCGGGGGAGCTGGACGACTAGATTCGTCCTGCATCGGGCATTGACAGATGATCGAACGTTCGTTCGAATAGAACGATGCGGTGGAGCGGCCAGGGGATAGCGGTCGATGACGGCGCGCTGCCCGGCCTGCAGCGCATCGGCCTGGTGCGCAGCGTGCGCACCCCGCAATTCGACGGCATCACCTTTCACGAGGTGCTGTGCAAGTCGGCACTGAACAAGATCCCCGCCGCCGCGATGCTGCCGTTCCGGTTCACCGTTAACGGCTACCGTGGCTGCTCGCATGCCTGTCGGTACTGCTTCGCCCGGCCCACCCACGAATATCTGGAGTTCGATCCAGGCGCGGATTTCGACAGCCAGATCGTGGTGAAGACCAACATTGTCGACGTGCTCCGCCGTGAGCTCCACCGCCCGTCCTGGCGCCGGGAAACGGTGGCGCTGGGCACCAATACCGATCCCTATCAACGGGCCGAGGGGCGCTACGCGTTGATGCCGGGCATCATCGGTGCGCTCGCAGGCTCGGGGACACCGCTGTCGATCCTCACCAAGGGCACGTTGCTGCGCCGGGATCTGGACCTGATTGTCGATGTGGCACAACAGGTTCCGGTGTCAGTCGCGATATCACTGGCCGTCGGCGACCCCGATCTACACCGCGACGTCGAACCCGGCACCCCGTCGCCGCAGGCTCGGCTCGGGCTCATTGCCGCGGTGCGCGACGCCGGGTTGGACTGCCACGTGATGGTCGCCCCGGTACTACCGCACCTGACCGACTCGGCCGAACATCTCGACGGCCTGCTCGGGCAGATCGCTGCAGCGGGCGCCACCAGCGTCACGGTGTTCGGGTTGCACCTGCGCAGTTCGACGCGTGGCTGGTTCATGACCTGGCTGGCGCGCTCACATCCCGAACTCGTTGCGCCCTACCGTCAGCTGTACCGGCGCGGCGCCTACCTACCCGCCGAGTACCGCGACATGCTGCGCCGGCGAGTGGCGCCCCTGGTGGCCAAGCATCGCCTGGCTGGTGACCACCGGCCGTTCAGCGCGGCCCCGCCGCCTGCCGTCGCCGAACCCGAGCCACAGCCGACGCTCTTCTAGGTGCGGCCGCGCTTGACCTGATTGAACGGCACACCCTTATCGGCGGCCAGCTCGCGCGGGAAGCCGAGGATGCGCTCGCTGATCACGTTGCGGGCCATCTCACTGCTACCGCCGCCCAGCGAACCGGTCTGTCGCGACAGATACCGCACCCCGATATCCAGGAGGTCGGACAGCTCGCCACCTTCGTCGACCACGCCGGCGGTACCGGCGATCGCCAGCGCGGTGTCGACTTCGAGTTCGGTTGTCTCGGCGTGGAACAGCCGGATCAGCGTGCCGGCGTTGGGCGGCAGCGTGCCGTTGCCGATTGCGGTTCCGACGTGATCGATGAGCTGGTCTTTGACGATGCGGCGCACCAACGCGCGACCGGCGAGGTTCTGCACCGCCGGGTCGTCGCCCTGCCCGGTGCGCTCAGCCAGGCCGACATGGTCTGGCGGCATCTCGCTGGCGTTCTCCGCGCCGGTTCCACTGGCGAATTCCGATCCGCCGCCGACCGCACGACGTTCGTGGAACAGCTGACGGGACGCCACTTCCCAACCGTTGTTGACCTCGCCGACCACGGCGTCGTCACCCAGTTCCAGGCCGTCGAAGAACTCCTCGCAGAATTCCTCGTTACCGTTGACCTCTTTGATCCGGCGCATGGTGATTCCGGGGGAATTCAGTGGCACCAGGAACATGGTCAGGCCCTCGTGCTTGGGCACGGTCCAGTCGGTGCGCGCCAGCAGCAGCCCGTAGTCGGCGGCGAACGCGCTGGTGCTCCACGTCTTGGCGCCATTGATGACCCAGGTGTCGCCACGGCGATCTGCGCGGGTGATGACCCCGGCCAGATCTGAGCCGCCGCTGGGTTCACTCAGCAGCTGGCAAAGCACCTCGTCGCCGCGGATGGCAGCCGAAATACGTTCGCGTTTTTGGCTTTCGGTGCCCATGTCGAGGATCGTCGCCGAACAGATGCTCAGCGATGGCACATTGAGGATCAGTGGCATCTCGTAGCGACGACACTCGGCGTTGAAGGCCCGCTGATAGGCAAGGTCCAGGCCCAGCCCGCCGTACTCGCGGGGGAAGCAGATCCCGGCGAAACCGCCCTCGTACAAGCGCTTCTGCAGTTCTTGGGCGCGATCCCAGGAGGCTTGTTCGGCGCGCACCGAGAACGGTGGATGATCCGGGTCGATGGTCGGCATGTTCTCGGCCAGCCAGGTCCGGGCCCTGGCAGCGAAATCGGCGACCGATTCGGTGGCCACGGTGATCGCGGTGTCGGTCATGCCGAAGCCTCCTGTGGTGCGGTCTTGGCACTCAATGCGTACACCGCGCGGTGGTGATCCTCCGGTGAACCGTAGAGCGCGCGGTACAACGCGGCACGGCGCAGGAACAAGTGCAGGTCGTGCTCCCAGGTGACACCGATCCCGCCGTGCAGTTGCACACAATCCTGCAGCATCAGCGGGGCACGTTCGGCCACATAGGCTTTGGCGACGCTGACCAGAAGGGTGGCGTCCTCCGAGCGCGCCGACACCGCGGCCACCGCGCCCGCCGTCGTTCCCCGGCACGCCTCGAACCACATCTTCATATCGGCGAGCCGATGCTTGAGCGCCTGGTAGGAGGCCAGCGGCCTGCCGAAACTATGGCGATCGAACATCCACTGGGTCGTCATGGCCAGCACGGCGTCCAGAATCCCGACGATTTCCGCGCACTGCAGCACCAACGCGACCTGGCGCTGCCGCTCGATGATTGCCGGTGTCTGCGTGGCGTCGCCGACCGCGGCGGTCTCGTCGACTTCGGCACCATCGAATTCCACTCGGGCATAACGCTTCACCATGTCGACGGAGCGCTGCTCGGTGACTACTGCGCGGTCGGCGGGGACCAGAAATTGGCGAGGACTGCCGTCGAGATCGGCGACCACCAGGAAGACGCCGGCTTCGGTGCCCGCCTCGACACGGTCCTTGACCCCGTCGATGCGGTAACCGGACTCGGTGCGCGTCGCGGTCACACTCGGCTGCAACGGGGACAGCGGCCGGCGCGGTTCGTAGACCGCCCATGACGCCACCAGTTCGCCGGCCACCAGTGCATCGATGGTGTCTTGGTGTCCGTCGGGCGCCTCGACCAGACCCGCCAGTACGACGCTGACCGGATGCAGCGGACCCGGTGCCACACTGTGGCCGATCTGTTCGGCCACCAAGGCGAGATCGGCCAGCCCGTCACCCGAAACACTGCCGCCGCCAAGCTCTTCCGGGACCAGCAGGCTGGCCCAGCCGAGCTCGGCCGCCCGCTGCCACCACGCGCTGTCGAAGGAGGTGTCCGCGGCGTGCAGCTCGCGCACCCGGCTCAGTGATGCCTCCTTCTCCAGGAAGGCCTGCGTCGTCGACGCAAACAACATCTGTTCGGGATTGGCGACATCTGTCATAGAGCCAGTCCAGCCTGTTCAGTGGTGGTGGTCAGTCGGAACGGTCAGGCGATGACGAGCGCAGGCACGTCGGGCTTGTGGACCGACACGTTGGGGACCTTGAACAGGTCGACCAGGTTGCCGCCCATCACCTTTCGCTGACCTTCGGAGTCCAGACCCTGGGCAACCAGGTCGTCGACGAGGTTGATCGGGTTGGCCAACCCCTCCGGGTGCGGCCAGTCCGAACCGAAGATGATGCGGTCGATGCCGCACAGCTCGGCCATCTTCTTGAAGTCATCCTCCCAGAACGGCGCCACGTACACGCCGCGCCGGAACGCCTGGATGGGATCCTCGGGGAACTCCTGCGGCATCTTCGAGTAGACGTCTTTGAACTGGTAGAAGAGGTAGGGCACCCAGGATGCGCCGTTCTCGATGGACAGGATCCGCAGATCCGGATTACGGGTCAGCGCGCCGTGGCACACCAGCGCGGCCATGGTGTCCTCGATGGGCCGCTTGCCCATCGCGACCATCCGGAACGACGTCGGCTTGAACGGCAGGAACTCCTCGGCGGGTTCCCAGTCGTTGAGGTACTCGGCGTAGCCACTGTCCGAGGCGTGCATGCACACCGGGATGCCGGCCTTGACGCAGGCGTCCCAGAACGGATCGAACTCGGGCAGGCCCATCGAGCGCGAGCCGCGGAAGCCCGCGACGGGTGCCGGGCGCACGAGAACGGTCTTGGCGCCGCGCTCGAGGCACCATTCGAGCTCCTCGAGCGCACGGTCGACGATGCTCAGGTTGATGACCGGGGTGGAGAAGATCCGGCCCTCGTAGTTGAACTGCCAGGTCTCATACATCCACTGGTTGAGCGCATGGACGATGTCCAGGATCAGCTCCGGATCGTCCTTGAGTCGCTCCTCGACCAGGCTGGCCAGGGTCGGGAACATGATCGTGTAGTCCAGGCCCAGGCCGTCGAGCACCTCAAGGCGCGCCTCGGGGTTGCGGAACGCGGGGATGGCCTTCATCGGCTTGCCCATGACCTCGCGGTAGCTCTTGCCGCCGCTGCCGTGCCGGAAGTACTCCTCCTGGGCGCCGGGGCGGGCGACGACCTCGAAGGTCGGGTTGGGGATGTAGTCGCTGATGTGGTTGCGCACCACGATCTTGGTGCGGCCCTTGACGTCGATGTAGTCGATGACGCCCTTCCGGTTGTCCGGCAGGAATTGCGTCAGCGCTTCCTGGGGCTCGTAGAAGTGGTTGTCGGCGTCGAACACGGGATAGGGAAGCTCGCGCGAGGGCATGGCCGCCTCCAGAGAGTCTGATTGGTGAATAACGGTAATGACGTTACCACGCGGCGAGCTGGGTAAACACATCGGTCGAAAAAGGGAGATCTACCAGCGCAAACAGGTCAGGGCAGCAGGCCGCGCACGCAGAAGTCGTAAATATGCGCCCCGTCGATGGGGACGCCGTTGAGTTCGGCACCCAGGCTGCGCAGCCGCATCGCGCCGAGCACCGCCTGCATGATGAGCGCGGCGGTGGTCTCGGACTGCAGGTCACCCCGGAACGTACCCTCGTCCTTCCCGCGTTCGAGGATCTCGCCGATCAGTTGATGCAGCGGGGACAGCACGCGGGAGTACTCCCGTGGCAGCGTCTCGGCGAGGTGGTCGTTGTAGTAGGTCAGGCCGCGGTTGATGCTGTCCTGCTTGGTGGATTCGGCCGGCGTGCAGATCCGGTCGATCAACAACCGCATCGCATCCGCGGCGGCCAGACCGTCGGTCTCGTTGCGCCAACGCTTGGTGGATTCGGCCATGATGGTGTCGATCAGCGCCAGCAGCAGCTCGTCTTTGGTGGTGAAGTGCTGGTAGAACGACCGCAGCGAGGTCTTCGAGCGCTCCACGACTTCCAGAACGGTGAAGTCGGTGCGGCCGGTCTCGGCCAGAATCGACAGCGCAGACCGCATGAAGCGGCTCTCCCGGGAGTCCGGATCGGCGGTCATTGCGTCGGGCGATCGTTCGTTGGCCTTGGCCATCGGGTCAGCTTATCGGTCGGGTTACAGTGACGAGAATGACGTTACCGTCTTGGAACACGACGAGGTGAGGGAACACGTGGCTTCGAATTCTGGCGAGAACCTTTGGACAGTGGCGCGCCTGCTCGAGCTCTTCGACATCGAGGCCGAGAGCCAGGATCGCTTCATCGCACCGACCGGTATCGCCGACGCCGACGAGCGCCAGGTCGTGGAGGGCACCCAGGTACTCGCCCAAGCCATCGTGGCCGCGGCAAAGCGCTTCGAGGGCAAGTCAATTCGCTCGGTACACAGTGTGTTCGCCCGCGCGGTGCTGGTGGGCCCGCCGGTGGTGCTCGATATCGACGTCGTCTCCGAAGGCCGCTCCACCGCCACCGCCTTCATCACCGCCTCGCAGAACGGCAAGCGCTGCATGACGTTCACGGTGCTCGCCGATGTGCCCACCCCTGACGTGATCCGCCACCAGCTGCCGCGCCCTGAGGTGGCCGGACCGGATCAGTCCAATGTCTGCGAAATGCCGATGCAGGGGCGGCAGGTCAAGCTGGTCGACGTCGTCGACATCAACAGCCCCGACGAGGTGGGGCCGCCCGAGGTTTACGCGTGGCTGCACTACGAGCCGATCCCGACGCGCGATGACTTGGCCAAGGCCCTGATCGCCTACTTCACCGGGCATCTGGGCATCTCGACGACCATGCGCGCGCACGCCGGGATCGGCACCGCGCAGTCGCACTTCACCGTCTCGACCGCGCCGATGACCGTCACGGTGAGCTTCCACGAGCCGGTCAGTTGGAGCGGTTGGCTGCTCTACACCCACGAGAGCACGCAGGTCGGTGCCGGCATGTCTTATATCCGCGGGGCGGTCCACACGCAGGAGGGCGAGTTGATCGCGTCGTTCACCCAGGACGCGTTGATCCGCCCGCTGCGGACCACCGACAACGCGATCGCCGCCGAAGCCCGGATCTAGCGCGATGAGCCTGGTCGCCGGGCGTGGCCCACTCGGTCCGGATCGGGCCGGCTGGTTCTTTCCACCGGTGGCCGAGCCGATCGTCTACGTCGAGCCCCATCCGCGCCGGGTGCAGGCGGTGCGCGACGGGCAGCTGGTCATCGACACCGAGAACGCGCTGATGGTCCACCGCGCCGGGGCGCCGCTGAGCTACGTCTTCCCGGTCGGTGAAACAGCCCATCTGCCAACCGAACCCGAAGAGGCCGCGCCCGGCTATGTGCGGGTGCCGTGGGGCGCCGTAGATAGCTGGCTGGAGGAGGGCCGCACCCTGGTGCACTATCCGCCCAACCCGTATCACCGCGTCGATTGCCGGCCCACCCGGCGGCGGTTGCGTGTCGAGGTCGCGGGCGGCGTGCTGGTGGACACCGACGACACCATGATCGTGTTCGAGACAGCTCTGGCGCCAAGGCTTTACGTTGCGCCCGAGCATGTGCGTACCGACCTGCTGCGCCCGACCGCCACGTCGAGCTACTGCAACTACAAGGGGTACGCGAGTTACTGGGCCGCCGGCGACGTCGAGGACGTGGCCTGGAGCTACGGCGATCCGCTACCCGAAACCCGGCCCATCACGGGCTATTTCAGCTTCGACCCGGAGCGGGCTGACGTCATTGCCGAACTGCCTAGCCCAGATCCCCGGCCTTGAACGTGTCGCACTGCTTGGGGTCACCGGTCTGGTAGCCGGTGGTGAACCACTTCTGGCGTTCGGCCGACGAACCGTGCGTCCACTGCTCGGGGTTGACGCGTCCGGTCGCCTGCTTCTGAATCCGATCGTCACCCACCGACGCCGCGGCCGACAACGCGTCGGCAATGTCCTTATCGGTCAAGGGTTCCAGATAGGTCACGTCGGTGCCGGGCTGCTTGGTGATGGCTGCGTAGTGCGCCCACACGCCGGCGTAGCAGTCGGCCTGCAATTCGGTACGCACACTGCCGCCGGTGGCGCCCTGCGCCCCCTGCTGGGCGCGGCCGAGTACGCCGAGCAGGTCCTGGACGTGGTGGCCGTATTCGTGGGCGACCACGTACTCCTGCGCCAACGGGCCACCGCTGGAACCGAATTGGGTCTTGAGGACATCGAAGAAATCGGTGTCGAAGTACGCGGTCTTGTCCACCGGGCAGTAGAACGGCCCGACATCGCTGGTGGCCGGTCCGCAGCCGGTTTGCACGCTGTTCTTGAACAGCATCATCTTGGGGCGGGTGTAGCCCTTGAGCAGGTCGGCCCACACACCATCGACGGAGTTACCGGTGGCCACCACCCGGCACTCGACGTATTCGTTGGCGTCGGCGCCGGTCTTGCACTTACTCAGGTCATACCCCGAGGACTGCTCGGCGCCGGGCGGTAGGGCCGGCTGCTGGGGGAGCACCTGGCTGGGGTCGACCCCGAGGAACACCGCCAGCAACACCACCACCAGGCCGCCGAGACCACCGCCGATGGCGATGCCGCGACCGCTGCCCCCGCCGGTCGAGGTGGTGCTCGTGTCGATTTGCATACCTTCGTTGAAGGTCATGGCCACTCCTCGAGATCGACACTCCAGCGCAGACTTCCCGGCTCGTTCACCTTGCCACACTACGATTGCGCCGTGCCCGTCGTCGCGGATCCGTCGACCGTGGTTTACACCTCCCTAGGTGCCGTGTGCGGGGCCACCGAGCACGGCGTCCGGGTCTGGCGCGGCATTCCCTATGCTGAGCAACCCGTCGGCGATCGCCGGTTCCGGGCGCCCATCCCACCGCAGCCATGGTCGGGCGTGCGCGACGCCATCGAGTTCGGACCGATGCCCCCGCAGGGCCGCTCGTTCGTGGGCGGCGGACGTGACGACCCGAAGATCCGTGACGAAGCCTGCCTGACCCTGACGGTCTGGGCACCGCCGCGCGCGGACGGGCCGTTGCCCGTCATGGTCTGGATTCCCGGCGGCGCCTTCGTCTATGGCGCCGGGCAGCTGCAGCTGTACAACGGCTCGCGGCTGGCCGCCAACGGCGGCGTGGTGGTGGTCAACGTGACCTACCGGCTCGGGGTGTTCGGTGGCTTCGAACTCGGCGACCTCGGTCCCGGTTTCGCCGACAACCTGTGTCTGCGGGACCAGATCGCGGCGTTGCGCTGGGTGCAGGACAACATCGCCGCGTTCGGCGGAGACCCGCAGCGCGTCACCATCTTCGGTGAGTCGGCCGGGGCGACGTCGGTGCTGGCGCTGTTGGCCAGCCCTGCCGGTGCGGGCCTGTTCGCCCGCGCGATCGCCCAGAGCCCGGCGCTCCCGCTGATCGCGGACCGCGCCACCCGAGCGCGCCGGGCACACGAATTCGTCGATGTGGTGGGTTCCGATCCGGCTGCGTTCCCAGTTCTGCCGCAGCGGGTCCTGCGCCGCGCGGCCGGTGAGATCCAGCGCCGCAGCGTGGCCACCAGCCCGACGCTGGCCTACGGGCTCACCTACGGGGTGGACCTGCTGCCGCGACACCCGATCGAGGCCGCGCGGGCCGGTGAGGTCAACCGGGTGCCGCTGATCGTGGGGACCAACAGCCACGAGGCGTCGATGTTCGCCTGGGCCAAGCCGCCCATGCTGCCGACGACAGTCGAGAGCATCGACGCGTACTTCGACCGGGTGGCGCCCGACGACAGGGATCGGGTGCTGGCCGGTTACCCCGACTACCCACGCAGGCGGTCCCAGATCGCGGTCGGCTCCGATGTGATGTTCGGGGCGCCGACCTGGGCGTTCGCCGACGCGTACAGTCCGCACGCGACCACCCACGTCTACCGGTTCGACCACACCACCTGGACGCTGCGGATGTTGGGGCTCGGCGCCACCCATGGCAGCGAGATCGTGCACATCCAGCACAGCTACGGCTCATATCTGGGCCGCAAGCTGCATCCGCTGGGCCGGCGCGTGCAGCCCGCCGTGGGCCGCCGCATGCAGCGCACCTGGCTGAATTTCGCCACGCATGGCGCGCTCGACGACTGGCCCCGCTACGACACCGCGCGGCGGCGCACCCGGGTCATTCAGTCGAACCGCGACGTCTCCGTCGACGACCCGGACGCCCAGCGCCGCGAAGCCTGGGCAGGGATCTACTGAGTCCGATCAGCCGTAGTGCTTGTCGGTGTACCGCCGCAGGTTGGCCAGGAACCACTTGAACGACAGATTCATCAGCGGTCCGCCTACCAGCAGACCCACCCGGGCCGGCCCGTTCGCCTTCTGCGCCAACGTCCAGGTCAACCGGCAGCCACCCGGCGTTTCCACCACCGTGTACTCCTCGGCGAATGCGGCGACCACCTTGTTCGAGCAGGTGTTGAACCGAAAAGCCATGTAGCGGAACGGCTCCCAGGCCAGGAACTCCTCGTCGCCGACCAGCCCGCCGAGCATGTCGACGGTGCGGGTGGTGCCGACGCCGTAGGGCTTGGGACTGGTCCAGGTGACCTTGGTGATGACCTTCGCCCACTGCGGCCAGGACTCGGCGTCGGCGAGGACGTCGAACAGCTGCTCGGGCGTGATCGCGAGGTCCACGCTGTTGGAGAAGCGGAACGGCGCGGTCTTGATCCAGTCCAGGTCGACGCGCTCGCAGGGATACATCGTGGTCATCGGGCTACCTCCGTGGGAGACCATACACCGAGGTGACGAATGTCCGGTCGGGTCCACCTCATAGACTGATCCCTCGATTTCCATACTTGGTTCGTCTACACCCCAGGAGTTTTGAGTGCTGCGCAGTCACGCCGCCGGTACGTTGCGGGCCACCGACGCCGGACGGACGGTCACCCTCGCCGGTTGGGTGGCACGCCGGCGTGACCACGGCGGTGTCATCTTCATCGATCTGCGCGACTCGTCGGGCGTCTCTCAGGTCGTTTTCCGCGACGCCGACGTGCTGGCTCAGGCCCACCGGCTGCGCGCCGAGTTCTGCGTCGCCGTCGAGGGTGTGGTCGAGGTTCGCCCCGACGGCAACGCCAACGCCGAGATCCCCACCGGTGAGATCGAAGTCAATGCGACGTCGTTGACGGTGCTGGGGGAGTGCGCCCCACTGCCATTCCAGCTCGACGAGCAGGCCGGCGAGGAAGCCCGGCTGAAGTACCGCTATCTCGACATGCGCCGCGAGGGCGGGTCGGGTGACGCGATCCGGTTGCGCTCCAAGGTCAATGCAGCCGCGCGCTCGGTGCTGGCAAGCCACGATTTCGTCGAGATCGAAACGCCGACGCTGACTCGCTCGACGCCGGAGGGTGCGCGCGACTTCCTGGTGCCGGCCCGCCTGCAGCCCGGCTCGTTCTATGCGCTGCCGCAAAGTCCGCAGCTGTTCAAGCAGCTGTTGATGGTGGCGGGCATGGAGCGCTACTACCAGATCGCGCGCTGCTATCGCGATGAGGATTTCCGGGCCGACCGCCAGCCGGAGTTCACCCAGCTGGACATGGAGATGAGTTTCGTCGACGCCGACGACGTCATCGCGGTCTCGGAGGAAGTGCTGCGGGCGGTCTGGTCCACGATCGGCTACGACCTCCCGACACCGATCCCGCGAATCAGCCACGCCGACGCGATGCGCCGGTTCGGCTCCGACAAGCCGGATCTGCGTTTCGGCGTCGAACTCGTCGAGTGCACCGAGTACTTCACCGACACCCCGTTCCGGGTATTCCAGGCGGTCTACGTCGGTGCCGTCGTGATGCCGGGCGGGGCGTCGCAACCGCGCCGGACACTGGACGGCTGGCAGGAATTCGCCAAACAGCGTGGGCACAAGGGTCTGGCCTATGTGCTGATCGGCGAGGACGGGGAACTGAGCGGGCCGGTCGCCAAGAACCTGTCCGACGCAGAACGAGACGGGCTGGCCGGTCATGTCGGCGCCAAGCCGGGGGACTGCGTGTTCTTCGCGGCCGGCACGGCCAAGGGCGCCCGCGCGCTGCTCGGTGCCACGCGCATCGAGATCGCCAAACGCCTGAACCTCATCGACCCGGCGGCCTGGGCGTTCACCTGGGTGGTGGACTGGCCGCTGTTCGAACCGGCCGACGAGGCCACCGCGTCCGGTGACGTCGCCGTCGGCTCGGGCGCGTGGACCGCGGCGCACCACGCGTTCACCGCGCCGCAACCGGAGTCGGAGGCCACCTTCGACACCGATCCGGGTTCGTCGATGGCCAACGCCTACGACATCGTCTGCAACGGCAACGAGATCGGCGGCGGGTCGATCCGTATCCATCGGCGCGACGTGCAGGAGCGGGTGTTCGCCATGATGGGCATCGATCACGACGAGGCCCAGGACAAGTTCGGATTCCTGTTGGACGCCTTCACCTTTGGCGCGCCCCCGCACGGCGGCATCGCGTTCGGCTGGGATCGCATCGTCGCGCTGCTGGCCGGGGTGGACTCGATCCGCGAGGTGATCGCGTTCCCGAAGTCCGGCGGTGGGGTCGACCCGCTGACCGATGCGCCGGCTCCGATCACCGCGCAGCAGCGCAAGGAATCCGGAATAGATTTCAAGCCCGAGAAGCTGGACAAGCCATGAGCTCACCTGACGCGTCGTTCATGAACGATTTCAACACCAACATCGTCGAGGAATTCCGGGCCAACGCCGGTGTCGTCGGCGGGCCGTTCGAGGGCCGCCCGCTGTTGCTGCTGCACACCACCGGGGCGAAGTCGCGCCAGCCGCGGCTGGCGCCGCTGGCCTACTTCAACGTCGACGGCAAGCTGATCATCATCGGCTCGAAGGCCGGGGCGGACACCAACCCGGACTGGGTGCACAACCTGCGGGCCAACCCGGCGGCGCACATCGAGATCGGCACGGATGCCTATGACGTGGTCGCCCGCGAGTTCTCGCGCGAGGAGCGGGACGAGGCCTACCCGAAGGTCGTTGCCGAAGCCCCCGGGTTCGGCGAGTACCAGGAGAAGACCAGCCGGGTCATCCCGCTGTTCGAGCTGACCCGGGTCTAGCTACTTCAAGTTCGGGCAGATCTGCTTGAGCCAATCGGTGATCGCGTTCCGGTTGGCGTCGAGATCGGCATCGGTGGGCTGGGCGCCGACGGTGGTGACGAAGTGCTCGATGGCGGCCTTCACCGGGTCCGGGGGACTGTACTTTTCGAGCGTGTCGGCGTTCGCGCGCGCCTTGTCGCCGCTAGTCGCGACCATCAGATTGTCTTTGGCGAAGCCGATGTCCATGCAGGTGGGGTCGTCCAGCGCCCCGGCGGCCGCGGGCGAGGAGGCCGGCGCAGACGACGTGGTGGTCGCCGAGTTGGATTGGGTGGCAGACACACTCGCGGATGTCGTCTGGGTCGACGTCGATCCCGAGGACGAGTCGTCGCTCGAGCACCCCGCCGCGATCAGGGCGACGGCCAGCACTCCTGCGATACAAAACCGATTAGGTTGCATCGGCACGAGTATTGCCTAGCCAACTGCACTTCGGTGCGGTTTAGGTCACCTTGGCGGCCAGCGCTGCCAGCTTCGCGTCGAGTTGTTCGGCAGCATCGAGCAGAGCCGGATTCGGCTCGACGACCATCAACGACGACGGCTTGACGTACGTCAGGCTGCTGTGGCCGCCGGGCTCGTCGAGCAGCAACAGCTCGACGGGGGCGAACAGGGCCGCCGTCACGTCCTGGCGAATCATGGTGATGGCGATCAACGGGTTACCGAGGATCACGCGCATCGCCTTGCGCTCGATGCCGGCCTTCGGAATCCAGCCTCCGTGGTCAAGCAACGCGAACAGCATGAATCCGCTTGCACCGACGTACTTTTCGACCCGCTCCCGGTACGACTCCCAATCGCCGCCGGCCGCCCCGATCTCGTTGATCGGCACCGGCTGCTCGCCGATGTCGGCGAGCAGCGCGGCGAGGAGTTCGTGGTAACTCTTGGTGCTGTCGTAGCGCACCCGCACTCCGGTGAACCCGATCTCGGTCATGACGCTCAGACGAGCCGCTCGATGATCGTGGCGTTGGCCATGCCGCCGCCCTCGCACATGGTCTGCAGGCCGTAACGCCCGCCGCGCTGCTCCAGCGCGTTGACCAGCGTGGTCATGATCCGGGCACCGCTGGCACCCAGCGGGTGTCCGATCGCGATCGCGCCGCCGTTGACGTTCGTCTTGCCAAGATCCGCCCCGATGTCCGTCGCCCAGCTCAACACCACCGGCGCAAAGGCCTCGTTGACCTCGAACAGGTCGATGTCGGCCAAGGTCAGCCCGGCCCGGGCCAGTACCTTCTCGGTCGCCGGGATGACGCCGGTCAGCATGTACAGCGGATCGGAGCCGACGACGGTCGTGGTGTGGATACGGGCCAGCGGCTTCCAGCCGTGCTTGCGTGCCACCTCAGAGGAGGTGATCAGCACCGCGGCGCTGCCGTCGGACAACGGTGACGAGTTGCCCGGCGTGATCTCCCAGTTGATCTGGGGGAAGCGCGCAGCGTAGGCCTCGCTGTAGAACGCGGGCTTCAGTCCGGCCAGCGTGTCAACCGTGGTGCCGGGCCGGATGATCTCGTCCGTCTGCAGGCCCGCGATCGGCGCCAGCTCGTTGTCGAACAGGCCGTCCTTGGTGGCGCGCGCCGCCTTCTCGTGGCTGGCGGCGGAGAACTCGTCGAGCTCGGTGCGCGACAGCCCCCAGCGCGCGGCGATCAGCTCGGCGCTGATGCCCTGCGGTACCAGCCCCTCGGAGTAGCGCTCGGCGAAACGGGTGCCGAACGGATCGCTGCCCGGCAGTACCGCCGACCCCATCGGCACCCGGCTCATCGACTCCACGCCGCCGGCGATCACCACGTCGTAGGCGCCGGCGATGACGCCCTGTGCGGCGAACGAGATCGCCTGCTGGCTGGAACCGCACTGACGATCGACGGTGGTGCCGGGAACGGTGTCGGGGAAGCCCGCGCCCAGCAAGGCGTTGCGAGCGATGTTGACCGCCTGGTCACCGACCTGCGACACCGCGCCGGCGATCACGTCGTCGACCTCGGCCGGGTCGACGCCGGTGCGCGTCACCAGCTCGGTCAGGCTGTGGGCCAGCAGATCGGCGGGCAGCACCCCGTGCAAGGCGCCGCCGGGCTTGCCCTTGCCGATCGGCGTGCGGACCGCCCCGACGATGACGGCGTCACGTCCTGCATAACCGGCCATGGTGTCCTCCTGAACTCGTCACTGAGTATTGTTTTCTATACTCAGCTATAACACCTAGGTATAGTGAAAACAACTCAGAAAGAAAGTGACATCCGTGACAGTGCTGCAGGGCCCCCTGGTTGACCGCGACACCTGGTCGGCGATCGGCAAATGCCCGATCGAAAAGACCATGGCGGTGATCGGAACCAAGTCGGCGATGCTGATCCTTCGCGAGGCCTACTACGGCACCACCCGGTTCGACGACTTCGCCCGCCGGGTGGGCATCACCAAGGCCGCCACCGCGGCCCGGCTTGCCGAACTGGTCGACGCCGGCCTGCTGACCAGGCAGCCGTACCGCGAGCCCGGCCAGCGGGTCCGAGACGAGTACGTGCTCACCGAGGCCGGCACCGACCTGATGCCGGTGGTGTGGTCGATGTTCGAGTGGGGGCGCCGCCACCTGAGCAACGACAGTCGGTTACGGCTGACCCACCTCGACTGCGGGGCTGACGCAACCGTCGAAATTCGTTGCGCGGAAGGTCATCTCGTACCCCCGGCCGAACTCGGTGTGGAAATCAGGCGAAAGGGAAGTCCGACGCTTGCATCGGGGTGATAGCGCCACCTGAGTAAAATGCCGAGCGTGGACTCCACGCTGGCGTACATCGATCAGGGATCCTTCCTCGGACTGCGGGCGCTCGGTCGTGGACCGCTCGCCCAATATGGCTGGATCTACGACCATCCCGTCGACCTCGACGCGGTGCGCCGGTTCCACCACAACCTGGGCCACGGCCTGCTGGGGCGCCGGGTCGAGAGGTCGCCGCTACCGTTCGCGCGGGACCGCTGGGTGACCTGGCGGGGGCCCGCCGATATCGACCTCGCCGCGACCACTCGCCCCCGTGTCGAGGCGATGGCCTGGTTGGACGAGCAGCTGCGCATCCCGATCGATCCGGAGACCGGGCCGTCCTGGCGGGTGGCGGTGCAGCCGCTGACCGAAGGCGGGGCCGCGATCACGCTGATCGCCTCGCACACGGTCTGCGACGGCCTCGCGCTCACGCAGGCGATAAGCCGGGCCGCCCGTGGCGAAACGTGGGAGCTGGGCTACCCGCAACCGGGTGCGCGCACCCGAGGCCAGGCGCTGCGCCAGGACGCGGCACAGTTCGTGCGCGCGATTCCCGACATCGCCAAGGCGGTCGTCGCCGCGATCAAGCTGGCCAGGAACAACGCCAAGGACATCGCCTCGTCGGCCGGCCGCTCGGGCCCGTCGCCCACCAAGCTCGACGGTGCGGCATTGGTCACCGTGCCGTCGGTGGCGGCCTACGTCGACGAGGCTCAGTGGCAGAGTCGCATGGAAAGCCTTGGCGGAACCAGTAATTCGCTGTTCGCCGGCATCGGTGCGAAGGTCGGCCAGGTCTTCGGCCGGGTCGAGGACAGCGGCCTGGTGAGGCTGCAGTTCCCGGTCAGCGAACGCACCGAGGGTGATACCAGGGCCAACGCACTGACCGGGATGACGCTGATGATCGACCCCTCCGACGTCACGGCGAGCCTGCGGGACGTGCGCGCCGAGCTGAAGCGAAACCTCGCGGCGCTGTCCGAGGCGCGCTTCGAGCTGCTGGGCCCGGTGGCGCTGGCGCCGCTGGTGCCAGCCGGTCTGGCGCGCCGGCTCGAGGGGATGGCACTGGGCGCGGGCGCCCCGGTCGGCTGCTCCAACCTCGGGAAGCTGGACGCCTCGGCGAACCGGCCCGACGGCACCGACGCCGAATGCCTCGTCGTGCGGCAGATCGAGTCCAGGACCACCGCTGACATCCTCGATCGGCTCGGCGGCATGTTGTTTCTGGCATCCGCCCAGGTCAATGGAAAAGTCTCGCTCTCGCTGTCGTCGTGGCGGCCCGGCGGCCCGAACAGCAAGGACCAGCTGAAGGCCGCGTTCGCGCAGGTGCTCGACGAATTCGGGCTCACCGCCACGCTCGAATAGCCGGGGTGCTGTGACGGCCGCCGGAACTTTTCCTGACCCATGAGGCTCATCACACGGGTTATGCTGACGAGATCCGTTAGTCCTACTATGTAGCGGTGCTAAATGCAGCCGCGGTGAATCGACAGGCTGAACTGCAAGGCCGGAAGGGGGGCGGGTCATGACCACGGAGAGCCAGACCTACACCTCGGAAGGTGCGTCGACAGACAACGACGCCCAGGCCGGCCCGGACCAGCAGAAGCCCCAACCCGCCGGTCACCGCACCAAACGGCGCGGTGGACCGATGACGCTGCTGCGCAAGGTGTGGCTGCCCGTCGTGATCCTTCTCGTGGTCGCCGTCGCCGCGTTCGGTGTGTTCCGCCTGCACGGTGTGTTCGGCAAGACCGAGCTGACCCGCCCGGGCAGTGGGCTGGCCAACGACACCAAGCCGTTCAACCCGAAGACCGTCGTGTACGAGATCTACGGCCCGCCGGGAGCCGTCGCGACCATCAACTATCTCGATTTGGACGCCCAGCCGCAGATCGCGCGGGACGTCACCCTTCCGTGGTCTCTGACCTTGACGACCACCGCGCCGGCAGCCTCGGCCAACATCGTCGCCCAAGGCGACACTGACAGCATCGGCTGCCGGATCACGGTGAACGGCGAACTCAAGGATGAGAAGACCTCGACCGGGGTGAACGCCCAGACCTTCTGCCTGGTCAAGTCCGCATGATCACACTGAACAAGGGCGACAAGCCGCGCACTGACGAACACGGCAAGCGCCCGCACATTGCCCAATGGGTTCGCTGGCTGTCCGTCCCGATCATCCTGGGCTGGCTGGCGCTCACCGTCGTCACCAACATCGTGGTGCCGCAGGTCGAGGTGGTCGGCCAGGCGCAGTCGGTGCCGATGGCGGCGACCGATGCGCCCTCGTCGATCGCGATGAGCACCATCGGCACGACGTTCCAGGAGTTCAAGTCGAACACCTCGGTGATGATCGTGTTGGAGAGCGATCAGCCCCTCGGTGACGCCGCGCACCAGTACTACAACGAGATCGTCAAGAAGCTCGAGGCCGACAAGGCGCACGTCGAGCACATTCAGGATTTCTGGAGCGACCCGCTGACCGCGGCCGGGTCGCAGAGCGCCGACGGCAAGTCCGCCTACGTGCAGGCCTATCTGGCCGGCAACATGGGTGAGGGGCTGGCCAACGAGTCGGTCGAAGCCGTCAAGCAGATCGTCGAGAGCGTGCCCCCGCCGGCCGGGATCAAGGCGTACGTCACCGGATCCTCGGCGCTGATCAACGACACCCACATCGCCGGTGACCGAAGCCTCAAGATCATCACCGGCCTGACGTTCGGCGTCATCACCGTGATGCTGCTGTTCGTCTACCGCTCGATCGTCACCGTGCTGGTGGCGTTGTTCATGGTCTTCCTCGAACTGGCGGCGGCTCGTGGCGTGGTGGCCTTCCTGGGCTATCACCACCTGATCGGGCTGTCGACGTTCGCGGTCAACCTGCTCGTGATGGTGGCGATCGCGGCCGGTACCGACTATGTGATCTTCCTGTTCGGCCGTTATCAGGAGGCGCGAAGTAAGGGTGCCGACAAAGAGGCCGCCTATTACGAGATGTATCACGGCACCGGCCATGTGATCGTCGGGTCCGGCATGACCATTGCCGGTGCGTTGTTCTGCCTGCACTTCACCCGCAGCCCGATGTTCAGCTCGATGGGTGTGCCACTGTTCGTCGGCATGGTGGTGGTGGTCGCCGCCGCAATGACGCTTGGTCCCGCTGTCGTCACCGCGGCCAGCCGGTTCGGGCTGCTGGAGCCCAAACGGGCGTCACGCGAACGCTTTTGGCGGCGCATCGGCACGGCCGTGGTGCGCTGGCCCGGACCGATCCTGGTCGCGACGACTTTCGTCTGCTTGATCGGGCTGATCGCGCTGCCCGGTTACCACACCGACTACAACGACCGGCACTACCTGCCGCCGGACATCCCCGCCAGCGAAGGATTCGCGGCCGCTGAGCGACACTTCCCCGAAGCTCGCCTGAGCCCCGAATTGCTGATGCTGCAGAGCGATCACGACCTGCGCAACTCGGCGGACTTCCTGGTCATCGACCGGGTGGCCAAGGCCATCTTCCATACCCCGGGCATCGGGCGGGTGCAGACCATCACGCGGCCGTTGGGCACCCCGATCGAGCACAGCTCGATCCCGTTCCTGCTGGGCATGCAGGGCACCACACAGACGCTGAATCAGTCCTACATGCAGGACCGCATGAAGGATCTGCTCAAAATGGGCGACGACATGCAGGTGTCCATCGACACGATGACGCAGATGTACAACCTGCTGGGCGACCTCAACGCCGTCACCCACAGCATGGTCGGCAAGATGGACGTGACGCTGGCCGACATCCAGTCATTGCGTGACAACATCGCCAACTTCGACGACTTCTTCCGGCCGATCCGCAATTATCTGTACTGGGAACCGCACTGCTACGACATCCCGATGTGCTGGTCGATCCGGTCGGTGTTCGACACCCTCGACGGCATCGACACGATGACCGACGACTTCCAGACCCTGGTGCCGGATCTGCACAAGCTGGACCTGCTCACGGCCCAGATGCGCACGCTGATGCCGCCGATGATCGACACCATGCGGTCGATGAAGACCATGCAGCTGACCCTGCAGAGCACCCAGTCCGGCCAGCAGGACCAGATCGCGGCCATGCAGGACAACCAGAGCGCGATGGGCAAGGCGTTCGACGAGGCCAAGAACGACGACTCGTTCTACCTTCCGCCTGAGGCGTTCGACAATCCGGACTTCAAGCGCGGCATGAAGATGTTCTTGTCGCCGGACGGAAAAGCGGTGCGGTTCATCATCTCTCACGAGGGTGATCCGATGTCGCCGGAAGGCCTCACCCATATCGACCCGATCAAGAACGCGGCGTTCGAGGCGATCAAGGGCACTCCGCTGGAGGGGTCCAAGATCTACCTCGCCGGAACCGCGGCCAGCTACAAGGACATGCAGGACAGCGCCGACTACGACATTCTGATCGCCGGTGTGGCAGCCCTGTGCCTGATCTTCATCATCATGCTGATCATCACCCGGGCCGTGGTGGCCTCCGCGGTGATCGTGGGCACGGTGGTGTTGTCACTGGGCACGTCATTCGGCCTGTCGGTGCTGATCTGGCAGGACCTGATCGGCCGGCCGCTGCACTGGATGGTGCTGATCATGGCCGTCATCATCCTGCTGGCGGTCGGGTCGGACTACAACCTGCTGCTGGTGGCCCGCCTCAAGGAGGAGATCCCGGCCGGACTGCGCACCGGCATCATCCGGGCGATGGGCGGCAGTGGCTCGGTGGTCACGTCGGCCGGGCTGGTGTTCGCGGTGACGATGGCGGCGATGGCCTTCAGTGAGCTGACGATCCTGGCGCAGGTCGGCACGACCATCGGTATGGGTTTGCTGGTCGATACGTTGGTGATCCGGTCGTTCATGACACCGTCGATCGCCGCGCTGTTGGGTCGCTGGTTCTGGTGGCCGCAGCGGGTGCGCCCGCGTCCGGTGCCGAGTCCGTGGCCGAGGCCCGCGGTGGCGAACACCGAACCGATCTCGGTCGAATCTCAGTCCTAGCGAAGCGGTTTCAGATCATCCATGGCGTTGTGCGCGCCGTCGATGCAGCCGCGTCGGTAGCTGGGAGTCTTGTTGGCGGCCTGTCCGCCGCAGTACGTCGTGATCGACTCCTCGTGGGCCTGGTAGCCGCCCGCGTCGACCCAGCGCTGCCCGTCGGCGTAGCCAGCCCAGAAGGCGGCGTCCTTGCGGTCGGAGGTCAGCATGAAGATCCCGCCGAGGAGCGCGAACACCGCGAGCACCAGCAGTGCTTTGACCCAGCGCTTAGTCAGCCAGGGCCATAGCGGGGCAGGTATCCAGCGCGGCTTGGGCCGATCCACACCGAAGATTGTTGCACCCGTGCCGAAGTAGTCTCGCGGTTGTGCTGCATCTGCGGGTGATCGCTCCGGTCGAGCTTCGCGACAAGGTGGTGGACGTGCTCAGCCGGCACGCCGGAGTAGCGCACCTAGTGGTGCACCGGGACGCCGCACTGGATCCCGCCGGTGACGAGATCACCGCGGACATCGCCCGCGAGAGCGCCAACGACGTCATCGATGACCTCAAAGCACTGGACCTACGCCGCCGCGGGGCGATCACGTTGGACCTCGTCGACACCGTGGTCTCCAACGCGGCCTACCGTGCCGAGAAGGAGGCCGAGGGCGATCCGGGCGATGCGATCGTGTGGGAGGAGCTGTCCGCCCGCACTCGGGAGGAATCGACGCTCAACGTCACGTTCCTGCTTTTCCTGTGCCTTGCGTGCATGATCGCGGCGGTCGGCGTGGTGACCGATTCGCCGGTCACCGTCGTCGGCGCGATGGTCGTCGGTCCCGAGTTCGGCCCGTTGGCGGCGCTGGCGGTGGCACTTGTGCGCCGCCGGCTGGACCTGGCCCGGCGCGCCTCGATCGCGCTGTGGGTCGGGTTCCCGGTCGCCATGGCCATCACCGCCGCGTTCGTGCTCGGTGGCGAGGCGCTGGGCTGGATTCGGCTGGGTAGCACCCGTCAACTCACCGACGTCGATTTCATCTTCCAGGTCGGACCGCTGTCGTTTGTCGTCGCGCTGCTGGCCGGCGCCGCGGGCATGCTGTCGCTGGTGTCCGCGAAATCCGCTGCCCTGGTTGGAGTATTCATCTCGGTGACCACGGTGCCGGCCGCCGGGTTCGCCGTCGTCGCCGCATCGGTCGGGGAGTGGGACGTCGCCGCCGAATCAGCGGCCCAGCTGGCGATCAACCTGGTTGGGATCACCCTGGCCGGAGTCGTGGTGCTGGCGGTGCGGCGCCGGCACGAGACGCGCCGCCGCAGGGGCTGACATCGGCGGCACTGATAACCAGCTAGGGTCTAGCCCCTGTGGAGTGGATGGCGAAAATCGAGAAGTTGAAGGAACGTACCTCGCTTCGCGGGATCGTGATGACGATCTTGAGCGTCGTGGTCCTCGGTCTGGCGATCGCGATGTTGCGGTATACGCCGAGCCCTCCCGACGAGGGGCAGATATCGCCCGCGCAGACGAGCTCGCCGGTCCCCGTCATCGTTCCCTCGCCCGCCCCCGGGCCTGCTGTTGAGCCGCCGGTGTCCACGCCTGCTGGACCACCGATGGTTCAGTCGACGATCGCCACGCCGACGTACAGCCCTCCTCCGACGTACAGCCCCGCTCCGACACCCACTTCGAGCGCGACGCCTACGACCACAGCGACGACTGGCCCCAGCGAGCAGCCCGCGTTCCCCATCCGGCCAACGCACGCGCAGTCTGACGTGCTTCCCAACGGGGGAAGGCGTAGTTAAAGAAGATCGCCCTGTAGAACCGACGCGTGCCCTGCGCGGCTACGCGGCGTGTGATGGGATTAGCGGCCTATGGGTATCAAAGTGGCGCTGGAGCACCGCACCAGCTACACCTTTGACCGCTTGGTCGAGGTGCACCCGCACGTTGTCCGCCTGCGGCCTGCGCCGCACTCCCGCACACCGATCGAGGCGTACTCGCTGGAGGTCGAGCCCGCTGACCACTTCGTCAACTGGCAACAGGATGCGTTCGGCAACTTCCTGGCCCGGCTGGTCTTTCCCACCCGAACCCGGCAACTGACCATCAAGGTCGGTCTGATCGCCGATCTCAAGGTGATCAACCCGTTCGACTTCTTCATCGAGGACTACGCCGAGACGTTCCCGTTCACCTATCCCAAGGCGCTCAAGGACGATCTCGAGCCCTACCTGCGGCCCGTCGACGAGGCCGAAGAAGGTTCGGGCCCGGGGGAGTTGGTGCAGTCCTGGGTGCGCAATTTCGTTGGGGCCTCCGGCGGGCAGGAGCGAAGCGACCCGGGGACGATTCCAAGCACCCGGACCATCGACTTCCTGGTCGCGCTCAACCGCGCTGTCAACGGCGACGTCGGCTACAGCGTGCGGATGGAGCCCGGGGTGCAGGCCCCGGACTTCACGTTGCAGACCGGGATCGGTTCCTGCCGGGACTCCGCCTGGCTGCTGGTGTCGATCCTTCGTGGGCTCGGCCTGGCCGCTCGGTTCGTGTCTGGCTACCTGGTGCAGCTGTCCTCTGACATCGAGGCCCTCGACGGCCCGTCCGGGCCGGCCGCCGATTTCACCGATCTGCACGCCTGGACCGAGGTGTACATCCCCGGCGCCGGCTGGATCGGGCTGGACCCCACCTCGGGACTGTTCGCCGGGGAGGGGCACATCCCGCTGGCGGCCACCCCGCACCCGTCGTCGGCCGCGCCGATCACCGGCTCCACCGGCGTGGCCGAGGCCACCCTGGACTTCGCCAACATCGTCACGCGCGTCCACGAGGACCCGCGTGTCACGCTGCCGTACACCGATGCGGCATGGGCGGCCATCAACGCGCTCGGCGTCCGCATCGACGAGCGGCTGACCGATGCCGATGTCCGGCTGACCATCGGCGGCGAGCCGACATTCGTCTCGGTCGACAACCAGGTCGACGAGGAGTGGATCACCGCCGCCGACGGCCCGCACAAGCGGGAACGCGCATCGGTACTGGCCGCGCGGCTCAAGGCGGTGTGGGCGCCGGGCGGTCTGGTGCAGCGCAACCAGGGCAAGTGGTATCCCGGAGAACCGTTGCCGCGCTGGCAGATCGGAATCCACTGGCGTCGCGACGGCCAGCCGCTGTGGAACGACCCCGCGCTGCTTGCCGATCCGTGGGCTGCCGATTACGACGAGGTGGAACCCGAAGCCGCCCAGCAGGTCCTGGCGGTGCTCGCTGACGGTCTCGGGCTGCCGGCCAGCCAGGTGCGCCCCGCGTACGAGGATGCGCTGAGCCGGCTGGCCCAGGCGGTCCGCCTGCCGTCCGGCGATCCGGTCGAACCCGACGAGGATCTGGAAATCGACACTCCGGCTGCCCGCGCGGAGTTGCTGGCCCGTTTGGAGGAGTCGGTGGTCGACCCGGCGGCCTACCTGCTGCCGCTGCACCGCCGCGACGACGACACCGGCTGGGCCAGTGCTGACTGGCGGCTGCGTCGCGGCCGCGTCGTTCTGCTCGACGGTGACTCGCCAGCCGGACTGCGGCTTCCGCTGGGCTCGATCAGCTGGCAGCCGCCGCGCCCGTCGCCGCCCGCCGACCCGATCGCCAGCGGACGACGGACGCTGCCGGTGGATCGCGAGAGCGCCGACGCCGCGGTGGATGACGCCGACGACGCACCCACCACCGCCATGGTGGCCGAGGTCCGTGATGGCTTGCTCTACATCTTCCTGCCGCCCACCGAAGAGCTGGAACACTTCGTCGACCTGATCGCCCGGGTGGAGGCGGCCGCGGCCGAGGTCGGCTGCGCGGTGGTGATCGAGGGCTACGGGCCGCCGTCCGACGGTCGACTGGAATCCATGTCGGTCACGCCGGACCCCGGTGTCATCGAGGTCAACGTCGCGCCCAGCACGAGTTTCGTCGATCAGCGCGACCAGCTGGCGACCCTCTACCGGGAAGCCCGGCTGGCTCGACTCTCGACAGAGCAGTTCGACGTCGACGGCACCCATGGCGGCACCGGCGGCGGTAACCACATCACGCTGGGCGGCATCACCCCGGCCGACTCACCGCTGCTGCGCCGGCCGGACCTGCTGGTGTCGCTGCTGACCTACTGGCAGCGCCACCCCGCACTGTCGTACCTGTTCGCCGGGCGCTTCATCGGCACCACATCGCAGGCGCCCCGGGTGGACGAGGGCCGCTCAGAGGCCCTGTACGAACTCGAGATCGCGTTCGCCGAGATCGCCCGGCTGACGACCGGTAGCCCGGCAAGCTCCGCTCCGGATCATGGTCGTTCCGCAAGCTCCGCTCCGGATCATGGTCGTTCCGCAAGCTCCGCTCCGTGGGTCACCGACCGCGCCCTGCGCCACCTCCTCACCGATATCACCGGCAA
>FLQS01000083.1 GCA_900078375.1 uncultured Mycobacterium sp. | reverse complement strand
ATCGGGTGTCGTGAACAGTACCGTCGAGGTGTGTGACACAGCCGCATTTCACCGTGTTGACGTACGTGTCGTACAGGGTGAATGCGAGAGGAAAAATCGAAGATAACCAGATCCCATCCCGCTCGGTCGGGCCGGATCGCATCCTGAACCGCAGGGTTCACGGCGGCCAATTCCAGCGACACCACCCACAAGTTGTGACTGTTGACCGGCTCTTCTCGCACCGTGTTGGCGGTCAGCTGACGCAGGCCGCCACCAAAGAACCGATAGAAGTCGGCGACCCACTTGGACGCGAGGTTCGCAGGGCACACCACAATCGCCCGCTTCACCAGCCCCAAGCGCTGCATTTCCCGCAGGTACAAACCCGCCATGATGGTCTTGCCAGTGCCCGGCTCGTCAGCCAAAAGAAACCGCAACATCGGCTGCGGCAGCATCGCACCGTACACGGCGGTTGTCTGGTGCGGGTACGGCCGCAACTGAGTAGACGCGATCGCGCTGGTCTCGGCATTAGCCGCCGCAGCACTCATCCACCGGGTCCACATGCCGGCCAGCACACGCGCCGAGTCCGCGGCGCCGTCAGTAGCGATCTTCGCTACTTTGCCCGGCTCGTCCTCCCCAACCCCGACCTCGTGGATGCCCCCATCGTCATCCAGGAGAAACACCGTCCACGACGACCCGCTCGATGAAGGGATGGCTGCACGGACAGTCGCCAGTTCCGGGAGCCCCTCGACAGCCACGCGTACCCGATCACCATTGGTAAACATTCCGCGTGTGCTGGTCCTAACCGACGCCGAGGTCATCGCAAGACTAAGGCCGCCCTGAACGGCTCCCCCGCACATTCTGCCCACAACACGGCGACTTGAGTCCAATTCGAGAAGTGATGCGCCGGCCTACCCGACCAGCTGGCACACCCCCGTTACCGCCGGCACCCACATCGCCACTCTACGAAAGCGGATCTACTCCTTCGCTCCGCGGCCGTCCCACGATGCAGTGGTGATTACCCGTAAAACCTCGTTGGGCGGACCGGGCACCTCGCGGGCCGCTTCGATCCGCACGGAGGAGTACGCACCGGTGCGCTTGGTGCACCAGACCGATACCAACTGTCCATCGTTAAGACGAGAAGCGAGGGGCCTGGCGTAATTGTCCAGGTCACGCTTGGCGAGCAAGTCCAACTGCGGCTCCAATCCCACATCGAGCCGCAGCGTCCATGGCCCGCTGATTCGCGAGGTGGCGGTCACTGCCTGCGCGTCGGCGAGGAACGAACTCAGCCGGACCTGGCTTTCGTCTCCGGCCCCATCCCAGGAGTCGAGTTGGGGCGCGACTGTCAGCTGTGCAGCCGCACTCTCGGGGCGCCCGTACCACCGCATCGCTACAACGTAGCCTGACGTCCGAGGTAAGTAGCTGGTAGCTACGCCGCAAACAGCTCCGTCGACCACGCTGCGACGGTCCGCTCGAACTGCTCCGGAAGGTGGGATTCCTCGGGCCGTGACCCGCCCGGCGCACGTGATGCCGCTTCGAAAAGGCACGCCGCGCACTCTGCCATGTTTAGCGTCACGGCGAGGGCGTCGGCGATCATCGGGAACACCGTCCCGCCGCGGGAGTAGTCCGTCATCCACTTGTAGCCGTGGATGAAGCTGGACCCGTAGGAGTAGAACTGCCGGGCGCTGCTCTCCAAGCCGTTATTCGCGATCTCCCCCGTGTCGTGTGCCGGCACGTGCGTATCGACCCACTGCGCCGAGGACCTGATCATCTTGGTGAAAGAGGGCGTTGCCGCGAACGTGTACACCTCCTTCGCCGCGTCGAACATCGCGTTGTACTTGCGTCGGTGCTCGGCGTTCTCGACCAGCATCTGCGGCGGGTAGCGGGAGGGGCGGGCGGCCTCGTCCTGCTCGCCGATCAGCAGGTACCGGCGGCGCTGCTCAAGCTGCTCCATCTCCTCGTCGAGACAGTGGTCTCGGCGCACGGTGCGATCCGGGTCACCGAGCAGCCAGATGGTGAGCGCGGCGCACTCCATAGCGACGCGGCACAGCTGGAGGATCTCCGTGATGTGCGGTTGCCGGTGCGACTTGCGGCGGGCGACCAGGATCCCGACGGTGTGCAGACTCTCCGCGGTGCTCATCGCCG
Source organism: uncultured Mycobacterium sp. (assembly GCA_900078375.1). Taxonomy (GTDB): domain Bacteria; phylum Actinomycetota; class Actinomycetes; order Mycobacteriales; family Mycobacteriaceae; genus Mycobacterium. The sequence continues at coordinate 5,757 of FLQS01000083.1, read as the reverse complement.
GAAAGAGCGCGTGCTCGGTGACGGCCTGAGGTCCGGCCAGGGTGAGCGGATACGCCTCGGCGAAGGCAGCGTCGTCGGCGGCGAGTGCACTTCCCGGTTCGGCGGCGTGCGGGTGCAGTCCCCACTGGAAGAGCTCGCCTGCGCGTTGCCCGCGCTCGTCGATGCGAGTCAGGACGCCGCTGTTCGCCAGGTTGAAGAAGGCCTCGGCTTGGTCGGCGGTCAGCCCACCGATGTTCGGGATGCTCATGCGGTAACGGTATGCAGCACGGGTGACACAACGCGTGTCCGCGCGCCGGCATATCGGGGTGGAACTTATTCGGCTCATCACAAACGAGGGTGTCAAGCCCCGGGTTTGACAGTCTGGCCGGACACGGTGGTGCAGACCTGCATCGTGCACCTGATGCGCAACAGCTTCCGCTACTCCGCCCGGCAGGACTGGGACGCGATCTCCCGGTCGCTCAAGCCCGTCTACCAGACCGGCACCGTAGCCGAAGCCGAGGAGAGCTTCCTAGAGTTCCAGGAGGAGTGGGTGCAGAAGTATCCGGCGATTGTGCGGTTGTGGTCGAACGCGTGGGCGGAGGTCGTGCCGTTCCTGCAGTTCGACCGCGAGATCCGACGGATCGTGTGCACCACGAACGCGATCGAGTCCATCAACGCCCGGATCTGCAAGGCCGTCCGGGCACGCGGCCACTTCCCCAACGAGCAGGCCGCGCTCAAGTGCGTCTACCTGGCCGTGATGGCCCTCGATCCCACGGGCAAGGGCCGGGCCAGATGGACCCAACGCTGGAAGCAAGCACTCAACGCATTCGACATCGCCTTCGACGGTCGGCTCTCCGCCCACCGCCGCTGACCAACTACAACCCAGTTACACCGTTAGATTGACAGACCCAGACTATGGCTTCAGCACCGCCTTGATGCAGCCGTCTTGCTTCTTCTGAAACTTCTCGTACATCTCCGGCGCCTCGTCCAGGGACGCGGTGTGCGTCTTGAGGTCGAGAACCCCCAACGGGTCCGAAGGATCGTCGACCAGCGGCAAGAGGTCATCGGTCCACCGCTTCACGTTGCACTGGCCCATGCGTAGCTGGATCTGCTTGTCGAACATCGTGAGCATTGGCAGGGGGTCCTTCATGCCGCCGTACACCCCGCTGATGGAGATCGTTCCGCCGCGCCGAACGGCGTCGATGGCGGTGTACAGTGCGGCGAGCCTGTCCACCCCGGCCGTCTCCATCGCCTTGCGGCCCAGCGGGGACGGCAGCAGCCCCACCGCCTGGTGGGCCGCACCGGCCACGGGTGAGCCGTGAGCCTCCATACCGACCGCGTCCACCACGGAATCCGGACCGCGGCCGTCCGTGAGGTCCTTCAGCTGCTCCGCTACGTCGCTGGAGGAGTCCAGCGTCTCGATGCCGTGGCGTTCGGCCATGGACCGCCGCTCGGCGACCGGGTCCACCGCGAGCACCCGGTAGCCCAAGTGCCGGCCGATCCGGGCGGACATCTGACCGATCGGGCCTAAGCCCAGCACGGCCAGGGAGCCACCCGACGGGGGCGCGGCATACTGCACGGCCTGCCACGCCGTGGGCACCACGTCGGAGAGGTACAGGTAGCGCTCGTCCTCGCCGGTGTTCGGGACCTTAATGGGTCCGTAGTCCGCGTGTGGGACACGCAAGTACTCGGCCTGCCCGCCGGGCACCGAACCGTAGAGGCGGGAGTAGCCCAAGAAGACTGCACCGCTGTTGTACTGCCGGACCTGGGTCGTCTCGCACTGCGACTGCAAGCCTTGCTTGCACATGAAGCAGTGGCCGCAGGAGACGTTGAAGGGAATCACCACGCGGTCCCCGGCCTTGATATGGGTAACGGCGGAGCCGACCTCTTCCACGATCCCCATGGGCTCGTGGCCGATGACGTCGCCTTTGTCCATGAACGGGGTGAGCACCTCATACAAGTGCAGGTCCGACCCGCAGATGGCGGTCGAGGTGATCCGCACGATCGCGTCCGTGGGCTCTTGGATCCGGGGATCCGGAACCTCCTCGACGCTCACGGAGCGCTTCCCCTGCCATGTCAGAGCCTTCATACGTCCTCCTTCTCAGGGCTGCCCCCCGGGCCGGGATGACAGCCTGCTGATCTGTCCGGTGTGACCGACACTACTATGACGTCTCGTTCTGATGAGCCCGGTGGGTCGCCGGTGAGTATCGGTCGGGATGTGTTGATTGAGCTCGCTATACTGTCGTGCTTGGTTGGGTACGCGGTCTGCGGGTGAGGAGCCTTTGAGTGCGGTGAACCATGCGGCAGTTGCCATTCCTTGAGGTTTCCCTCCCCGGGCTCGTCAGGAGCTGTTGGCGGGACCGTCAGAAGGACTGCCGGGCATGTTGGGTTGCCTGGAGTGCTGCAACCACGACATCACTGAAGTGGTCTGGTGCGGCGAAGGCCTCACGTTGGCACCTTGCGCCGATGCTTTCGCGCAGGATGTCCGCGACGACCGCCTCGACCAGTGGCTCCTCTCCATCGAGAGCGGCAATCGGCGTCCCGGGAACGGTCTTCAGGGTCCGTCGAGCATTCAAGATGATTGATCTTCTTGTGCCATGGCGGCGTGGAACGCGTCCCGAATCTGTCGCGGGATGAGCCCTCGATCGGCCATCTCGTCGGGCAGTTCCTCCTCCGCCGCGGTCTTGAACCCGGTGAAGCCGTCCATGGCCACCACCTCCACGTTGTCCCGCCAGGACTGGTCGCGTTCGGCCAGCCAGGTCTTGAACACCTGCTTGGAACGGCCCTCGACCATGTCCAACAGGCGGGCCGGCCCGGTGCCAGCGCGCAGCGGGGTGAGGTCGATGATCACCGTGACGTACTTGTCCCCACGGCGGGTGTGGCGCCACACGTGCTCGTCCACGCCGATCGCGGTGACACCATCGAACCGGGTCGGATCGTCAATCAGAATCCGCTTGCCCTCAGCGAGGACGGCGTCGTTGGCGGTGTTCCACCGCACCGCCAACGACTCGGCAACCCTGGCGACCGTCAGATGCCCGATCACCAAGGCCTCCAACGCCCAACGCAAGGCACGCCGGGAGATCTTGGCCTTGGGCTCTGCCGCGGCGGTAGTGTCCTGGCGCCACACGTGGGCGCAGTCATCACACCGGTAGCGACGCACCGTGATGCGCAGCGTGGTCGGGCGCCAGCCCAGCGGCTCGTGGGCCAGCCGGCGGATCACGGTGCCGCGTGGTGTGCCCTGGGATCCGCAGCGGTGGCACCAGTCATCCGGCTCCACAACCCGGCAGGCCAGTACCGCCCGACCTGGCTCCAGACGTTGGCCAGTGGCTTCCAGGCCAAGCTCGTCCAGTCGGCAGAACTTGGTCAGATCACAGTCGTCGAAGGTAGCGTTGAGCACGTCGAGGTCTTTCAGATGGCTTGTGTAGGAACCTCCATCTTCGGAAGGCCTCGACCTCTATCCAGCTACCGACGCGCCCACCCTTCGAGACCCACGTCTACACCCTCGTTTGTGATGAGCCACTTATTCTCATCCAGTTGGCGGAGCCGCCACCAGCCGCCATCTCAAATCAGAATCCGCCATCGAGAATGGGAACCTACACGCCGATGTAGATCGCCAAACTCCGTGACATATTGCGGCGCCTCTAACTGCGGGCTTCCTGTTTTGTCACTGAAGTGTCAGACGGACTTTTGTCATCTGAATGTCGAATCCTAGAACCGTACGGTTGTTCGGCTCGTGGACTGGCGGCGGCGGTGACTCATGTTGATGACGCAATCTAGATGGTCGCCCTTGCGCAGGGCAGGCTTCCGTCTGCACTGGCACCACGGTTTCTCCGCAGCAGCTCGGTGACTCAACCGCTAGCCCGAACCATCCGGCGGTGCTCGTCTTCGCATAGCTTCGCGGTGGCGATAACGACACTGGACCACGCTGAACCGTCGGCGGCAAGGGTGTCTGCAATGATCGGACGAACACTGTGCAAGGAGCAGGCATGGCGAGATCTGACCTGGTAATCGATCTAGTTGAGGCTCAGCAGCGTGGCGACGTCGCTCGCTTTCGCATGCTAGTCGAGGCGATCATTGCCGAGGAGCGCAACAACCAGCACCACCTTGTCGCCGATCGGCTCTCGGAATTGATCACCACTGCTGGTGCGCGTAGTCTGCTCGCCCGCGATGACACCGCCCGCCAGGTAGCTGATCTGGTCACCGAAATCGTGCCTAAGAGGCGACTGTCAGAGGTTCAGATGGCTCCGGCCGTCAAAGCGGCGGTCATCGAGATCATCGAGGAGCATCACCGTAGCGAACTCCTACGCAGCCACGGCCTAGAACCCCGCAACCGCATCCTCCTGGAGGGGCCACCCGGTAATGGCAAAACCTCGCTCGCTGAAGCCCTGGCCGCGGAATTGATGGTGCCGTTCTACGCAGTGCGCTACGAGGGAGTTGTGTCCAGCTTCCTCGGAGAAACGACGAGTCGCATCGATCACGTCTTCGAATTCGCGCGCACTCGACGTTGCGTCCTGTTCTTCGACGAGTTCGACACCATCGCCAAAGAGCGCGCCGACGCGCACGAAACCGGCGAGATCAAGCGCGTCGTCTCGACGCTGCTGCTTCAAATCGACCGCTTACCCTCGCATGTCGTTGCCATATCCGCGACCAATCATGGCGAACTGCTCGACCGCGCGGCATGGCGCCGGTTTCAGGTGCGGTTGACACTGCCTCCCCCGTCACGCGCGCAAGCCACCGCTTTTCTAGAACAGCTACGCATCCGACTCGGCGGAAACCTCGGCATGGCGCCGCGCACTCTCGCCGACAAACTTGCCGGTTCCAGCTACGCCGATATCGAAGAATTCGCCCTGGACGTCATGCGCCGCTACGTTCTGTCGCTCCCGGATGGCCGAGTGGAAAACGTTGTGAGAGAGCGGCTTAAGCAGCGCAGCGACATGAGGGAGATGTGACCGCTCCGCGCGAACCACTGTCCTTCGGGAGCCCCGTCACCGGGCCCATCCCTGCTGGCCCACCCCGCTTTCCCGGAACTCGGATCGCGGGACCAGGACCGGCCCGGCAGCAGGAGCGCCTAGCACCGCAGTTCGCCGCCCTGCAAGCGGCTCTTGAGGCCGGCCGGGTTGACGTGGACGGCGAAACTACCGAAGCCGATCCCGAGCTTGTGGTCGTCTTCGACCTTGCCGCGCCCGTAGCTGAGTTCGCGCGAGCCGCAGCCAGGGTGCCTGTGAGGGGGAGGGGGACCCGTTTGGTGGTCCAGTCGCTATGCGGCTTGGGGTTGATGGGTCGCGGTCCACTGTAGAGCGAACTCGGTCGGGGTGAGTTCGCCATGGGCGGAGTGGGGCCTGTTGGCGTTGTAGTCGGCCCGCCAGTCTTCGATGATCACGCGGGCTTCCAACAGCGAGTCGAAGCGCCACGAGTTGAGCAGTTCATCGCGGAGCCTGCCGTTGAACGATTCGATCCAGGCGTTCTGCCACGGCGAACCCGGATCGATGAAAAGTGAACCGGCGCCGTTGAATCGGCACCAATCATGCACGGCGTGCGCCACGAACTCCGGACCGTTATCGAAGCGCACGTAGTGCGGCGCCCCATGGGTGCGGACGAGCCGGTCCAACACATCGACGACGCCGTCGGCGGCGATGGAGCGATCGACGTCGATCGCGAGGGCTTCGCGGGTGAACTCGTCGATCACGTTCAACATCTTCAGGGTGCGGCCATCGGCGGTGGTGTCGAACTGGAAGTCCATCGCCCAGATGACGTTCGGACGGATCGGTGACATCGCGC
>FLQS01000022.1 GCA_900078375.1 uncultured Mycobacterium sp. | reverse complement strand
GCCCACCATCTTCGCCGTGCAGGTCGCGATGGCGGCCACCATGCAGTCCTACGGGGTACGGCCCGGAGCGGTCATCGGCCACTCGCTCGGTGAGGTTGCCGCCGCTGTGGTGTCCGGCGCACTGTCGCTGGAAGACGGGGTCAAGGTCATCTGCCGCCGCTCGCTGCTGTGCCTGCGGCTGGCCGGCGGAGGCGCGATGGCCTCCGTCGAGATGCCCGCCCAGCAGGTGCGCGAGGAGCTCGAGCAGCAGGGCATCGAGGACGTCGTCGTCGCTGTCGTCGCGTCGCCCAAGTCGACGGTCATCGGCGGCGCCACCGACACCGTCCGCAAGATCGTCGCCGGCTGGGAGGCCCGGGAGATCATGGCCCGCGAGGTGAACGTCGACGTCGCGTCGCACTCGCCGCAGGTCGATCCGATCCTCGACGAGCTTGCCGACATGCTCTCCGACATCACGCCGATGGCCCCCGAGGTGCCCTACTACTCGGCGACGTCGTTCGATCCCCGCGAGCAGCCGTACTGCGATGCGGACTACTGGGTGGACAACCTGCGGCACACGGTTCGGTTCTCGGCCGCCGTGCAGACGGCTCTGGAGGATGGCTTCCGGGTCTTCGGCGAGCTGGCTCCGCACCCGTTGCTGATCCGCGCGATCGATCAGACCGCAGGCACGCTCGACATCAGCGTCGCGGCGCTGGCCGGCATGCGCCGCGGCCAGGAGGTCCCGAACGGCCTGGGCGATTTCCTCGGCGACCTGTACTCGGCGGGCGCGCAGGTGGACTTCTCGGTTCTCTACCCGGTTGGCCGGCTGGTCGACGCGCCGCTGCCTACCTGGACGCACCGCAGCCTGGTCCTGATCGCCGACGGCGTCGACCACAAGGCGAGCGGCGCGCACCTCGTGGCTGCGCATCCGCTGCTGGGCTCGCATGTCCGGCTACTGGAGGAGCCCGAGCGGCACGCCTGGGCCGCCGAGGTCGGGACCGGCGCGCATCCGTGGCTGGTCGACCACCAGATCAACAATGTCGCGGCGCTGCCCGGTGCGGCGTACTGCGAGATGGCGCTGGCTGCCGCGCGCACCGTGTTCGGTGGCGACGCCGAGGTTCGCGACGTCACCTTCGAGGCAATGCTGCTGCTCAAGGACGAGACCCCGGTCAGCGCTGTCGCCGCGGCCGACGGTTCCGGAGTCCTGGAGTTCGTCGTGGAGACCGACCTGGACGGTGAGCGTGAGCGCCGCGCCAGCGCTGTGCTGCACGCCGGCGAGCCCGGTGGACAGCCGAACGCCTACGACATCGACGCGCTGCGCGACGCCCATCCCAACCGCGCTGACGGCGAGGGTGTGCGGCAGTGGTTCGACGGCCGCGGTGTGCAGTTCGGCCCCGCGTTCACCGCGCTGGTCGCCGTGAACGCCGCCGACGAGACCGCCGACACCGTGCTGGCCGAGATCGGCCTGCCCAGCTCGATCCGCAACCAGCAGACCTCCTACGGCGTCCACCCGGCGTTGCTGGACGCCTGCTTCCAGTCGGTCGCCGCCCATCCGGGTGTGCAGGCCTCCGGCACCGGCGGACTGCTGCTGCCGCTGGGCGTGGACCGCCTGCGGGTGCACGGCGCGACCCGCAATGCGCGCTACTGCCTCACCCGGGTCACCTCACTCGACGGTTCTTCGGTCGAGGCCGATATCGATCTGCTCGACGACTACGGCACGGTGTTGTTCACCGTCCAGGGTCTGCGGATGGGCACCGGGATGTCCGAGGACCACGAGGGCGACCGGGTGCTCAACGAGCGACTGCTCGGCATCGAGTGGCGCCAGAACGAGGTCGCCGAAATCACCCACACCACGTCCGCGACGTGGCTGGTGGTCAGCACCTCCGACGCCGCTGATCTGCTGGCCTCGGCGCTCACCGACGCGCTGAAGCTCAACGACGCCGACGTCACCACGATGTCCTGGCCGCAGCAGGCCGACCACGCGGGCAACGCCGAGCGGCTCCAGTCGTACTTCACCGAAGGCGGCTTCGCCAACGTCGTCGTGGTGAGCGGCGCACGTAACGGCTGCCCCGAAGAACAGCTGCCGCATCGCGGGGGAGAGCAGGTACGCCACCTGGTCCGCATCGCCCGTGAGCTGGCCGACACCGCCGGCGAGCCGCCGCGGCTCTACGTCATCACCCGCAACGCACAGACGGTGCTGGCCGACGACCGGCCGAACCTCGAGCAGGCCGGCCTTCGTGGTCTGCTGCGCGTGGTCGGCGCCGAGTACCCGCAGCTGCGCCCCAGCCAGATCGACGTCGATGACGATGTCGACGCCAAGCTTTTGGCCCGGGTCCTGCTCAGCGGTTCGGAAGAAGACGAGACCGCCTTCCGCAACGGCGAGTGGTACACCGCGCACCTGCACCCGAGCCCGCTGCGGCCCGACGAGCGCTACACCACCGTGGTCGACCATTCCCGCGACGGCATGCGCCTGGAAATCCGTACCCCGGGCGACATGCAGACCCTCGAACTGGCCGCCTTCGACCGCATTCCGCCGGGACCGGGTCAGATCGAGGTCGCGGTCACCGCGTCCAGCCTCAACTTCGCCGACGTCCTGCTCGCCTTCGGTCGCTACCCGAGCTTCGAGGGTTTGCACCCGCAGCTGGGCATCGACTTCGCCGGTGTGGTGACCGCGGTCGGTCCGCAGGTCACCTCGCACCGGGTGGGCGACCACGTGGGCGGCATGTCGCCGAACGGCTGCTGGGGAACGTTCGTCACCTGCGACGCCGACGTGGCCGTGACGCTGCCCGCGGGGTTGCGTGACGATCAGGCCGCCGCGGTGTCCACTGCGTCGGCGACCGCCTGGTACAGCCTGCACGACCTGGCCAGGATCTCGTCGGGTGACAAGGTGCTGATCCACTCCGCCACCGGTGGTGTGGGCCAGGCCGCGATCGCGATCGCCCGCGCGGCAGGGGCGGAGATCTTCGCCACCGCCGGTACCGAGGAGCGCCGCGACATCCTGCGCGATATGGGCATCACCCATGTCTACGACTCGCGCAGCGCCGCCTTCGCCGAGCAGATCCGCAACGACACCGACGGCTACGGCGTCGACATCGTGCTCAACTCGCTGACCGGTGCCGCCCAGCGGGCCGGCGTCGGCCTGCTGGCCTTCGGCGGCCGGTTCGTCGAGATCGGCAAGAAGGACATCTACGGCGACACCCGGCTCGGGCTGTTCCCGTTCCGTCGCAACCTGTCCTTCTACGGTGTCGACCTGGCGCTGATGGCGACCACGCACCCCGAGCAGATCCGCGAGCTGCTGAGCACCGTGTACCGGCTGACCGCCGAGGGTGTCCTTCCGCAACCGGAGACCACGCACTACCCGCTGGCCGACGCCGCCACCGCCATCCGCGTGATGGGTGCAGCCGAGCACACCGGCAAGCTGCTGCTCTCGGTGCCGAAGGTGGGCCACAGCAATGTCGTCGTGCCGCCGGAGCAGGCCAAGGTCTTCCGCCGGGACGGCTCGTACATCATCACCGGTGGTCTCGGCGGGCTGGGCTTGTTCCTGGCCTCGAAGATGGCCGGGGCCGGCTGCGGCCGGATCGTGCTGAACTCGCGGTCGGAGCCGAAGGCAGAAGCGCTCGCGGAGATCGCCCGCATGCGGGCCGCCGGTACCGACGTCCAGGTCGTCAGCGGCGACATCGCGCTGTCGGAGACGGTCGACCGACTCGTGGCGGTGGCCACCGCAACCGGCCTGGCGGTGCGCGGTGTGCTGCACGCCGCCGCCGTGGTCGAGGATGCCATCCTGACCAATATCAGCGACGAGCTGATCGATCGGGACTGGGCTCCGAAGGTCTACGGCGCCTGGCACCTGCACCGGGCCACCACGGCACAGCCGCTGGACTGGTTCTGCTCGTTCTCCTCGGCGGCCGCCCTGATGGGCTCGCCGGGACAGGGCGCCTACGCCGCGGCCAACAGCTGGCTGGACGGATTCACCCACTGGCGCCGTTCGCAGGGGCTGCCCGCCACCGCGGTCGCGTGGGCGGCATGGGACGAGATCGGCGCGGGCAAGCACCTGGCCGCCGCCGGCGACACCGCGATGATCAGCCCGGACGAGGGCGCGCATGCCTTCGAGGCGCTGCTGCGTCACGATCGCGCCTACAGCGGTTACGCGCCGATCATCGGTACGCCGTGGCTGACCGATCTGGCAGCCCGCAGCCCGTTCGCCGAGGCCTTCCAAGCCAGTGGCGACCGGCCGGCGGACACCAGCACCTTCCGGGCGGAACTGCATGACCTGCCGCGCGACGAGTGGCCGACGCGGGTGCGCCGGTTGGTATCCGAGNAGCTCAGCCTGATCCTGCGCCGTTCCATCGACCCAGACCGGCCGATCTCGGAGTACGGTTTGGACTCGTTGGGGAACCTCGAATTACGAACTCGTATCGAAACTGAAACGGGAATACGTGTTCGTTCGATGGATATAACGACTGTCCGGTCGCTGGCCGAAAGCCTGTGCGAAACGCTTGCCGGCGTCATCACGTCTGCACGTTGATAAATAGGGTCGATAGGGGAATCTGACAGTGGTTGCACTTACCGCAATCCATGACTGGGTTGACGCGCCGGGCACAGTCGTGTCGTGGAGCCCGTCGCCGGCATGCCTGAAGAAGGTCTTGGACGCGCCGGTCAGCGACGTACCTGCGAGCTACCAGCAGGGCCAGCACATCCGCAGCTACCGCAATCACACGGCCAACGGGCTGGAGATGGCGCGGCTGCTGATCCCGGCGTGGAACATGCCGGGCAAGTGCGACGTCCGGGCGATGACCTTCGTCATCAACGCCTACCTGCGCCGGCACGACACGTACCACAGCTGGTTCGCGTTCGCCCCCGATGACAATGGGACCGATCAGGTCGTCCGCCACACGGTCGAGAACCCGAACGACATCCAGTTCGTGGCCACCAAGCACGGCGAGATGAACTCCGCGCAGTGGAAAAAGCACGTGCTCGACACCCCGAGCCCGCTGGAGTGGGACTGCTTCCGGTTCGGCGTCATCCAGCGCGCCGACCACTTCACGTTCTACGTCTCTGTCGATCACCTGCATGCCGATGCGATGCTGATGATGGCGCTGTTCGTGGAAATGCACATGAACTACGAGGCGCTGGCCGGCGGTGGCGCTCCGCTGCGGCTGCCGGACGCCGGCAGTTACGACGACTACTGCGTGCGCCAGCACGACTACACCGAGCGGCTGACGATGGATTCGCCGGACGTTCGCGGCTGGCTGGACTTCCTGGAGAGCAACGGCGGAACGATGCCGACGTTCCCGCTGCCGCTGGGCGATCCGTCGGTGCACTGCAGCGGTGATCTGCTGACCGTCCAGCTGATGGACGATCACGAGTCGGATCGCTTCGAGTCCGCGTGCACTCAGGCGGGTGTCCGCTTCATCGGTGGGGTGTTCGCCGCCGCGGCGATCGCGCACCGCCAGCTGACCGGGGACGACGACTACTACGTCATCACCCCGACCACCACCCGCAGCACTCCGGCGGAGTTCATGACGACCGGGTGGTTCACCGGTGTCGTTCCGCTCTCGGTGCCTGTCGCCGCCCGCAACTTCGCCGAGGTCGCGCGTGCTGCGCAGGAGTCCTTCGACTCGGGGATGCCGCTGGCGAACGTGCCGATCGAGCGGGTCTACGAGCTGGCGGAGTCGGAGTCGGCCCCGCGTATCCGCCCGGCCGGACCGGGTGTTCCGATGCTGTCCTACCTCGATGTCGGCCTGCCGCCGCTGAACCCCGTCATCATGTCCCAGTGGTATGCGCAGAACGGGCACATCTACACCGATCTGGGTGCCGCCAATCAGGTCGGCATGTGGGTGAACCGGCGTACCGAAGGCACCTTCATCACCGTCGCCTACCCGGACAACCCGATCGCTCGCGAGTCGGTTGCCGAGTTCGTCGAACTGATGAAGTGCATCTATCTTCGGGTGGCCGACGGCCGCTCCGAACTCGTGTCGTCGTCTCGCTTGCCCGTCGCAACGGTCTGATGCCGGTGGGCGACAACCGCCGGCCCGCACCCGACAATGTGGTGCCTTACGCCGACCAGGCGCTGTTTCTGGCGCTGCGCGGTGCCGGCCAAGAGGCCGTCATGCAGATCATCTGGATCTACGAACACGACCTCGACCTCGAGGGTGTTCGCCGTTTCCACCAGAACTTCGGCCGTGGGCTGGTCGGCCGGGTGATCGAGCGGTCACCGCTGCCCTTCGGCCGGCATCGGTGGGTCGCGGTGCCGGGTCCGCAGACCGGCCTGGGCATCGCCGAGCAGCCGCGGTCGCGGGACGAGTTGTGGGACTGGGCGCACGAGCAGGTGGAGCTGCCGCTCGACCCCGAGTTCGGGCCGGCCTGGCGGCTGGGCGTGCAGCCGTTCACCGATGGAAGCAGCGCGGTGAGCCTGGTCATTTCGCACACCGTCGCCGACGGCGGCGGTGCAGTCGCATCCGCGATCGCCGCGATCAACGATGACGGCAAGGATCTCGGTTACCCGCCGCGGCGCTCCCGTACCCGCTCGCGCGCCCTGATCGAGGACCTACGCCAACTGGCGGCCGATCTGCCGGAGATCTGGCGAACGTTGGTCAAAGCGATCAAGGTGGCGTTGCGCCGCAAGGACGAGCTGGTGCGCCCGAGTGAACCGGTGTCCGTATCCGCCGGCGGCGCCGGGACTGTCATGACGGCGTTCACGACGGCCGTCGTCGATATGGAACAATGGGACGCTCGGGCGAAAAGCCTTGGCGGACATCATTTTTCGCTGGTTGCCGGGTTTGCCGGCAAGCTGGCGGAGAATATCGGCCGAACGCGCGCGACCGATGGCGCGGTGACGCTGATGATTCCGGTCAGTGAGCGGGACAACCCGGGGGACACCGGGGGCAATGTGGTGACGATCGCCAACGTCACGTTCGATCCCGGTCCGGTCACGACAGATCTCACCAGCGCCCGCACGGCGATCAAGCAGGGGTTGGTGACCGCGCGGCAGACGCCGGACGAGATGGTGGAGTTGCTGCCGCTGATCCCGTTCCTGCCCAAGCGGGCGATGGGGCGAATCGCCGACATGGCCTTCGGCTTCACCGCGGACGTCCCGGTGTCCTGCTCGAACATGGGCGATGTCCCCGACGACATACTTCGCCTCGACGGCACCGTCGCCGAACGCCTGTACTTCGGCGGCGTGGACCGTAATCTCAGCGGTGATGTCCTTGAGCGGCGGCGCGGCCTGATGACCGTGGCTGCGGCGCGTCTCGGCGGCAAGGTAATCCTCCCGGTGATGAGCTACCAACCCGGCGCGGACAACTCGCGCACCCGGCTTCGCGAGGTGATCGCCCAAACTCTGGCAGAGTTCGACCTTTCCGGCGCGATCGAGTGAGGTGTGACGAGTGACCGCTGAATCGCAGGAACACCGGCTCGAGTTCTTCGACCAGACGGCGTTCGAGATGATGCGTGCCACTGGGCGTGGCCAGCTCATGCAATGTGTTTGGGTCTACGAGCACCCCGTCGATTTCGAGGGACTGCGGCGTTTTCACCGCAACTTCGCCGAATCGCACGGCGGACGGCACATCGAGCGTTCAGCACTGCCGTTCGGCCGGCCGCGGTGGGTCAAGCCCGGTCATGCTCCGTCGGAGATCCAGATCAACGAAACGGCCCGTCCGCGTGCCGAACTCATGGACTGGGCAGACGAGCTCGCCAGTCTGCCGATTGACCCCGAGCACGGCCCGACGTGGTACCTCGTCGTCCAACCGCTCACCGACGGTTCCACCGCGATCAGCATGGTGGGCTCGCATGTGATCGGTGACGGGACCGCTGCCGGACTGGCGATCTTCGAGGCGGTCACTGGCAACATCCGCGATGCGGGATATGACCGACCGGGCGCGCGGACCCGGCGACAGGCGCTGGCCGCCGACGCGCGCCAGGTCATTCGTGACCTGCCCGAGACTCGCCGGGCGCTGGCCAAGGGCGCGAAGCTGGTGTGGGGGAAGCGGCGAGAGCTCGCCCAGTCAAGAAAGACGCGCGCCGGCACCGAGCCGATCGAGGAGTTCGTCACCGTACCGTCGGTGGCGGTCGTCGCCGATATCGCGGAGTGGGACGCGCGCGCGGAAAGCCTTGGCGGAAACAGCTATTCACTTCTCGTCGGGTTCACCGCGAAGCTGGCCGAGCGGCTTGGACGACGGCGGGCCTCCGACGGCGCCGTGACGCTGGTGATCGCGATCAATCTTCGCGAGAGCCTGGAGGACGATCGGGCGCTGGCCATGGCCTTCGCCAACGCGACCGTCGACCCGGAGAAGGTGACCGTTGACCTGACCGAGTCCCGCACCGTCGTGCGCGAGTCACGGCAGACGGCCAAGAACCAGACCGACCCCACCATGGAACTGTTCCCGCTGATGCCGTGGTTGCCCAAGGCCGCCGTCAAAGGGGTCGCCGAGTTGCTGTTCTCCTACTCCGAAGATCTGCCGGTGTCCTGCTCGAACCTCGGCGATCTGCCGCCGCAGATCGCTCAGGTTGACGGCACGACCGCGGAGTTGGTCATTCTGCGTGCCTTGGACCAGAACGTGACACTGCAGGAGATGCAGCGTTCGCACGGTCAGCTCGTCGTGGTGTCCGCGCGGGTCAACGGCAAGGTCTCGATCTCGATCGAGGCCTACGAGATCGGTGCGGAGAACAGCAAGCAGCGGCTTCGCGATCTGGCCGAGGCGACATTGGCCGACTTCGGGCTCACCGCCGTCATCGAGTGACTGGGGGTCACAGGCCGTGCAGGCCGACCCCGAGCAGGATGACACCGACCACCGCGACGAACGCGCCGGCGTGCTTGCGAGTGCGGGTGCGGATCCATTCGTTGAAGCGCTGCACCCAGATGCGGGTCTTGGCCGGCACGACCATGAAACTCAGCAGGGGGATCACCGCTGCCCAGCTGGCCAGTAGCAGGAAGGTGACCAGGGCCGACGCCTGCTCGATCGGTGGGGTCCGGGACGCGATGATCAGCGCCAGCAGGGCCATGTAGTCGACGCTCGGCATCGCCAGCGCCGCGCCGATGGAGCCGGAGAACCAGGACGATTCGCCCTTGGCGAAGCCACGCACCCGGGTGGATAGCCGCTTGACCCGGCCCGGCGGCGGAGGGTCCTGCATGACGACGGCGCTGTCAGTGGTGCCGGCGGGCACCTCGACCATCTCCTTGCGGGCGAACTGCCGCAACGGAATGTTGGACGCCAACAGTGCGCCGAGCAGGAGGGCGACGACGCCGATGCCGATCTGGATGAGCGCCGGGTTGAAGTTGGCCTTGCCCAGGAAGGTGTGGTGGAAGACGAACAGCACCGCGAAGCCGACACTGAGGCTCATCGCCAGGCCCGTGCAGAGGAAGACAAACAGGTGCCGCGCCGGACGTGGCCGGGTCAGCAGAAGGGCGATCAATCCGACGCGTGCGGGCTCGATGCTCACCGCGAGGCCAAGTAGCACCACGGTTGTCCACACGAGGCGAAATTCTACCTTGCCCAGCTGCCAGGGGCCGCGTTGACATCACCCGTGGCTGCGGTTGCGGGCGCTCTCCTCGAGAAGGTCGGCCGCGGCCGTCACGCTGCCCGACGCCGGGCTTATCCGGGTGGCGAGCAAACGGGTCCGCTCGACTGTTTGCGGAGCCAGCACCACTCGTAGATCGGCCAGCAGCGAATGCCGTGTAGAAGCTGAGAAGCGCCGGGATGTGCCGATACCGAGCCGTTCTATCTGTTTGCCCCACAGCGGTTGCTCGGCGGCCACCCACAGTACGAGTGTGGGAACTCCGGCTCGGATTCCCGCCGCGGTGGTGCCTGCCCCGCCGTGATGCACGACGGCGCGGCAGGACGGGAACACGGCGGCGTGGTTGACCGAGCCGACGACCTTCACGTGCGCTGCGGTGGCAGAGCCGTCGAAGTCCGAGAACCCGGCGCAGATCAAGGCGCGTTCGCCCAGCTCAGCGCAGACGTCGCTGATCAGGCGAACCGTGTCGGCAGGGGAGTCGATAGGCATACTGCCGAAGCCGAAGTAGATCGGCGGCGTTCCCGCGGCGATCCAGGACGCCACCTCGCCGTCGACCTCGGTGGGCATCTGCAGCGTCATCGACCCGACGAGCGGTCGCCGGTCACCCCATTCGTCGGCCAGCCCGGGAAAGAACACCTTGTCGTAGGCCTGGATTTCCAGTGCGCCTGCGGCCACGATGCGAGCCACCGGCCGGGTGGTCGCCGCCGGCAGACCGAGGGCGCGGCGCTGCTCGGACTCCGCCGGTCTCAGCAACCGCCAGTGCAGCCATTCACCCATCGAATAGGCCGCCTTGACCACCGGCGACGGCAGCCGAACCGGCAGGACCTGGGTATTGGCCCGAACCGGGAAATAGTGCACCTCGGCCAAGGGGAGGCCGCGGAATTCGGCGATGTTGGCCGCGATCTCCTGATAGGCCGTGCCGGTCACCATCAGGTCGGCGCCGTCGGCCAGCGACAGCAGCGCATCGCTCATCTCGGCCCAGCCGCGGGTGGCCGCCGCCCTGGCCTTGCGCAAGGCGATCAAGGGATTGCCCAGCCGCAACCAGTCCGCCGGGCCGGCCGCGGTCAGGGCATCCGGTCGTTCGAAGACGTCGCCCTGCAGTTGTTTCTGCGAGTCGGGCCCGTAACCGATGGTGGCCGCCAGACCAGCGGACTCGACGAAGCCGACAAGGTTGGGGGGAACGGCCATGTGCACGTCGTGCCCTCGGCGCTGCAGCTCGAGGCCTACCGCCGCGCAGGGTTCGACGTCACCACGTGTCCCGTGGATGCTCACCGCGAATTTCATCGCTCCCCATTATCGTGCGTGCACGACAATGTCCGGCGCCGGGACCCGCCCGTGCGGGCGTGCCGTCAGCGTGCTGCTCGGGTGAACCATTTTGTCTTGATGCGCCAGGAGTGCGCCGATGTCAGGGCGAAGCCGGCACCGCAGGCGCAGGCGAAGAACCAGACCAGCTTGCCGCCCTCGAACTCCTGCAGCGCGGGGACGTAGGCGGTGACGATGCGAATGACGCATGCGGTGATGCCGCTGGCCGAGGCCATCAAGTAGATGCTGGCGATCCGCCGCGACCGCGGATCTTGGCGCAAGACCAGCAGCGCTCGCGAGCCGTAGCCGAGCAGATAAATCAAGGTTCCACAGAGCAGCAGCCAGTAGGCCGACAGCCAGAAGTCGGTGGGCACCGTGAAGAAGTCGGAGCGATAGATCCTGGCACCATTGCCGATCGAGAATGTTGCGAGTAGCAACGGGATACACAAGGTGGCCGGGCGTTCCACGTATTGCTTGAATGCGGTTTGCATGGCGTTGTCGTCCTGCAGGCGGCCCAGGGCGTTGTACACGATCGCCGAGGCGGCGACGACATAAAGGTCGTGGCCGATGTAATCCTCGAGATTCCATACCCCGGTCAGCGAGTGCAGCCAGTGCCCGATCGTTTCGGAGGCCAACGGCGACATCAACAGCACGGCGGCGGCCTGCAGGGCGATGTTCAGTGTGGCCGCGATTTCCCACCTGCAGCCCCACGTGACACGCCTAATCCACAGGCTCCACGCCATGCACGCCAGCGTGACCGTGATTAATGCACCGAGACCCATCTCGTCGTCGCCTTACGCCCCCGAATAACTTCAGCAAATACTACAGCGACGGAGCATCTAGTCGGGGCTTCAATTCTGAGAGTTTCGCGGGAATATGTGTCGCAGTTACGGTATTAATTGTCGTCACCGTAAATGAGGTGGAATCCACGTACCGCTGGACTTCCTCCCGGGTCATCAGCCCGAACCGGACCTGTAGGTCGGGGTAGCTAAGGCTGAATTGCGTTGCCACCAAGCGCAACTCCTCGGCGTTCGGGTAGTCCCGTTCCTTTACTCGCCGGTAGTAAGTGCTGCTAGATGTGCCGAGCGCGTCGTAGATGTCCTTGGCTTCGATGTCTCCGTCCAAGAGGTAGTCGAGCAAGGCCTTTAGCTGACGTCCGTTTTCATCGGTCCGGGGCACGGCTCAGAATAACCCGGAACTCCCGGTAATGGGTATTGGCAACTGTATTCAGGAAATTGCTGAATTTATTGACATGGCCGTCACGATTGTGGGATTGGTCTCCCATTTATGGGACACGGCCGCTACGGTGGGGGGCATGGTTGCTCCTGTGACCTACCCGTCTAGCAATGTGCGGGTAGTTGACGATGAGATTCTCGGCCGGCCACGACCAGAAGATCTGGTCCGATTGTCGGCACCGCTGTCCCGCGAACTGACCGCTGAACTCGACGGAGCCGTCGAATTCGCCGGCTTGAGTGTCGAGGAAGTCCTCTTGGCTGCGCTGGGCCGGGCGATCGCCCGGACCATCGGCGTCGGTGTCGTGACGGTCAGCGGTCTGACCACGGTGCAGCCGATTCGGCTGTGCTGTGCCGATGAGCGAGCCATGGACGCCAACGCCCTGCTCGCCGATGTCCGCGATGCGCTGACGCCAGCCCGGCAGCTCAGCACTTCGCCGGCCGACGTGGTGTTCTCGTTCCTGGGCCTGCCGCCCGATCCTGCGCTCGGGCCGCTTCAGCTCACCGACGGCCCGGCCCTCGGTGTGCTGGCCTACCGGGCCCACGGCGAACTGCAGATTGACTGGTGGTTTGACGGCCGGCGGCTTGACCGCTGCACCGTCGAAGAACTGACGACCCAGTTCCGGCTCGGTCTGATCGGTCTGACCTCCGAGGCCGTCCCGGCCTGAGGCTAGAATCTTCCAAGCGGCATCGATCCGGCCATCACCGGGGAGCCTTCGGAAGAACAGCCCTGGTCGGGCCCAACAGCCCCGGTCGGCCCAGTAGAACCGAACGGGTAGGCCCGTCACAGCCGGTAAAGAGCGACGCACGCAGCTGTGCGTAAGCGGGGTGGTACCGCGGCGCTCGCGCACCAGCGCGTCGTCGTCCCCGTGTCCAGGAAGCTGGCACAGGAGACGAACGCGCACGTGACCGAGAATGGCTATCCCAAGCCGGCTGGTGGCTCACCCAATTTCCCGGCCCTCGAACTCGAGGTGCTCGACTATTGGGCGGCCGACGACACCTTCCGGGCCAGCATCGCCCGGCGTGACGGCGCCGAGGAGTACGTCTTCTATGACGGTCCGCCATTCGCCAACGGCCTGCCGCATTACGGCCACCTGCTGACCGGTTACGTCAAGGACATCGTGCCGCGCTATCGCACCATGCGCGGATACAAGGTGGAGCGCCGGTTCGGCTGGGACACCCACGGACTGCCGGCCGAGCTCGAGGTGCAGCGCCAGCTCAGCATCACCGACAAGGCTCAGATCGAAGAGATGGGCATCGGGAAGTTCAACGATGCCTGCCGTGAATCGGTGCTCAAGTACACCAGTGAATGGCGCGAGTATGTGACCCGCCAGGCTCGCTGGGTCGACTTCGACAACGACTACAAGACCCTCGACCTCTCGTTCATGGAGTCGGTGATCTGGGCGTTCAAACAGTTGTGGGACAAGGGACTGGCCTACCAAGGCGTGCGGGTGTTGCCGTATTGCTGGAACGACGAGACCCCGCTGTCCAGCCACGAGCTGCGGATGGACGACGACGTCTATCAGAGTCGGCAGGACCCCGCGATCACCGTCGGGTTCCGGGTCAACGAGCCAGGCTCCGACCTGGACGGCGCCTACCTGCTGATCTGGACCACCACGCCGTGGACGCTGCCGTCGAACCAGGCGGTGGCGGTCAATCCCGAGGTCACCTATGTGGTGGTGCGGGTCGACGACCGCCGGCTCGTCCTGGCGCAGGCCCGGCTGGGCGCCTATGCGCGGGAGCTGGGGGAGGACCCCGAGGTGCTGGCCACCGTGTCTGGTGAGCAACTACTCGGGATGCACTACCTGCCGCCGTTCCCGTATTTCCTGGACTCCACCAACGCTTTTCAGGTGCTGCGCGGCGACTTCGTCACCACCGAGGACGGCACCGGCGTGGTGCACATGGCACCGGCC
The DNA here is from genome assembly GCA_900078375.1 of uncultured Mycobacterium sp. Classification (GTDB taxonomy): domain Bacteria; phylum Actinomycetota; class Actinomycetes; order Mycobacteriales; family Mycobacteriaceae; genus Mycobacterium. The sequence continues at coordinate 76,993 of FLQS01000022.1, read as the reverse complement.
TACGGCGAGGACGACAAGGCCACCACCGACACCGTCGGCATCGTGCCGGTCACCCCGGTGGACTCCAAGGGCCGCTTCGATGCCACGGTGCCGGACTATCAGGGCCAGCACGTGTTCGACGCCAACCCGCAGATCATCCGAGATCTGAAGAACGGCACCGGACCTGCCGCGGCCAACACCCCGGTGCTGATCCGCCATGAAACCTACGAGCACTCCTATCCGCACTGTTGGCGCTGCCGCAATCCGCTGATCTACCGGGCGGTGTCGTCGTGGTTCGTCAAGGTCACCGAATTCCGCGACCGGATGGTCGAACTCAATCAGCAGATCACCTGGTATCCCGAACACGTCAAGGACGGCCAGTTCGGCAAGTGGCTCTCAGGCGCCAGGGACTGGTCGATCTCGCGGAATCGCTACTGGGGCACCCCGATTCCGGTGTGGGTGTCCGACGATCCGGCCTGCCCGCGGATCGACGTCTACGGCAGCCTTGACGAGCTCGAGCGGGACTTCGGGGTCCGTCCGGACAACCTGCACCGGCCCTATATCGACGAGCTGACCCGGCCCAATCCCGATGATCCGTCCGGTAATTCGACGATGCGCCGCATCGAAGACGTCTTCGACGTGTGGTTCGACTCCGGGTCGATGCCGTACGCCCAGGTGCACTACCCGTTCGAGAACGAGGACTGGTTCGCGAGTCATTTCCCCGGCGACTTCATCGTCGAGTACATCGGCCAGACCCGCGGCTGGTTCTACACCCTGCACGTGCTGTCCAGTGCATTGTTCGACAAGCCGGCGTTCAAAACCTGTGTGTCACACGGGATCGTCCTGGGCAACGACGGCGCCAAGATGAGCAAGTCGCTGCGCAACTATCCCGACGTCAACGAGGTGTTCGACCGCGACGGCTCCGACGCTATGCGGTGGTTTTTGATGGCCTCGCCGATCCTGCGCGGCGGCAATCTCGTCGTCACCGAACAAGGCATTCGCGAAGGTGTTCGGCAGGTGCTGTTGCCGTTGTGGAACGCCTACAGCTTCCTGGCCCTGTATGCGCCGAAAGTCGGTACCTGGCGCACGGATTCGACCCATGTGCTGGACCGCTACGTCCTGGCCAAGCTTGCCGAGCTGCGTGACGGGCTGACCGGCGCCATGGATGTGTGCGATATCTCCGGGGCGTGCGAGCAGCTGCGTCAGTTCACCGAGGCGCTGACGAACTGGTATGTGCGCCGGTCGCGTTCGCGGTTCTGGGAAGAGGATGCCGACGCCATCGACACCCTGCACACCGTGCTCGAGGTGACCACCCGGCTGGCGGCCCCGCTGCTGCCGATGGCCACCGAGGTGATCTGGCGGGGCCTGACCGGTGAGCGCTCGGTGCATCTGACCGACTGGCCGGAGGCTGGTGTTGTCCCGGCCGACCCCGCGTTGGTGACAGCCATGGACCAGGTGCGCGACGTGTGCTCGACAGCGTCCTCGCTGCGGAAGGCCAACAAGTTGCGGGTGCGCCTGCCGTTGCCGAAACTGACTGTCGCGGTGGATAGCCCGTCCGCACTGGCGCCGTTCACGGATCTGATTGCCGACGAGCTGAACGTCAAGGCTGTCGAGCTCACCGACGACGTTCCCGCCTACGGTCGCTTTGAGCTGACCGTCAACGCCAGGGCCGCAGGCCCGCGGCTGGGTAAGGCCGTGCAGGACGCCATCAAGGTGGTCAAGGCCGGCCAAGGCGTGCTCAATGCCGACGGCACGCTCACCGCCGGTGACGTGGTGCTCACCGCTGAGGAGTACAGCTCGCGACTCGTCGCCGCCGATCCAGAGTGGACGGCGGCGCTACCCGACGGCGCCGGGCTGGTGGTATTGGACGGCACCGTCACACCGGAGCTGGAGGCCGAGGGCTGGGCCAAGGACCGCATCCGCGAACTGCAGGATCTGCGTAAATCGAGTGGCCTGGACGTCAGCGACCGGATTCGGGTGGTGATGTCGGTGCCCGCCGAGCGTGCCGAATGGGCCACGGCGCATACCGATCTCATCGCCGGGGAGATCCTGGCGACCAGCTTCGACTTCGGCGAGCCGGCCGACGGGGTGGAGATCGGCGACGGCGTGCGGGTGGCGATCACCAAGGCCTGAGACTCAGTACTGGAGCTGTGCAGCTGGAGTCGTGGCGACCTGGTGGGTCGGTGCTTGCGAAAAGATGCTGCCCAACCATAGAAACCCGAACAGCACAAACTGGACCATGACCAGATAGGCAGTGCCCACCGCCACCTCGATGCCCATCACGACTCGCCCGAGTGGCGTGAGCGCGAAGGCCTCCAAGTCCAAGCCCCACGGAGCCCGGGCAATGCGGGTGGTCGCCGTGCCCGTCGTGGTGTCGAGGTTCGCAGTGAGCCCAGCGAACGTGGTGACCATGACGTGGTGGCCGTCGGCGCTGAGTTGAGGCAGGGCGGCGGGAGTACCCGTGAGCCGGGTGGTGACGCCGACCTGGTTACCAGTGGTGGTGTCGATGACCGCGACGCGGGTGCTGCTGCCGTGGGCTGTCGTCGCGGCGACCCGGGTGACGATCGTGCTGTGGTTGCCGTCGTCGCTCACTATCGGAATTCCCGGGTCGCCGGGCAAGGTGAGGCCAGTGCCGGTCTCGGTGCCGGTCGTGATGTCGATCAGCACCAACCGCGTCGTGGCGGCCTCGTCGAAGATGAATAGGGCGTGGGTGCCGTCCGCTGCCGTCGACGGCGAGGGCCAGCCGACGAGGTCGCCGGTAAAGCTGAGCGGTACAGCGGCTTGTTGCCCGGTGGCGGAGTCGAAAGACGTGAACTGTGTCGAGCCGCCGGCACTGGTGACGACCAGCACGTGGGTTCCGCCGGCATCGCCGAGCGTGTAACTCATCGCCCCGGCCAGGTCGACGGCGGTGCCCGTCTGCTCGCCGCTAGTGCTGTCGACGACCACCACCTGGGTCGAGTCCGCGGTGCTCGCGGTGAAGAGCGCGTGGATGCCGTCGGCGTTGACCCAAGGACCTGCCACCCGGCCGGTGAGGGTGACGGTGGTGCCGGTTTGTTTGCCGGTGGTGGTGTCGAGCACCGCGACCTGGGTGGAGTCCGCGGTGCTCGCGGTGAAGAGCGCGTGGATGCCGTCGGCACTGAGCAGCGGGGGTCCGATCCGGCCGGTGAGGGTGAAGGTGGTGTCGGCCTGGTCGCCGGTGGTGGCGTCGACGACCGCGATGTGCGTGGATTCGCCGTCGTCGGCGGTGATCAGGACATGGACGCGGTCGGCGGCGGGAAGCACGTAGCCGGCCGACCCCTGAAGGTCGAGCGTATCGCCGCTTTGTTCACCGGACACGGCGTCGATGACCGCCACGTGCGTTGCGCCGCCGATGCTTGCGGTGAGAAGGACGTGGGTACCGTCGTCGTTCACCAGTGGATCGCCCCACAGTGCACCGTCGAGACTTACCGTGTGGCCCGCCTGAGTGCCGGTGGCGGTATTCAACACCGCCGCGTTCACCGTTGACGAACCGGCGAACAGGTCCTGGTTGACGGCAATGACCAGGAGGTTGGCGCCGTGGGCGCTGACCGCTGGGCTGTTCCACGGGCTGCCCTCGAGCGTGACTCCGGCGCCGACCTTGGCGCCCGCGGCCGTGTCGATGACCGTGAAATGCGTTGCGCCGCCGGTGTTCGCGTCGTAGACGTAGGTGCTGATCAGCGCGAGGCTCGTGTCGCCGACCAGCTCAACACGGGGGGAGCCGTCGAAATCCATTGTGGTGCCGACCGGGGTGCCGGCGTTGGTGTCGAACACGGCGACCTGGCTGGCGTACTTCGAATACGAGATTTCCGTGCTCGTCGCGACCACGACGCGCCGTCCCTCGGTGTCCAACAACGGGTCCTGCGCAATCCGACCCGCGAGATCCAGAGTGGTGCCGGTCTGGGAGCCGGTCGCGGTGTCGTGAACGGAAACGTGCGTGGTGAATCCCGTGGACCAGTCACCCGTGGTATCGATGACCAGGTTGTGGCCGCTGTCGATCGGGATCGTGTCGGCGGCAGGCGGCGTCGAGCCCGAAGACGTTGCGGTTAGCGCATTTCGAGTCGTCGAGGATGGCTGCAGGGGATTGACTGTCATTCGCCGGGTATCTGCTGTGCCGGACGCGGCCATCAGCAGGGTCACCGAGGACGCCGGCGCGGCGACCTTTCGTCTCGGCGCGGGTTTCATCGCGGCAACGGCATTCGCGCGCTGCGGGGCCCTCGCCGACGTGGCGGTGCCCGAGGGACCCGCCGAATGCGACGACGCGGATGACGCATCGGCCGACGCCGTCGGCGCGCTCACCCACACCGCGGTGCCGACCCCCAGCGCCACCGCCAACCCACCGACATAGCCGACAAGATGCCCCGTGCTCATGCCACCGATCGTGTCCCGCATTGGGCCGGCCGAATTCAGTAGCCGCGTACTGCACTTTGACCAGCCCCCTAGCATCGGGACCCATGGAGCGCTGGGTCCTGCATTTCGACATGGATGCGTTCTTCGCGTCCGTCGAACAGCTGACCCGCCCGACTCTGCGCGGCCGGCCGGTGCTGGTCGGCGGGCTCGGCGGCCGCGGTGTGGTGGCCGGCGCCAGCTACGAGGCCCGGGTGTTCGGCGCCCGCTCGGCGATGCCGATGCACCAGGCCCGCCGCATGGTGGGGGCCGGCGCGGTCGTGCTCCCGCCCCGCGGGGTGGTCTACGGCGTCGCCAGCCGTCGGGTGCTGGACACCGTGCGCGCCATGGTGCCGGTCCTCGAACAGCTGTCGTTCGACGAGGCGTTCGGGGAGCCGGCCGAACTGGTCGGGGCCAGCGCCGAGGAAGTCGAGGAATTCGCGGTGCTGCTGCGCCGGCGCGTCCGCGAAGAGACCGGCCTGGTGGCATCGGTCGGGGCCGGATCCGGCAAGCAGATCGCCAAGATCGCCTCGGAGCTGGCCAAACCCGACGGCGTTCGGGTGGTCCGCCGCGACGAGGAGCGTCGGTTGCTCGACGGGCTGCCGGTGCGCCGGCTGTGGGGCATCGGCCCGGTAGCCGAGGAGAAACTGCACCGGCTCGGCATCGACACCGTCGGGCAACTGGCCGCGCTGTCCGACGCCGAAGCGGCCAGCATCCTTGGGGCCAGCGTCGGCCCCGCGTTGCACCGGCTGGCCCGCGGCATCGACGACCGGCCGGTGGCCGAACGCGCCGAAGCCAAGCAGATCAGCGCCGAGTCGACGTTCCCCGCCGACCTCAACACCATCGAGCAGTTGCGCGACGCGATCGGCCCGATCGCAGAGCATGCCCACCGGCGCCTGGAACGCGACGGACGCGGCGCCCGTACGGTCACGGTCAAGCTCAAGCGGTCCGACATGACCACCCTGACCCGCTCGGCGACGCTGCCGTACGCCACCGGCGATGCCGGCACGCTGACCGCCACCGCGCACCGGCTGCTGCTCGACCCTCGCGAGGTCGGCCCCATTCGCCTTCTTGGCGTTGGCTTTTCGGGTCTTTCGGATGTCCGGCAGGAGTCGCTGTTCCCCGATCTCGAGCAACTGGATGCAGCGGTCGCTGACACGTTAGACACCCACGTGCCGGTGACGGAGCCCGCACCCGACGCCGGTGGCTGGCGCGTCGGCGACGACGTCAGCCATGCCGGCTTCGGTCACGGCTGGGTGCAGGGTGCCGGCCACGGTGTCGTCAGCGTGCGGTTCGAAACCCGCGGCAGCGGTCCCGGCGTGATGCGGACCTTCCCGGCCGGTGAGCCCGAGCTGCTCAAGGCCAACCCCGTCGACAGCCTGGACTGGGGCGAGTACCTGGCCCGATCAGCCCCACCGGGCGATGACGTCGACCACGGGTAGCCCCAGACTCAGCGCCGCCATCAGTAGCACGCGGGCCTGGCTGCTGCGCAGCTGCGGCACCATCACCGCGCCGGCTTCGACCAGGTCGTGGCCCGGCCCGTACAGCGCCGCGGTGCGGCCCCCGGGCACCCGGGTGGTCACCACGACCGCCACCCCGCGGGCGCCCGCGCGCCGCACTGCCTCGACGACAGAGCTGCCGGCATTGCCCGCACCGGCCGCCTCGACAACCAGGCCGCGCGCGCCCGCGTCGACGAACGCCTCGATGGCCGTCCCGTCGGCACCTGGGTAGGCCGCCACGATGTCGACCCGCGGAACCTCGGTGACTGCCCCCAGGTACGCCCGCCGTTTATCGCCGGTCACCGAAAAAACCCCGTCGCTGACCGTGCCCACCGGTGCTCGACCACCGAACAGGCCGGGGCCGCCCACCTTGGTGGTGCCCAGCGCGGGTAGCACCGCCCCGGCGAAGCAGATCAGCACCCCCAGATTCCGTGCCAGCGGGCCGGCCGCCACGGTCAGGGCGTCCCGCAGATTGCCGGGCCCGTCGGCGTTCGGGTCGTCGGCAGGCAGCGCCGCGCCGGTCACCACCACGGGCACCGCGCCGTCGTAGGTGAGCTCCAGCCACAGCGCGGTCTCTTCCATGGTGTCGGTGCCGTGCGTGACGACGACACCCTCGGCGTCCTGGGCGGCCTCGGCGACGGCGGCACCGATCCGCAGCCATTCGGCGGGGGTGAGCTGCGAGCTGTCCATGGTGAACAGGTCGATCACCCGCGCATCCAAGCCCGACACCAGCTCCGCGCCGCCATGCACCGGCCGCAGCACACCCGCGCCGTCGGCGCTGGTGGAGATCGTCCCGCCGGTGGTGACGACGACAAGTCGGGGCATGTCGCCATCATCGCGCACCAGCCGGAAGGCAGCCCAACGGACGGTCTAAGGAATGATGGGGGAGTGACCGACGAATCCCCGAGTAGCACCGAGCCGCAATCGTCGCCGCGGCGGCTGCGGCTGCTGGTGTCGGTGGCGGCCGTGGTGCTGGCCCTCGACGTCATCACCAAGGTGCTGGCGGTGCGGTGGCTGACCCCAGGGCAACCGGTCTCGATCATCGGCGACACGGTCACCTGGACGCTGGTGCGCAACTCCGGTGCCGCGTTCTCCATGGCCACGGGCTACACCTGGGTGCTGACGCTGGTCGCCACCGGTGTGGTGGTGGGCATCTTCTGGATGGGCCGGCGCCTGGTGTCGCCGTGGTGGGCGCTCGGGCTGGGGATGATCCTCGGTGGCGCGCTGGGCAACCTGGTCGACCGGTTCTTCCGTTCGCCGGGCCCGCTGCGCGGACACGTCGTCGACTTCCTGTCCATCGGCTGGTGGCCGGTGTTCAACGTGGCCGACCCGGCGGTGGTAGGCGGGGCCATCCTGCTGGTCGCCCTTTCCCTGTTCGGCTATGACTTCGACACCACCGGCCGACGGACCAGCGCGCCCGCCAAGACCGACACCGCCGACGACAAGGCCGAGACCGCCTGATGGCAGAACGGTCGATGCCGGTGCCCGAGGGTCTGGCCGGCATGCGGGTCGACGCCGGTCTGGCCCGGTTGCTGGGACTGTCCCGGACGGCCGCCGCCGCGATCGCCGAGGACGGCGGCGTCGAGCTCGACGGCGTGCGGGCCGGCAAGTCCGACCGCCTCGAGGCCGGCGCGTGGCTGCAGGTCCACATCCCCGAGGAAGCCCCGCCGCCGGAGAACACGCCCGTCGAGATCGAGGGCATGACGATCCTTTACTCCGACGCCGATATCGTCGCCGTCGACAAGCCCCCTGGCGTCGCCGCCCACGCGACGGTCGGCTGGCACGGTCCCACCGTGCTCGGCGGGCTTGCCGCGGCGGGATTCCGGATCAGCACCTCAGGGATCCACGAACGCCAGGGCATCGTGCACCGTCTCGACGTCGGCACGTCCGGGGTCATGGTGGTCGCGCTGTCCGAGCGGGCCTACACCGTGCTCAAACGCGCCTTCAAGGCGCGCACTGTCGACAAGCGCTATCACGCTGTGGTGCAAGGTCATCCGGATCCATCAAGTGGCACCATCGACGCGCCGATCGGCCGGCATCGCAGCAACGACTGGAAATTCGCCGTCACCGAATCCGGGCGGCACAGCATCACCCACTACGACACGCTCGAAATGTTCCGGGCGGCAAGCCTTCTCGATGTTCATCTGGAAACCGGCCGCACCCATCAGATCCGAGTGCATTTCGCTGCGCTGCATCATCCCTGCGTCGGCGATCCGACGTACGGTGCCGATCCGGTGCTGGCCAAGCGACTCGGCCTGGAACGGCAGTGGCTGCACGCGCGGTCACTGGCGTTCGCGCACCCGGCCGACGGCCGGCGCTTCGAGGTCACCAGCCCGTACCCGGCCGATCTGCAGCACGCGCTGGATCTGCTGCGCGTCGAATCGTGACGGCCGGCCAACCGGACACCAAGCCCGGCGGGCTGCTCTACGGCATCGGCGCGTACGGATCCTGGGGGTTGTTCCCTGCGTTCTTTCCGTTACTGAAACCCGCTGGTGCACTGGAGGTTCTGGCCCACCGCATCGTCTGGACGCTGGTATTGATGGTCGGCGTGGTGGTGGCCATGCGCAAGCTGTCCGCCCTGCGATCGATCACCGGCCGCACTTGGCTGCTGCTGGTCTGCGCCTCGGGGCTGGTGTCGGCCAACTGGGTCATCTACGTCTACGCCGTCAACAACGGCCACGTGGTCGATGCCGCACTCGGTTACTTCATCAACCCACTGGTGAGCGTGCTGCTTGGGGTGCTGATCTTCCGGGAGCGGCTCAACCGGGCCCAAATCGTGGCGCTGGTGATCGCGCTGGCCGCGGTGGTGCTGCTGGCCATCGAAGTCGGCGGACCGCCGTTCATCGCGCTCGGCCTGGCTTTTTCGTTCGGCCTCTACGGCGCGGTCAAGAAAGTGGTGCCCACCGACCCGCGGGTCAGCGTCGGACTGGAGGCCGCGATCGCGGCGCCGTTCGCCATCGCCTACATCGCTGTGCTGCAGCTGTCCGGGCACGGCCAGTTCACCAACAACGGTCCTGGCCACATCGCGCTGATGATCCTGTCGGGTCCGATCACGGCGATCCCGCTGCTGTTCTTCGCCGCTGCCGCTCAGCGTCTGCCGCTGGTGACGCTTGGGCTGCTGATGTATCTGACCCCGGCCATGCAGATGACCTGGGGAGTGGTGGTGGCGCACGAGCCGATGCCGCCGGCCCGCTGGGTCGGATTCGCGCTGATCTGGCTGGCGCTGCTGGTGTTCAGCGGTGACGCGCTGCGCCGGAACCGTCGGGTCCGTCAGGCGCCGGCGATACCGAGCTGACGGCGCAGCGCCCCGTACTCGGAGTGCAGCTGGACGCGGAGCCGGTCCACGGCAGCGTGCTTGATCGCCCGGATGCCGGCCGCATCGGCCAGCGCGCCGAGCACCCGGTCGACGACGCCGGCGCCGGTCACCTCGTCGGTACGGATCAGCGCTCCCTCGTCGTCGATGGACAGCGCAAAATCGCGGCATTTCGGTTGGTACTCAAGCGAAACCACCGGGGTATCCGACAGCGCCGCCAGGATCCCGGCGTGCAGCCGGCAGACGATGGCCGTCGAGCAGCGCGCGAATTCGGCCGCCGCCGCCGCGGCGTCGGCCGGCAGCAGGATGTCGGCGCGGACATCGCGGAACGCCACCTCCACCCACTTGCGGTCGCCCGGGTTCATCAGGATCCCGACGAACCGGTGGCCGCGGCCCGCCAGCTCGCGCACCGCGATAGAGATCTGCTCGGCGACCCCGGCCGGGTCATGCCCCCACAGGTCGTCGCCGTAGCCGAGGTTCACCCCGATCAGCCCGTCTTCGACCGGTACATCCGGCCGCGGCAGGATCAGCGCCGGATCGCCAGTGACCTGCGCGGACACGCCGATGTCGGCGAGCAGTTCGACGCTTCGAGGTCCACGCACCGACACCGAATCGAAGCCGGTGAGGATGGGTTTCCATTTGGTGAGTTCGCCGCGAGCCGACCCGCTGCCGCGTCCGGTGTAGCCGGGGTCCTGGACGCCGACGCCGATCGCGTACTTTCCGTTGTTCTTGGTGACCGCCAGGCCCAGCCTGGCCAGCATCCGGAAATAGCGCACCCCGACCAGCGTCCCGCCGCCCATCACCAGCGTGCTGGGACGGCGCAACCGCTCCAGCGCCGCGCCGGGTGGGAACACGAACTCGTGGGCCAGACGCGGGACGTCGTTGAAGACGACTCCGGGGAGCTGCGATTTGACGGCGTCGTAGATCGCGTCGTCGCCGAGATTGTCCTTCTCGTGGAAGCCCAGATAGGCGACCGTCGCGTCTTGGCTCACGTGAAGCGACCCTATACTCATCGTCGCGGCCTGGCCGCGCCCGGCGGCATGCACCGCCGCAAGTCAGTGGGGGTTAGATGCCGGACACCGCGGTCAACACCGAGGGCCGGCGTGGCTTTTTCATCACGTTCACCGTGCTGCTGGCGGTGTGGGCCGCCGTACTGCTGACGATCGCGCTGACCGTGATCCCCGACGGGTACTGGTATTCCTATTTCGCCATCGACTACACAACCGGCTTCATTCGGCGTGGACTGGCCGGCGAGATCCTGGACCTGTTCCCCAGGAAGCACTACTTCGGTGGTATGGCCGTGTTGCGCTGGGTTCCGACCGTGTTCTTCGTTCTCGGACTGGCCGCGGTCGCCTGGTCGGTCGCGGTCAGATCCGGCCGCTCGCAGCGACGGCGGCTGCTGGCCCTGCTGATTCCCGTCCTGCCGTTCGGCTTCGCGTTCGGGCTGTTCTCGGCGCGCACCGATCTGCTCGGAGGCGCCGCGCTGGTCGGGTTCGCGATTGCGCTGACCCGCGTCACCACCGCCCGCGCGACGGTAATCTCCAGTGCCGTCTACGGTCTGGTGCTGGCGGTGCTGACGTTGATCCACGAGGCCACCCCGTTCCTGTTCGGCCTCGGCGTGCTGGCGGCGCTGACGGTGCTGGTGGACCGGCTGGACGCCAAGGCGTTTCGGGCCAGCGTCGTGCTGGCGCTCGGGCCGGCGCTGCTGGTCGCCGTGGCGTTGGCGGCGTTCGGCAGGCAAAAGGTCTCGGGCCAGCTGTGTGAGCTGGTGCAGCACGGGCCGATGAACCATCCGCTGGCCGGCAAGCCCACCATCGGTCAGCTCCTGCGCGGGTTCCACTATTACGTCGACTACCACGACTGGTTTTGCCGGGCCTTCCTGCCGCTGTTCGACATGACGTTCGTCGAGGGCCTGCGATTCGTCGGCAGCATCGGTGTCGTCGCGCTGGCCGGGTCGACCGTCTACGGGATCGTGGCGCTGGTCGTCAGCATGGTGGCGATCGGCCACGTTTCGGGTGTCCCGGTGCGGCGGTTCGGCGCGATCCTGCGGGGCCGGCCATTGACCCTGTTGATCGGGCTGGTGATGATCCTGCCGGTGTTCGCCACCGGCGTGGACTGGGTCCGCTGGTGGGTCATCATCGCCTTCGACCTCGGCATTGTGTTCCTGCTGTACACCCGCGACCAGCCCGAGGTCGACCAGCTGCCCACCCGGCGCACGCTGATCGTGTTCGCCGTCGGCGCCGTTCTGCTGGCGGTGATCCCGATCGGGATCATCCCCGGCTTCGGTGCGCCGGTTCCCATGTGACATCGAGATTTCTCCTGAAAGTCGCAATGACGGGTCCCGGGCGGGACAACAATGGTCGAAATGGTGGGGGAGTCCGCATCTGAGGCGCTGCTGAAGCTAGGCCGCTTCGTCACCGGCTGGACGGAGTCGGACGACGGCCGGGCCGTCTTTCGCCGAGGTGGCCGTGCGGGCGATGCTTTTTATCGCGACCGGTGGAGCCACGACAAAGTGGTTCGCTCCACGCACGGGGTGAACTGCACCGGATCGTGTTCGTGGAAGGTGTACGTCAAGGACGGCATCATCACCTGGGAGATGCAGCAGACCGACTATCCGTCGGTCGGTCCGGACCGACCGGAATACGAGCCGCGAGGCTGCCCCCGTGGTGCCGCCTTCTCCTGGTACACCTACTCGCCGACCCGGGTCCGCCACCCGTACGTGCGCGGAGTGCTGCTCGAGATGTACCGGGAGTCCAGGGCGCGACTCGGCGATCCGGTGCTGGCCTGGCAGGACATCACCGGCGATCCCGAACGGCGACGGCGCTATCAGCAGGCCCGAGGCAAGGGCGGTCTGGTCCGGGCATCGTGGCAGGAAGCCATCGAGATCGCGGCGGCCGCGCACGTCAGCACCATCGACAAATACGGCCCGGACCGGTGTGCGGGGTTCTCGCCGATCCCGGCGATGTCGATGGTGTCGCACTGCGTCGGGACGCGCTTCATCCAGCTCATCGGCGGCGTCATGACGTCGTTCTACGACTGGTACGCCGACCTGCCGGTCGCCAGCCCACAGGTGTTCGGCGACCAGACCGACGTGCCGGAATCGGGGGACTGGTGGGATGCCACCTACCTGATGATGTGGGGATCGAACGTCCCGGTGACTCGCACCCCGGACGCGCACTGGATGGCCGAAGTGCGCTACCGGGGAACGAAAGTCGTCGTCGTCAGCCCGGACTACGCCGACAACACGAAGTTCGCCGACGAGTGGATGGCCGCCCAGCCCGGCACCGACGCCGCGCTGGCGATGGCGATGGGCCATGTCTTGCTCACCGAGTTCTTCGTCGAACGGAGCGTCCCGTTCTTCACCGACTACGTGCGCATGTACACAGATCTGCCATTCCTGGTCCGGCTCGAGCCGCATGGTGACGACACCTGGGTGCCGGGCAAGTTCCTCACCGCTGCCGACCTGATCGACGAGCCGTCGGCCGAAGACGCCTGGAAGACGGTCCTGCTCGACGAGAACACCGGTGCGCCGGTGGTGCCCAACGGATCCATCGGATTCCGCTACGCCGAGTCGGGCCGGGGCCGGTGGAACCTCGATCTCGACGGCATCACCCCCGCCTTGACGCTGGCGGGCAAGGACGCGAGCCCCACCGAGGTACTGTTGCCTGCCTTCGTCGCGCCGGACGGAAGCGGGTCGGTCCTGCGGCGTGGGGTGCCGGCCCGCATGGTCGGCGGACACCTCGTCACGACGGTCTTCGACCTGATGCTGGCCCAGTACGGTGTGGGCCGGCCCGGGCTGCCCGGCCAGTGGCCCGCCGGCTACGACGACGCCGCCACCCCGTACACACCGGCGTGGCAGTCCACGATCACGAATGTCCCTGCCGCCCAATGCATCCGCATCGCACGCGAGTTCGCCACCAACAGTGAGCAGTCACAGGGCCGGTCGATGATCATCATGGGAGCCGGCATCTGCCAGTGGTTCCACGGTGACGTGACGTACCGGGCGATACTGGCGCTGCTCATCCTGACCGGCTGCATGGGCCGCAACGGGGGTGGCTGGGCGCACTACGTCGGGCAGGAGAAGTGCCGGCCGATCACCGGCTGGATCTCGCTGGCCAACGCACTGGACTGGTCCCGCCCGCCGCGGACCATGCCCGGCACGTCGTACTGGTACATGCACACCGACCAGTGGCGCAACGACGGCTATCTCGCCGATTCGCTCAATTCGCCGCTGGCCCAAGGGCATCTGACTGGCGCGCACACGGCGGACGCGATCGCCGCCTCGGCGAACAACGGGTGGATGCCGTTCTATCCGCAGTTCAGCAGCAACCCGCTGCAGGTCGCCGAGGACGCACAGGCAGCGGTCGACGCCGGGACGGCCGACAGTGCTGCCGCCTACGTCGCGGCGGCATTGGGTGACGGGCGGCTGCAACCGGCCATCCGGGATATCGACGCACCGGAGAATTGGCCGCGCACGCTGGTGCTGTGGCGGTCGAATCTGATGGGCAGCTCGGCCAAGGGCAACGAATACTTCCTGAGACACCTTCTGGGCACGCATCACAACGTGCTAGGCGAGGAGAACCCCGCCGCCCCGCGCCCCGCCGAGGTCGTCTGGCATGACACCGCGCCCGAAGGCAAGCTCGACCTGCTGCTGTCGGCGGACTTCCGGATGACCTCGACGACGTTGTTGTCCGACGTCGTGCTGCCGGCCGCCACCTGGTACGAGAAGCATGACCTCAGCTCCACCGATATGCATCCGTTCGTCCATGCTTTCACCCCGGCGATCGATCCACCGTGGGAAGCCAAGACCGATTTCGACGCGTTTCACCTTCTGGCCCAGTGCTTTTCCGAATTGGCGCGCACCCACCTGGGTGTCCGCAAGGATCTGGTCAGCGTTCCGCTCATGCACGACACCCAGGGGGAGACGCCACCGCCCGGCCCGACCAAACCGGTCTTCACCATCGTCGAGCGGGACTACCCGGCGGTCGCCGACAAACTCGCCAGCGTCGGGCCACTCGCGGACACCGCCGGTTTCACGGTCAAGAACGTCACCTTCCAGGTGGCCGAGGAGGCCGTGCGGCTGGCGGCCAAGAACGGGGTGATGCTCGGGGGTGCGGGCGACGGCAGGCCGGCGATCGACACCGACGCCAAGCTCGCCGAGGCGATCCTGGCGTTCTCGGGAACCACCAACGGCGCGTTGGCTGTTGCGGGTTTCCGCAGCCTCGAGGAGCGGGTGGGCAAGCAGTTGCACGACCTGGCCGAGGGATCCGAAGAGAAACGCATCACCTTCGCCGACACCCAGCGCGCACCCGTCCCGGTGATCACCTCGCCGGAATGGTCCGGTTCGGAAACCGGGGGGCGGCGCTACGCACCGTTCACCGTGAACATCGAGCGGCTCAAGCCTTTTCACACCCTGACCGGCCGAATGCACTTCTACCTCGACCACGATTGGCTACAGGACGCGGGTGAAGCGTTGCCGATCTACCGTCCGCCGCTGGACATGCACCGACTGTTCGGCGAGCCTCGCCTGGGGCTGGACGGCTCGGCGCAGGTGACCGTGCGCTACCTGACCCCGCACAGCAAGTGGTCGATCCATTCCGAGTACCAGGACAACTTGCTGATGCTGTCGCTGTCGCGTGGTGGGCCGACCGTGTGGCTGAGCGCCGGTGACGCCGCCGCTATCGATGTGGGTGACAACGACTGGGTCGAATGTGTCAACGCCAACGGTGTTTTCGTCGGGCGGGCGATCGTGTCGCACCGGATCCCGGACGGATTGGTCTATGTGCACCACGCCCAGGAACGCACCATCGATGTGCCCAAGTCGGTGGCGACCGGCCGGCGCGGCGGTATCCACAACTCGGTGACCCGGCTACTGATCAAACCCACCCACCTGATCGGCGGATATGCCCAACTGTCGTACACCTTCAATTATCTGGGGCCGACCGGAAATCAGCGCGACATCATTGCGACGGTCCGCAAGCGACCGCAGGAGGTGAGCTACTGATGCGGGTGATGGCCCAACTGGGCATGGTGATGAACCTCGACAAGTGCATCGGCTGCCATACCTGTTCGGTCACCTGCAAGAATGTCTGGACCTCGCGGGGCGGCATGGAATATGCCTGGTTCAACAACGTCGAAACCCGTCCCGGACAAGGCTATCCACGTCGCTACGAGGATCAGGACCGCTGGCTGGGCGGCTGGGAACTGAACCGGCGCGGCAAGCTGCACCTCAAATCGGGTGGGCGACTGTCCAAGCTGCTGGGAATCTTCGCCAGTCCGGTCCAGCCCGAGTTGTCCGACTACTACGAGCCGTGGACCTACGATTACCAGAGCCTCGTGGACGCTCCGCTGGGTGACGACTTTCCGGTGGCCCGGCCGAAATCGCTGATCACCGGGAAGGACACCGCTGTCACCTGGTCGGCGAACTGGGACGACAACCTGGGCGGGGCAAGCGAATACGGTGACCGCGACCCGATCGTCGAGAAAGTACGGAAGCAGTCCGAAGAGAAGGTTCGCTTCGAGCTCGAGAAGACGTTCATGTTCTACCTGCCCCGGATCTGTGAGCATTGCCTCAACCCGTCGTGCATGGCGTCGTGTCCGTCCGGAGCGATCTACAAGCGTGCCGAGGACGGAATCGTCCTGGTCGATCAGGACCGTTGCCGCGGGTGGCGGCAGTGCATCACCGGTTGTCCGTACAAGAAGGTGTACTTCAACCACCGTTCCGGCAAGGCCGAGAAGTGCACGTTCTGCTACCCGCGCATCGAGGTCGGTCTTCCGACGGTGTGCGCGGAGACCTGCGTCGGGCGACTGCGATACCTGGGCTTGTTCCTCTATGACGTCGACCGGGTCGGCGCGGCCGCGGCCACCGCGGATCCCGGTGAGTTGTACCAGGCGCAGCTCGATGTGCTGCTGGACCCGCATGACCCCGAGGTGGCCGCGGCCGCGCGGCGGGACGGCATCCCCGAGGACTGGCTGCAGGCCGCCCGCCGTTCCCCGGTCTACGCGCTCGCCAAGGTGTACCGGGTCGCACTGCCCCTACACCCGGAATACCGCACCATGCCGATGGTGTGGTACGTCCCGCCGCTGTCTCCGGTCGTCGATGTGCTGAGCGCGCAGGGCCACGACGGGGAAGACCACGCGAACCTGTTCGGCGCCATCGAGGCCTTGCGTATTCCGGTGGAGTATCTGGCGGAACTGTTCACCGCCGGCCGCACCGACATCGTCACCGATGTGTTGCGCAAGCTGGCGGCCATGCGGTCCTACATGCGTGGAGTCACGCTGCGCGGCGAGGGCGATCCCGCGATCGCCGCCAGCGTCGGCATGTCCGAGGAGGATGTATACGACATGTACCGGCTGATGGCGATCGCGAAATACGAAGAGCGGTACGTGATCCCGACGGCATATCAGGAGGAGGCCCACGGCCTCGAAGAGCTGGGCTGCTCGCTGGATTATGACGAGGGGCCCGGCATGTACGAATCCGGACCTTTCGGCGAGGCCAGCGGCCGGCCCACTCCCGTCGCGGTCGAGACCTTCGCCGCGCTGCGCCAGCGGCAGCGCACCGACGTAGCGGCATCGGGCGACACGCTGCGCAATGAGCGGGTGAACCTGCTGAACTGGGACGGCAACGGCGCTCCGGAGGGGCTGTTCCCATGAGAGGTCGACGTCCGAAGGGTCGCCAAGATAATCGGGTGGTGTACCTGGTCGCGTCTCGCTGCCTGGACTACCCGACTCGCGAGTTCGTCTCGTCCCTTCCCGCGTGTGAGGCGGCACTGGCCGAGCAGGGGGACTCGGCAGCCGTGGTGTTGTTGCGGAGCCTGGTCACCCAATTGGGCTCGGGCTCGCTGGCCGAACTCCAGCGCGGCTATATCGACACCTTCGACTTCAGTTCCAAACACGCGCTGTATCTGTCGTATTGGTCCGACGGAGACACCCGGCGTCGCGGTGAGGCGCTGGCCCGGTTCAAGGCCGTCTATCGCCAGGCCGGCGCGATCATCGACACCCACGGCGAGCTACCGGACTACCTGCCGCTGTTGCTGGAGTTCACCGCCCGGGTCGATCTCGATGCCGGCCGTGTCCTGCTTGCCGAGTACCGCCCGAGTCTCGATCTGCTCCGAAAGAGTCTGCAGGACAAGCAAAGTCCCTACCTCAACGGAGTCGCGGCAGTGTGCGCGACACTGCCCGCCGCCCACGCTGCAGAAACCCCAGCGCCCCCGCCCGCCGAGCTGGTAGGTCTGACCGGATACCAGGGGAGATCATGAACGCTCTGCTCTGGGGCGTATTGCCCTATCTGTGCATCGGCAGCCTGGTCGGCGGCTCGATCTGGCGGTATCGCTACGACAAATTCGGTTGGACCACAAGGTCTTCCCAGCTGTACGAGTCGCGGCTGTTGCGGATCGGTTCGCCGCTGTTCCACTTCGGCATCCTGGTGGTGATCGTGGGCCACGTGGTCGGTCTGTTGATTCCGAAATCCTGGACGCAGGCCATCGGCGTCAACGAGAGTCTGTACCACCTGCTGGCCCTGTCGCTGGGCGCGATCGCCGGCGTGTGCACGCTGACGGGGATCGTGATCCTGGTCTACCGCCGCCGCACCACGGGGCCGGTCTTCATGGCCACGACGAACAACGACAAGTTCATGTACGTGCTGCTGGTCGGCGCGATCGTCCTGGGGCTGTGGACCACAGTGGTGGCTATCGGTGCGGGCCACCACGCGCACAACTACCGCGACACCGTGGCGCCGTGGTTCCGCTCGGTGCTGCTGCTACGGCCCGACGTCGCGGCGATGGCTGCCGCGCCGATCCAGTTTCACATCCACGCGCTGGTCGGGATGCTGCTGTTCGCGGTGTGGCCCTTCACCCGCCTCGTCCATGCGTTCACCGCGCCGGTGCACTACCTGTTCCGGCCCTACATCGTCTACCGGTCCCGCGACCCGCGACCGGTGGGCACTCGCACCACCCGCACGGCGTGGAGCGCGGTCGGAACGGCGGATCGAGACCGATGAACGCACCTGGCGTCGACGACGGCGACCTCCCCGGACGGGGGCGCAATCTGGCCCTGGCGACATGGGCGTTCGCGGTGACGTTCTGGGCGTGGAACATCGTCGGCCCGCTGGCCGTTCGCTATGCCCAGGACATGCACCTGAACAGCAACCAGAAAGCGCTGTTGGTAGCCACCCCGGTGTTGGTCGGGGCGGTCGGGCGGATTCCGGTGGGCGCGCTCACCGATCGTTACGGCGGCCGCCTGATGTTCCCGATCATCACCGCGGCCACCGCACCGCTGGTCCTGTTGGTCGCCGTCGCAGGCAACGCCGGCTCGTTCGCCTTGATGCTGGTGTTCGGCTTCTTCCTTGGCCTGGCCGGAACCACCTTCGCGATCGGTATCCCGTTCGTCAATCAGTGGTACCGACCCAGCCGGCGCGGGTTCGCCACCGGAGTCTTCGGGGCCGGGATGGGCGGCACCGCGCTGTCATCGGCGTTCACTCCGCGATTCGTCGCGTGGTTCGGCTACACCACCACCCACGTCATTCTCGCGGTCGCGCTGGTCGCCACCGCGGCGCTGTGCTGGTTCGGGATGCGCAACTCGCCGAAATACGTGCCCAACACCGACCCCGTGCTGCCGAAACTGCGTGCGGCGCTGAAGCTGCCGGTCACCTGGCGGATGTCGCTGCTCTACGGGGTGGTCTTCGGCGGGTTCGTGGCCTTCTCCACCTACCTGCCCACCTATCTGAAGGACGTCTACTCGTTCGATCTCGCCGGCGCTGGCACCCGCACCGCCGGATTCGCGATCGCGGCCGTTATCGCACGGCCGATCGGCGGCATTCTGTCGGATCGGATCGGCCCCCGCACCGTCGTCAGCATCGCACTGCTGGGTACCGCGGTGCTTGCTGCAGTGGTCGCCTTCCAGCCGCCGCTGGAATGGCCGGCCGGTGTCGACTTCGTCGGTCTCGCGTTCTTCCTGGGCCTGGGCACGGGTGGAGTGTTCGCGTGGGTTGCCCGGCTGGCCCCGCCGGAACGGGTGGGCAGCGTGACCGGCCTGGTCGGCGCGGCCGGCGGGCTCGGCGGCTACTTTCCGCCGCTGGTCATGGGTGCCACCTACGAGCTGCTGCTGCCCGGCTACGGTATCGGCCTGGCGCTGTTGACTCTGGTCGCCCTGGGCGCAATGGTCTTCGCCCGGTTCGGCATCAAGGACGCGCCGCGCGAGGTCGCGAAGGCCGGGCCTGAGCGGCGCCGCGGGTTCGGGTAGCTTCACGGGTCAGCACGTTCGTCGCCGATCGAGGAGCGCATGACCGACAACTCTCAACGCAGCCGACGGATCAGGATCGCGATCATCGCCGTGTTGGCGTCGGTGGCGATCGTGGTTCCGGTGCTCGGGGTGCTGCTGACTCCGGGGGTGCTGTTCGACAAGCAGTCCGACACGGCGATGGTCACCACGACGACGACCACCCCGCGCCCGTTGACCATCAAGCCACTGGCGCTGCGCCCGGTGAGCGGTGCCTTCGTGATCCGACCCGGGGATTGTGACCCGCCGCCGCCGACCCCGCCGGAGGCGCCGCTGCGCATCTGCGACATCCTCAAATCGGCGGTGTACGAGCTGGGGCCGGAAGTGTTGCGGATTCAGCTGACCGATGTCGACTCGTTCCTGAACCCGTTGACCGCCAAGCAGACCGTGCAGGTCACCATGACCGAAGAATCGGCGCGCGCGTTCGCCGATTACACCGCCGCCCACATCAACGAGCAGGTCGCCTTTGTGCGGGCCGGTGTTGTCGTGTGGGCACCGAAGATCACCGAGAAGATCGACGGCGAGGTGTTGCAGCTCTCCGGTGAGGTGACGGGTGAGCAGGCAGCAGAGATCGCCCGCATGCTGAAGGACGAAGCCTGACGCCTAGAGGTGGGTGTACTCGATGAGGATGCCCGCGCCGATCCCGAGCACGACCACGATCATGACGATGGTGGCCCCCGGGATCAGATAGC
This sequence comes from uncultured Mycobacterium sp., assembly GCA_900078375.1. GTDB lineage: Bacteria > Actinomycetota > Actinomycetes > Mycobacteriales > Mycobacteriaceae > Mycobacterium. The sequence goes on along the minus strand of FLQS01000022.1, from coordinate 56,834 downwards.
GCGACAGCGGTGTTTGGTCGGCGAGCACGGTGTCGCGCACCCGTTGATAGCGCTGACGAACCAGAATCAGCGCGGCCAGCGCGGCCAGCGCGGTCAGCACGACGCCCGGCCAGGGCGGAAATCGCTCGGTGATGCTCCACCGCACCACCAGCGCGCCGACGGCGAGCACCCCGATGATCGTGCGCTGCCACGCCAGCGCCGTCCGCTCGGCCACCCCCGCGGCGTCGAGCAGTGCCCGATCGTCCATCTAGTGGCCGAACTCGGCGAGATAGACCAGAACGGCCGCCGCCGCGATGACGATCCCGACGCCGGAGACGATGATTCGCGGCAGGGGATCGGTCGGCAGCGGCCGCTGCTCTCGCAGCGCCCGTTCGGTGCGGTCCCAGCGCAGGTAGGCCCCCACGGTGACGGTCAGGGACAACACCAGCAGCAGCACGGTGATGGCGATCCGGAACGGCCGCGGGCCGAAGTCGTGGACCAGGCTGGCCAGCGCGACGGCCCCGGCCAGCAGCGCGAGTCCGGTGCGCAACCAGGCCAGAAACGTCCGCTCGTTGGCCAGCGTGAATCGGTAGTCGGGGTCGGTGCCCACGCTGCGCAGCGGAGGTTTGGGCGCGAACATACGCTCTGCCTACCAGTGCCGCCTGAGTGGGCGAAAGAGATCGGTGAAGAATTGCCGCCACCCGCCGGACACGTACCGCGACACGCCGAAGGCTGTCGGTCCGCGGCTCTAGACTGACGGGCCTATGGGTAACGGAACTCCTGCCGGGTCTTTTGTGCATCTGCACAACCACACCGAGTACTCGATGCTCGACGGTGCCGCGAAGATCACGCCCATGTTCGCCGAGGCGCAGCGCCTCGGGATGTCCGCCATCGGCATGACCGACCACGGAAACATGTTCGGGGCCAGCGAGTTCTACAACGCGGCCACCAAGGTCGGCATCAAACCGATCATCGGCGTCGAGGCCTACATCGCGCCTGGTTCGCGGTTTGACACCCGGCGCATCCTGTGGGGCGACCCGGGCCAGAAGAGCGACGACGTGTCGGGTAGCGGCTCGTACACCCACATGACGATGGTCGCCGAGAACGCCACCGGCCTGCGCAACCTGTTCAAACTGTCGACGCTGGCCTCGTTCGAGGGTCAGCTCGGCAAGTGGTCGCGGATGGACGCCGAGATCATCGCCGAGCATGCCTCGGGCATCATCGCCACCACCGGCTGCCCGTCCGGTGAGGTGCAGACCCGGTTGCGGCTGGGCCACGAGAAGGAGGCGCTGGAGTCGGCGGCCAAGTGGCGGGAGATCTTCGGGCCGGAGAACTATTTCCTGGAACTGATGGACCACGGGCTGTCGATCGAGCGCCGGGTCCGCGAGGGCCTGCTGGAGGTCGGCCGCAAGCTCGGCATCCCGGCGCTGGCCACCAACGACTGCCACTACGTGACCCGCGATGCGTCGCACAACCACGAAGCGCTGCTGTGCATCCAGACCGGCAAGACGCTCTCAGACCCCAACCGGTTCAAGTTCGACGGTGACGGCTACTTCCTGAAGTCGGCCGCCGAGATGCGCGCCCTGTGGGACGCCGAGGTCCCCGAGGCCTGTGACTCGACGTTGCTGATCGGCGAGCGGGTGCAGTCCTACGCCGACGTGTGGGCCCCGACCGACCGGATGCCGATCTTCCCGGTGCCCGAGGGCCACGATCAGGGCAGCTGGCTGCGCCACGAGGTCGAAGCCGGTCTGCGGCGGCGTTTTCCGGATGCGGTGCCGCCCGAGTACACCGAGCGCGCGAGCTTCGAGATCGGCGTCATCTGCGGCAAGGGTTTCCCGTCGTACTTTCTGATCGTGGCCGACCTGATCAACTACGCGCGCTCCATCGACATCCGGGTGGGGCCCGGCCGCGGATCGGCGGCCGGCTCGCTGGTGGCCTACGCGCTGGGCATCACCAACATCGACCCGATCCCGCACGGGCTGCTGTTCGAGCGCTTCCTCAACCCGGAACGTCCGTCTGCCCCCGATATCGATATCGACTTCGACGACCGGCGCCGCGGTGAGATGGTGCGTTACGCCGCCGAGAAGTGGGGTAGCGACCGGGTCGCCCAGGTCATCACCTTCGGCACCATCAAGACCAAAGCGGCACTGAAGGATTCGGCGCGTGTCCACTACGGCCAGCCGGGCTTCGCGATAGCCGACCGGATCACCAAGGCGCTGCCGCCGCCGATCATGGCCAAGGACATCCCGCTGTCGGGCATCACCGACCCGAATCACGAGCGGTACAAGGAGGCCGCCGAGGTTCGCGGCCTGATCGACACCGATCCCGACGTGCGCACCATCTACGAAACCGCGCGTGGCCTGGAGGGCCTGGTCCGCAATGCGGGCGTGCACGCGTGTGCGGTGATCATGAGTTCCGAGCCGCTCATCGAGGCGATTCCGCTGTGGCGGCGGCCGCAGGATGGCGCGATCATCACCGGCTGGGACTACCCGTCGTGTGAGGCCATCGGCCTGCTGAAAATGGACTTCCTCGGACTGCGGAACCTGACGATCATCGGCGACTGCATCGAGAACATCAAAGCCAACCGCGGTATCGACCTGGATCTCGACGCGTTGCCGCTCGACGACCCCAAGGCCTATGAACTGCTGGGGCGCGGCGATACCTTGGGTGTGTTCCAGCTCGACGGCGGCCCGATGCGGGATCTGCTGCGCCGCATGCAGCCCACCGAGTTCAACGACATCGTCGCCGTGCTGGCGTTGTACCGGCCAGGCCCGATGGGCATGAACGCCCACAACGACTACGCCGACCGCAAGAACAACCGGCAGGCGATCAAGCCGATCCACCCGGAGCTGGAGGAACCGCTCAAGGAGATCCTCTCCGAGACCCACGGCCTGATCGTCTACCAAGAGCAGATCATGCTCATCGCGCAGAAGGTCGCCTCCTACTCGATGGGTAAGGCCGATGCGCTGCGAAAAGCCATGGGCAAGAAGAAGCTTGAGGTCCTCGAGGCCGAGTATCAGGGCTTCAAGGAGGGGATGACCGCCAACGGCTTCTCCGAGAAAGCCGTGAAAGCGTTGTGGGACACCATCCTGCCGTTCGCCGGCTACGCGTTCAACAAATCGCACGCCGCCGGCTACGGGCTGGTGTCCTACTGGACCGCGTATCTCAAGGCCAACTTCCCGGCCGAATACATGGCCGGCCTGCTCACGTCGGTCGGTGACGACAAGGACAAGGCCGCGGTCTATCTAGCGGACTGCCGTCGCCTCGGCATCACCGTGCTGCCACCCGACGTCAACGAGTCGGTGCAGAACTTCGCCTCGGTGGGCAACGACATCCGGTTCGGGCTGGGCGCTGTCCGCAACGTCGGTGCCAACGTGGTCAGCTCGCTGGTCGCCACCCGCACCGACAAGGGCAAGTTCACCGATTTCTCGGACTACCTGAACAAGATCGACATCTCGGCCTGCAACAAGAAGGTCACCGAATCCTTGGTCAAGGCAGGGGCTTTCGACTCGCTGAATCATCCTCGCAAGGGCCTGTTCCTGATCCACACCGACGCTGTCGACTCAGTGCTGGGCACCAAGAAAGCCGAGGCGATCGGCCAGTTCGACTTGTTCGGCGGTGGCTCGGATGATGTTGATGGCGATGCTGGGGACTCTGCATTCACCATCCGCGTGCCCGACGAGGAATGGGACGACAAGCACAAGCTCGCCCTCGAGCGGGAGATGCTGGGGCTGTACGTCTCCGGACATCCGCTCAACGGCGTGGCACACCTGCTCGCCGCGCAGGTGGACACCCAGATCCCGGGCATCCTCGCCGGTGACGTCGCCAACGACACCCAGGTGCGGGTCGGTGGCATCCTGGCCGGTGTCAACCGGCGGGTCAACAAGAACGGGATGCCCTGGGCCTCAGCGCAGTTGGAAGACCTCACCGGCGGTATCGAGGTGATGTTCTTCCCGCAGACGTATACGATGTTCGGCGCCGAGATCGCCGACGACGCGGTGGTGCTCGTCGGCGGCAAGGTTCGTATCCAGGACGACCGGATCTCCTTGATCGCCAACGAGCTTGTGGTACCAGACTTTTCGAACGCGCAGGTGGACCGGCCGGTTGCGGTGAGCCTGCCCACCCGGCAGTGCACCATCGACAAGGTCACCGCGCTCAAGCAGGTGCTGGCCCGCCATCCCGGCACCTCGCAGGTGCACCTGCGGCTGATCAGCGGCGATCGCATCACCACACTGGAACTCGACCAGTCGCTGCGGGTGACGCCGTCCTCGGCGCTGATGGGTGATTTGAAGGCGCTGCTGGGCCCCGGCTGCCTAGGCGGCTAGGTCCACCCGCACGATCGCACTGCCCGGCCAGAGGTTCGGGTTGCGCAGGCGCTGCCACTTCTCCCGCCACGGCAGGCTGGCGTCGACGTTCTTGACGCCGGGCAGGTGCAGAAGCGGAACGAGGTTGTACTGCCAGCCGTACCTGGTGTGCAGTTGCCGGTTGGCCCGTTCGGCGTCCTCGCCGGATAGGACCACGGCCCGCCCGGTGACGGTGGGGGCGGCGTCGGGGACCCGGCCTTTGTAGTCGCACACCCGTAGTTCGACGCGCGGATCGTTCGTCATCCGCTTCGTTTTGGGGCCGATCTTGGTGCGGAACACCAGCGTGGTCCCGTCCAAGTGAAACCAGATCGGGGTGTCGACGGGGCGGCCGTCGCGGCGGTAGCTCCGCAGCAGGGCGTAGCGGCTGGCAGGCAGGGAGTCCATGGCTACAGTGAAGAACTTGGAGTTGGCTCCAAGTCAAGCATTGCGGGTGGAAGGTGAGCATGAGCAGTGCGCTGAGTATCGGCGAGGTGGCGCGCCGCACCGACGTCGCCCCGACCACGCTGCGGTATTACGAGAAGATCGGCCTGCTCACGCCGCCGTCGCGCGCCGGCGGGCAGCGCCGCTATGACGACGCGGTGTTGACCAGGCTCGAGGTGATCGGGTTGTGCAAGGCAGCCGGGTTCACCCTCGACGAAATCGCCGTCCTGCTCGACGACGACGCACCAGGGCGGCCGGCCAGTCGAGCGCTGGCGCAAGCCAAGCTCGTCGAGATCGATACGCAGATGGCGACTTTGGCGCGGGCGCGGGGAATCATCGAATGGGCGATGGCGTGTCAGTAACGTGGGACCCATGAACGATTCTGTCGACTCTGCGAACGAGTCCCAGCACCTCAGCGCGTGGATCAATCGCTCGGCGATCGACGTCTACCGCTATGCGGCCGATCCGGCGCACTTGCCCGAGTGGGCGGCTGGCCTGGCCCAGAGCGAGCTGACCCGGGTCGGCGACACCTGGGTGGCTCAGTCACCGATGGGGGAGATCACCATCGAATTCACCCCGGCCAACGATCTCGGGGTGCTCGACCACGTGGTCAATCTGCCGTCCGGCGAGCCGGTGTTCAACCCGCTGCGGGTGGTGCCTGCCGGCAAGGACTGGTGCGAGGTCGTGTTCACGCTGCGGCGCAGGCCCGAGATGTCCGATGACGATTACGCGGCCGACGCGGCGGCGGTGAAGGCCGACCTGGCGACCCTGAAACGAATTCTGGAGCGTTAGCGGCGGCGCGGACGGCGCAGGCCGAACGCCAGCCACACCACTGTCGACGTGCCCGCGGCCAGCAGTACAGCCGGCGCGGCGCTCACCGTGACCAGGCCGACCACGACGAACACGATCAGGCCGAGTGCCAGCGCGACGAGCTTGTAGCGCGGCCACGGTACGCCCGCGATCTGCACCAGGTCCATGCTCGTCATGGGTCGACTATACCGCGGTTTCGGTCACCCGAATCCTAAGATTCGGGTAATGCTGTTCTCGGGTGGGCGGGCAGCACTGCCAGCACGAACACCGCACCGGCGAGGCAGACCGCGGCGGCGGTCAGGCACCCGGCCTGCAGGCCGGCCAGGAACGCGTTGTCGACGGCACCGCGCACCGCACCGGCAATCGGTGGGGGTGCCTGCGCGGACACCGCAAGGCCCTGGGCCAGGCCTTCCCGCGCCACGGATTGCGCCGGGGCCGGCATGGCGCCCAGCGCCTGGCTGTCGGCCAGGTGCCGGATGTAGAGCGTCGAGAAAATGCTGCCGATCACGGCGACGCCGAGAGTGCCGCCCACCTGGCGGGTGGCATCGTTGACGGCCGACCCCGCGCCGGCCTGCTCGGGCCGCACCACCCCCATGATCGAGTCGGTTGCTGGTGCCGTGGTGAGCCCGAGCCCGCCGCCGAGCAGCACCATCTGCATCGCCATCGTTGGGTACGTGACGCTCAGGTCGCTTGCCGCGATCCATCCGAACGATGCGGCCAGCAACAGAAGGCCAACGAAGACAACGACTTTGGTGCCGATCTGGGTCACAGCCAGCCGGGTGCCGAGGATCGAGCCGACGGCGATGGACAGCGCAACGGGCAGAATACGCACCCCGGTCTGCAGCGCGCTGTTGCCCTGCAGCAGCTGCATGAACTGGGTGATCAGGAAGATGAACCCGAACAGGGCGAAGAACGCGACTGTCACCGCACCGCTGGCGGCGCTGAACCGCAGGTTGGTGAACAGGCTGACATCGATCAACGGATCGCGTTGGCGGCGTTCCCACCAGGCGAAGCCCACCGCGGCGACCAGAGCGAGGGCGAAGCCGCCGAGCGTCGGTGCGCTGGCCCAGCCGCGATCCGGGGCTTCGATGATGGTGTAGACCAGCGCGCCCAGCATGACCACCGACAGTCCGAGTCCACCCGGGTCCAGCCGGTTCTGCCGGTCGGGGGCGGCGCCCGGAACAACGAACGGTGCGGCCAGTGCGGCGGCCAGCGCGATCGGTGCCAACGCGAGAAACAGGCTGCCCCACCAGAATCCCTCCAGCAACGCCCCGCCGAGGATGGGCCCGATCGCGACGCCGAGGCCGGTGACCGCCCCCCAGATTCCGATGGCGGCCGCGCGCTGTCGCGGATCACGGAACGTATCGGTGATGATCGCCAGCGTGGTGGGGAAGATCAGCGCCGATGCCACACCCATCACCAGCCGCATGCCGATCAGCGGTCCGGTCGAGGTGCACAGGGCGGCGCCGACACTGCTGAGCGCGAACAGGGTGAGGCCGGCGATGAGGGTGCCGCGGCGGCCGAACCGGTCACCGACTGTGCCGCCGGCCAGCACCAGCGCGGCGAACGCCAGGTTGTAGGCGTCGACGATCCATTGCAGAGCCTTCGTGGACGCCCCGAGCGACGAATTCAGCGTTGGCAGAGCGACATTGACGATCGTGGTCTCAACGTTGATGGCCAGCGCGGCCACCAGGACTACCGCGAGGACGGCGACGGGCCTGACTCGCTGCGGCGTGAGGACGGACATGGGCAACCCTTATGTTGACGATGCTAACATCCGCGAGCATGCCAGCAGAAGTTAGCACTGTCAACATGACGCTACTGGAGGCTCTCGCCGATGACGTCGAGGAGCCGGTCGGTGATCAGCTGTTGGCGATCGGTGCCTGCCATGCCCGGCGGACCGTCGAGGAACAGCGTTGCCGCGCCGTGCACGGCGGCCCAGGCCGCCTCGTCGAAGCCGTCCCTGCGGTCCTCGGCGAGCATGCCCGCGGCCACCAGGTCGTCGACGCAACCGCGCAGGATCTGGAACGGATGGCGATCGGCGGGCACCGTGTCGTCGCTGGGTTCGGTGCCGTCGGGGACGAACGCGGTGCGGAACAGTCCCGGTTGGGCCAGGGCGAAGTCGATGTAGGCCTGGCCGGTGGCGCGGAACCGGGCCAGCGCCCGCTCGCGACGGGGGCCCCGCGCCGGAACAGCGTCAAGCGCTTCCACCATCGCCGCACCGATCTGGGCCATGACGTCGGCTTTCACCGCCGCCAGCAGCGCGTGCCGGTCGGCGTAATGGCGGTAGGCGGCCGAGTTGCTCACGCCCGCCAGCCGCTGGACATCGCGCAACACCACCGCGTCGGGGCCACCGGCCCTGGCCAGCGCGACGCCGTGCTCGAGCAGGGCCTGCCGCAAGTTGCCGTGGTGGTAGGAGGCGGTCGCCATGTTGACAAGTGTTACATCGTCGCGCGAGTTCTCACACCGTCGCCCTTGGCAAAGTGAGCGCGGTTTATCGTCGCGATAACGCGGCCCGGCTCCTCTCGTAACGTCCGCCGGGCACGGTGAAGCGGTGGCTGCCGGGGATGACTGCGCTCAGGCCATCCGCACCGCGTGCTCGTATTGCGGTGTCGGGTGTGGCATCGACGTGCGCACCAAGCCCGGCGTGGGAGGTCCGGTCATCGCCAGTGTCGTCGGTGACCGGCTTCACCCCAGCAACTTCGGCCGGCTGTGCACGAAGGGCGCCACGCACACCGAACTCATGGGCACCACCGAGGGCCGTGCGGTCGACGCGCTGATTCGTCCGGCCCGCGGTGAGGAACTCGTCGTCGCCCCTGTCGACGACGCGATCGCCGCGGTGGGCAGCCGGCTGCGCGCGATCCTGGACCAACACGGCCCGGATTCGATTGCGCTGTACGTCTCCGGGCAGATGTCCATGGAAGCGCAGTACCTGGCCACCAAACTGGCCAAGGGTTTCATCCGGACACTCAACATCGAGTCCAACTCGCGGCTGTGCATGGCCAGCGCGGCGACCGGATACAAACAATCGCTCGGTGCCGATGGACCGCCAGGGTCGTACGCCGATTTCGACTGTGCCGACGTGTTTTTCGTCATCGGGGCGAATATGGCCGACTGTCATCCGATCCTGTTCCTGCGGATGGCCGACCGGATGCGGGCCGGCGCCAAGCTGATTGTCGTCGACCCGCGCCGGACGGCCACCGCGGACAAGGCCGACCTGTTTCTGCAGATCCGGCCGGGCACCGACCTCGCGCTGCTGAACGGCTTATTGCACCTGCTGGTGGCCTCCGGCGACATCGACACCGACTTCATCGCTGAGCACACCGAGGGCTGGGACGCGATGGAAGAGTTCCTCACCGACTACCCGCCGGCGCGGGTGGCCGAACTCACCGGCCTGGCCGAGGCCGATATCCGCACCGCGGCAACGCTCATCGCCGAGGCGGGTGAATGGATGTCGCTGTGGACGATGGGCCTCAACCAGAGCACCCACGGCACCTGGAACACCAACGCCATCTGCAACCTGCACCTGGCCACCGGGGCGATCTGCCGGCCGGGCAGCGGCCCGATGTCGCTGACCGGCCAGCCCAACGCGATGGGCGGCCGCGAAATGGGTTATATGGGGCCGGGTTTGCCAGGTCAGCGCTCGGTGGCCTCCGCCGACGATCGGACCTTCGTCGAAGCGGTGTGGGAATTGGCGCCGGGGACGATCCGCGCCGACACCAACCGGGGCACCATCGACATGTTCGAGCAGATGGCGGCCGGAGATATCAAGGCCTGTTGGATCATCTGTACCAATCCGGTGGCCACCGTACCCAATCGCACCACCGTCATCACCGGCCTGGAGACCGCGGAGCTGGTCGTCACCCAGGACGCCTACCGTGACACCGCCACCAACCGTTACGCCGACGTCGTGTTGCCTGCCGCATTGTGGGCCGAAGCCGACGGGGTGATGGTGAACTCCGAGCGCACCCTGACCATGGTGCGCGAATGTGTCTCACCCGCTGGGCATTCCCGACCGGACTGGCAGCTGATCTGCCAGGTGGCCGACGCCATGGGATTCGGGGCGCACTTCGCCTATGAGTCCAGCGAGCAGATCTTCGACGAGATTCGGCGATTCGCCAATCCGAAGACCGGATACGACATTCGCGGTGTGAGCTATCAGCGGCTGCGCGAAACGCCGGTGCAATGGCCGTGCCCGCCCGGCGACGAGCAGGATCGTCATCCGATCCGCTATCTCAATGACGGTGTCCTGGCATTCCCCATGCCCTCCGGCCGTGCGGTGTTTCACGCCCGTCCGCACATGGACGCTCGTGAAATGCCGGACGACGACTATCCGTTCGTGTTGAACACCGGCCGGCTGGCCCACCAGTGGCACACCATGACCAAGACCGGTCGGGTCGCCAAGCTCAACAAACTCAACGGCAACCCCTTCGTCGAGATCAACCCTGGCGACGCCAACGCCCTCGGTATCGCCGACGGACAAGCGGTCGAACTGCAATCCCGGCGGGGCCGGGCTGTGCTGCCCGCCGTCGTCACCGACCGGGTCCGGCCGGGTAATTGTTTCGTGCCGTTCCACTGGAACGACGAACACGGCGAATACCTGGCGATCAACGCTCTGACCAGCGACGCCGTGGACGCGGACTCCCTGCAACCCGAACTGAAGGTGTGTGCGGTGAGCCTGCGCCCCAGCCGGACTCTGCCTCCCAGCACGACCGCCAGCGGTGCGGAACCCTCCTTCACCGATGACGAAAGGCAATACCTGGCAGGATTTTTCGCAGCGCTGAGCGGCGACGTCGTCGGCGTTCCGGTGCTCCCGGAATCCGCGCCGATCAGTAGGCCGGTACGGCTGTGGATCGACGGCCTCCTGGCCGGAACATATTCGCGAGTTTCCGACGAACCTGCCCCGGCGCCCGGCCCGTGGGTGCTGTGGGCGTCGCAGACCGGAAACGCCGAGGAGCTCGCGGCCCGACTCGTAGATCAGCTTGGGGTGGCCGGGCTCACCGCCCGGCTGGTCAACATGGACGACTGCGACGTCAGCGATCTCGCGGCGCGCGACGTGCTGGTGGTCACCAGCACGTTCGGCGATGGTGATCCGCCCGACAACGGCGCCGGCTTCTGGGACCGGCTTCGGGCGCCGGATGCCCCAGACCTGAACGGGCTTCGGTTCGCGGTGCTGGGCATCGGCGACCGGTCCTACGGCCAGTTCTGCGGCCACGCCCGATCTCTCGACACCCGGCTGGCCGAACTCGGTGGCGCCCGGCTGCTCGACCGCAGCGACTGCGAAGTCCACGACGAGGATTCGGTGACGCAGTGGGCCCAGCGGGTGATCGAGGTCGTGAATGCCGGCGAATCGGCACCGGCTATGGTCGCCGCGCCCGCCGTCGCTCAGCCCGCCGAGCCCTTCACCCGTGCCAGGCCTGTGCCCGCCAGGTTGGCGCGCAACACCAGGCTCACCCCCGCGTCGGCGGCCAAAGAGGTGCGGCAGATGGGATTTGACATCTCCGAGCACGACGTCAGCTATGCCGTCGGCGACTCGTTGGGGGTGCTGCCCACCAACAGCGACGACGATGTCGCCGCCTGGCTGACCGCGACCCGCCTGCGCGGGGATGAGTTGGTCGAAGTCGACGGTGCGGAATATGAACTGCGCCAAGCACTCACCGAAAGCTACGACATCTGCCGCATCACCCCGAACCTGCTGGTCTTCCTCGCCGAGACGACGACCGACAAGGCGGTGGCCAGAGACCTGCGAGCCGCTCGCGCGCACCTGGACACCTGGCGGTTGGGGCGCAACGGGATCGACGTCGTCCGTGCCTTCGCGGTGCACGCCGCGCCTGAGCAGTGGCAGGAAGTGCTCGTCCGGCTGACGCCGCGGCTGTATTCGATTTCGTCGAGCCCGCTGGTCAGCCCGCATGAGGTGCAGTTGACCGTGTCGATCGTGCGCTACCAGGCGCCCGACGGAGCCGAGCGTGGGGGAGTGTGCTCGACGTTCCTGGCTGACCGCGCCCGCTCCGTTCCGGTGTTCCTGCAGACGTCGCCGCACTTCCGCCTACCCGAAGATACGACCGCGCCGATCGTGATGATCGGCGCGGGCACCGGGATCGCCCCGTTCCGCGGCTTCCTTCAGGAGCGCCGCGCGCTCGGCCATACCGGGCGCAACTGGTTGTTCTTCGGGGACCGGCACCGAGCCGAAAACTTCTACTACCGCGATGATCTGACCGACATGCACACCGACGGCTTTCTGAATCGGCTCGACCTCGCCTTTTCCCGCGACCAGCGCAGGCGAGTCTATGTGCAGGACAACATGATCGACAAAGGCGCACAACTGTGGACTTGGCTGCAGGACGGTGCGCACCTCTACGTCTGCGGTGACGCCGCCACCATGGCGCGCGATGTCGACACCGCGCTGGAAACCATCATCGGCACACACGGCCACCTGAGTGCCGAAGCCGCGCGCGACTACAAGCGTGAACTGGTCGCCGACAAGCGATATCTGCGCGACGTGTACTGACCTCACCGCGGCGCCCGCACCAAAGTGAGAAGGTTGTGACACTGCGATCACCGGCTGCAGCGAAGGCGCAACAAAGAATTCCTACCGTGAACGTATGCAGCCTTCAACCACTCGCAGTGGCTACGACATCGACGACTGGGACGCCGAGGACGTCGACGCCTGGAACCACGGCGGCGCGAAAATCGCACGCCGCAACCTGATCTGGTCGATCTTCGCCGAGCACGTCGGATTCTCGGTGTGGTCCATCTGGTCGGTGATGGTGTTGTTCATGCCGCAGAACGTCTACCACATCGACGCTGCGGGCAAGTTCTTCCTGGTGGCCGTCCCGACCCTGGTCGGTGCCGTCCTGCGTATCCCGTACACCTTCGCGGTGGCCCGCTTCGGCGGCCGCAACTGGACGATCTTCTCGGCGCTGGCGCTCTTGGTGCCCACCGTTCTCACGCTGTATTTCATGGCGCACCCGGGCACTTCGTACACGACATTCCTGATCGTGGCCGGCTTCGCAGGGCTGGGCGGTGGCAACTTCGCTTCGTCGATGGCCAATATCAACGCCTTCTACCCGCAGCGGTACAAGGGCTGGGCGCTGGGGCTGAACGCCGGCGGCGGCAACATCGGCGTCGCCGTCATCCAGATCATCGGTCTGCTGGTCATCGCGACGGTCGGCAACCGGTCCCCGCACCTGGTGTGTGCCGCTTACCTGGTGCTGATCGCACTGGCCTCGGTGGGTGCGGCGGTGTTCATGAACAACCTCACCAACCAGCGCACCGATGCGCGGTCGATGATCGAGGTTCTGGCGCATCGTGATTCGTGGCTGGTCTCACTGCTCTACATCGGCACGTTCGGGTCGTTCATCGGGTTCGGCTTCGCCTTCGGACAGGTACTGCAGATCAATTTCCTGGCCGGGCTGTCGCATGGCGGACCGGTCACCCCGGCGATGACCGCCCAGGCGTCGCTGCACGCCGCCCAGATCGCCTTCATCGGACCGGTGCTCGGTTCACTGTCGCGCCCGTTCGGCGGCTGGCTGTCGGATCGCTTCGGCGGCGGCAAGGTCACGCTCTACACCTTCGGTGCGATGATCCTCGCCGCCGGTTGGCTCGTCGGGGCCGGCGAGATCGACGACGCCACCGCCGGGCCGGCTTCTGGTGCCACCATGGTGGCTTTCATCGCCGGCTTCATCGCCCTGTTCATCCTGTCCGGCATGGGAAATGGCTCCACCTACAAGATGATCCCGTCGATCTTCGAAGCCAAGTCGCGCGGCCTGGACAGCCTTAACGCACGTGAGAAGCGGGCCTGGTCGCAGCGGATGTCGGGCGCATTGATCGGCATCGCCGGGGCCATCGGGGCACTCGGCGGGGTCGGTGTCAACATCGCGCTGCGGGCGTCCTACCTGTCACCGGCGAAATCCGCGACGATGGCGTTCTGGGTGTTCCTCGGCTTCTACGTGCTGTGCGCGGTCATCACCTGGGTGGCCTACGTGCGCACCCCCAAGAAGTCCGCTGTCATCAGCACCGAGACCCACGCGGTCGACAGCGCCGCGGCGGTCGCATGACCGCCCCGGCACGGACCGTCGTTGTCGTCGGCCACGGCATGGTCGGGCACCGGTTCGTCGAGGCACTGCGGGACCGGGATCGTGACGGAGCCTGGCGGGTGGTCGTGCTGTGCGAGGAGCCCACCGCGGCCTACGACCGGGTGGGGTTGTCCTCCTACATCGACGGCTGGGACCGCGCGACGCTGGCATTGTCCGGAAACGATTACACCGGAGACGATCTGGTCGACCTTCGAGTCGGCGAGCCGGCCATCGCGATCGACCGGGCCGCCCGCGAGGTCGTCACCTCGACGGGGGAGCGCATCGGCTACGACGCCGTGGTGCTGGCCACCGGTTCGTACCCGTTCGTCCCGCCGATCCCCGGCAGCGATCTGGAGCGCTGCTTCGTCTACCGGACACTGGAAGACCTCGACGCCATCCGCGTGGCGGCGTCGGCAGCCGAACCCGGGGCCGTTGGCATCGTGGTCGGTGGTGGTCTGCTGGGGCTGGAGGCGGCCAATGCGCTGCGGATGCTGGGCCTGACGCCGCATGTGCTGGAACGGTCCCCGCGGCTGATGCCCATTCAGGTCGACGACGGCGGCGGGGCGCTGCTGAACCGGCTCATCACCGAACTCGGCATTACGGTGCACACCGACGTCGCGTCCACCGAGATCGTCGACAACGGTGACGGAATCACCGTGTCGCTGTCGAACGACGAACAGCTCGACGGCGCCTTGCTGGTGTTCTCAGCGGGTGTGCGTCCACGCGACGAGCTGGCCGCCGAATGCGGCCTGCCGATTGCCGAACGCGGTGGGGTGATGACCGATATCAGCTGCGCCACAGCCGATCCCCATGTGTTCGCGATCGGTGAGGTCGCCGCGGTCGAGGGTCGCTGCTACGGCCTGGTCGCGCCCGGCTATACGATGGCCGAGGTCGTGGCCGACCGGCTGGTCGGCGGCACCGCGGAATTCCCGGGTGCCGACCTGTCCACCAAACTCAAGCTGCTCGGCGTCGACGTCGCCAGCTTCGGTGACGCCCACGCCAGCACACCCGGTGCGCTGGAAGTCGTGCTCAACGATGCCGTCAACCAGACGTACGCCAAACTCGTGGTCTCCGACGATGTTTCGACGCTGCTGGGCGGGATCCTGGTCGGTGACGCCACCGCGTACGCCACCCTGCGCCCGCTGGTCGGCCGGCCACTGCCCGCCGACCCGGCGACGCTGATCTCACCCGCCGGGGCCGAGGTGGGCGTGGGCGCGCTGCCCGATGACGCACAGATCTGCTCCTGCAATGCGGTGACGAAACGCAGCATCTGCGGCGCTATCTCGCAAGGCGCCCACGATGTTCCGGCCATCAAATGCACCACGGCGGCTGGAACCTCCTGCGGTAGTTGCATTCCGATGCTCAAGCGACTGCTCGAGGCACAGGGCGTGGCGATGTCCAAAGCCCTGTGCGAACACTTCGAGCAGACCCGCGCCGAGCTGTTCCAGATCGTCGCGACCACCGGCATCCGCACCTTCTCCGCACTGATCGCCGAGTACGGCACCGGCGCCGGATGCGATATCTGCAAGCCCGTGGTGGCCTCGATCCTGGCGTCCACGTCGTCCGATCACATCCTGGACGACGCAACCGCAGGACTGCAGGACACCAACGACCATTTCCTGGCCAACATTCAACGCAACGGCACATATTCGGTGGTGCCGCGGCTACCCGGTGGTGAAGTCACACCGGAGAAGCTGATGGTGATTGCCGAGGTGGCCAGGGATTTCGGCCTCTACACCAAGATCACCGGCGGTCAGCGTATCGACCTGTTCGGCGCCCGCGTCGAACAGCTGCCGCAGATCTGGAAGCGCCTCGTCGACGCCGGGATGGAATCGGGGCACGCCTACGGTAAGTCGCTGCGGACGGTGAAGAGCTGCGTCGGCTCCACCTGGTGCCGCTATGGAGTGCAGGACTCGGTGGCGATGGCCGTCGATCTCGAATTGCGTTATCGCGGGCTGCGTTCGCCGCACAAGATCAAGATGGGCGTGTCGGGCTGCCAACGCGAGTGCGCCGAAGCGCGCGGCAAGGACGTCGGCGTGATCGCCACCGAGAAGGGCTGGAACCTCTACGTAGGCGGCAACGGCGGCGCCACCCCCAAGCACGCCCAGCTGCTGGCCGGCGATCTCGACTCCGAGACGCTGGTCCGCTACATCGATCGCTACCTGATGTTCTACATCCGCACGGCAGACCGCTTGCAGCGCACCGCAGTGTGGCAGGAGACCATCGAGGGTGGGCTTGATCACATCAGGGATGTGGTGTGTGAGGACTCGTTGGGCATTGCCGCCGACCTCGACGCCGCAATCAGCCGCCACGTCGAGGGATACTCCGACGAGTGGGCCGGTGTGCTCAATGACCAGGAGAAACTGAGCCGCTTCGTCTCGTTCGTCAATGCGCCGGGGGAGCCGGATCCGACGGTCGTGTTCGACGAGGCGGGGCCGCGCAAGGTCCCGCTGCTGCTGGGACTGCCGAGCAGCGTCAACGCGGCGGAAAGCCGCCCGTAACAGTTGTGAAACACGACCCCTCTATCAAGAGCTTGGAGGCTTGAAACCATGACAGTTCTCGCGGACAGAAGTGCCGGGCTCGACCTTGATATCTGGACGCCCGCATGCGCCCGCAGCGCGCTGCTCGCCGGCCGCGGCGTGGCGGTGCTGCTGCCAGACGGTGAGCAGGTGGCGCTGTTCCTGTTGGCCGATGGCACGCTGGCTGCCGTCGGCAATATCGATCCCTTCGGACGGGCCGCGGTGATGTCGCGTGGCATCGTCGGGGATCGGCGCGGCGAGCCGACCGTGGCGTCGCCGTTGCTCAAGCAGGTGTTCTCCCTTGTCGACGGTCGGTGCCTCGATGACGAGTCACATGCGCTGCCGGTCTACGACGTCAGGGTGGTCGATGGATTCGTCGAGATCAGAAGTCGCTGACCCACTGGCCGGCTTCACCGTCGGGGTGACGGCCGCGCGCCGGGCCGAAGAACTCATCACGCTCCTTGAGCGTCGTGGCGCAGCCGTCATACACGCACCGGCGATTCGCATCGTGCCGCTGGTCGACGATGTCGAGCTGCGCCGGGTGACCACGCAGCTGATCGAACAGCCGCCCGACCTGGTCGTGGTGACTACCGGGATCGGTTTTCGGGGCTGGATCGAGGCCGCCCACGGCTGGGATGTCTCCGACGAACTCAGCGCCGCACTCGAATCCACTCGCATCCTGGCTCGCGGGCCCAAGGCGCGTGGTGCGGTGCGCCAGGCCGGGCTGTGCGAGGAGTGGAGCCCGGAGTCGGAATCCTCAGTTGAAGTGCTGGAGCGCTTGCTGTCTGAGGGCGTCGATCAACTGCGCATCGCGGTGCAGCTGCACGGTGCCGCCAGCGAGTGGGAGCCCGACACCGATATCTGTGACGCGCTGACCCGCGCGGGTGCCCACGTCGTGAAGGTTCCGGTGTATCGCTGGGAGCCGCCGGAGGACTCCCGGCGGGTCGATGCGTTGATCGCGGCGATCGTCAGCGCCGACGTGGACGCGGTGAGCTTCACCAGCGCGCCCGCCGTCGCGGCGATGCTGGAACGCGCCAAAGCCCTTGGCGCACTGGAATGTCTGATCAACGCGTTGCGCAACGACGTCGCGGTGTTCTGCGTCGGCCCGGTCACCGCGACCCCGCTGACCCGGCTCGGTGTCGACGCCCGTTACCCGCAACGCTATCGGCTCGGCGCGCTCGCCCGGCTGATCGCAGACGAACTACCCTGCCTGGCAAGGAAATACAGTGCAGGCGGGCACGACATCAGCGTTCGAAGCGCCAGCGTCGAGGTGGACGGCGAGCTCAAAGTGCTGCCCCCGGCCGCGATGGCGCTGCTGCGCCGGCTGCTGGTGGCACCAGGGCTGGTCGTGTCCCGGGAAGAACTGCTGGCCGAGCTGCCCGGTGGCGGCGACGACACTCACGCGGTGGAGACGGCAATGGCTCGGTTGCGTTCGGCGCTGGCCGCCCCCCGCGTGGTCCAGACGGTGGTCAAACGCGGATATCGCCTGGCACTGGACACCGCCACGAGATGACACAAGAACTCGTCCTGGTCGCCCACGGCACCCGAAGTTCCCAGGGGCTGGCCATCATCACCGAACTCGCGTCGGCGGTCGCCGAGCACGTCGGTGCGGTGCGCACCGCCTTCGTCGACGTACTCGGGCCCAATCCCCGTGAAGTGCTGGCCGATTCGACGACACCGGCAGTCGTCGTGCCCGCGTTCCTCGCATCGGGCTACCACGTCAACACCGACCTGCCGGCCCGGGTGGCCGAGAGTGGCCATGCCAGCGTCACCATCACCCCCGCGCTGGGACCCGACCCGGTGCTGGCCGAGATTATGCGCGGCCGGCTGCTCGAGGTCGGCTGGTCACCCGGTGACCCCGTGGTGATGGCGGCCGCCGGATCGTCGGATCCCGCTGCCCGGCGCGAACTGGCGCACGCCGCGGCGCTGCTCGGCGAATTGGTGGGGGAGGTCCACCTCGGATTCGTGGCCACCGGTGTCCCCACCGTCGCCGATATCGTGCACCGGCTGAGGAAATCCGGCCGGCGGGTGTTCATCGCCTCCTACCTGCTGGCGCCAGGGGTGTTCCACACCAAACTCGGCCAGTGCGGCGCGCACGCGGTGACCGAGCCGCTGGGCGCGCACCCCGATCTGGTGGCGCTGCTGGCCCAGCGCTTCCTGACCGCAGTCGGGGAGCTCAGCCCGATTCACTGATTGGCCTTACAAGGTGGCACCATTGAGCGGTGTCCGCCGATCTGAGCCAGCACCGATTGTCAGCGCCGCTATCCGCGGCTGACATCGATGAGGCTGCGCGGCGAATTTCCGGCGTGGTCAGCCAGAGCCCGCTGCAGCACAGCGACCGGCTCTCGCAGGCCACGGGCGCCGAGGTGTACCTCAAGCGTGAGGACCTGCAGAGCGTGCGGTCCTACAAGGTGCGCGGCGCCTACAACCTGCTGCGGCAACTCTCCGAGGCCGAGCTCACCGCCGGGGTGGTGTGCTCGTCGGCCGGTAATCATGCGCAGGGATTCGCGCTGGCGTGCCGCTCGATGGGCGTGCACGGCAGGGTCTACGTGCCGGCCAAGACCCCCAAGCAGAAGCGGGACCGCATCCGCTATCACGGCGGGGAGTTCATCGAGCTGATCGTCGGTGGCAGTACCTACGACCTGGCCGCCGACGCCGCGCTGGAGGATGTCGCGCGGACTGGCGCCACCCTGGTTCCCCCATTCGACGACGCGCGCACGATGGCCGGGCAGGGCACCATCGCGGTGGAGATCCTCGAGCAGATCGAGGCCGAGCCGGACCTGGTGGTCGTGCCGGTCGGCGGCGGCGGGTGCATCGCCGGGATCACCACCTATCTGGCCGAGCGGACGACGAACACCGCGGTGCTCGGCGTCGAGCCCGCGGGCGCGGCGTCGATGATCGCGGCGCTGGCCGCCGGCGGTCCGGTCACCCTGGAGCACGTCGACCAGTTCGTCGACGGGGCGGCGGTCAAGCAGGTCGGTGCGTTGACGTATCAGGCGCTGGCCGCGGCCGGGGACATGGTCTCGGTCACCACGGTCGACGAGGGTGCGGTCTGCACGGCGATGCTCGACCTGTACCAGAACGAGGGCATCATCGCCGAACCCGCGGGGGCGCTGTCGGTGGCGGGTCTGCTGGAGGCGGACGTCGCCCCCGGGTCGACGGTGGTGTGCCTGATCTCCGGTGGCAACAACGACGTGTCGCGCTACGGCGAGGTGCTCGAGCGGTCACTGGTACACCTGGGCCTCAAGCACTACTTCCTGGTCGACTTCCCGCAGGAGCCCGGCGCGCTGCGCCGGTTCCTCGACGAGGTGCTCGGGCCGAACGACGACATCACGCTGTTCGAGTACGTCAAGCGCAACAACCGGGAGACCGGTGAGGCCTTGGTCGGTGTCGAGCTCGGTGCGGCCACCGGGCTCGACGGGCTGCGGGCGCGGATGGCCGCCTCCGGCATTCACGTCGAAGCGCTGGAGCCGGGTTCGCCGGCCTACCGGTATTTGACCTAACCGGCGGCTATCGCGGGCTAGCGACGCTGACACCAACAGCCCCGGCGGCCGCGGCCAACCGAAGGTCGTAGGTGACGAGGCCGCGCAGCGCAGGCGCAGTGCGTGCGGCCGCGAGGTGAGTGGCATCCAAGGTCCTCAGCTCGGGTGGCCCGACGGAGCCGGCTTCGTCCAGTAGTCGGTTGGTTAATGCGACGACGTCGAGCCTGCCAAGCACCCGATGAGCATGTCCGGCGAGTTCGAATGAGCCGCTGCGACGGACCGCTCGCAGCAGCTCGGTGCGCGTCAGCGCGGCGGTGAATCGTACATCGTCGGCGAACTCCCTCAAATATGTTCGCAGCGCCGATGTTTCGCGCTCGATCACGATCAGTTTCACCAGCGCGGAAGTGTCAAGGTAGAGCTGCATCAGCGCTCTTCATCGCGCAATTGGAGCAACGCTGCCGACGCATCAAATCCGTAGTCCCGTGCAGGCTCGTCAAGCAGGTCTTGGCCGGACGGCGCGGGAGCGACCTCGCCGCGAAGGATCAGTTCTTCCCACGTTCCTTCGCCGGCCGGCACCAGCATCGCAACGAGTCGTCCCCGCACGGTGATCTCGATCGGTTCGCCGCCGGCGGCTCGGTCGACGTATTGGCTCGCATGCTGGCGTAATTCGCGCAATCCTATGCGCTCCATGTAGCACATCGTAGCACTTATATTGGTCGCAGCTCCCTATCGTTTGCCCGGAACAACGGTTCTAGTGGCGCGCCCGACGTCCGCGCCGCGTCGGTGAGGACTTTCGACCACCGCCGGTCCTCGGCACTGATCCCGTCCGATCCTGGTCTGGTCAACAACACGGCCAGTGTGCTTCCGGGTGCGGACTCTTGAACTACTGTCACCAAGCCCGCTAGCAGCTCTTCGATCACAGAGCGGTCAGGCAAGCGCCCGATCGGCATCTGGGTGAGGGCCTTGTGCATTCGCCGGTCCGGTCCGACAAAGCCAATCCAAAGGAGTCGCTCGCCGAACCCAAGTGGTCCCATCAGTGCACGCCATCGCTCGCGTAGATCGGCAGGCGATCCAATGGGGTCGGTTGCGGTCTCCATCGGAGGGATGGGCAATAGATCCGTCATACCGCCGTATGGTTGTCGACTTTGCGGTACGAGGTGTTCCGTTATCCACAGCCCTAACTCGCGCGGGTCACCACCACCGAATGCCCCGGCAGCTCTGTGCCGTGGGCGCCCACCTCGGGCTCGCCCCATGCCAGCACCGCCTCGCCGCCGACCGGCACAGTGACCGGTTGCTCGCCGAGGTTGCAGGCGATCGCAATTGCGCCGCGGCGCATCACGATCCAGCGCTCGTCCTCGTCGTAGTCGACCACCAGGTGAGTCAGCCACGGGTCGGCCATATCCGGCTCGGTGTCGCGCAGTGCGATCAGCCCGCGGTAGAACTCCAGCAGCCGAGCATGCTCGGAGTCGTCGACCTCGTCCCAGTCCAGCTTGGACCGCAGGAACGTCTGCGGGTCCTGCGGATCGGGCACGTCATCGGCGTCCCAGCCATGGTCGGCGAACTCGGCCTTGCGCCCTTGCGCCGTCGCGATCGCCAGCTCGGGTTCGGGATGTGAGCTGAAGAACTGGAACGGCCGACTCGATCCCCACTCCTCGCCCATGAAAAGCATTGCCGTATAGGGTGATCCGAGGGCAAGCGCGGCCTTGACGGCCAACTGTCCGAAGTCCAGATTCTGCGATGGCCGATCACCCAGCGCCCGGTTGCCGACCTGGTCGTGGTCGGTGGTGTAGGCCATCAGGCGGGTGGCCGGGATCAGCGACGTGTCCAATGGCCTGCCGTGTCTGCGGTGCCGGAACGACGAGTACGTGCCGGCGTGGAAGTAGCCGTTCTGGAGCGTGGTGGCCAGTGTGGCCATCGAGCCGAAATCGGCGTAGTAGCCCTGACGTTCGCCCGACACCGCGGTGTGGATGGCGTGATGGATATCGTCGTCCCATTGGGCGGTCAAGCCGTAGCCGCCGCGATCCCGCGGCGTGATCAACCGGGGATCGTTGAGGTCACTCTCGGCGATCAGCGACAGCGGCCGGCCCAGAACCGTGGACAGCGAATCGGTTTCTCCTGCCATCTCCTCGAGGATGTGGATCGCGGTGTTGTCGACCAGTGCGTGCACCGCGTCCAGCCGCAGACCGTCGACGTGGAAGTCGCGCATCCAACGCAGTGCGCAGTCGATGATGTAGCGGCGCACCTCGTCGGCGTCCGGTCCGGCCAGATTGACGCCCTCGCCCCACGGGTTGCTCACCGCGGACAGATACGGCCCGAACTTGGGCAGGTAGTTGCCCGACGGACCGAAATGGTTGAACACCGCGTCGATCAGCACCCCGAGCCCGCGGGCATGGCATGCCTCGACCAGGCGCACCAAACCGTCAGGGCCGCCGTAGGGTTCGTGCACGGCGTACCAGAGCACCCCGTCGTAGCCCCAGCCGTGGCTGCCGTTGAAGGCGTTGACGGGCATCAGCTCGACGAAGTCGATGCCCAGGTCCACCAGGTAGTCCAGCTTCTCGATGGCGGCCTCGAAGGTGCCGTCGGCGGTGAACGTGCCGGTGTGCAGTTCGTAGATCACCGCGCCCTCGATCGAGCGGCCCGCCCACTGCTGGTCCGACCACCGCACCGCCGAGGCATCCCAGAGCTGGGATCGCTCGTGCACACCATCGGGCTGACGAGCTGAGCGCGGATCGGGCAGCACGGCCGGATCATCTTCCAGCACATAGCCATACCTGGCGTCCGGCGCGCAATCGACATCGGCGCGCCACCAGCCGTCATCGCCGACCGTCATCTCGTGCAACTGCCCGTCGACGTCGAGGCGCACCCGTTTGGGCACCGGCGCCCACACCGCGAATTCAGGCATCTGAGGACTCCAGCAGTGCCACGGGCAATTCACCGAACAGCACACCGGCGGGCGTCGGCCCGCTGTAGCGCGCACCGGTCAGCCGATCGGTCCAGCCGCCGTCCGGCAACGGCAGCATCGTGTCACCCCAGCCGTCGTGACGCAGCCGCACCGTCCAGCGGCTGACGGCGACCAGCACGTCGGAACCTCGGCCGAACGCCACGACGTGGTGTGCGGCGTTTCCGGTGGCGAGCACCGGCCGGTAGTTGCCGGACAGGAAGGTGTCGGGTCGATCCCGCCGGGCCTGCAGAGCGCCCCGCACGACCCGAATCTTCGGATGTGACAAGCGTTCCAACTCAGCACCCCGCACCGAGTAGTCGACCGGCCTGCGGTTGTCGGGGTCGACGAGGCTGTCCTCCCAGAGTTCGGTGCCCTGATAGACGTCAGGAATGCCGGGGACGGTGAGGGCCAGCAGCTTCTGGCCCAGCGCGTCGCTGTGCGCATGCGGATCGAGCTGGACCACCAGCCCGGTGAGCTCGGTGGCGACCGGACCGTCGAGTATCGCGTCCAGCCAGGCATGTACGGAATCCTCGAACTCGGTGTCCGGGTCGTTCCACGAGGTGTGCCACGCGGCTTCGCGGATCGCCTTCTCGGTGTAGGCATGCAACCGGGCGCGCAACTCGTCGGTAATCTGCCCGTCGGCCGGCCACACCCCGAAGATGTTCTGCAACAAGAACAGTGCGGTCGCATGATCGGGCGCCGGGGTGGTGGTCTGCCAACTGGCCGCGAACTCGGCCCACAGCGACGGCACCTGGGACAGCACGCCGATCCGCGCGCGCACATCCTCGCCGCGCTTGGTGTCATGGGTGGACAGGGTGGTCATCGACCGCGGCCACAGCCGTCCGCGAACCGCGGCACTGCGGTGGAACTCCGCGGCGCTGATGCCGAAGTGCGAAGGGTCACCACCGACCTCATTGAGCGACACCAGGCGCGGATCACGATAGAAGTAGCAGTCCTCCACCGCTTTTGCCGTCATCGCCCCGCACAGCTGCTGCAGCCGGGCGGCCGGTTCCCTTACCGCCAGCGCCGCCGACACCAGCTCCAGCGGGGCGGCCAGCGCCGGCTGCTCCGTGACGGTGTGTGCGATCGCGGCCGACAGCAGCGCCGACAAGTTCTGGTAGTCCGATCGGTACACGCCGGTGTTCGTCAGCAGCGCGACCACCGCGTCCGGCAGTTGCGGGTGGTCGGCGCCGACAGCGGCGACGATCGAGCGGTGCAGCCGGGCCAGCTCACTGGCCAGCGTGGTCGTCGCCGCAACGATCTTCAACTGGCGCAACAGGTCCGGTGCGTCGGCGTAGTCGAACCCGTTGGCGTCGACGAGTTCGGTCAGGGCTTGCACACCGGTCGGGTCGACGAAGATGCCGCCCACCTCGCGCAGGACGTCATAGCCGGTGGTGCCGTCGATCGGCAGCGCCGGGTCCAGTGGCTCACCGGCACTGAGGATCTTCTCGATCACGATCCAGGCCTGCGGGCCGATCAGGTCACGCAACAGGTGAAGGTATCCGGTCGGATCGGTCAGGCCGTCGGGGTGATCGATGCGGACACCGTCCACCAATCCGTCGCGGAACCAGCGGGCTACTTCGGCATGCGATGTCTCGAACACCGCCGGGTCCTCCTGGCGCAGACCGGCCAGCGAGGTGATGGAGAAGAACCTGCGGTACCCGCACACCCCGTTGCGCCAGCCGATCAGCTTGTAGTGCTGGCGATCGTGCACCTCCGCCCCGGTACCGTCACCGGTGCCGGGCGCGATCGGAAAGGCGAGGTCGCCGAGACGCAGTGTGTCACCGTCCACCGTCAGGTCTGCGGCATCGCCATCAGAACCCAAGACCGGCAACAGGATTCGGCCATCGAGATCCGCCGACCAGTCGATGTCGAAAAATTTCGCGTAGGCCGACTCGTGGCCGTTGCGCAGCACATCCCACCACCACGGGTTGCGGTCGGGCTGGTCCACCCCGACGTGGTTGGGGACGATGTCGACGATCAGGCCCAGGCCACGCGTCTTGGCCGCCTCTGCCAGCCGGGCCAGACCGTCGGGTCCACCCAGCTCCTCGGACACCGTGGTGGGGTCGGTGACGTCGTAGCCGTGGGTGGAGCCCGGTGCGGCGGTCAGGATCGGGGAGAGGTAGAGGTGACTGACACCAAGACCGTCGAGATAGTCGAGGAGCTTCTCGGCGTCGGCGAAGGTGAACGCGTCCCCGGCCGACGGGCCGCGTAGCTGGAGTCGATAGGTGGACAGCACCGGGTAAGCCATAGCTGCCTGTTCCCGCTAGCCGGTCTTTTGAAGCACCAGAACCGATCGACCCGGCACGGTGATCGTTTCGCCCGCCTTAACCACCGCATCGGTGGAACCGGTGGCATCCCAGGTGTCCAGAACGGCCGTCCACTGCTCGGCGTAGTCGCCGTCGGGCGCGGCGAAGTCGATCGGCTTGCTGTGGGCGTTGAAGCACAGCAGGAAAGAGTCGTCGACGACGCGTTCGCCCCGGGAGTTTGGTTCGGGGATGGCTTCGCCGTTGAGGAACACACCCACGAACTTGAAGCCGGAATTCCAGTCGTCGTGGCTCATCTCTTGGCCGGCGGGGGTGAGCCACGCGATGTCGCGGACTTGATCGCCGGTTCGGATCGGTTCACCGTCGAAGAAGCGACGCCGCCGAAAGACGGGGTGTGCTTTGCGAAGTGCGGTCACCTTTTTGGTGAACTCGAGCAGGTCGGCGTTGGTCTCCCGCAGGCTCCAGTCCATCCACGACAGCGGTGAGTCCTGGCAGTAGACGTTGTTGTTGCCCTGCTGGGTGCGTCCGATCTCGTCACCGTGGGCGATCATCGGGGTGCCCTGCGACAGCATCAGGGTGACCAGGATGTTGCGCATCTGCTGATGGCGCAGCGCCAGGATTTCCGGATCGTCGGTCGGGCCTTCTACGCCGCAGTTCCACGACCGGTTGTGGCTCTCGCCGTCGCGGTTGTCCTCTCCGTTGGCCTCGTTGTGTTTCTCGTTGTAGGACACCAGGTCGTTCAGGGTGAAACCGTCGTGACACGTGACGAAGTTGATGCTGGCGCCGGGCCGGCGGCCGGTGGCTTCGTACAGATCCGACGACCCGGTCAGTCGCGACGCGAACTCGCCAAGGGTGGCGGGCTCGCCGCGCCAGTAGTCACGCACGGTGTCCCGGTACTTGCCGTTCCATTCGGTCCACAGGCTGGGGAAGTTGCCGACCTGGTAGCCGCCCTCGCCGACGTCCCACGGCTCCGCGATCAGCTTGACCTGGCTGATCACCGGATCCTGTTGCACGATGTCGAAGAACGCGCTCAATCGGTCGACTTCGTAGAACTCGCGGGCCAGCGTGGAGGCCAGGTCGAACCGGAACCCGTCGACGTGCATCTCGAGCACCCAGTAGCGCAGCGAGTCCATGATGAGCTGCAGGGTGTGCGGATGCCGTGGGTTGAGGCTGTTGCCGGTGCCGGTGAAGTCACGGTAGAGCCGCAGGTCGTCGTCCATCAGCCGGTAGTACGCGGCGTTGTCGATGCCCCGGAGGTTGATGGTCGGGCCGAGGTGGTTGCCTTCGGCGGTGTGGTTGTAGACCACGTCGAGGATCACCTCGATGTCGGCCTCGTGGAACGAGCGCACCATGGCCTTGAACTCGGCGACCGCGCCACCGGCGTGCTGGGTGGCCGCGTACTGGTAGTGCGGGGCCAGGAACCCGAAAGTGTTGTAGCCCCAGTAGTTCCGCAACCCCAGATCGAGCAGCCGGTGGTCGTGCAGGAACTGGTGTACCGGCATCAGCTCGATGGCGGTGACGTTGAGGGCCTTGAGGTGATCGATCACCGCCGGGTGGCCGAGGCCGGCGTACGTTCCGCGCAGCTCCTCGGGGACGCCGGGGTGGGTTTGTGTCATGCCCTTGACGTGGGCCTCGTAGATGATCGTCTCGCTGTAGGGCGTGCGCGGGGCATGGTCGGAGCCCCAGTGGAAGAACGGGTTGATGACCACACTGGTCATCGTGTGGCCCAGCGAGTCGATCATCGGCGGGGTTCCGCCGGAGGCCGGGTCCTCGGCACCCAGGTCGTAGGAGTACAGCGCCTGGCTGAACTCGAAATTTCCGTGGAAGGACTTGCCGTAGGGGTCGAGCAGCAGCTTGCTGGGATCACACCGGTGGCCGGCCGCGGGGTCCCACGGGCCGTGCACGCGGAAGCCGTAACGCTGTCCGGGGGTGATGGTCGGCAGATAGGCGTGCCAGACGAAACCGTCGACTTCGTCGAGTTCAATCCGGGTTTCGGTGCCGTCCTTGGCGATCAGGCAGAGCTCGACGGCGTCGGCCACCTCGGAGAACAGCGAGAAGTTCGTGCCCGCGCCGTCATAGGTGGCGCCGAGCGGGTAGGCGGTGCCTGGCCACACCGTGGTCCGCGCGGATTCGCTCGACGACATCTCTCGACCTTATCGACGTGCCGCACAGGATGCGCAGGATGTCACCACCACGCGGTGGCCGCGCCCATCTGCCTGCCAAGCTCCGGGATCAGGGTGCGCATGTAGGTCGCGGAGATGTGGTGAGAATCGTGGTAAATCAGCACATTTCCCTCGACCGCGCGACACGTGTCGGCGCGGCATACGGCGTCACTGAGGTCGAGGACCCGCATCAACGGGAACTGGGCCAGGAAATCCAGGGTCTGGTTGCGGTCGGAGAGAACCTCGGAACGGTCGATCCCGCACGAGACCGCGTCACCGCCCTTGGCCAGGCAGTCGGTCGGGAAGAAGGGTGCGCCGTTGCGCACCAACCACGGGGTGTCCCGCATCGCCAGGATCGGAATGTTGTTGTCCGACAACGTTTGCCAGATCCCGATATAGGTCGACGGCATGACATCGCCGGGTTTGATGTTCCACGGCCGGGTCGACGTGGTGAACACGAAGCTTGGGTGTTCGCCGATCAGTTTGGCCATCACCTTTTGGTTCCACTGGTGGCAGTTCGGGTACGGCCGGTTGTCGCCCATCACCAGCGGCGTTTCCTCGGTGGTCAGGGGGCAACCCATCTTCAGATAGGTGACCACCTTGAAGTGGTGCATCTTGCCCAGGGCGTCCAGGGCGGTGATCCAGTGCTCGGCGTGCGACCCGCCGGCCAGCGCGATCGTCCTGGTCGCCTGTTTGTCGCCGTAGGTGCAGTTGATGACGTCGGTGTTGTCGAAATCACTGATACAGCCGTCGTTGGTCGACTCCGGCAAGTCGTTCTGCGCCTCCAGCACGGTGGGCCGCATCGGCAGCTTCGGCACCCGGGCATGTTGGGTCAGTGCCCGGGCTCCGGGGTAGCTGTCGGTCGACAGCGCGACGAGTTCCTTGCCGTTGGCGCGCTGCACGGTGACGTGTTCGCGCCAGGTGAAGGACGTCGCCGTCAGCGCCACCCCGAGCAGGCCGACCGCGGTTCCCAGCGCGATCGTGGGTCGGCGCAGCCGGGTACGCCACGACATGGTGACCGGCGCTTTCGTCGCCGCCGATGCCGATCGCCGCCCGGAGCGCAGCGGCTCTTCGATGAAGCGCATCGTCACATAGGCCAGCACGCCCGAGATCGTGAGGATCACCGCGCCGTCGACGAAGCCGGCCCGGCTCGCGTCGGTGTAGGCCAGCCAGAAGATCAGCAGTGGCCAGTGCCACAGGTACAGCGAGTAGGCCATCGCGCCGAGGGTCACCAGTGGCCGCGCGGACAGCAGTCGGCTGGGTAGCGGCAGCCGGTCCCGGGTGGACGGGCTGGACTGGCGATTCGCGGCCGCCAGGATCATCAGCACGGTCGCGCCGACCGGCACCAGCGCCCATGGGCCGGGGAACTCGCGGACTCCGTCGATGAAGGCGCCGCAGCAGACGATCGTGGCCAGTCCGGCCGCAGCCAGCACGGTGCGCAGCCACATCGACCATCGGACGTAGGGCACCACTGCGCCGACGAGGGTGCCCAGCAGTAACTCCCAGGCGCGGGCGAAGCTGTTGTAGTAGGCGGCGGTCTGGTCGGACACGTGCAGGACGGCGGCAAAGCTGAATGACGCGACGGCGAGCACAACGAGCAAAGTCGCAAGAGTCACACGCAGCCACGGGCCGAGCCGCCGACGGAACTGGTAGGCAAACCCAAAGATAATGGCGAGCATCGCGATGTAGAACTGGCCCTGAACGGACATCGACCAGATGTGTTGCAGCGGACTGACTGCCTCACCGGCGCGGAGATAGTTCGAGGCGGTCGCCGACAGCTCCCAGTTCTGGAAGTAGCCCAGGCTTGCCAGGCTCTGGTCAGCAAACGTCTCCCAGCGCGTCTGCGGCTGTACCAGGATGGTCAGAACAGCGCCGGCGGCAAGCACGACGACGAGGGCGGGCAGCAGTCGCCGGACCAGGCGCAGGATCTCTGGCCAGGGAGACAGCGGCGACTCCGGATTCAGCGCGGTGCGCAACAGTGACCCGCCGAAGAAGAAACCGGACAACACCAGGAAGACGTCGACCCCGCCCGAGACACGCCCGAACCACACGTGGAACACCGCCACAAGAGCGATCGCGACACCGCGAAGCCCGTCGAGGTCGTGGCGATAGAACGCCGATTTCCGCGCTCCGGTCGCGGCAAGCGGGGGAGAACCCGCTTCTATCGGTGCCGACGAGCGGGTCGGGCTAAGGGTCAACATGATCGAAAATCAATCTACCCAACCCGGGTATGTCTCTCATCTCCAGCGAACCACCCACCCGACAGCGTGTCGGCATGGAGCAAACGTCGGCGGGACTCGACGCCGAGCTGCACTAGGCTCACACAGCGTGTCGGCGTTGACCCCTGAGCAGATCAGCGCGATCGACGCCGCCCACATCTGGCATCCGTACAGCACGATCGGTGCCGAGGCGATGCCTCCTGTGGTGGCCGTCGGCGCCGCCGGCGCGCGGCTGACTCTCGTCCGCGACGGCGCCGAGATCCGCGTTCTCGACGCGATGGCGTCCTGGTGGACGGCGGTGCACGGACATGGGCATCCGGTGCTCGACGCCGCGATGACCCGCCAGCTTGCGGTGATGAACCACGTCATGTTCGGCGGGCTGACCCATGAGCCGGCCGCACGGTTGGCGCAGCTGCTCGTCGACATCACCCCGCAGGGGCTGGACACCGTGTTCTTCTCCGACTCCGGCTCGGTGGCCGTTGAGGTCGCGGTCAAGATGGCGTTGCAGTACTGGCGCAGCGCGGGCCGGTTCGGCAAGCGCCGCCTGATGACGTGGCGTGGCGGATATCACGGCGACACGTTCACCCCGATGAGCGTCTGCGACCCGGACGGCGGCATGCACTCGCTGTGGGCGGATGTCTTGTTTCCCCAGATTTTCGCCCCGCCCGTGCCGGCCGATTACGACCAGGCCTACATCGCGGCGTTCGAAGCGCAACTGCTCGAGCATGCCGACGAACTGGCCGCGGTCATCGTCGAACCGGTGGTGCAGGGCGCCGGCGGCATGCGCTTCCACGACCCCCGCTACCTGAGCGATCTGCGCGCGATGTGCGACCGTGCCGGCGTGCTGCTGATCTTCGATGAGATCGCCACCGGATTCGGCCGCACCGGGGAGCTGTTCGCCGCCGACCACGCCGGTGTCAGCCCGGACATCATGTGCGTCGGAAAGGCGTTGACCGGCGGTTACGTTACTCTCGCGGCGACGTTGTGCACGCTGGAGATCGCCCGCACGATCAGCGGCAGCGAGGCCGGCGCCCTGATGCACGGACCGACCTTCATGGCCAACGCGCTGGCGTGCGCGGTGTCGGTGGCCTCGGTGGAACTCCTGCTCGCCCAGGACTGGCGCGGCCGGGTCGCCGAGATCAGCGCCGGGCTGGCGGACGGGCTGGCGCCGGCCCGCGCCCTACCCGGGGTCGCCGACGTCCGGGTGTGCGGTGCGATCGGAGTGATCGAGACCCACCAGCCCGTCGATCTGGCGGTCGCGACCCCGGTCGCCCTGGACAACGGCGTCTGGCTGCGGCCGTTCCGCAACCTGATCTACGCGATGCCGCCGTTCATCTGCACCCCCGACGAAATAGCCCAGGTCACCTCGGCGATGGTCGCCGTCGCCCGTGCACTAACCTGAACGGTGTTCAAGACCAGCCCAAAATGGGCGCCAGGCAGGAGGGCCCGATGACCCGCGCAGGTCTTTCACCGCTGGCCTGGCTCGACACCGTCGAGCAGCAGCGCCGGCAGGCCGGCCTGCGCCGTTCGCTGCGCACCCGGCCGGCGGTGGCCACCGAACTCGACCTGGCCTCCAATGACTACCTGGGCCTGTCCCAGCACCCCGCGGTCATCGACGGCGGAGTGGCCGCGCTGCGGACCTGGGGGGCCGGGTCCACCGGCTCCCGGCTGGTCACCGGCAACACCGAGCTGCACGAGGAATTCGAAACCGCCCTGGCCGAATTCGTCGGTGCCGAAGCGGCTTTGGTGTTTTCCTCGGGCTACACCGCCAACATCGGTGCGACCGTTGGGCTGTCGGGGCCGGGTTCACTGGTGGTGTCCGACGCGCTCTCACACGCCTCGCTGGTCGACGCCTGCCGACTGTCCCGGGCCCGGGTGGTCGTCGCCCCGCACTGCGACGTCGACGCGGTCGAGGCCGCGCTGGCCGACCGCGACGAGGAACGTGCGCTGGTGATCACCGAGTCGGTGTTCAGCACCGACGGTGCGCTGGCACCGCTGCGCCGGTTGCACGAGGTGTGCCGCAGACACCGAGCAGTGCTGCTGGTCGACGAGGCGCATGGGCTCGGTGTGCGCGGCGTCGGCGGACGTGGCCTGATCCACGAGGCCGGTCTGGCCGGTGCGCCCGATGTGGTCATGACGACGACCATGTCGAAGTCGCTGGGCAGCCAGGGCGGCGTGGTGCTCGGCCCGGCCGCGGTGCGCGACCACCTGATCGACGCCGCGCGCACGATGATCTTCGACACCGGACTGGCGCCCGCACCCGTTGGTGCCGCCCTTTCCGCCCTGACCGTCTTGACCGCCGAGCCGGGGCGAGCCGGTGCCGTCATCGAGCGGGCCAGGCAGCTCGCGGAGATGTGCGACGTCCCCGAAACGCCGGAATCGGCGGTGGTTTCGGTCATCCTCGGCGATCCCGAGATCGCGGTGGCCGCGGCGGCCGCCTGCCTGGATGCCGGTGTACGGGTGGGCTGCTTCCGCCCGCCGACGGTGCCCGCGGGCACCTCACGAGTGCGACTGACCGCACGGGCGTCGCTGACCGATGACGAGATGGACACCGCCCGCGATGTCCTGTCCGCGGTTCTGGGTACCCACCCGCGATGAGCGTCCTGGTCATCACCGGCACCGGAACCGGCGTAGGCAAGACCGTCGCGACAGCGGCGCTGGCGTGCCACGCCCGGGTGGCCGAGCGTGATGTCGCGGTATGTAAACCTGTCCAAACCGGTACCGCCGACGGTGACGACGACCTGGCCGAGGTCGCCCGGCTCTCCGGCGTCACCGAACTCGTCGGCGTCGCCCGCTATCCCGAACCCCTGGCACCGGCCGCGGCCGCCGAACGCGCCGGCCTGCCGCTGCCCGGCGCCGATGAGCTGCTGGCCTCCATTCGCGGCGTTGACCGGCCCGGCCGGCTGACCCTGGTCGAGGGGGCGGGCGGCCTGCTGGTCGAGCTGGCCGCGGGTGGGGTGACGCTGCGCGATCTGGCTGAGGAATTGGCCGCGCCGGTGCTCGTCGTTGTCGAACCCGGGCTGGGCACCCTCAACCACACCTCCCTGACGCTGGAAGGACTTGGTGCCAAAGGCCTTTCGTGCGCCGGCCTGGTGATCGGCGCATGGCCGGCGCAGCCCGGCGCGGCGGAGAAGTCCAACCGCGACGCGCTGGCCCGGCTGGCTCCGGTCCGGGCCGCGCTGCCGGCGGGGGTGGCCGCGGTGACACCGAAAGACTTCGAGTTGTTCAGTGCCCGCGCATTCGATCCGGACTGGGTCGCCGGTCTGATCTGACATGGCGCACTCGATCGAACTGCTTCTCGACGAGCGCGCGGACACCGCGATCCGGCGGATCGCCTCGCATGACAACCGCCCGCACATCACGCTGATCGCCGCCGAACGGATCGACCCTGAAGTCGACCAGGTGTTGACCGAACTGGCCGACCGCTTTCCCGTTCCCGCCGTCATCGGCGCACCACTGGTCTTCGGTGGTGGTCGGCTGACGCTGGCCCGTCTCGTGGTCCCAACGGGTCGGCTACTCGCCCTGCATGAGAATGTCTACGACCTCTGTCGGCCGTTCGTGCCGAACGTGTTCACCCACTGCGCTCCCGGTCAGTGGACTCCCCACGTCACGCTCGGCAGACGGTTCACCCCGGCTCAAGTCGGTGAGGCGCTGTCTGTCGACGGGATCACGGCCGACATCCGGGCCAGTATCGTCGGGCTGCGACGCTGGGACGGCGACGCCAGACGCGAGTACCTGATCGCTGTCGACTAGTACGGTGCCGCAACGCTTTTCGGTACGCACATCTTCCACCCGTCGATCACCAATTCGCGTACTTCGTCGAGGTCGACTGCGTCCAGGCGAACGTGAATCCAGTTGTACCGCATGTTCGATGGGCGCGGCAGCGTGAACTTGTCGGGCTCGGCCGCCACCATCGCTTCCCGTTCCTCCTTCGGGAAACCGACGCCCATCACCGTCTCGTCGGGGGAGAACGCGAGAAAGACCAGCCTGCCGACGCGAAATGTGATCCGGTCGCGAACGATTGTCTCGTAGGCCCGCGGCAGCGCAAGCGCGATCGGCCGCACCTGCTCGACGGTGATCACACCGACAAGGTCCGCTGCGCGGCCAGCCCATCGGTGAGCAGCCGCAACCCGAACGCGAAACCGGCGGACGGATCCGCCGGCAGCGATCGAAGATCGGCACTCCAGTCCAATGTCGCCGGCCCAGCGGCTCCAGCCGCGTCCCACTGCAGCCGCGATTGCTCGTCGGCGGTCGCCCCCAGCACGTAGTGCAGCACGGTGCGGGCGGCCTGGACCCGATGCGCGGCATCCACGCCCGCCTCACCGGCGGCCTCGGCCAGCACATCCAGGATCTGCTCGACGGCCCGGGACTGCCCGGCGGCGAAGCTCGCCGACACCAGCTCGGCCCCGTCGGTGTGGGACAGCAGCGCGTCCCGCAGGCCGCGGCATACCGTCTCGATGCGGTCCCGCCACTCCATCGGCGGCAGCTCGGTGCAGGCCGGGACCAGCACGTGGTCGGCTACGGCGCCGAGAAGTTCCTGCTTGTTGGCGAAGTGCCAGTACAGCGCGCCGGGGGTGACATCGAGTTCCCGGGCCAGCCGGCGCATGGTGAGGTCGGCGATCCCGTAACCGTCCAGGATCGCCGCCGCCTTGGCGACCACGTCGCGTTTGTGCAGCTGCACGTCAGTAGCCTAGCCTGAACACTGTTCAAGTTCGCTGGACGTAGGAGGACATGCAGGTGACGCAGGCAGCGGTAGACGTATTGGCACTCGCGCGCGAGCAGGTGCTCGAGCGCGGCGAGGGACTGTCCCGCGATCAGGTGCTCGAAGTCCTGCAGCTGTCGGACGACCATCTCGAAGAACTCCTGGCGCTGGCCCACGAGGTCCGGATGAAGTGGTGCGGACCCGAGGTCGAGGTCGAAGGCATCATCAGCCTGAAAACCGGTGGCTGCCCGGAGGATTGCCACTTCTGCTCGCAGTCGGGCCTGTTCGCCTCCCCGGTGCGCAGCGCCTGGCTGGACATCCCGAGTCTGGTCGAGGCGGCCAAGCAGACCGCCAAGTCCGGCGCCACCGAGTTCTGCATCGTGGCCGCCGTGCGCGGACCCGACGAGCGCCTGCTGGCGCAGGTTGCCGCCGGTATCGAGGCCATCCGCAACGAGGTCGACATCCAGATCGCCTGCTCGCTGGGCATGCTCACGCAGGAGCAGGTGGATCGCCTCAAGGAGATGGGCGTGCACCGCTACAACCACAATCTGGAGACCGCGCAGTCCTACTTCCCGAACGTCGTGACCACCCACTCGTGGGAAGAGCGCTGGGGCACGCTGGAGATGGTGCGCGAGGCCGGGATGGAGGTCTGCTGCGGCGGCATCCTCGGCATGGGGGAGACACTCGAGCAGCGCGCCGAATTCGCCGCGAACCTGGCCGAACTCGACCCGCACGAGGTACCGCTGAACTTCCTGAACCCGCGGCCGGGCACCCCGTTCGGCGACCTGGAGGTGCTGCCCGCGGCCGAGGCGCTCAAGGCGGTCGCCGCGTTCCGCCTCGCACTGCCGCGCACGATGCTCCGGTTTGCCGGCGGCCGCGAGATCACCCTTGGTGACCTGGGCGCCAAGCAGGGCATCCTCGGCGGGATCAACGCCGTGATCGTCGGAAATTACCTGACCACGCTGGGCCGGCCGGCGGAGGCTGATCTCGAGTTGCTCGAAGATCTGCAGATGCCGATCAAGGCTCTGAACGCCAGCCTGTAGCCCGATTATCTGTACAAAGGGCAAGGTGATGGTCGAACAGCTGCCCGCACCGGTTGGTGCCGGGATCTACAACGTCTACACCGGCGGACCCGCCGGCAGTGTCGTCCCTACCGCGGCCCAGCTCGGGCTGGAGCCGCCGCGGTTCTGCGCTGAGTGCGGCCGCCGGATGGTGGTGCAAGTGCGACCGGACGGCTGGTGGGCCAAGTGCGCCCGGCACGGCCGGGTCGATTCCCACGACATCGAGGCGCAGCGATGACTCGGCGCAAAGCGGCCGGCATCGTGGTTGCCGGATTGGCACTCGCGGGTGCGGTGATCGGCGGTCTGTGGTCATGGCTGGCCCCGCCCGCCCGTGGCGTCGTTGCGCTGACCCGCTCCGGCCAGCGGGTGCAGACCTACCTGGGCAGTGAATCCGACCATCTGTTCGTGTCAGCCGCGATGCTGATCGGGCTGCTGACGTCGATGGCGATCGTGGCCGCAGTGCTGGTGTGGCAGTGGCGTGCCCACCGCGGACCGCTGATGGCGACCGCGCTGTGGGTGGGCCTGGTGGCCGCCACGGGTGCCGCCGCGGCCGTCGGTGCGGCCCTGGTGCACTGGCACTACGGTGCGGTGCCGTTCGACACGGCACCGGTGACACGCGAGAACCGGGTCTTCTACTACTCCGAGGCACCGCCGGTGTTCTTCGCCCGCGGCACGTGGCAGGTTGCGACGACGCTGCTGTTCCCGGCCGCGGTTGCCGCACTCACCTACTCCTTGATGGCGGTGGCCACGCCGCGTGACGACCTGGGGGCCCATCCGCCGCTGGAACGCGCGCCGCTGGGCGCCGGCGCCCCGAACTAAAGCTGGCCCCTCAGAGCTGGCCCCTTAAAGCGGGCGGAACGGGACCCGGCCGCCGCAGACCACCCGCGCGACGATCCCGCCGAGGCGCATCATGCCCGCATAGGTCACCGGGTTGAGCAGCGTCGGCCACTTGGTGCGCACGATGTGCTCGTCGATGGGGCGGCCGTCGAACCGGTCGATCAGCCAGCGCAGCGCCATCGGAGCCGACATCGGGTGCAGCAGCATGTGCTCGCTGAACATGTCGCGGTGGTAGGTCACCTGCGCGCCGCCCGACGAGTAGGTGTGCGCCAGGTCGTCGATGTCCTCCACGGCGATCACCGAGTCGTGGACGGCCTGCACGATCAGCATCGGTAGATCGGGCACCGCCTTGCCGAGTTTGATGTTCTCGAAGACGTATTGGACCTCGGGCGTCGCCAGGATCTCCTCCAGCGGCGGATGCACCAGGTCGTCGAAATCGGTTCGGAACAGCCGGACGACGGCCTCCGCGGTCGTCATCTGCTCCAACCGCCGCAACAACGCCAGTCCGTCGACGGTGGCGTTCTGCTCGATGACCCGGTTGAGGTCCGGGTAGGTCTTGGCCAGCGCGGAGACCACCAGCGCGGGCAGCGCGGCCAGGTAGGAGCCGTTGAGCCGGCGGAACGTGTGGCCGAGGTCGCCGACCGGTGAGCCCAGCACCGCACCTACGACGTTGAGCTCGGGGGCGTACCTGGCGTGCTCCTCGGCCGCCCACGCGCTGGCCAGCCCGCCGCCCGAATAGCCCCACAGCCCGATCTGACTGTCCGGGGCGAGCCCGAACGCCTCGAAGCCGAGCGTGGCCCGCAGTCCGTCCAACACGGCGTAGCCGGGCTCGTACGGGGCGCCCCAGATTCCGTGGGGACCCTCGTGGTCCGGAACTGAGACCACCCAGCCCTCCGCCAGTGCGGCGGCGACCAGTAGGTATTCCAGCTGGGGAAGCGAGCCGACGGCCTTGGCGCGCCGACGCATGGCGTAGGACGGGAAGCACCGGGACGCCACCGCGTCGATCGCGCACTGGTAGGAAACGACGTTGCGGACCTGCGCGGGCGTGTGACCGCTCGGGATGAGCACCGTGGTGACGGTGGCCTGCGGCAGCCCGTTGTGGTCGGTGGTGCGGTACAGCAGCTGCGTGGCGCGGACTCGCTGCGGGATCAGCCCGAGAAAGCCCAGCTCGACGTCGCGGGAGCGCAGCACGGTGCCGGGTTCGGCGTGTTCGAAGCCTGCGGGAGGTGTGTAGAACGGGTCCTCGGCCGGCAGCACCGGATGCGCGCCGCGCTCGATCTCCTCGTGCGGGGCACGACCGATCCATTCGGGGCTGGGAGCCCCGGCACTAACCGGATGCATTCAGACCTTCATACCTTAAGAAGGGTCTAAGAATCCAGTCGACTCACCCGGGCGGGCGCAACGCGGCAAACTCGTCGGTCACCCGGATCTGCGAGTCGGTGAAGCGGTAGAGGGCCGCCGGGCGGCCGCCGGTGCGGCCCGGATGGGCGGTCGTCCCGGTCGGGGTGATCACCCCGCGGCGGGCCAGCACCCGCTGCAGATTGGTCGCGTCGACCTGGTAGCCGAGCGCGGCACCGTAGATGTCGCGTAGCGTCGAGAGCGCGAATTCTGTTGGCGCCAAGGCGAACCCGATATTGGTGTAGGACAGCTTGGCGGCCAGCCGGGTCCGGGCATAGTCCACCATCGGGGCATGGTCGAAAGCCATGTCGGGCAACGCGTTCACCGGATGCCAGCGGGTGTCCGGCGGCAGCACCGGAGTGGCGGGGGAGGGAATCAGCCCGAGGAACGTCGAGGCGATCGTGCGAATGTCGGGCACCCGACCCGGATCGGAGAAGACGGCCAGTTGTTCCAAGTGGGCGATCTCCCGCACGTCGACCTTCTCGGCGAGCTGCCGGCGCACCGAACTGGTCAGGTCCTCGTCGGCGCGCAGCCGGCCGCCGGGCAATGACCACTTGCCGCGCTCCGGCGCCAGTGCGCGCTGCCATAACAGCACGTTAAGCGTGGGTTTACGGGAGCTGACGTCGCCAACCTGGAATACAACGGCGAGCACCTCGTGTTCGGTGCTAGTATGAACCACGTTTTCGATTATAAGTCGAAAACCTCGAAAGCAAGACAGGAGGCGGAAATGACCGTCCTGGATCGAGCCGACGCCGTCGACGCTGCTGTTGGCGGCCTTGCGGCCGCTATCACCAACGGCCCCGGCGGGTACGCCGGCGTGAACGGTGACGAGGAATGGGCCGCCGAGGTGCGCCGCCTCGCGACCTTGCGCAACGCGACCATCCTGGCGCACAACTACCAGCTGCCGGCCATTCAGGATGTCGCCGACCACGTCGGCGACTCGCTGGCGCTGTCCCGGATCGCCGCCGAGGCCGCCGAAGAGACCATCGTGTTCTGCGGCGTGCACTTCATGGCCGAGACCGCCAAGATCCTGTCCCCGGAGAAGACGGTCCTGATTCCCGATCAGCGCGCCGGCTGCTCACTGGCCGACTCCATCACCGCCGAGGACCTGCGGGGCTGGAAAGACGAGCACCCCGGCGCTGTGGTGGTGTCGTACGTCAACACCACCGCCGCGGTGAAGGCGCTCACCGACATCTGCTGCACCTCATCCAACGCCGTCGAGGTGGTGGCCTCCATTCCTGAGGACCGCGAGGTGCTGTTCTGCCCCGACCAATTCCTGGGTGCACACGTCCGCCGGATGACCGGCCGCACGAACCTGCACATCTGGGCCGGCGAGTGCCATGTGCACGCGGGGATCAACGGCGACGAGCTGGCCGACCAGGCCCGCAGCCACCCCGATGCCGAGCTGTTCGTGCACCCCGAATGTGGTTGCGCCACTTCGGCGTTGTACCTCGCCGGCGAAGGTGCCTTCCCGGCCGACCGGGTCAAGATCCTGTCCACCGGCGGCATGCTTGATGCCGCCAAGGCCTCGAACGCCAAGCAGGTGCTGGTGGCCACCGAGGTCGGCATGCTGCACCAGTTGCGCCGTGCCGCACCGGGTATCGACTTCCAGGCCGTCAACGACCGGGCCTCCTGCAAGTACATGAAGATGATCACCCCCGCCGCGCTGCTGCGCTGCCTGGTCGACGGCGCCGACGAGGTCGATGTCGATGTCGATACCGCCCGGTTGGCCCGTGCCAGTGTGCAGCGGATGATCGAGATCGGTCAGCCCGGCGGCGGGGAATGACCCGCTCCTTCGCCTGCGGCGCCGGCTCAGGAGGCGTCGACTGGCAGCAGCGCGCCGATGTCGTGGTGATCGGTACCGGGGTGGCGGGTTTGGCCGCAGCGCTGGCCGCGCACCGAAAGGGCAGCCGCACAGTCATTTTGAGTAAGGCACCGGACACCGCGACGTTCTACGCGCAGGGCGGTATCGCGGTGGTGCTGCCGCACACCGACGACTCCGTGGACGCCCACGTCCGCGACACCCTGGCTGCAGGCGCCGGACTGTGTGATCCCGACGCGGTGCGCTCGATCGTCGCCGACGGCTACCGTGCGGTGGCCGAGCTGGTCGCCGACGGCGCCCGATTCGATGAGAGCGCACCGGGACAGTGGGCCCTCACCCGGGAAGGCGGCCACTCCCGCCGACGCATCATCCACGCCGGCGGCGACGCCACGGGTGCCGAGGTGCAGCGCGCACTCGATCATGCCGCCGCCACCCTGGACATCCGGCGCAATCACGTTGCGCTGCAGATCCTGCACGACGATTCGGCGGTCACCGGGGTGCTGGTCCGCAATGCCGACGGGCTGGGCATTGTGCACGCGCCCTCGGTCATCCTCGCCACCGGCGGGCTCGGCCATCTCTATCGGGCCACCACCAACCCGGAAGGCTCCACCGGTGACGGCATCGCGCTGGCGCTGTGGGCCGGCGTCGGCGTCACCGACATCGAATTCGTCCAGTTCCACCCGACGATGCTGTTCGACCGCGACGGCTCCGGGCGCCGCCCGCTGATCACCGAGGCGCTGCGCGGGGAAGGTGCTGTGCTGCGCGACGCGCGCGGCGAACCGGTCACCGCCGGTGTGCATCCGCTGGGTGATCTCGCCCCGCGCGATGTGGTGGCCGCGGCCATCGAGACGCGGCTGAGGCAAAGCGGTGACGAGTGCGTGTTCCTCGACGCGCGCGCCATCGACCGGTTCGCGCAACGCTTCCCGACGGTGACCGCGGCCTGCCGAGCTGCCGGCATCGACCCCACTCGCGAGCCGATCCCTGTCGTGCCTGGCGCGCACTACAGCTGCGGCGGTGTCACCACCGACGTGTCCGGCCGTACCGAGCTGCCCGGCCTGTTCGCCGCCGGTGAGGTGGCCAGGACCGGCATGCATGGCGCCAACCGGCTGGCATCGAACAGCTTGCTTGAAGGCCTGGTCGTTGGCGCTCGCGCGGGCCGGGCCGCCGTCGAGCATGCCGGCGACGGGGGCACGCCGATCGCCAAAATCGAAGTGCCCCAACACGCCGCGCTGGAGCGGCACGTGCTGCAGGCCGCGATGACCGAGTACGCCTCGGTGGTTCGTGACGCCGCCGGCTTGCAGCGTCTCACCGATACGCTGGCGGCGGCGACGCCGCGGCAGATGGCCAGCCGCGCCGCGGCCGAGGACGTCGCGCTGACGGTGACCGCTCGCGCGGTCGCCGCAGCGGCGTTGGCGCGCACTGAATCTCGTGGCTGCCACCACCGCGGCGACCATCCCGACGCCGATCCGGCCCAGGCCTTCAGCCGCACTCTGCACGGCGACCACGCGGAGGCGTGCCTGCGATGAAACTCACCGACGACGAGCTGGCGCAAGCTCGTATC
Organism: uncultured Mycobacterium sp.; assembly: GCA_900078375.1. Classification (GTDB taxonomy): domain Bacteria; phylum Actinomycetota; class Actinomycetes; order Mycobacteriales; family Mycobacteriaceae; genus Mycobacterium. The sequence goes on along the minus strand of FLQS01000022.1, from coordinate 16,215 downwards.
ACGATCCGCCGCGGCCTCGACGAGGACCTGCGCTACGGACCCGACGTCACCACGCTGGCCACGGTGCCCGAAGACGCCGCAGGCGTGGCGTCGCTGGTGTCCCGGGAGACCGGTGTGGCCGCGGGCATCGACGTGGCACTCCTGGCTCTCGACGAGGTGCTCGGCGAGGACGGCTACCGGATCGTGGACCGTGTCGACGACGGCACGCGGCTGGATGCCGGTGCGGTGCTGCTACGGGTGCAGGCCCCGACCCGCGGGCTGCTGACCGCCGAACGAACCCTGCTCAATCTGGTCTGCCATCTGTCCGGCATCGCCACCGCCACCGCGGCCTGGGTGGACGCCGTCGACGGCACCAAGGCCCAGATCCGCGACACCCGCAAGACCCTGCCGGGGCTGCGGGCGCTGCAGAAATACGCCGTGCGGGTCGGCGGCGGGGTCAATCACCGGATGGGCCTCGGCGATGCCGCGCTGATCAAGGACAACCACGTCGCGGCGGCCGGGTCGGTGGTCGCCGCCCTGCGGGCCGTTCGCGAGGCCGCCCCGGACCTGCCGTGCGAGGTCGAGGTCGACACCCTCGAACAGCTCGACGAGGTCCTCGCCGAGGACGTGCAGCTGATCCTGCTGGACAACTTCCCGGTCTGGCAGACCCAGATCGCCGTGCAGCGCCGGGACGCCAACGCCCCTGGAGTGTTGCTGGAGTCCTCGGGCGGCCTGAGCCTGGACAGCGCCGCCGAATACGCCGGCACCGGTGTGGACTATCTGGCCGTCGGCGCGCTGACCCACTCGGTACGGGTCCTCGACGTCGGCTTGGATCTCTGACTAGGCGATATCGGCGACGAACGCGCCGACGCCACGTTTGACGCCCCGGCGGGCAACCCCGGGCAGGGACGGATCGTCGGTACCGGCAGGCACCACCCGCGGATTGACCAGGTGCAGGTCGTGCCGTCCGTGGCGGATGTCGGCCTCGCCGGCGGCCAGGATGTTCTTGACCCAGTTCGTCTTGCCGTGGCCCAGCATGATGGCGATGGTGTCGCCCTTGCGGAAGGCCGAAACCACCGTCTCGTACTGCGTGCCCGAGGTGCGGCCGCGGTGTTTGACGACCGACATACCGGGCATGTACTTGGCCAGTGGCTTCACTGCCGGGTTGAAGTACTTGATCTGGAAGTTCTCGAACCAGACCGGGAACTTCATCGGCACGCCGGGGGCGTTGTTCGGGTGATCCTTGGTCGCCATGGGGCCAAGGTTAGGCGGCGGCGCCACGGCGCACCAGCGACAGCACCACCGCGGCCGCGGCGAACAGCCCGGAGAACGTCCGGTTCATCGCGGTCTGCTGGCGCGGGGTGCGCAGCCAGCCCAGCAGCCGGGCCGCCAGGCCCGTGTAGGCGCCCATCACCACCAGGTCGACGACGACCATCGTCGCGCCGATGGCCAGGTATTGGGGGAGCAGCGGGGCGGTCGGCACGACGAACTGCGGCAGCACCGCGAGCAGGAACACCAGACCTTTGGGGTTGGTGACGTTGACCAGAATCCCGCGGACCAGCAATGCCAGCCGCCCGCCGTTGGCCTCGGGTTTGAGCTGTTCGCCGAGGTCGAGAGGGCGGGCGCGCCATTGGCGGACGGCCAGATAGACCAGGTAGACGACGCCGATCCACTTGATGACGGTGAATGCGACGACCGACTGCGCCACCGCCGCGCCCAGCCCCACCGCGACCGCCGCGAGCTGCATCATCAGGCCGATCTCCAGGCCGGTGATGCTCCAGTAACCGCGGCGCAGACCGAACGCCAGCCCGGTCGCCATGGACTGGATGGCGCCGGCGCCAGGGGACACGCTGATCGCGATCGCGGCGCCGATGAAGGCCAGCCACAGCTCCCATTGCATAACCGCAGTATCCGGGCCGCCGCGCCTTGGGCTCAATGGATTTTTATTCGGGTGCACCGATACGGGACAATTGAACCGATGACCAGCTTCGCCATGAACCGGATCGACCTGCGTGGCCGCACGCTGACCGCCGCCCAACTGCGCGCGGCGCTTCCGCGCGGGGGTGTGGACGTCGACGCCGTGGTGCCCACGGTCCGCCCGATCGTCGACGACGTCGCCGAGCGCGGTGCGGTGGCTGCGCTGGAGTACGGCGAGAAGTTCGACGGGGTGCGCCCCGCGGCGGTGCGCGTGGCCGCGTCCGCCTTGGCGGAGGCGCTGGCCGCCCTGCCTGCCGATGTGCGCGCCGCGCTGGAGGTGGCGATCGATCGCACCCGTGCTGTGCACGCCGATCAGCGCCGCACCGATGTCACCACCCTGTTCGACTCCGGTGCGTCGGTCACCGAACGCTGGGTGCCGGTGGAGCGGGTCGGCCTGTACGTGCCCGGCGGCAAGGCAGCCTATCCATCGTCGGTGCTGATGAACGCCATCCCGGCCAAGACCGCCGGCGTCGAATCCCTGGTGGTAGCCAGCCCGCCGCAGGCCGACTTCGGTGGCCTGCCGCATCCGACGATCCTGGCGGCCGCGGCACTGCTCGGTGTCGACGAGGTATGGGCCGTCGGCGGTGCGCAGGCGGTGGCGCTGATGGCGTACGGCGGTACCGACACCGACGGTGCCGAACTGGCGCCGGTCGACATGGTCACCGGGCCGGGCAACATCTACGTGACCGCCGCCAAGCGAATCTGCCGCTCGCAGATCGGCATTGACGCCGAGGCGGGTCCCACCGAGATCGCGATCCTGGCCGACCACACCGCCGACCCGGTGCACGTCGCGGCCGATCTGATCAGCCAGGCCGAGCACGACGTGATGGCCGCCAGCGTGCTGGTGACCGACAGCACCGCGCTGGCCGAGGCCACCGAAGCTGAACTGGCCGTGCAGCTGATCACCACCAAGCACCGCGAGCGGGTCACCGAGGCGCTGCGCGGGCGTCAGTCCGGCATCGTGCTGGTCGACGACATCGACACCGGCGTGCGCGTCGTGAACGCCTATGCCGCAGAACATTTGGAGATCCAGACCGTCGAGGCCTACGAGGTGGCGAGCCGGATCCGCGCGGCTGGGGCGATCTTCGTCGGCCCGTGGTCGCCGGTCAGCCTGGGTGACTACTGCGCCGGGTCCAACCATGTGCTGCCCACCGCGGGCTGTGCGCGGCACTCCAGCGGCCTATCGGTGCAGACCTTCCTGCGCGGTATCCACGTCGTCGACTACACCGAGGCGGCGCTGAAAGACGTGTCCGGACACGTCATCACGCTGGCCAAGGCCGAGGACCTGCCGGCGCACGGCGAAGCGGTCCGGCGGAGGTTCGAACGATGACCGTTCCCGGAGCCCGGGTCACCCTGGCGGATCTCCCGCTGCGCGACGACCTGCGCGGCAAATCCCCTTATGGCGCACCGCAACTCGACGTGCCGGTGCGGCTGAACACCAACGAGAACCCGCACCCGCCCAGCGCTGCGCTGGTCGAGGACGTGACTCGCTCGGTGCAGGCCGCTGCCGCCGAACTGCACCGCTATCCGGACCGGGACGCCGTCGAGTTACGTCGCGATCTGGCCGCCTACCTGCGGACCCAGACCGGTGTGGAGGTTCAGACCGAGAACCTCTGGGCGGCAAACGGATCGAACGAGATCCTGCAGCAGCTGCTGCAGGCATTCGGCGGGCCGGGCCGCAGCGCGATCGGCTTCGTGCCGTCCTATTCGATGCACCCGATCATCTCGAACGGCACGCAGACCGAGTGGATCGAGTCGGTGCGCGCGGCCGACTTCAGCCTCGACGCCGACACCGCGGCTACCGTCATCGCCGCCCGCGATCCCGACGTGGTGTTCGTCGCCAGCCCGAACAACCCATCCGGCCAGAGCATTCCGCTGGAGGACTTGAGGCGGCTGCTGGACGCCATGGGTCACGGCATCCTGATCGTCGACGAGGCCTACGGCGAATTCTCCAGCCAGCCCAGCGCGGTCGCGCTGATCGACGAGTACCCGAGCCGGCTCATCGTCAGCCGCACCATGAGCAAGGCATTCGCGTTCGCCGGTGGCCGGCTGGGCTATCTGGTCGCGGCCCCGGCGATCATCGACGCCGTTCTGCTGGTCCGGCTGCCCTATCACCTGTCGGTGCTCACCCAGGCGGCGGCTCGGGCCGCGCTGCGGCACGCAGACGACACCCTGGGCAGCGTCGCGACGCTGATCGCCGAGCGGGAGCGGGTCTGTGCGGCATTGACCGAACTCGGGTTTCGCGTCATTCCCAGCGACGCCAACTTCGTGCTGTTCGGTGAATTCGCCGACGCCGCAACGGCCTGGCAGCACTACCTCGATGACGGTGTTCTGATCCGCGATGTCGGGATCGGTGGATACCTGCGCACCACTATCGGATTGGCCGACGAGAACGACGCCTTCCTGGCCGCCAGTGCCCGGCTGGCCGCTTCCCACCTTGCCCAGCCGCTAGGAGCGCCATGACTGCCATCGCCACCCCGACCCGCCGCGCAAAGGTCGAGCGCAAGACCCGCGAGTCCGACATCGTCGTCGAACTCGATCTGGACGGCACCGGGGATGTCAGCGTGCACACCGGGATCCCGTTCTTCGACCACATGCTGACGTCGCTGGGCACACACGCCAGCTTCGACCTGGCCGTCACCGCCAAGGGCGACGTCGACATCGAGGGCCACCACACGATCGAGGACACCGCGATCGTGCTGGGCACCGCACTGGGACAGGCCCTCGGCGACAAGAAGGGCATCCGCCGGTTCGGCGACGCCTTCATCCCGATGGACGAGACGCTGGCCCACGCCGCCGTCGATGTCTCGGGGCGGCCGTACTTCGTCCACACCGGTGAACCGGATTACATGGTCGATTTCACGATCGCCGGCTCCAGCGTGCCCTACCACACGGTGGTCAACCGGCACGTGTTCGAGTCGCTGGCGTTCAACGCCCGCATCTCGCTGCACGTGCGGACCATCTACGGTCGCGACCCGCACCACATCACCGAGGCGCAGTACAAGGCGGTGGCCCGGGCGCTGCGGCAGGCCGTCGAGCCCGATCCGCGGGTCTCGGGCGTGCCGTCTACCAAAGGCTCACTGTGACAGCTAGATCCGTCGTAGTCCTGGACTATGGCTCGGGCAACCTGCGTTCGGCGCAGCGGGCGCTGGAACGGGTCGGCGCCGACGTCGAGGTGACCGCCGACGCTCAGCGCGCGTTGAACGCCGACGGTCTGGTGGTTCCCGGCGTCGGCGCGTACGAGGCTTGCATGACCGGGCTGCGCGGGATCGGCGGCGAACACATCATCGCCGAGCGAGTGGCCGCGGGCCGCCCGGTGCTCGGTGTATGCGTGGGGATGCAGATCCTGTTCGCCCGGGGCGTGGAGTTCGGGGTGGAGTCGACGGGCTGCGGCCAGTGGCCGGGATCGGTCACCCGGCTGGATGCGCCGGTGATCCCGCACATGGGCTGGAACGTCGTCGACGCGGCGCCGGGTAGCCTGCTGTTCAAGGGGTTCGACGCCGGCACCCGGTTCTACTTCGTGCACTCCTATGCCGCACAGAAGTGGGAGGGCGCACCCGACGCGCTGCTGACCTGGGCCACCCACCACACGCGGTTCTTGGCCGCGGTCGAGGACGGTCCGCTGTCGGCGACACAATTTCATCCGGAGAAGAGCGGTGACGCCGGTGCGGCGCTGCTCGCGAATTGGGTTGAGGGGCTGTAAGAGTGCCACTGATTTTGTTGCCCGCCGTCGACGTGGTCGAGGGTAAGGCGGTGCGCCTGGTGCAGGGCAAGGCCGGCAGCGAGACCGAGTACGGCTCGGCGCTGGACGCCGCGCTGACCTGGCAGCGCGACGGTGCCGAATGGATCCACCTGGTGGATCTCGATGCCGCGTTCGGCCGCGGGTCCAACCGCGAGCTGCTCGCGGAGGTGGTCGGCGCGCTCGACGTGAAAGTCGAACTGTCCGGCGGAATCCGCGACGACGAGTCGCTCAAGGCGGCGCTGGCCACCGGCTGTACCCGCGTCAACATCGGCACCGCGGCGCTGGAGAACCCGCTGTGGTGCGCCGCGGCGATCGCCGAGTACGGCGACAAGGTGGCCGTCGGGCTGGATGTGCAGATCGTGGCCGGTGAGCACCGGCTGCGGGGTCGTGGCTGGGAGACCGACGGCGGCGATCTGTGGAATATCCTGGAACGTCTCGACAGCGAAGGCTGTTCGCGGTTCGTCGTCACCGATGTCACCAAGGACGGCACACTCACCGGACCCAACCTCGACCTGCTCGAGGGCGTGGCCGAGTGCACCGACGCGCCGGTGATCGCCTCGGGCGGGGTGTCGAGCCTGGATGATCTGCGCGCGATCGCGACGCTGACCGACAGTGGGGTAGAGGGTGCGATCGTCGGAAAGGCGCTCTACGCAGGCCGATTCACGCTGCCGGAGGCGCTGGCCGCGGTGAGCCAGTAACCCGATGGCAGTGCAGTCGGGAGACCTCGAGGCCCTGGTGGCCCAGGCGGCAGTGATCCTGGACGAGGCGTCCAAACCGTTCATCGCCGGGCACCGGGCTGCGTCTGCCGTGCAGAAGAAGGGCAACGACTTCGCCACCGAGGTGGACCTGGCCATCGAACGGCAGGTGGTGCAGGCGCTGGAGTCGGCCACCGGGATCGGTGTGCACGGTGAGGAGTTCGGCGGCGCCGCAATCGATTCCCCGCTGGTATGGGTGCTCGACCCGATCGACGGCACGTTTAACTATGCTGCCGGCTCGCCGATGGCCGCGATCCTGCTGGGCCTGCTGCGCGACGGTGAACCCGTCGCGGGCCTGACCTGGCTGCCGTTCTCCGATCAGCGCTACAGCGCGGTGGTGGGCGGACCGGTGTACTACAACGGCGTCGCCCAGCCGCCGATCGGGCATGGCGAGATCGGGCAGTGCGTGGTCGGCATCGGCACATTCAACGTGGACTGGCAGGGCCGGTTCCCGGGCCGCTATCGCCTTGCGGTGCTGGAGAACCTGAGCCGGGTCTGCTCGAAGCTGCGGATGCACGGTGCCACCGGCGTCGACATCGCCTACGTGTCGGCCGGAGTCATGGGCGCGGCCATCAGTTTCGGCCACCACATCTGGGACCACGCGGCGGGCGTGGCGCTGGTGCGCGCCGCAGGCGGGATTGTCACCGACCTGTCCGGCCAGCCGTGGACCCCGTCGTCGCGCTCGGCGCTGGCCGCCGCACCCGGCGTGCACGCCCATGTCATGGAGATCCTGGAGAGGGTCGGCCCACCGGAGGATTACCTGTAATGGACGTCGCGGTACGTGTGATTCCCTGCCTGGACGTCGATGCGGGCCGGGTGGTCAAGGGTGTGAACTTCGAAAACCTGCGTGATGCGGGCGATCCCGTCGAGCTCGCTGCCGCCTACGACGCCGAGGGCGCCGACGAGCTGACGTTCCTGGACGTTACGGCGTCCTCGTCGGGGCGCTCGACGATGCTCGACGTGGTGCGCCGCACCGCCGAGCAGGTCTTCATCCCGCTCACCGTCGGTGGCGGCGTGCGCTCGGTGGCCGACGTCGACATGCTACTGCGTGCGGGCGCGGACAAGGTGTCGGTGAACACCGCCGCGATCGCCCGCCCGGAGCTGCTGGCCGAATTGTCCCGCCAGTTCGGCTCGCAGTGCATCGTGTTGTCGGTCGACGCCCGCACCGTGCCTGCCGGTTCGGCGCCAACCCCGTCGGGCTGGGAGGTCACCACCCACGGTGGCCGGCAGGGGACCGGCATCGACGCGGTCGAATGGGCAACGCGCGGAGCCGAACTCGGGGTCGGCGAGATCCTGCTGAACTCGATGGACGCTGACGGCACCAAGGCGGGTTTCGACCTGAAGATGCTGCGCGCGGTGCGCAAGGCTGTCACGGTGCCGGTGATCGCCAGCGGCGGCGCTGGTGCGGTGAGCGACTTCGCACCCGCGGTGGAGGCTGGTGCTGATGCCGTGTTGGCGGCCAGCGTCTTTCACTTCCGCGAGCTGACGATCGGTGAGGTGAAGGCAGCGATGGCCGGCGAGGGGATCGTGGTGAGATGAGCCTCGATCCCGATATCGCCAAGCGGCTCAAGCGCGACCCCAACGGGTTGTTCGCGGCGATCGCGCAGGAGCGCGGCACCGGCGACGTGTTGATGGTGGCGTGGATGGACGACGAGGCGCTGGCACGCACACTGCAGACGCGGGAAGCCACGTACTACTCGCGCTCCCGCGGTGAGTACTGGGTCAAGGGCGCGACGTCCGGTCACACCCAGCACGTGCATTCGGTGCGGCTGGACTGTGACGGCGACGCGGTGCTGCTGGAAGTCGACCAGGTCGGTGGGGCCTGCCACACCGGCGATCACAGCTGCTTCGACGCCGACCAGCTGCTGTCCCCGGAAGGCTAGACGTCGATCGCGGCCGCCTTGGCCCGTGCGGTCCACCGGCCCTCGTCGTAGCCCACCGCGATCGGGTGTGCGAACGCGGTCGTGACGTTGTCGGTCGAAATCGTCTCGCGGGCAGGGCCGCTGGCCACGGTGCGGCCCTCGGCGATCAGCAAGGCGTGCGTCGTGGTCGTCGGCAACTCTTCTAGGTGATGGGTCACCAGGATCGAGGCGACTTCGGGGTGCGTCCGGTCGAGGGAGTCGATCGTCTCGAGCAGTTGCTCGCGCGCCGCGACATCCAGCCCGGTCGTCGGTTCGTCGAGCAGAAGCAGATCGGGTTCCGACACCAGTGCCCGCGCAATGAGAGCGAGGCCCCGCTCGCCCTGCGATAGCGTCGGCCACACATCGTCGCCCTTGCGCGTCATGCCCACCGCGGCGATCATTGCGTCGGCCCGCTCGCTCTCGGCCGGGCTCGGCGTCCAGCGCATCGGGAGGTCGATGGTGGCCGTGATGCCGGTCAGCACCACCTCGCGCACGGTCAGCGAATACTGCAGCCGGTGACGGGGATTCACGTGTCCGATCGACCGGCGCAGCGCGGCCAGGTCCGTACGTCCCATTTGACTGCCGAGGATGTTGACCGCGCCCGTGGTGGGAAACGTCACTGCGGCGCAGAACCCGAGCAGCGTGCTCTTGCCGGCGCCGTTGGGCCCCAACAGCGCCCAGTGTTCGCCCGCCTGAACGGTCAGCGAGATGCCGTCGATGATCTGCTTGCCGTTGCGGCGGAATGTCACATCGCGGAGCTCGAGGACCGGCGTCACGAGTACGACTCCTTCAAGGAGGTCAACGCGACTTGAGCACCTCAAGTGCCTTGTCGGCGTGGGCGTCCATGTTGACCTCGCTGGAAATGACCTCCACCACCGTGCGGTCGGTGTCGATCACGAACGTCGTGCGCTTGACCGGGATGAGCTTGCCCAGCAACCCGCGCTTGACGCCGAACGCCGTCGCGACCGCACCGTCGGCGTCGGACAGCAGCGGGTAGTCGAAACTCTGGGAGTCGGCGAATCGGGCCTGTTTTTCGACCGGATCGGTGCTGATACCGACCCGGCTGGCACCCAACGCGGCGAACTCGGAGCCCAGGTCGCGGAAATGACAGGCTTCCTTGGTGCAGCCGGGGGTCATCGCGGCGGGGTAGAAGAACAGCACGATCGGCCCATCGGCCAGCAGGCTCGTCAGCGAGCGCACGGTGCCGGTCTGATCCAGCAGTTCGAAGTCCGCAACCCGGTCTCCACGTTTCATGGGGAGCAGGCTACGCCGGTCAAACCAGGCCAGCGGGTCTGGGAGGATGTATCCGTGCAATCCAACCTCGCCGCCACCACCACCCGCGAGGAGTTCCGTGCGCTGGCCGCCGAACATCGCGTGGTGCCGGTGACCCGCAAGGTGCTCGCGGACAGCGAGACACCGTTGTCGGCGTACCGGAAATTGGCTGCCAACCGGCCCGGAACCTTCCTGCTCGAATCCGCCGAGAACGGTCGGTCGTGGTCACGCTGGTCGTTCATCGGGGCGGGGGCGCCGTCGGCATTGACCGTCCGCGAGGGGGAAGCCGTCTGGCTCGGCGCCACCCCACAGGACGCCCCGACCGGCGGCGACCCGCTTGAGGCGCTGCGCCAGACGATGGCACTGCTGTCCACGGGGCCGCTCGCGGGAATGCCGCCGCTGTCGGGTGGCATGGTCGGGTTCTTCGCCTACGACTTCGTTCGGCGCCTGGAACGGCTGCCGCAGCTGGCCGTCGACGATCTCGGGTTGCCCGACATGCTGCTGCTGCTGGCCACCGATCTGGCCGCCGTCGACCATCACGAGGGCACCATCACCCTGATCGCCAACGCGGTGAACTGGAACGGAACCGACGAACGTGTCGACTGGGCCTACGACGACGCCGTCGCTCGCCTCGATGTGATGACCGAGGCGCTGAGCCAGCCGCTGTCGTCGAGCGTCGCGACGTTCTCCCGGCCCCAACCTCAGCCCCGCTCCCAGCGCACTCCCGAGGAATACAGCGCGATCGTCGAGCGGCTGGTGAAGGAGATCGAGGCTGGTGAGGCCTTCCAGGTGGTGCCGTCCCAGCGGTTTGAACTGACCACCCGAGCTGATCCCATTGATGTGTATCGGATGCTGCGGGTCACCAACCCCAGCCCGTACATGTATCTGCTGCACATCCCGGATGAGACTGGGGGAACGGCATTTTCGATCGTCGGCTCCAGTCCGGAGGCGTTGGTGACGGTCAAGGACGGCTGGGCCACAACCCATCCGATCGCCGGAACCCGGTGGCGCGGTCAGACCGAGGAGGAAGACCAGCTGCTGGAAAAGGAGCTGCTGGCCGACGAGAAGGAACGCGCCGAGCACCTGATGCTGGTCGATCTCGGCCGCAACGACCTCGGCCGGGTTTGCGTGCCGGGCACCGTGCGGGTCGAGGACTACAGCCACATTGAGCGCTACAGCCACGTCATGCATCTGGTGTCCACGGTTACCGGCCTGCTGGCCGACGGCCGCACGGCGCTCGACGCGGTCACGGCGTGTTTCCCGGCCGGCACGCTCACGGGTGCGCCGAAGGTGCGCGCGATGGAACTCATCGAAGAGGTCGAGAAGACCCGTCGCGGCCTCTACGGCGGGGTCGTCGGGTATCTGGACTTCGCCGGTAACGCCGACTTCGCGATCGCGATCCGCACCGCCCTGATGAGCAAAGGCACCGCCTACGTGCAGGCCGGCGGCGGCGTGGTGGCCGACTCGAACGGTCCGTACGAGTACACCGAGGCATCCAACAAAGCCAAGGCGGTGCTCAGCGCGATCGCGGCCGCGGAAACGCTGGGCGCACCGTGATTCGCATCGGGCAGCTGCTGCTGGTCGTCTCCGCAGTGCTGCTGTGGGCCGGCTCGCGGCTGGTGTGGGTCTCGGTGACGTCGTTCGACGGCCTCGGCCAGCCCAAGACCGTCACGCTGACCGGTGCCAGCTGGTCCAATGCGCTGCTGCCGCTGGCCGTGCTGTTGCTCGCGGCGGCGGTGGCCGGCCTGGCCGTGCGGGGCTGGGGATTGCGGGCGGTCGCCGTGCTGGTCGCTGTGGTCACGCTGCTGCTGGGATACCTCGGCGTCAGCCTGATCGTCATGCCCGACGTCGGCCCCCGCGCCGCTGAGCTGGCCCAGTTCCCGGTCGCTTCGCTGGTGGCCAGCAGCAGGCAGTACATCGGTGCCGGACTGACCGTCGCTGCGGCGGTGTGTGCGCTGGTGGCTGCTGTGCTGCTGATGCGCTCGGCGGGCTCGGGACGGGGTGCGACGGCCAAATACGCCGCGCCGGCGGCCCGGCGCGGCGCCGCGCGCAGCGAGGACGCCGACCCGGCGATCTCGGAGCGGGGCATATGGGACGCCCTCGACGAGGGTGTCGATCCCACAGACGGTCGCCCCGACACCGAGGGTCGGTGACGAATGCGCGGCGTACTACGACTACCCTTCCAAGGACACAAGCGAGACGTCACGGCGCTAGAAGGGATCGAAGTTCGTATGAGTTCGGCAACCGTGCTCGACTCCATCATCGAGGGAGTGCGCGAAGACGTTGCCGCCCGTGAGGCGATCGTGAGTTTGACCGAGGTCAAGGCGGCCGCCGAGGCGGCGCCGGCACCGCTGAACGTACTGGCCGCGCTCCGCGCGCCGGGCATCGCCGTGATCGCCGAAGTGAAGCGCGCCAGCCCTTCCCGGGGCCAACTCGCCAACATCGCCGATCCCGCCGAATTGGCCCACGCCTACGAGAGCGGCGGAGCCCGGGTGATCAGCGTGCTGACCGAGGAGCGTCGCTTCCACGGCTCACTGGCCGATCTGGACGCGGTGCGTGCCGCTGTTCGAATTCCGGTGCTGCGCAAGGACTTTATCGTCCGTCCCTACCAGATCCACGAGGCCAGGGCGCACGGCGCGGACATGCTCCTGCTGATCGTCGCGGCCCTCGAGCAACCGGCGCTGGAGTCGTTTCTGGAGCGCACCGAGTCGCTGGGGATGACCGCGCTGGTCGAGGTCCACACCGAGGAAGAGGCGGACCGGGCGCTGCAGGCCGGCGCCAAGGTGATCGGTGTGAACGCCCGCAACCTCAAGACGCTGGAAGTAGACCGGGACTGCTTCGCGCGCATCGCGCCGGGACTGCCGTCCGACACCATCCGGGTCGCCGAATCGGGAGTTCGCGGAACGGGCGACCTGCTGGCCTATGCCGGCGCCGGCGCGGACGCCGTGCTGGTCGGTGAGGGTCTGGTAACCAGTGGGGATCCACGCAGCGCCGTCGCCGATCTGGTGACCGCCGGAGCGCACCCCTCCTGCCCGAAACCCGCTCGCTGAGTCGTGGCTGATACCTCTACCCCGAACATGCCGCGCACGAGTGCGGCTGTCGCCGAGCCGACGGCGCACGATCCCGACGCCCGCGGGCACTTCGGAGTATTCGGCGGACGGTATGTGCCCGAGGCGCTGATGGCCGTCATCGAAGAGGTGACGGCCGCCTACGAAAAGGCCCGCACCGACCAGGAATTCCTGGATCGGCTCGACAACCTGCAGACGCACTACGCCGGGCGTCCGTCGCCGCTCTACGAGGCGGTCCGGCTCAGCGAGCACCTCGGCGGGGCTCGGGTGTTCCTCAAACGCGAAGACCTCAACCACACCGGCGCGCACAAGATCAACAACGTGCTGGGTCAGGCGCTGCTGGCCCAGCAGATGGGCAAGACCCGAGTGATCGCCGAGACCGGTGCCGGTCAACACGGTGTAGCGACCGCGACGGCCTGCGCGCTGCTCGGTCTGGAGTGCGTGATCTACATGGGTGCGGTGGACACCGCGCGCCAGGCGCTGAACGTGGCGCGGATGCGGCTGCTGGGCGCCGAGGTCGTGTCGGTGGAGTCCGGGTCCAAGACGCTCAAGGACGCCATCAACGAGGCCTTCCGAGACTGGGTTACCAACGCCGACCGCACCTACTACTGCTTCGGCACCGCCGCCGGGCCGCATCCGTTCCCGACGATGGTGCGCGACTTCCAGCGCATCATCGGCCTCGAGGCCAGGACGCAGATTCTGGCGCAGGCCGGCCGGCTGCCCGATGCGGTGGCCGCCTGCGTGGGTGGCGGTTCCAATGCGATCGGCATCTTCCACCGGTTCATCGACGATGTCTCTGTGCGCCTCGTGGGTTTCGAGGCGGCGGGCGACGGAGTCGAAACAGGCAGGCACGCAGCAACTTTCACCGGAGGGACGCCGGGGGCGTTTCAGGGTTCGTACTCGTATCTTCTGCAGGACGACGACGGCCAGGCCATCGAGTCGCACTCGATCTCGGCGGGGCTGGACTACCCCGGCGTCGGCCCCGAGCATGCCTTCCTCAAGGAGCTCGGTCGCACCGAGTACCAGCCGATCACCGATGTCGAGGCCATGGACGCTTTCGGGCTGCTGTGCCGCCTGGAGGGCATCATCCCGGCTATCGAATCGGCACACGCGGTAGCCGGGGCGGTAAAGCTGGCTGCCGAGCTGGGTCCCGGTGCGATCATCCTCGTCAATCTGTCTGGCCGCGGTGACAAGGACGTGGAGACGGCCGCCAAGTGGTTCGGGCTGTTCGACGACTCCGGCCCTGGAGCCTCATGACGGTTCAGCACAGCCAGTCTGGTCGGCTGGGTTCGATCTTCGCGACTTGTCACGACGAGGGCCGGGCCGCTCTGATCGGCTATCTGCCGACCGGCTATCCCGCTGTTGATGTGTCGATCGATGCGATGGTGGCGCTGGTTGAATCCGGTTGCGACATCATCGAAGTCGGTGTTCCGTATTCCGATCCCGGCATGGACGGGCCGGTGATCGCGACTGCGACGGAGGCCGCGCTGAAGGGCGGGGTGCGTGTTCGCGATACCCTGCGAGCGGTGGAGGCCATCAGTGCCGCGGGTGGTAATGCCGTCGTCATGACATACTGGAATCTCGTGCTGCACTACGGGATTGACGCCTGGTCTCGCGACCTCGCGGCGGCCGGGGGACTGGGCATGGTCACTCCGGATCTCATTCCCGACGAGGCCGATCAGTGGCTGGCGGCTTCTGAGGCCCACGACTTGGATCGGATCTTCCTGGTGGCGCCGTCATCGACCCCGGAGCGGTTGGCCAAGACGGTGGAGGCCTCCCGCGGGTTCGTCTACGCGGCTTCGACCATGGGTGTGACGGGTGCGCGCGACGTGGTGTCCAGTGCGGCGCCGGAACTGGTGAGGCGGGTCAAGGAGATCTCGGACATACCGGTTGGGGTCGGGCTTGGTGTGCGCTCGCGTGAGCAAGCCGCTGAGATCGCGGCGTTCGCCGACGGTGTGATCGTGGGTTCGGCGTTAGTGTCGGCCCTGACCGACGGGTTGGCGGCGGTGCGGACGCTGACCGAAGAGCTGGCTGTTGGTGTGCGACAGAAGGTGCCTGCCTCGTGACGACAACCGTCTTGGCTTATTTCCCAAGTCCGCCGCAAGGTGTGTGGCATTTGGGCCCGGTGCCGCTTCGGGCCTATGCGCTGTGCATCATCGCGGGCATCATCGCCGCGCTGGTGATCGGCGACCGCCGGTGGGTGGCGCGGGGCGGCGAGCGGGGCGTCATCTACGACATCGCGTTGTGGGCGGTGCCGTTCGGTCTGGTCGGTGGTCGGCTCTATCACCTGATGACCGACTGGAGAACGTATTTCGCTGAGGGTGGCGCCGGTATCGGCGCGGCGCTGCGAATCTGGGACGGCGGCCTCGGGATCTGGGGCGCGGTGGCGCTTGGCGGCGTCGGTTCCTGGATTGCCTGCCGGCGCAGGGGGATTCCGCTGCCGGCGTTCGGCGACGCCATAGCGCCGGGCATCATCCTGGCGCAGGCGATCGGCCGGCTCGGCAACTATTTCAACCAAGAGCTGTACGGCCGTGAGACGACGGTGCCGTGGGGGATGGAGATCTTCTACCGGCGCGACTCGTCCGGAATGGTCGATGTGCATTCTCTCGACGGGGTGTCGACGGGGCAGGTCGCCGCGGTGGTGCAGCCGACGTTCCTGTACGAGCTGGTGTGGAACCTCGCGGTGTTCTTCTTCCTGATCTACCTCGACCGACGATTCAAGATCGGTCACGGGCGCCTGTTCGCGACGTATGTGGCGGCTTACTGCGTCGGCCGGTTCTGGGTTGAGTTGTTGCGCGACGACACGGCTACTCACATCGCGGGCATCCGGGTTAACTCGTTCACGTCGGTGTTCGTGTTCATCGGCGCGATCGTGTACATCCTCTTGGCGCCCAAGGGTCGCGAGGATCCCACCACATTGGCCGGCAAGCAGGCCAGCAGTGGGCCGCCCGAAGAGGAATCGCCCGCCGAGAAGATGGCCGAGGATCTGGTGGCCGTTGCCACGGGTGGTGGTATCGCCGCCGCGGTGAGCGTGGCCGCCGAACATGACCCCGAAGACGCCGCCGCTGTCGGCGATGTCGAGGAGGCCGAACCGGAGCCGGAAGCCGAGCCCGAGGCTGAGGTGGAGCCCGAGGCTGAGCCTGAGCCTGAGCCGGAAGCTGAGCCTGAGCCGGTATCCGAGCCCGAGCCTGAAGCCGAACCGGTATCCGAGGCTGAACCGGAGCCCGTCGCGGCAGCAGTGCCGCCGGCCCAGCGTCGTGAATTCCGCGCAGTAGTGCGCCGCGTGCTGTGGGGCGTGGAAGTCCACCGCGACTGAATCTGCGCAAGACAGAAACTTGTCGTGTACCAAGACCACCCGAACCGTCACCCATGTCCTGATGCAGAACCGTCACCGATGTCCCGAGACATCACAGCGCAACTTGTCGCCGTGTTGCCTCACGTCAAGATGCGCGCGTAGGGGGATTCGTTGCCTCATGTGAGCGTGCGCGCTTGGTGACTGGAGCGGGGGTGCCGGTTGGGGC